>NZ_JBITXT010000006.1:0-383793 GCF_044544865.1 Actinosynnema sp. NPDC053489 | reverse complement strand
TGGCGACCCGGCCGGGGCGGCCCAGGCAACCGCCGAGCTGCTCACCGACCACCTGCGCATCCTGGGACCCGACCACCCCGACACCCTGACCACCCGCGGCAACCTCGCCTTCTGGCGGGGTGAAGCCGGCGACCCGGCCGGGGCGGCCCAGGCAACCGCCGAGCTGCTCACCGACCACCTGCGCATCCTGGGACCCGACCACCCCGACACCCTGACCACCCGCGGCAACCTCGCCTCCTGGCGGGGTGAAGCCGGCGACCCGGCCGGGGCGGCCCAGGCAACCGCCGAGCTGCTCACCGACCACCTGCGCATCCTGGGACCCGACCACCCCGACACCCTGACCACCCGCGGCAACCTCGCCCACTGGCGCGAGAAGGCCGCTGATTGACCTACTTCGATGTCTACGCCACGGACCGGCACCGGCCATGAGACCCGTTCTGTAGCTCAAGGGAGGACAGCGGTAGCTACACGAGCGGTACAAGTTTGCGCACTTTGAACCTGCGACCTCTTCGTCCCGAAGCAAAGTTCCTAGGATCAGGGGCTCCCTGTTCCCCCAGTTCAAAGCATATGTGACGTCCGTGGACGTCCGGATGCGTATGCATCTGTCCACCTCGATTGTCACGCAGTTGGTCGCTCAGTCGCCCCGCTAGTAAGTCCATTATGGACAGCCTTTGGGTGGGTCGTTGCCGGTTGCATAGTCTGCCCACCGGAACCGCTGGTCACTGAGTTCGTGACGGCAGACGGTCACGTCCGCCGGGACATGGAGAAGTTGCGCCAGAGTTTGCGCGCGGCGCGAAGAGGACTGATCTGACGTGATGTCGAGGGCCGAAGACAACGTCTTGCGTTCGCTCCCGCCGGTTCTTCCCCTGGGCTGGCCAGGACGGTGCAGTGGTGTCGAGGTGCTGCTCCGACCCGGGCTTCCGTCATCGTGCTCATGGCGGTGGCGATGGGGACGCGACCCGAAATAACCCTTGTCAGCGCTGCGTGGGCGGTACATCGTCACACAAGTGTGACCTGCGAAGATCCGCGCGTACGTCTCGTTAGTGTGACGAATGCGCGTTTTGCGGACTCACTTGACGCTCGATGACGTATACCTCTATTCAATTGGGAGGTGGCGGCCATCGTCGGTCTAGAGGGTTATGCGCTCAAGTTGGGCACGTCCGTTGCGACGCACGCGGCGAAGTCTTGGTTGCAGCGCAGGAGAACGCAGTTCGAGCGCGGTGCATCGCTGGCAGAGCTTGCGCAGGCAGAACTGAAGAGCCCGTTACAGAAACGCAAGCTGGAGAACTTGGTCGACCGCATCGGCCAACAAATAGCCGAACAGCTTGCTCCCGTGTTGGAGCATCGCTACGGCGACTTGCCGAACCATGAGGCCGAGGCTGCAATCCTCGCCGTGGTTGATGTATTTGCGGATGTAGATCTCTCGGATAAAGCATTGCTATCGGCTGATGCGGATGCTGAGGTGCTCGCCAAGCGCATACGAGGGCAATTCCCGAAACGGACAGCACTGCTCACTCTAAGAGCTGAGGAACTACACGAACTTGCGCTCGACCAGGCGTGTCGCCATCTAGTGCAGGTTGTCCGGTACCTGCCTTCATTCCAACCTGCCGCCCTGGCTGAGGCATTGAGCCGCATGACCGCACAGTCTGAACAGCTCGATCTGCTGCTGTCCAGAGTGCCGTCCACTAGCCTCTACGCGCCACGCGGCGTCGACCGCGACCAGGAGTTTAGAGCGGAGTATGCGGAGAAACTGGCTGCGAATCTCGACCGGTTGGAGCTGCTCGGCTTGCCTGGCAACGAACAACCGACATTGGCATTGACCGTGGCTTACCTAAGCCTGCGTGTATCGCCTAGCTCACCGCAAAGGATCGGTAAGAGGCGGAATCGACCTGGGCGCTGGGTCGATCTACGCAACCAGACACAGTTGCAGGCTGCCGAGGGAGTCCCCGTGGAGTCCGCGATCGGCGACGAATCGCGGGTATTACTGCGAGGTGATGCGGGTTCGGGAAAGACCACACTTCTGAACTGGCTGGCCGTCCGAGCCGCACGCAGCGAGTTGAGCGGCCCACTGTCCGAGTGGAACGCCTGCGTACCGTTTATCATACGCCTGCGTACCTTCGTAGAGGGTGACCTTCCGGCACCGGAAAAATTTGTTGCCCACTGCACGCCCATGATCGCCGAAATCATGCCGGATGGCTGGACACGCCGGCTTTTCAAGGCTGGCCGAGCGATGTTACTGGTGGATGGCGTTGACGAGGTACCGGTTTCTCGAAGGCGTGGAGTAAAGACATGGCTGCGAGATTTATTGACGGTCTTCCCTCGAATCCGCGTAGTGGTCACGGCCCGCACCGCCGCTACCGATAGACATTGGTTGAAAAATGAGGAGTTTCATACTGTCACACTAGAGCCGATGACGCCCGGCAACATCTTGGACTTCGTGGAACGGTGGCACCATGCCGCCGAGCTCTCTGGCGCGGATGTTACCAACGCGGAACACCGGCTACGAGGGCAGCTGGAACGCCCGCACCTACGCCAACTTGCTGCCAGTCCACTGTTGTGTGCGATGTTATGCGCGTTGAACCTAGCCCATCGTTCCGAGCTACCGCGTAACCGCATGGACTTGTACGCGAAGGCGCTCGCGATGCTGCTGCATCTGCGTGATGCTGAACGCGGCATCATCGGACTCTTGGGCGACGCAGAGAAGCGCGTACTGCTCCGAGACTTGGCGTGGCGGCTCACTTTGGCCAATAAGGTCGAACTCCCAACCTCTGTGGCTCTCGACCACATCACCCGTAAGCTGCCGGGAATGCCGAACACTAAAATCAGCCCAGAGTCGATACTTGACCACTTGCTTGAGCGTAGCGGCGTCCTTCGTGAACCCGTCTTGGGGCGGGTAGACTTCGTGCACCGGACATTTCTGGAGTATTTGGCAGCTGATGAAGCCGTCCAGCAGCACCACATAGACACATTGATTGCACATGCACACCAGGACACTTGGTGGGAAACGATCGTGATGGCTTGTGGCCACGCGACGACCATGCAAGCTAGCGAATTGTTGACCGGAATCCTTAACCGGGCTGAAGAAGAAATGGCCAGCGCGCGACACCTTCGGTTGTTAGCAGCGGCCTGCCTGGAGACGATAGATGATATCGACGCAGGAGTGCGTGCTCGTATCGACGCGGTTGTCCGAGAAAAACTGGTTCCACCGCGTGGCATGAGCGAGACGCGCTCATTGGCGGCAATTGGCAATCGAATCCTCAACTACTTGCCAGCGAATTTAGAGGACTTGTCCGACGCGAAGGCGGCAGCTACGACTCGTGCCGCAGCATTGGCAGGGACTATTGACGCATTGCCGGTGCTGGCTTCCTATGCACAGGATCCACGATCGATCGTTCATCGAGAGTTGGAGTTAGCGTGGAAATATTTCGATCCAGAACGCTTCGCGGAGGTCGTCCTTGCAAACTCGCCGCTCAAAAACGGATCTCTGACCGTGCGGTCGCGAAAGCACCTGCCCTATTTGAGGTACATCCGCGCGCTGACATCGCTTTCGGTTCAACTGCCGCCGCACGAGTCTCAAAGCGGTCTCCACATCATCACCGGACTGCCTTCTCTAAAAAATCTGGAGGTGTATCTGGACAGTGAGAAATTTCATGACTTGAGCGTATTGAGAGAACATCAAGGACTGGAGACTTTACATTTGGAAGGTCTTGATTCTACAGAGGATCTATCACCACTCATGGAACTCAAGGGGCTTAGGTACGTCATGTTTTCCGGATATCGAGACGAAGCGTTGTCCGGAGTGGCGGAACTGAACAGCGTCGAGAGACTGATCCTTTTCAGCGAGCATGAATCCAGCCTCGAACATGCGTCTAGAGTGTTTCGATCGGCCAAGGACGTTAACCTGTCCGATTTTCACTCACTAGATCTGACTGAGATTGTCAATATGACGCTCATCGAGGATTTGATGTTACAGCACTCGAAGTTCGAAACTATCGCTCCGCTCGCTCGGTTGACTGAACTGAAGTCATTGAGCATCGCGAATAACGTGATTTTCGACTATGATCTTCGTTCATTGGCAAAGCCCAATATCCTGAGTCTAAACCTGGCGATTGATGTCGAGTATATCGGCGTGGACGAGATGAAAAGTAGGATTCAATTTGGCATGTGAGGGTGCCGATCTGTCCGTCGCTGATAAACCCGTATTTGGCACACAGGCGGGTGCATCGGCCGTCCGCTCGCTCCCGCGACGCCCTGACCCTCACGTCTACCGACTGCCAGGTCGGTCTAAGCGACATACGGTTTGGGAAACCGCGCTCGCTGGCATGTTCGATACCGCCTCTGACCTGCGCAGACGTGCCGCTGTCCGGCCCTGGCAGGGGCAACTTGGGCAGCCATTGGGCAAACGGGTGGTTCCACCAGCATCGTCCGAAATGGACCGAAGGGCTTGACGGGGCGCGCCGAAGAGAACTGACGTGACTCGATGTTGAGGGCATGGGCAGGGATCCCTGCGTCGGCGTCCGCCTATGTACTTTCCTAGGGGTGGCGCGCTCGTCGCCGCTACGGGGCTCTCAAGGCGTCCTGTGCGGTCCTCTGCGGCCTCGACCACCTTCGGCAGGCTGTCCGGGGCCCTCCTCGACGCACCTACGTACTACTACCCCTTCACCTCCTTGGGATCAGAAAACAAACCCGCAAACCCGCAGGAGACAGACGACGTAGGCTCTGACCTGCACCGATGGGCTGCGGGTTTGGCTGCGGGTTTGACTGAGACGGCGGGTTTGAAACCCGCATCAAACCCGCCGAGGCTCACATGCGGCAGGACGGCCCTACTATCTCCGCGCGGGGTAGTAGGGCGTGGCCGTCGTCCGTGCAGTCCCGCCGTTGGCCGAGTAGGGCAGCATCGCCTCCGGAGGGTGATGCGACTACTAGTTGTATCGAGCGCTTTACCAGCATGAACAGTAAAGCGATCTTGTTCTTGAGGACTACTTTTACGCTCCCCTGTGTACTCGTCAAATCACCCCCGCGTGCGCGGGGAAGACCAGGTGCAGACGCCCGCCGAGCTGGCCGCCGAGGGACCACCCCCGCGTGCGCGGGGAAGACGAGCCGATGGACTCCGGCACTCCGGCTGCCGCGGGACCACCCTCGCGTGCGCGGGGAAGACACTTCCTGAGCTGGGACTTTACCGCGCATGTGCCGGATTCTCATTCATTTTGTCGCGGCTTCTCCCGACTCCTCGCATCCACAAGACACCCGCGAGCCAGCAGGGCCTGCTGACACTCGCCGCAACCGATGGGCGCGCACTGCTATTACCGCAGGTCAGGCAACGTAGAAGTAGGGAAACGGCTTGGCCTGTCGCACCTGTTCAGGGAGCCGTATCGGCTGCTACCCGTGAGGGATGAACGTTCGCCAGCCTGTCTGCCCCCTGAGCCTGGCCGTCGTGTCCAGGACCAGGTCATGGCAGCCCTTGCCCGCCTCCTTCAGTACTTGGTCCATGAACGCGTTCGCACCCGTGATGTCGTCGTCGCGTAGGTAGCTCTCAACCTCGTTGACGCAGCGCGCGAGGTAGACCCACATCTGGGACACCTGGTCCTCAGTCAGTGTGATCTTGAATCCCACTGGCAACCCCCTGCAACCGAGCCGTCATCCGTCGCAACTGTCGCATCAGTCTACTTCGGTGAATCTGGGATAAGCGTCTCACCTGCACGCATCTGGATCGAGTGGTCCATCAGGGTGAGTGTGTGTCCCGAAGCGAGCTGGTCAGCACGGGCGTGGCCGCCCAGGCCATCGGCGTGTCCCGCGCGACGCTCGCACGGTGGTGGGCGAACGGTCTGGTCAAGCCGGAGTTGGTCACTGCGGGCGGTCAGGCACGGTGGAAGATCGAAGCTCTGAAGGAAGACTTGCGTCGCATGGCGCAGCGCGAAGGCAACTGACTCGACTCGATCTTTACGGGTGCCGGGATATCAAGCCTGGTGAACTTCGGGCCGCACAAGCGGATGCCACACAACGATTGTCTTGTCATCGTGCAGTTTTGCTCTTGGAAGTAGTGCCGCTGTCGGGTCTTCCGTCTCTTCCCACCGATGCAACCGCTTGAGGAGGTTCTCCAACTCTGGGGTGGACATGCGTGCGACCCGGCTCCATTCGATGCCGAGATGGTCTATCGTTCTTTGTGCGCCGTCTGTGACAAGAATGAACCATTCAACTTCCTCGATGGGAAAATCGCGCTCCACGGCTTCGTTCGTTGCCTGCGGGTCGGATTCCGCGATCCAATACCCACCAGGCCGGTTGCGCCACTCCAACTCTTCCTCTTGGAGGGCCCGGAGGATTTCCCCATGTGTCTCGTCGTATCCACTTCCGGAGCTAAGGCGAGTCTGATACGTTTTTCGGTGATCAATTCCTACAGTCGACAACCGGTCATCTGTAATCCGGTGAAGGCGGCCGTCCGTCGTGTGAACGACGGCAGTGCTATCGCCTAGAGCCAAAATCTTTAGCCTAGCGGAGTCGTTGCTTGCCACCAGGACCGTAGACGACGGACCGGCCTTAGGGGGCAATTTCAGTTCCTCAACGGTCCGGCGGATGCCGTCGGCAACCACCTGTCGAAGATTCGTGCGATCGTGCGCCAAGCTCTGCGCAATGCATGCCAATAGACGGTCCACGTACTCCTGCGCGTCAACGAGCGCAGGTGTGAAGCTGGAAGCCCCGTCTAGAACCACGGCGGCACCTCCAACTGTCTGCCAGCGATCCTGGCCCGCCCCGCTGCCGCTAGGCAACATCGCACCTCGGAACATTAGGACCACACCTGTGGGGGGACGAGCACGTTGATCTCCTTTGGTGTTAGACCGTCGAAGGAGGTCGTGATGGCCATGCTGAATTGCTTGTCGCCGTACTGTGTGTACAACTCGTGCAGCGATGCCGTGAGGTAATGGACAGCGCCTACTGAACCCAAAGCGTGCAGTCCTGCAATGTGTACGACAATGCGAGAGCCAAGCTTGCGGCGCGCGATATAAGCATGGTCGGCCCTTGTCGGGTTTTCTTCGTCCATTGGTGACAGAAAACGGTCTCCTGTCGTCTGGTCAATGATGTGCCACTGAACGTTGTCTCCTAGCGACATCGTCAGAACCGGGTCGGCCGACATCAGTGTTTTTCCGATGTGAGCGGATGCGGGGCCACAGATGACCACGGCGTCACCTTTGGGCTCCCACTCTCCGCGAGGATCAATGATCACGCGATCCGCGACGACGAACGCCAGCTTTTCCAGCTCGGCCATCAGGTATGCCCCTGCCGTGTCGTCTTCCGATGCGATGACTACATCGCCGCGTTCCCTTATCAGTCGTCCAGGCAACGCCACCTCTATGGGGCCAACGCCGAAAAAAGCACGCTCGGGTGCAGGTGCGGTATTGCGAATCTGAGTTACACGGCCCTTTGTGATGCCAAGTGCGCTGGCGATTTCGGTAAAAGTCATGTCGGTTGATCGGCGTGCTTCCTCAATGGCCTCCTTGCGGAGGCGCGCCAGTTCGACGGCCCGCTGCTGGTAGACGGTGATCAACTCCCCCGCGCGCTTGCCGCGGCGGATTGGGTCAGGGTCCACTCGCACGGACTCGAACTCGTCTGGCGTTGAGGTCGTCATGCCTACCGAGTTTAGACCCCCTTGACAGACAGTGCACCGCACTCTTACGGTCTGTTTAGACCCCCTCAACTGGCAGGGGTTGCAGGATGAAGTGAGGGTTTAGACCCTCTATACTGCGGAGGACTCATGAGCACGACGCGCAACTACCCGGACGGTCTGACCCGGGCGGCGCTGGCGCTGCTGGACCAGCAAGTGTCGGTTGAGATCGCGGCGGCGGCCGGGCCGTCGTCGGCGTTGGTGGACGGTTCGGCGCGGGAGCGTCGTAACCGGCGCATCCTGGCCCGCGCCTTGAAGGGCATCACCCCGGAGTACGGCGTCACGCTGGACCAGGCGGTGGCCGAGCTGGCGGCACCGGTGCGGCCGGTGACGGTGGCGAACGTGATGCCGGACCCGGTGTTCGGCAAGCGCAAGGCGCGGGGTCGCCGGGCGCGTCGCGCCGCCGCTCGCGCCGCGGTCAAGCAGGCCGCGTGATGGCAACGATGGCGTACCGCGCGGCGGTGGTCGCGGCGTTGTTGACCGAGCACGCCGAGGCGTTGGCGGGTGTGTGCGCGGTGGCCGTGCGGGTGACCCGTGACCCGGCTTGCGATCAGGGCATCCGCTTGCAGATGAGCTGGTCGTTGCCCTGGGAGTCGTCGGTGGGGCAGGTGGCGCGGGCGGCGCGGGCGTTGGGCCTGACGCACCTGCTGTTCGACCCGGTGGGCGACTACGTGCGGGTGTCGGCGGAAGGGCCGGTGTCCACGTCGGCGGGCACGTCCCTGGTTGAAGTGTGGGACTACCTCACCGGTGAGGAGGTCGACCGGGCCGCCGCCGCGTTGGGCCTGGCCCTGGTCCCCGGCACCGATCCGGTGCACGTGGTGGTGGCCGACGTGCTGCGCCTGACCGCGTCCGAACCGGCCGTCGCCTGACCATTCGTTCGTGCTTTCCCATGCGCATAAACACCTTTGAGGAGATCACCGCTGTGAAGGACAACAACGCCGCCATCACCACCGATGTGCTGCTGTTCGCCGCCGACGAGGACGGGGTGTGGCGGGTGCTGCTGATCGAGCGGGGCAAGCCGCCCTTCCGGGGGCGGTGGGCGCTGCCGGGCGGCTACGTCGAGCCGTCCGAGACCTTCTCCGCCGCCGCCGTGCGCGAACTGCACGAGGAGACCGGCGTGGCGTTCGAGGAATGGAACCTGGACCAGGTCGGCGTGTACGACACCCCCAACCGCGACCCGCGTGGCCGTGTCGTGTCGGTGGCGCTCGCTGCGGTGCTGGACCACATGCCCGCCGCCGTCGGCGGTGACGACGCCCGCCAGGCCCGCTGGTGGCCGGTGGCCGCCGTGCTGGCCACCGACTTCGGGCCACTGGCGTTCGACCACGACCAGGTCCTGACCGACGCCATCGAGCTGTTCCTAGTCCAGGGCATCACCCTCGCGCACTGACTTCGCCCGGACCGGCGGCCCACTCCGGCAAGAGACCGCCGCCGGTCCGGTCCACCCCAACACCGCACCCATAGGTGCGGGTCAGGAGAGCTGAAGCATGTCACGCACCACCACCAACGGCACAGCAATGTCGCGGGTCGAGCCCGCCGCGCGCGCCCGTTTCGAGGCCGCGCACCCTGGCCGGTCCTGGGACGACGCCCCGGCCTACCTGCGCGACCATGCTCGGCTGGTCGAGCGGCAGCGCGCGGGGGTGGCCGACGATGAGTGACCACCAGTTCACCAGCGATTTCTGCGCCGAGAACTTCCCGACGCCGCACCTGGCGTTGCGCGGCACCGCCGACGAGGCGCGGGTGCGGGCGTTCGCCGAGGAGCAGGCCCGTGCCGCGCGGCAGGTGCACGAGCACGTCGCCCCCGGCCTGGCGGGGTTGACCGTGGGCGGACGGTTGGCGGCGTTGCACGCGGCTTACGACGCGGTGGTGTTGTGGCGCCGGTCGGTGGCCGCGTCCACCGAGGACGCCCGTTACGAGGGTGCCAACCGTCCGGCGGCTGGGCGGTTCGCGGTGATGTTGGACGAGGCCGGCCCGAACTACGACCGGTTGGGCGTCGTCGGGCGGTTCCGGCGCGGGTCGCGCTGGGACGAGTCCACCCGCACGTTCCTCGGTGGGCAGGACACCCCGGCCAGCCGGGTGATGGCCGTCTACGGGGAGGCCGCGCTGCGCCGCTTCGCCGTCGAGGCACCCCACGACGACTGGCTGTACAACAAGGTTGCGTTGCCCGTCACCGGCGGCACCGTGCCGGGCAACATGTTGGTGCGCGGTCATTCCGCCCGTGGTGTCGCGCACCGGTTGGCCGTGCGGGTCACCGCCCGACGCGGCACGGCCGAGGTGGAGACCGGTGGTGAGCCGCTGTACGCGGTCACCGCGGACAGCAAGTGGCGGCAGGTGCTGTTCGCCGAGGCCATGACCATGCTCGCGTCGGCCACCTACTGGGACCGCACGGCGTGGTGGAACGCCGCCTACCTGCTCTACCAGGCACCGCTGTTCAAGAAGGGCAGCGACGCCTGCAATCGGGTGTTCCTGGTCGCGGTCGGGGCCGCCCTGCTCGGGCAGCCGCCGGTGTTGCCTCACGACCTGGACCTGCGGTGCATGGTCCTGGGCCAGGCCACCGTCACCGCCACGCCGCTGCTGTGCGGGGGTGCCCGATGACCATCCCCACGCCTTTACTGCTTCTCGTCGCCGCCCTGGCCCTGGTCGCGGTGGTCGTGCTGTGGAAGCTGCTGGCCGTCGCCGGGCTGATCGGCCTGGCCCAGTGGGCCGTGATCACCCAGACCACCGACCCCACCGCCGTCCTGGTCGTGGTCGGGGTGCCCGCCCTCGTGCTGGCCCTGCTGATCCGCCGCACCGCCACCCGCGCCGGCCGCCGCGCCGGACTGCTATCCCCTCGTTCCGCCCGCCGACTGGAGGTGTCCCGATGAGCACATGGGCCGAGAACCGCCGCGCCGACCAGGCCGCCCGCGCCGAACGGGACCGCGCCGACAAGGCTCTGCTGTTCGAGCAGCGCCGCGCCGACGAAGCCGCCCGCGCCGAACGGCGCCGCGCCGACCAGGCCGCCGCCGCCAAGCTCTCCCAGACGGCCAAGGACGCCGCCCGCGCCCGCCGCGCCCGTGCGGTCAAGGCCGCCGCCGGATGGATGTCCGCGCACACCATCGACCTGCTGTTCGTGCCGGTGATCCTCGTTCCGGCGCTGCTGGCGTGGTCGGCGATCGCCGGGTTCGGCCACGACCTGTACGGCGCACCGGGCTGGACCATGCCGCTCTACAGCGAGGCGGCGATGTGGGCGTTCGCGTTCGCCCTCGCCGCCGCCCGACGCACCGGACGCCCGGTGCGGCGGCTGCTGGTCGGCTTGTGGTTCTCCGCCGCCGTCTCCGCCACCCTGGCGTTCCTGCACGGCCTCACCACCGACGGCGGCACCGTCACCGACGGCGTCGTGATGGCCATCGTCGCCGTGGGCGGGGTCGTGGTGCACCAGCTCGTGGACACCGCCGCCACCGCGCCGCCGGTGAAGCCGCGCCGGACCCGTGAGCAGCGCGCCGCCGACCGGTTGCAGCGCCTGGCCGCGCGGCGGGTGGACGCGGTGCGCCGTGCCGCGCTGCGCCAGGCCGCCGCCGAGCTGGCCGCCGACGGCACCGCCACCCTCGTGCACCGCCCCGGCCTGGTCGAGCTGCGCCGCCGCCTCGGCCGCACCCGACTGATCCCCACGACCGTCGCCGGGCTGCCCGTCACCACCGCCGGCGACGGTATCGACAGCGTCGGCGACGCCCTGGCCGCCGAGATCGGCGAATACCTCGCCGCGCTCCCGGCGCTGCCCGCGCCCCGCGCCGACACCCCCACGCCCACCGCCGCGCCGACCACCGTCGACCGGCCCGACACCACCCCGACCACCACCACGCGCGGCAGCGCGCACCGGTCGGGAAATGCAGAAACGCCCACCGCGACCGACGCCGCGAAGATCACGCGCTACGTCGGTCGCACCCGTGCGGCCATCGACGGCGGCAGGTTGCCGGAGCGGCCCTCGCAGACCGAGGTGCGCAAGTTCCTGCGCTGCCGCTCCGAGGACGCCGCCGCCGTGCACCGCGCCCTGTTCCCCACCCGCAACGACCGCCCCGACGAGGGCGGCACCCGACAGGAGGTGACGGCATGACCACCCCCCACCACGACCATGACGATGAGGACGGGGAGCGCACCAACGTGGTGCACCTGCCCGTGCGCCACGTGGACGCCACCTCGACCCCGGACGGGGTGGGGACGGACGGCGCGATGGTCGGGGAGCTGTTGACCGACGCCGAGTCGGCCGAGCTGGACCGGCGCATGGCGGCCCAGAACGCGGCCCGCACCGCCGCCGGTGCGGTGGTCGCGGCGGTGCGTCACGAGCGGACCCGCTCGATCGGCCGTGCGGTGCGCCGCAACGCCGGGTACGCGGTGGCCGGTGCCCGTATCCGCCGCCAGGAGCGCCGCGCCCGCCGCAAGCACCTGGACCTTGAGCAGGCCATCACCACCCTGCGCGTCAACGCCAAGAGTGCGGAGGACTTCCACGTCCTGCGGGAGTTGGAGGAGGTGTTGGAGCGGCGCCGGTCGGGTGCGGCGCAGCGTGGTCGGGAACGGCGCATCGAGATCCTGCGGTGGTCGGGCGGCGTGGTGCTGCTGCTGGCGTCGGGGCATGTGGTGTTCCTCGGGTTTTCCGCGGTGCAGACCGTGATCGGCGCGGCGTCGCTGACCGACCGGTGGAACGGCATGGTCGACTTCTGGGCCACCGTGGCCGACCTGTCCCCGATGGGCGGCTACTGGTGGGCCTGGGCCATCGCCGGGGCGGGCACTTGGGCCGCGCGCACCATCCCGGTGGGCCGGGATCGGGGTGCGCTGCCGGTGTGGGCCGCCGAGGTGGGCCAGGCGGTGCCGGCGGACGGGCGGGACATCGTGGTGGACGAGTCCGCGGTGCTGTCCGCGTTGCGCTATCTCGGCGGGCTGCCGCTGCTCAAGCAGGCGTTCAAGCAGGGCTGGGGCAGCAGCATCACCCCGACCTGGCTGCAACTGCCCCACAAGGACGGCGACGGGGTGCGAATGCAGCTCGTGCTGCCGCGCGGGGTGCCGGTGGAGGAGATCGTCAAGCGCAAGACCACCTTCGCCCACAACCTCTCCCGCCTGCCGGTGGAGGTGTGGCCCTCGGAGCCCAAGGACCGGGCCGGGGTGCTGGACCTGTGGGTGGCCGACCCCGGCGCGCTGTCCAAGCCGGTGGGGTCCTGGCCGTTGCTGGAGTCCGAGGGCGCCGCGGACTTCTTCGACGCGATCCCGGTCGGGGTCAACATCCGGGGCGAGGTGGTGCGGGCACAGCTCTTCGAGAAGAACTACGCCGCCGCCGGGGTGATGGGGTCGGGCAAGTCGTCGCTGTTCATCACCCTGGTGGCCGGGGCCATCCTGGACCCGTTGGTGGAGGTGGACGTGTTCGTGCTGGCCGAGAACGCCGATTACGACCCGATGGCCCCGCGGCTGCGGACCCTGCGCACCGGCGCGGACCGCGACACCATGAAGGTCTGCCTGGAGACCCTGCGCGCTCTCTACGACGAGTTGGGGCCACGGGGTAAGGCGCTGCGCGAACACAACGTGCGCAGGGTCAACCGCAAGGTCGCCGAGAAGGACGCGCGGCTGCGGCCCCGGGTGGTGGTGATCGACGAGTGCCAGGCGCTGTTCATGGACGAGGAGTACGGGGAGACCGCTGCCGACCTGGTCACCAAGCTGATCAGCGCCGCCCGCAAGTACGGCATCGTGCTGATGTTCGCCACCCCGGAGGCGTCCACCGCGTCCCTGCCGCGCAAGATCATGGCCGTCACCTCGTGCAAGGCGTGCTTCGCCATCGGCGACCAGCAGTCCAACGACGCCATCCTCGGCACCGGCAGCTACAAGGCCGGCATCTCCGCCGTCAGCCTGGAACCCAAGACCGACGAGAGCCCCGGCGACGTGGGCACCGCGATGGTGCGCGGCATCATGGCCAAGCCCGGCCTGCTGCGCGGCTTCTACCTCGACCCCGCCGAACTCGCCGAGGTCACCGAACGCGCCACGGACCTGCGCGACAGTCACGTCCCCGCCCCCACCAGCGACGACGACCAGCCGGAGGACGTGGACTTCCTCGCCGACCTGGCCCGCGTCCTGGCCGGACACAAGCACCTGCGCACCGCCGAGGTGCTGCGAGCCCTGATCGACCTGCGCGCCGACCACTACCGCGACTACACCAGCAAGACCCTCGCCGCCGCCCTGGCCGAGGTGGGCGTGCCCATCGTCAAGCGCGACCGCGGACAGAGCGCCGTGGACACCAATGACGTGGCCGAGGCCATCACGATGCGTGACATGGAGAACGGCGCGGACACCGACGACCACGCCGAGGACGAGGACTAGAACCCCGCCCCGACCCTGGGGAAGCAGCGGGGAAGCAGGCGGGGGAGCAGACGAACCGGGGGATTTCCCCCACCTGCCTCCCCACCCAACTTCCCCGCCCTCACCAGGCACGACAACAGTGGGGGAAGATCCACAACACGGGGCTGCGACCAGCCGAAACCCCCGAAAACCGGGGTTCTGCCTCCCCGGTCGCCGCCTTCCCCGCACCACCGGACACCCACGCGCCGGCACTCCGCCACACCGCCCGCGCATCACCCCCGCACATCCACACACTGTTACACAAAGTCACGAAGGGTTGGTCATGGGCAACGCCGACAAGTTCGTCCACCGGGGCCGCAAGAGCTGGTGGAACGGCACCACCACGACCCTGTGCGGCCGGCGCTACCAGGGCGGGGACCGAATCCTGTTGCCCCGCTTGAGCGGCTACACCGTCTGCCCCGACTGCGACGCCGCCCACCGGGCGGGCAAGCGCTGAAACCCCGGCACGGCAAGGGCGACGTGACATGTGCAGAGCAGGAGGCCGCCGCTGTCCCGACGCCGGCGGCCGATCCACCCAGAACACCCGCCAGGCCGTCTCCCGCGCCCGCCGCGCCCTGCGCGACGCCAAAGCCACCGGCGACCCGACCGCCATCGACACCGCCCGACGACGACTCGCCGACGCCCGCACCGCCCACCAAGACGCCAAAAACGCCCTCGATCGACACACAACCGCAGTTCACGACGGGGACGTGACAGCGGCCCGGACGCTGCGCCCGCCCGCCGACCAGCCCTCGTCGGCACGGCCGCTGGGAGAGGGCTCCATGGCGGACACCGAGTTGCTGACCTACCCGGACGGGACCCGGTTGGTGCGCAAGCGCCACGGGGCCAAGGCCGAGGACTGCGGCGCGGACCCCGTGGAGCTGACCGACGCCGAGGAACTCGCCCCCCCACGTGCTGGCCGCGGTCGGGCTGCCCTACGCCGCGGTGCACCGCACCGCCCCCGCCGAAGTCCTCATGGAATACGTGGACGGCCGATCCGGCACCGAACTCACCGGGGGCCGCCACGTGCCCGCCGACTACAGCGACAGCCCCGACGGACGACTACTGGGCCTGGTCGACCACGTCATCGCCAACCGCGACCGCAACGCCGACAACTGGATCCGGACCGACGACGGCCGCCTGGTCGGCATCGACCACGGGGCCGCGTTCGACGCCGGCAAGTTCAGCACCAGCCCGTTCGCCCGCTCCCTCTACGACCACGACGAACGCACCACGTTGCGTCCCAACGAGTTCACCCCCACCGACATGGACCACCTCGGCAAGCGTCTGGCCGCGCTGCGCCCGGAGTTCGAGAGCCGCGGCCGGGCCGACTGGCACGACTCCATGATGCGCCGCCACCACGACCTCGCCCACCACGCCACCGGCACCACCGACCTCATCACCGCCCACCCGCGGGCCGAGAACGACACCGCGAACCCACACCACCACGAGGGCCGGGACCACACCGCCACCCACCACAACACCGCAGGCCACAGCAAGGACGTGACACCGCCGACGCACACCGACCACCCCACAACCCCGACGTCCCTACAGGACACCGACACCCACGGCTTCGGAGGACCCATGCCGCGCAACACCAACATCACCCACCCCGGCGCGCACGTCGGCAGCCAACACGACGTCCACCACGCCACCACCCGCTTCACCACCCGCACCGGCCCCACCCCAGGCCACCACCAGGACGTGACCGACCACGACGACGACCAGGACGACGACCAGGACGACGCCGGCGGCACCCGCAACGTCGCCACCGGCAACGACCACGTCACCCAACAGGTCGGCCTCACCCTCACCGACCTCCGCCGGCCGCGTCGCCGCTGACACCCACTCCCGACTGGCCGGACATACCACCACCGGAAGGACCCGCATGAGCAGCACCACCCGCACCATCACCGTCGGTACCGCCACCCAGGTCGGCGGACGCGTCCGCAACGCCGACGCCGTCGCCTTCTCGGCCATCCCGCCCGGCACCGGGGCAGCGGTCGTGGACGGCATCGGCAGCAGTGTTGAAGTGTGTCGGGCCGCGCGCCTGGCCGCCGATACCGCCGCCGCCGTCGCCGCCCACCGCGGCGCACAGGCCGCGATCATGGCCGCCGCCGACACCATGCCCGACTACCCCGGCGCACCCAACGCCGTCGCCGCCGTCGTCAGCGTCGAAGCCGGAGGGCGCATCGAGGTCGCCCACGTCGGCGACGCCGCCGTCTGGACCTGGTCGCCCACCGTCGGCCTGTTCCGCTGGACCCCGGCGCAAACCGTCCGCTCGCACATCGTCCACATGAAGGCCAACCCTGGCCTGACCACCGCCGACCGCAAGCACCTGGCCCAGTTCGCCGACGCCATGGACGTCATGGACGACTACGTCCTGAACGGACTGGCCTACGCCACCGTCTCCACCATCGCCTGGACCCCGCTGCGCGGCAGCGACGCCGCCGTCCCCCCTCGTGCTGCTCACCAGCGACGGCGTCCACAAACCCCTGCACAACCCCGACATCGCCGACGTGATCGACCGCCACGCCGAGGACCTCCAGGCCCTGGCCGACGCCCTTGTCGACAACGCCCTGGCCGTGCGCCTGACCGACCCCGACGCGGTGCACGACAACGCCACCGCCGCCGTGATCCGACTCGACTAGCGCCCATCAACAGGGCTGGTCGCGCCGGGGACGTGACCATCCCACATCCCCGGCGCGACCAACCCGCCCTCCGCCGTCGATTCGACTGACCCGAAAGGACTCACCGCCATGACCACAACCCAACCCACCGCCGCCGATGTCGCGCTGTGGGTGGCCCGGCGGCACGGCTGGCACGTGCTGCCCCTGCACCCCGGCACCAAACGCCCGTTGGCCGGCTGCCCGGACTGCCGGGGCGGGGAAGGCCACACCGCCGACCGGTGCCCGTGCCTGGCCCGCGCCGACGGCGCGCTGTGCCACGGCGTGTGGGCCGCCACCGCCGACACGGCGGTGATCGGCCGGTGGGCGGCGAGGTGGCGCACGAGCGTGTGGGCGGTGCACCTGGGGGTGTCCGGGCTGCTGGCCGTCGACCTCGACACCCACGGCGGCACCCCACCCGCCCAACCGCTCAACGGCCTGCCCTGGCCGGACGGCAACCCGCTGCCCGCCGACGGCATCGACACCTACGCCACGCTGGCCGGTCTGCGCGGGCAGGGCTTCGACGTGGACACCCTCCTCACGGAGACCCCGTCCGGTGGGCTGCACCTGCTCTACACCGCCGAGTCGGGCCGGTGGAAGTCCAGCAGCGGCCATGTCCGCAAGGGTGAAAGTGCCGTGCGCAACGGACTGGGCTGGCAGGTCGACATCAAGGCTTACGGCGGCTATGTCGTGCTGCCCGGCTCCACCACCCCGACCGGCACCTACCGCCGCGCCTCCACCGCCCTGACCCCGGCCGTCCTGCCTGACTGGCTCACCGCCGAACTCGTGCGCACCGGCCACGACCGCCACGCCACCCCGACACCGATCCGACCGGCGACGCCGGTCACAGTCACCGCCCGCGGTGAGGACCGCCAGGCCCGCTACGCCGCCGCCGCGCTCAGGTCGGCGTGCGAGGAACTGGCCGCGATGCAGCCGGACTCCGGACGCAACCGCAAGCTGTTCCGCTCCACCAGCCGACTCGCCGGGATGGTCGAGGCCGGCTGGATCGACCGCCACCAGGTCGAAACCGCGCTCGCCACCGCCGCCCACACCGCCGGCCTGCCCGCCGGGGAGATCCGCTACGCCCTCGCCTCCGGGTTCGCCCGACCCCGCACCCCGACCGAACACCCCGCCGCATGACCACCAATCGCGCCCAGCGCGCCACGGAAGGGAGGCCCGTCGCATGACCACTGCCGCCGAACCCGCTACCGCCGACACCGCCGACGAGACCGCCGACCGGCCACCCATCCGCATCGGCGGGGACGCCGAGACCATCCGCACCCTCACCGCCGCCGTGGCAGAGGGCGCGCTGCCCGACGTGTTCGTCTCCGGTGGGCAGCTCGTGCACCTGTCCCGCGTCTCCGGCCCCACCGGCACCGACCACACCGCCGGACAGCCCGCGGCACTGCCCGTGCAGGCCGAACCGCTCACCGCCTCCGCCCTGGCGTTCCTGCTCGCCCACCACACCTACGTCCACCGGCTCAAGAAGGACAAGAACACCGACGAGTGGACCGAAGTGGAGGTCAGCCCCACCGGAACCGCCCTGTCCGCCGTGCTGTCCTCCCGCTACTGGCCCGGCGTCCGACCCCTCACCGGCATCGTCGGCTCACCCGTCCTGCGCCCCGACGGAACCCTCATCCAGACCGCCGGCTACGACCCCGCCACCGGCCTCTACTACTCGCCCACCGCGTCCATGCCACCCGTCCCGACCCACCCCACCGCCGACCAGGTCGCCGACGCCAAAACCTTCCTGCTCGACCGACTGCTGTCCGACTTCCCGTTCGTCGCACCCGCCGACCGCGCCAACCACATCGCCCTACTACTCGCCCCCATCCTGCGCCCCTACCTCGGCTGCCTGACCCCGTTCGGCCTGATCTCCGCCACCACCCAGTCAAGCGGCAAAACCCTGCTCGCCGAAATCCCCGGCTACATCTACGGCTGCAAAAACCTCGTCTGGCGCAAAGGCGACGACAGCGAATTGGAAAAGGGAATCACCAGCGCCCTGCACAGCTCCTCACCGATCATGCTGTGGGACAACATCGCCGAAGGAACCATCGTCAACTCCGCCGTGCTCGCCCAACTTCTCACCTCGCCGCAATGGTCCGCCCGCATGCTCGGCTCATCCGGTGCCGGATTCACCGCCACCAACAACCGGCTGTGGCTGGCCACCGGGAACAACATCCGGTTGGGCGGGGACATGGCCACCCGCACCATCCTGGTCCGCCTCGACCCCAACGACCCGCACCCCGACCAACGCGACCAGACCGCGTTCGGCATCCCCCACCTGGACAACTGGCTCAAAGACCCGATCAACCGCGTCACCGTCCTGCGGCACCTGCTCATCCTGGTCATGGACTGGATCAACGCCGGAGCACCCCGCTCCGGCCACACCATGCGCCAATTCACCACCTGGGCCGGAGCCTCCGGCGGACTACTCGCCCACCACGGCATCGACGGCTTCCTCGACAACCTCAACGACATGCGCGAAGCCGACGACGAAGACGCCGAATGGGTCGCCTTCCTCGCCCGCTGGCACGAACTCAACCACGACCGCCGCATCACCAGCCGACACCTCCGCCAACAAGCCGAAATCGAGATCGTCAACAACCAGCCCGTAGACCAATGGGAAGGAACCTTCCTCACCGACGAACAAGGCCGCACCCCCTCCACCAAATCCATCGGCCGCCACCTCACCGGACACATCGGCCGCTGGCACGGCGACCACGTCATCCGCTCCGCCATGGACACCCACGCCAAAGCCCGCGTCTT
This sequence comes from Actinosynnema sp. NPDC053489, assembly GCF_044544865.1. Lineage (NCBI taxonomy): Bacteria > Bacillati > Actinomycetota > Actinomycetes > Pseudonocardiales > Pseudonocardiaceae > Actinosynnema > Actinosynnema sp. NPDC053489. The sequence continues at coordinate 364,350 of NZ_JBITXT010000006.1, read as the reverse complement.
CTGGGTCGAAACCCGCACCAACGACGACCACCAAGCCGACCAGGCCGCCGACGACCAGACCCCCGGCCGGCCAACCCGACCTCTGGCAGTAGCAGGACAGCCCCGACCGGCCCCGTCGACCCGCCTGCGGGTTTGACCAGACCACCCGCGGCTTTGGTGCGGGTTTGAGCGCCACGCAAACCCGCACGGCATCACCGCAGGTCACAGCCCCGACCAAGCCCTGTTGGCGGGTTTGCGGGTTTGCCCACCCGCACCTCCGCCCACATGCACGGCCACTCTCGCCGCGCCACCCTCCACACCAACCCACCGGACAACCGGGGTGATCACGCATGCCCGAAATCTCCACCGATGACAGACCTCTCCGCCGGAGGTCTGGCACGCCCATCCTGCTCACTCGCGTCACCGGAGGTTCAGCGTGAACGCCGATCGCCGCAACACCGAAATCGCGGAACTGATCGCACGATTGACGGTCCTCATGACAGCTCAACCGACGGTTGAAGTGCCCACACAACGGCATATGCCGACACGGGTCCTGCTCACGGTCGAAGAAGCCGCCGAGCGGTTGGGCATCGGCAAGACCAAGGCGTACACGCTGGTGAAGTCCGGCGACCTCGAATCGGTACTTATCGGCCGCCTACGGCGAATCCACGTGGACGCGATCGACCGTTATGCCGCTCGGCTGGTAGCCGAGCAGATTTCCACCCGTCCGGCTGCGTAGGAGACCAGGTGCCGCGCGAGAAGAAGTCTCGAAACTCCAACGGTCGATCGAGCATTTACTACAGCGAGAAAGACAGGTGTTGGCATGGCTACGTCACGGTTGGAGTGAAGGACAACGGTAGTCCGGACCGCAGGCACGTTCGCGGCCAGAACCAGTCCGAAGTCACCGACAAGGTCCGCAAGCTTGAGAAGGAACGGGACGAGGGGCGCGTTCGCAAGGCAGGCCAGAGCTGGACTGTCGAGGCGTGGCTCAAGCACTGGTTGGAAAACATCGTGGCTCCCCCGGTCGTCACGGAGAACGCCTACAGCGCGTACGAGGTGGCGGTGCGCGTTCACCTGGTGCCCGGGATCGGCGCGCACCGGTTGCACAAGTTGCAGCCGGAGCACTTGGAGAAGCTCTACCGCACGATCATGAAGCAGAAGACGAAGTTCGGGCCGACCACCAGCGCGGCGACCGCCCATCAAGTGCACCGGACCATCCGGGCCGCGTTGAACGTGGCGGTTCGGCGCAAGCACCTGACGGACAACCCGGTGTTGGAGGCCAAGGCACCGAAGGTCGAGGAGATCGAGGTCGAGCCGTACACCGTGGAGCAGGTCAAGGCACTGCTGGAGGCGGCACAGCAGCGACGCAACAGCGCCCGGTGGGCCATCGCGCTGGCACTCGGACTGCGGCAGGGCGAAGCGCTCGGGCTGCGCTGGTCGGACGTGAATCTGAAGGTGAGGACGCTCACGGTGCGCCGGAACAGGCTGCGCCCGAAGTGGCGTCACGGGTGTGTCGAACCTTGCGGCAAGAAGTACGGCGGGTACTGCCCGGACAGGGTGCCGGTACGTGAGGAGACGGCGGGGACGAAATCGGCCGCGGGAAAGCGCGGGATCGGCCTTCCCGATGAGTTGGTGGAGCTGCTGAAGCTGCACCGGGCCGAACAGGACCGGGAGCGGGACAGGGCCGCCGATCTGTGGACGGAGACCGGCTACGTGTTCACCACACCGACCGGGACACCGCTCAACCCGCGCTCGGACTACGACGAGTGGAAGCGACTGGTCGGAGTGGCCGGTGTGCCGGACGGCCGTCTGCACGACGCTCGGCACACCGCGGCCACGGTGTTGCTGCTGCTCGGAGTCGCCGAGCGGACGGTGATGGGCATCATGGGCTGGTCCAACACCGCGATGGCTGCCAGGTACCAGCACATCACCGCAGCGATCCGTCGGGACGTGGCCCAGCGGGTCGGCGGGCTGCTCTGGAAGGCCGCTGAGGAGTCCTCAGGGGCGACGGACGGCGGTGACAAGGGAGACGCCACCGGGGAGCCCGTACCGGCCGCGTAGAAGGCAATTGCCACCAGGAATGCCACCGAACGTCAGAGCCCCGGTTGCCGTGATCGGCAACCGGGGCTCTGAGCAGCGGTGGCGGTGGGATTTGAACCCACGGAGGCTTTCACCTCACACGCTTTCGAGGCGTGCTCCTTCGGCCGCTCGGACACGCCACCGCCGAGAACAATACAAGACCGCCGCCGGCCGACCTAACCGGGGGTCACCGGTCCGCGAAGAACGACTCCAGCAGGGCCGCGCAGCGCTCGGCCAGCACGCCGCCGAGCACCTCGGGGCGGTGGTTGAGGCGGCGGTCGCGGACGACGTCCCACAGGGAGCCCACGGCGCCCGTGCGCGGTTCCCAGCAGCCGAAGACCACCCGGTCGACCCTGGCCAGGACCAGCGCGCCCGCGCACATCGTGCACGGCTCCACGGTCACCGCCAGCGTGCAGCCGGTCAGGCGCCAGCCGTCGCCGTGGACCGCGGCGGCGGCGCGCAGGGCCAGCACCTCGGCGTGCGCGGTCGGGTCGCCGAGTGCTTCGCGGGCGTTGCAGGCGCGCGCCAGCTCCGCGCCGTCCGGGCCGTAGACGACCGCGCCGATCGGGATGTCGCCCGTGCGCGGCGCTTCGGCGGCGACGACCAGGGCCGCTTCGACCATCGCCTCGTCGGACGCCCGGCTGATCACCGGCTCACGCCTGGATGCTGTCCAGCAGCTTGGTGAACTCGTCGCCGAACCCGCAGCGCTGCGCGATCATCTGCAGCTGCTCGTCGGGGTACAGGTCGACCTCGTCCACGATCACCTGCATCTCGTGCTGCGGCATGCCGAGGTCGGCCAGCACGGCGAGGTCGCCCTCCGGCCAGAGCTCCTCGTCCTCCTCGTCGGGCGGGTCGACCCGGAGGAGGTCCAGGACGTCGGCGGCGATGTCGTAGTCCAGCGCCGCCGCCGCGTCGGACAGCAGCAGGGACACCCCGCCGGGCACCGGGCGCAGGACGATGAAGAACTCGTCGTCCACGGCCAGCAGCCCGAACACGGCACCCGTCGAGCGCAGTTGGCGCAGTTCCGTGATCGCCGCGTCGAGCTCCGACAGCGCCGAGCTGTCCATCCTGCTGCACCGCCAGCGGCCGTCCTCACGAACCACCGCGACAGCGAAGCCGTTGACCGGCTCCTGGTGTGCCATGTGCACACCGTAGGGCCACACCGGCGCACCCGGTAGCACGGGGGCCTCGGCCACGGGCAGCGGGGGCGCCGCGATGCCACTATCGAGGGATGAGCACAACCTTGCCGAACGCGCGGACGACAGCCCCCGAACCCCGGTTCACCGGGTTGGTCGAGGCGGCCCGAGCCCTCCAACCCAGGACAGTGGCGTTGCGACGGCAGGTGCACCGGCACCCGGAGCAGGGGTTGGACCTGCCCGAGACCCAGGCCGCGATCCGGCACGCGCTGTCCGGCCTGCCGCTGGAGGTGACCACCGGCACGTCCAGCAGCTCGGTCACGGCGGTGCTGCGCGGCGCCAAGCCAGGACCGACCGTGCTGCTGCGCGGCGACATGGACGCGCTGCCGCTCCAGGAGGAGACCGGCCTGGCCTACGCCTCCGAGGTCGACGGCACCATGCACGCCTGCGGCCACGACACGCACGTCGCCATGCTCGCCTCCGCCGCGCGCCTGCTCTCGTCACGCCGGGACGCGCTGACCGGCCAGGTCGTGTTCATGTTCCAGCCCGGTGAGGAGGGCCAGCACGGCGCGCGCCACATGCTCGACGAGGGCGTGCTCGAAGCGGCCGGCACGCCGGTGGAGAAGGCCTTCGCCCTGCACATCACCTCCACGCTCCAGTCGGGGACCGTCGTCTGCCGCCCCGGCCCGACGATGGCCTCGGCGGACACCTTCCACATCACCGTCAAGGGCCGCGGCGGGCACGGCGGCATGCCGCACGACGCGATCGACCCCGTGCCGCCCGCGGCCGCCATGGTCGGCGCGCTCCAGACGATGGTCGCCAGGCGGGTCAGCGTGCACCACCCGGCCGTGGTCACCATCGGCCACCTCAAGGCGGGCACCACCACCAACATCATCCCGGAGACCGCCCTGGTCGAGGGCACCATCCGGACGCTCTCGGAGGACACCAGGGCCCTGGTGCACCGCGAGCTCCGGCAGGTCGTCACGCACGTGGCCGCCGCGCACGGCTGCACGGCCGAGGTCGACATCGTCCCCGGCTACCCCGTCACCGTGAACGACGACGTGGTCGGCCCGCACGTCATCGACCTCACGGCGGCGGCCCTCGGCCCGCGCTGGGCCTCTTACATGGAGGACCCGCTGATGGGCGCGGAGGACTTCTCCTACGTGCTGCAACGGGTGCCGGGCGCGATGGCCTTCCTGGGCGCCTGCCCGCGCGGGGTCGAGCTGGACCAGGCGGAGCCCAACCACTCGAACCGGGTGCTCTTCGACGAAGCCGCGATGGAGCACGGGGTCGTCGTCTACACGGCGTTCGCACTGGACGCCCTGCGGTAAGCCGCAGCGGGGCGAGGGGCCGGGTCGGGGCTGTGGTGGTCATGGTCCCGACCTTGCCCGCGTCGTGGCACGGGGTCGACCGGCGGTTCGCCAACTGTGGACAACTTCCTGTCCTGTGGACAACTGGGGTGCCGGGGGCGGCGCCGGCAGGATGGGCGCCGTGCGAAGCGTCTGCGTGGTCGGGCTCGGGTTGATCGGTGGTTCGGTGCTGCGGGCGGCCGCCGCCGCGGGGCGCGTGACCTGGGGCGCGACCGCTTCGACAGCCGACGCGGAGGCCGCGCGGCAGGACGGCCACGACGTGGTGGACCTCGCCGACGCGCTCGAACGGGCCCGCGCGCGGGACGCCCTCGTCGTCGTGGCCGTGCCGCTGCCGGCTGTGGAAGAAGTGCTGCGCGCCCTCCCCGAGGGCGTCCGGCTCACCGACGTGGTCAGCGTCAAGGGGCCGGTCGCCGACCTCGTCCGGCGGGTCGCGCCGCACGCCCGGTACGTCGGCGGCCACCCGATGGCGGGCACCTCCTCCTCCGGCTGGGCCGCCGGCCGCACGGACCTCTTCCACGACGCCGCCTGGGTCGTCACCGCCGAGGACGACGTCGACCGGGACGTCCTGGTCGACGTGCTGGAGCTGGCCCTGGCCGCGAAGGCCCACGTCGTGCCCACCACCGCCGCCGAGCACGACGCCGCCGTGGCACGCATCTCCCACCTGCCGCACCTGCTCGCCGCCGTGCTGGCCAGCGTCGGCGCGGACGGCGGACCGCTCGCCCTGTCCCTGGCGGCGGGCTCGTTCGGCGACGGCACGCGCGTCGCCGGCAGCCGCCCCGAACTGGTCCGCGCGATGTGCGAGGGCAACCGCTCCGCGCTCCTCGGCGCCGTGGACGACGCGCTGGGCAGGCTCGGCGCGGCCCGCGGCTCCCTCGCCTCGACCGGTGGCCTGGCCAAGACGATCGAAGCCGGTCACGCGGCACGTCGGGCGCTGGTCGAGAAGCCCACCCTCACCGACCTGACCATCGACCTCACCGCTCCCGACGCCCGGCGGTCCCTGCGGGAACTCGGCGCGCGCGGAGGCCGGGTCGTCGCCCTGGACGGCACGACCGCGCTCGCGCTCACCCCATAGGGTGCGGCGGTGGAGCGTCGCACACTCATCGCCGCGGTCGCCGGTCTCGTGCTCCTGGCCGGCACGGTGGCGGTGCTGCGCGACGAATCCGCTCCCCCGCCGCCGCGGACCTACGACCGGTTCCTGGACCGCGGCGTCGAGTACGTCCCCGACCCGCACCGCGCGGCCGCGCCGACCGACCTGCGGCTGACCGCGCTGGACCGCACCAGCCTGCGGGTGGGCTGGACGCCCGCCGACGGCGTCGGCCACGGCGGCTTCGAGGTGCGCTGGAACGACCGGACGCGCCTGGTCCGCGGCACCGAGACCGAGCTGACCGACCTCGACCCGAACGCCGAGGTCCGGGTCGAGGTGCGCGCGATCGACGCGACGGGCGACCGCACCGGACCCGTCACCGCGCGCGCCGTGCCGCGACTGGTCCACGACAGCACGTGGGCGGACGACCTCGTGGTGCCCGTGGACCTGTTCGACGGCCCTGACGCGCTGACGCGGCGGCGGTGGCGGGTCTTCGACGCCGGTGAGGCGGGCTGCCTGGGCCTGCGCCCGTTCGGCGGCCGGCGGTTGGAGATCGGCTGCGACCACGTGGACCTGCAGTCCAACGTGGCGCTGCGGTTCCGGGAGCCGGGCGCGGACGGCGTGCTCGGCCGCGTCTCGCTGACCACCGACGGCCCGGTGGGCCCGGAGCCGGACGCCGGTGAGGTGCTGATCGCCCTGCTGCCCGACCCCGCGCACGACCTGGGGCTGCTGGCCCCGCCGTTCCCGCCGGGGGTCGTCGTCCTGCGGATCACGTCGACCGGCGTTCACTTCGCGCCGGGCGACGACACGTCCGGGACCTACCCGCCGCCGACGCCCGGCGTGCGCCACCGCTGGGAGCTGCGGGTGACGCCCGGCGCGGTCGCCGCCCTGCGCGACGGCGTCGAGGTGGCGAGCGAGCCCGTGCGGCTGCCGTGGACCGCCGCACGGGTGCGCCTGGCCTTCCGGAACGCCAAGGGCACCCTCGTGGACGCGTTCGGCATCGGCGGCCTGCCCGGCCACCCCGAACCGGGCTCCGTGGAACCCCTCGGCCCGGCCTCCGAGGAGGGCGGCGCGACCTCGCTGGGCGCCGTGGCCGACTCCCGGCTGGCGGGCGCGTCCTCGGTGCGGGTGGTCGCGTCCGTGGTGGCCGACCGCCCCGCGCCGATCACCGTCGAGCTGGGGTCGCGATCGGCGCCCGCGCTGCCGGTGCAACCCGACCGCGGGCTCGGACCCGACCGCCCGTCGTCCTACTACGCCGACTTCCCGCTGCCCGCCCCCGACCACAACCCCCGGGTCGGGCTGCGTTCCGACGCCCGCCTCACCGCCTACCAGGCGCACCTCGTCATCGCCGACGGCCCGGACGCGCGCCTGCCCCTGCCCCGGCTCGCCGACCGCCCGGCACCGGACCCGACCGTGCCGCCGCCGTCCGTGTCCGCGGTGAGCGAGGCGGTGGGCGAGGAGGACCGGCTGCGGCTGACCGTCGAGCTGGCCGACCCCCGGACCGGCGAGGTCGCCGCCGTCAAGGGCGTGGAGGTCGACCTCGACGGCGAGCGGATCGCCACCCTGCCCACGAACGGCTCGGCGGGCGGGCGGCACGAGTTCCTGGTCGACCGCGCCGGGCTGTCGAGCGGGCGGCACGAGGTCGACGTGCGCGTGCTGCCGGTGGACGGCCGGCTGCCGGTGCGGTCGGCGACGCAGTCGTTCCAGATCCGCCCGCTGTAGCCGCCTCTTGGTCTCGGGTGCGCAACGACGTCGTGACCGGCGTCACCGCGCGCCCTAACTTGACTCAATGGAACGTCGCCGGGTCGCGCTCATCGCCGTCGGTGTGGTGCTGTTCGCCGGGGTGGTCGCGGTGCTGCGCACGACCGGTGTCAGCGAACCCGCCACCGCCACCAGCACGTCCACCCCGCCGCCCACGTCGCTCGCGCCGTACACCGCGGAGGGTGTCCTGGTGCCGACCCCGGGCCCGCCGCCTGAGACGCCGACCGGGTTGACCGTGTCGTCCGGGCCGCGGCGGTTGCAGCTGCGGTGGAGCGGGGACGCTCCGGGCTACGAGGTGCGGTGGGGCGGCGACCGCTCGCGCCTGATCACCGAGCCCGTCACCCAGCTCGACGGCCTGGAGGACGAGCGGCTGTACGAGGTCGAGGTGTCCGCGGTGGACGCGTTCGGCCGGCGGTCCGCGCCCGCCAAGACCTCCGGGGTGCCCCACGCGCGCCCCTCGAAGCACTACGCCCTGGAGGACCGGTTCGACCAGCCCGACGCGCCCGACCCGCGGCGGTGGCGGCTCGCGTCCCGGGGCAACTGCGCCCGCGCCACGCCCGGCCAGGACGACGACGGGCCGCGGTTGGTGCTCAGCAGCAACTGCGCGGCGGCCCCGGCGACGCTGCGCTCCCGCACGCCGTTCGTGCTGCGGGATGCCGAAGAGCTGGGGCGGTTCGTCGTGGAGACCGACGCGCCCGGCGGCGACGGCGAGCTGGCGCTCGACCTCGTGCCCGGTCCGGTGTCGCTGGTCAGCGGGGACGCGCTGCCGCCGGACGCGGTGCGGCTGCGGGTCGCGACGGGCGCCGGCACCACGTCGGCGCAGGTCGTCGTGCCCGCCGGGACGCCCACCGCGGCGGTGCGCGAGGTGCCCGCGCTGGAGACGGGGATCAGCCACCGGTGGGAGCTGGTGCTGCGGCGGGACGGCGCGCGCGTGCTGTTCGACGGCGACGTGGTGGCGACCAGCCCCGTGGTGCCCGCGTGGCACGAGGCCACGGCGCTGGTGTCCGTGACCGGGCCGACCGGGCAGCGCGCGGCGGTCAACCTCATCGCGTTCGACGCGGCGGACGCCTCGCCGCCCCCGTGGGTGCCCGGCCCGGAGGTCGAGGTGCAGGTGGCGGTCGCACCGCCCGAGGCCGGGTCGACGACACCGCTGACCGGCGTCACGGGCGGGCAGTTGCGGATGGCGCTGCTGCACACCGACGAGTCCCCGGAAGCGCCCGCGTTCACCGCGTCGGTGGCCGGGGTGGTCGTGCCGCTGCGGCCCGCGCCGGCGGGTGCGCCGTGGCGGCCCGGCGTGGCGTACCCGGTGGTGGCGGACCTGCCCGCGGCGGCGTTGCGGGTCGGCGCGTCGGGGAAGCTCCCGGTCGCGCTGCTGACCGGGCTGCGCGTGCAGGCCACGCACGTCGACCTGGAGCTGACCGGGTCGTTCACCGGCACGCCGCCGAGCACGGACCGGACACCGCTGAACGGGCGGGAACCGGAGCTGGCCCGGGTCACCGGCACGGTGCTCGACGCGAGCGGCCAGACCGTGCCCGAGGGCGCGGCGGTGCAGCGCGGCCGGATGGTGTTCGACCTGGCGCTGGAGGGGCGGCCCGGGGTGGTGCTGGCGGGGCTGGCCGGGTTCAGCGTGCGCGTGGACGACCAGAAGCTGGCCGTCGTGCCGACCGCGGCCGACGGGCCCGGTGTCGCCGGGCGGTACCGGTTCGCGCTGAGCACCGGCGGGCTGTCCGTCGGGCCGCACATGATCGAGGTGCGGCTGTTCGGCACGTCCGGTGAGACCCGCCCCACCTCGGCTTACATCCCGTTCTTCGTCGGCCGGTGAGAAGATGGGGCGCATGTCGCGACCCCTGATCCTCGACGCCGCCCGCACCCCGTTCGGCCGCTACCGGGGCGGGCTGTCGGGCGTTCGGGTGGACGACCTGGCCGCGCTGCCGATCGTGGAGCTGCTGCGGCGCCACCCCGGGCTCGACCCCGCGTCGATCGACGACGTGCTGCTGGGCAACACCAACGGCGCGGGCGAGGAGAACCGCAACGTCGGGCGGATGGCCGCGCTGCTGGCCGGGCTGCCGACCTCGGTGCCGGGCGTGGCGGTCAACCGGCTGTGCGCGTCCGGTGGCGAGGCCATCGTGCAGGCGGCGCGGGCGCTGGCGCTGGGTGACGCGTCGCTGCTGGTCGCCGGGGGCGTGGAGGGGATGACGCGCGCGCCGTTCGTCGTGCCGCGGCCGGACAAGCCGTTCGCCGACCGGCTGGAGCCGGTGTCGACGGCGCTGGGGTGGCGGCTGGTGAACCCGCGGATGAAGGCCGAGTGGACCGTGCCGCTGGGGCGCGCGGCTGAGGACGTCGCGGTGGCGCTGGGCATCACGCGGGAGCAGATGGACCTGTTCGCGCTGCGGTCGCACCGGCGCGCGTCGGCGGCGTGGGACGCGGGGGTGCACGACGGGTTCGCGTTCCCCGTGCAGCTGCGGGACGGCGCGCCCGTGCGGCGGGACGAGTCCGTGCGGCCGGAGACGTCGGCGGAGAAGCTGGCGAAGCTGAAGTCGGCGTTCTCCGAGGGCGGGCCGGTGACGGCGGGCAACTCGTCGCCGTTGAACGACGGCGCGGCGGCGGTGCTGATGGGGTCGGAGGAGGTCGCGTCGTCGCTGGGGATCACCCCGCTGGGTGAGTTCCTCGGCTCGGCCGTGACGGCGGAGGACCCGCAGCGGTTCACGCTGGCCCCGGTGTCGGCGATCCGGAAGCTGCTGGCGCGGTTGAAGGTCGAGCCCTCGCAGGTGGACCTGTGGGAGATCAACGAGGCGTTCGCGGCGATGGCGCTGTCGGTGCTGCACCACCTGCCCGAGGTGGACCGGGAGAAGGTGAACGTGCACGGCGGCGCGATCGCGTACGGCCACCCGCTGGGCGCTTCCCTGCCGCGGGTGATCGTGGACGTGTGCCGGCACCTGCGGGCGCGGGGCGGCGGTCTGGGCGTGGCGGCGGCGTGCGTGGGCGTGGGCCAGGGCATGGCGGTCGCCGTCCGGGTGTGATCGCCTGATCGAGCGATCGTCCCGGCCCGGCAGGCTTGCTGGAGTTGGCTCGTAGAACACCACGCGCGTGACGCGTACCTCGACCAGGTCGGCGACCAACCGCGCCAGGCACACCTGTCGGACGGCCTCCGAAGGCCCGCGACCCATGGAGACGCGAGCGCGGAGGTCGGCGTCGACCAGACGCCCGACCACGTCCTTGCGCACGGTGTCGCTCTCGCTCGTGAAGTGCAGCCTGCGCTCGCCGGTCACGCGGAGCCGGCGCATCAGCGTGCGGACCGCGGGCAGCTCGCGCGTCTCGACGAAGACGGCCACCAAGAGGTGAGCGGACCGACGCGACTCGTCGACGAAGACGTGTGTGCTCACCCAACGATCGTTGCGCGCTCACCGCACGCGCAAGCGATTGCTCGCCCGATGTGATGATCGAACGCCCAGGTGGTCCCGGGTCAGATCCGGTAGGCGATGCGGGGGTAGTCGAGGACCAGGCCGGTCCGGTCGACGGTGATGTCCTGCTCGAACTCGCCGTGCGTGAAGGAGACCACCGAGCGGTCCTCGGCGATCGAGACCGTGCGGTAGCGCTGGCGGACCAGTTGGACCGACAGGTCCGGCAGGGTCACGTAGACGACCGGGATCTCGTGGTCGCCCTCCTCCAGCTGGAGGTTCAGCCGGCGGACCGGGATGGCGTTGAACAGGACCGCGAACTGGACGTCCACGTCCACCGCGCCGTCGAAGTCCGCCCGCTCCGCGCCCTGGCCCGAGTCGACCAGCCAGATGCCCTCCGGCGACCGGCTGACCGAGATCTGCCGCTCCTCCGACACCGTGGCCGTCCGCAGCAGCAGCCGCTTCACGGCGCCGGTCTCGCCGACCGACACCTCGAACGACCCGCTGAACTGCTCGGCCGGCCCGGCGGTCACCAACCTGCCCGAGGCGCGGAGCTTGCGCTCCGAGAGCAGGAACCGCACCTGCTCCAGCCTGGGCACGTCGTAGCCCTGCCAGGTCACCATCTGCGCGGCGGGGGAACGGGTCTCGCCGCTCGGGTTCGCCCGCTCAGCCGTGTTGAACGAGTTCACTCTCCACCCGGAAGGATGTCCTTGGCCTGCTCGGCCACCGATTTGACCTGGTCTTCGTGGCCGATCCTGCCCGCGACGAACTCGGCGGCCCGGTCGATGCCCGCATCGACCGCCTCGTGGTGCTGCTCCAGCAGCTCGGACGCCTTGTTCTTGATCTCGTCGAAGTTCATCGCGCTCCTTCGCACTCCTCAGGCAGGCTACCCGAATCGATCCCACGACCCCAGACCCCCGCGCACGCGAACGGCCCCCCGGGACGCCGGGGGGCCGTTCGGTCGATCAGGGTGCTCAGGCGGCGCGCTTGCGGCGCACGATGATCAGCGCGGCCGTGCCGGCGCCGAGCAGGCCGAGGCCGATCAGCAGCGGCACGAAGATCGACGCGCCGGTGCTGGCCAGCTCGTCGGTGTCACCGCCGGTCGCGACCGCGGTGGTGGTGGTCGTCGCCGCCGCGGTGGTCGTGGTGGTGGTCGGCGAGGTGGTGGTGGTCGCCTCGGTCGTGGTCGTCACGACGACGTTCTCGACCCACTCGGCCTTCGCCGGGACCTCGACGTTGACCGGCTCGGAGGTGGCGATCACCAGCGACTGGGTCTCCTGCTTGGGGTTCGAGGAGACGAACAGCCGACCCGAGCGCAGCTTCGCGCCCGCCTTGACGACCAGGTCCAGGTCACCGGGCTCGACGTCCGGGCCCACCTTGACCCACACCTCGGAGGCCTTCACCGAGGACGACGCGGCGGTGATCTCGCCGGCCTTCACGGTCTTGAACGGGCTGCCGTCCTTGTCGACCAGCGTGACGCCCTTCGGCAGGGAGGTGATCAGCTGCACCTCGTCCGCCGTCGTGGTGATCACGAACGGGCCGAACGTGCTGCCGACCTGGCCCTTGAGCACGCTGGGCTCGATGCCGAGGTTGGGCTTGACGTCCTTGATGTCCTCGGCCTTGGTCGTCAGGTACTCGTAGATCTTGTAGACCAGCTCGTCGACGGTGCCGCCGTGGACGTCCTCGGCCTCGGCGGTGGAGTCGCCCTTGCGCAGGTCGACGCCGTCGCTGAAGTGCCACACGGCCGCCTGCGCGGCGGCGATCAGGATGCTGGGCTTGTTGGCCGGGTCGAGGCCGTACAGCTTGTAGGCGTCAGCGGGGTCCTCGATCGCCGGGTAGCTGTTCTGCAGCACCCAGTTGATCTTGCCCGCGTTCTGCTTGAAGCTGGTGTTCGGGTTCGGGTGCTGGTCCCACGGCACCTCTTCGAGCTGGCGGCCGTCGTACAGCGGCGTGGGCAGCTCGACGCAGTAGGCGCGCGCGGTCTGGCCCTGGCCGCCTTCCACGATCTTGAGCCCGATGAGCTCCGCGTTGATCGGGTCGCCGGTCTTGTGCCGGGGCAGCTCGACGGGCTTGCCGCCGCGCTCCAGGTAGACGCCCATGCCGGGCTGGTCGGCGGACTTGTCCGGCTGCACCTTCACGTCGCCGGCGGCGGCCGCGGGGAGGGCGGACATCAGCACGAGGCCGGCGCCGAGGATCGCAGCGCCGAGGCGCTTCACAGTCGACCGGGATGCCATTTGTCTCCTTGAGGCTCGCGAGGGTAGCCCGTTGGTGTGTTCAAGGCGGCGGTCCGTGTCGCCCGGGGAGCTACTTGGCAGAGCGCTCCACGCCGAAACGACAGGAATGAGCCGAACACTAGCCGATTGTGTACACCCGATCGAGGAAGGGCGACACGGAGCGTAGAACCGCCTGTCAGCAGCGGAAACCCGGACCGTCCATCCACAATGGATGATCGAAGGATATTCGACGACCTTTCGAGGCCGAATCCGGGGTACCTGTTTCGACGGTGCGCGAACCTGGCCCGGGTGCCGCGATTCCGGTGTCCGCCCAGCTCAGATGGTCCACAGTGGATTGCACGTATTCGTCGCCGATCCGGTTTCGAGGCCACTCCGTTGCCGAACGGTGATCTACGCGACCAGGGCGGACGGCGTGACCGGCCGGATGTCGGCGACCCGCAGCGAGGTGCCGGGCAGGCACAGGTCGCGCGCCGTCGGCGGCTTGCCCGTCAACATCCACTTGACCAGGGCCGCGAGCTGGAACGAGATCAACGGCGGCACGGCGTCGCCCAGGTGCCGGTAGGCGTTGCCGATCACCGACACGTCGAACCGGAACTTGCGCGGGAAGCCCTGGAGCAGCGCCATCTCCCGCACCGTGCACAGCCGGTGCTGCTCCGGGTGCGCGTACCGCCCGTTGCCGACGTGCCCGCACTCGCGCTTGATCGTGCGCGCCGGCTCGTCCCACCACATCCGGCCGTACACGTCCGGGTGGGAACCCCACTTGCCCTCTTGGATGATCTTGCGCTGGGCCGGGTTCAGCAGCAGCTCCGCCGGCGAGCCCACCAGGTCGCCCCACGACCCGCCGTCCGCCGGGATGGCGCGCATCCGGTCCAGCGAGCGGTCCCGGCGGAACGACGGCGACACGTGCATCGCGTCCTCCGGGTGCGCCTCGCCCGCCTCCACGCGCGGCAGCTTGCCGATCGCCCGCCGCACGGTGACCGCGCCCGGCCGGACCTCCCAGCCCTGCCACAGGTCCTCGAGCGTCCGCAGCGGCACGCCCGCGTCCACCGCGACCACCATCGCGCGCTCGCGCAGCTGCGGCAGCCCGAAGCGGGACAGCATGTGCGTGCTCGCGTCCACTTCGTACCCGATCTCCAGCAGCTGCTCGACCAACCCGTCGAGGTGGTGCCGCTGCTTGCCCTTCACCAGCTCCCGCGCGTTCTCCAGCACCAGCACCCGCGGCCGGAACTCGGCGACGTAGGCGGCGACCCGGCCCACCAGCGAGTTGCGCGGGTCGTCGCGCAGGTGGTTGGCGGGCGCGATCCGGGTGAAGCCCGAGCACGGCGGGCACGCCACCAGCACGTCCAGCTCGCCGCGGCGCAGGTTCCACACCTGCCGCAGCACGGCCGGGTCGAGCCGGCCCAGGTCCACCTGCAGCGGGTCGACGCCGATGTTGTCCCGGTAGATCCCGTTGCAGCGCAACGAACCCAGCCGGGAGGACGGCTTGCCGATCTGCGCGTCGGCCGCGCCGACGATGGTGAAGTCGCGGTGCGCCTGGAAGCCGAGGCTCATGCCACCGGCGCCGGAGAACAGGTCGACGACTTTGAAGGCGGGTCCGCGCACCGCGTGATCGTACGGTGGACGCGCCGCCCACAGGCGAGTGATCCCGTCGGTACCGATCCCCGGGATCGCGTACGTTGCGCGCCATGGAGCTCCCACCTGCGTGGCAACGGCCGGATCCGTTGCGTGGACTGGAGGACGCGCCCTGGTCGGTGTTGGCCCACGGGGCGGGCGTGGACGACCTGATGCGCCGGGTGGTGCACGGCGAGCGCGCGACGCGGGAGGTGGCCTGCCGGGCCCTGGCCGACCGGCTGCTGGTCGACGACACGGTGTCGGAGGCGAGCGTGTGGGCCGTCCCGTTCCTGGTGGAGATGGGTGCGAGCTACCGGGTGCCCGCGGACAGCCGCGATCGGGTGATTTTCCTGCTGGCCGCGATGGCGCTGGCGAGCGCGGGCTTCACCGACGACGGCAAGCGCACGCGGCGGCGGTGGAACGCGCTCGGCCGCGAGCTGCCCCGCCGGCCGCCGGACTGGATCACCCAGGCTCGGTACGAGGTGGCCAAGGGCGCGCCGAAGGTGTTCGAGGCGCTGGGGGGCGCGGAGGTGGCGTGCTCGATGGCGCTGGCCATCGCGGTGCCGGAGGTGGTGCCGCGGCACGTCGTGGACGTGGCCGAGGCGCTGGCCACGGCCGACCGCTCGCCGCGGCTGCTGGCGCTGGCCGCCCGGGTAGCGCTGCACCTGGTGCACGACGCGCCCGTCACCCCGGGCCTGCTGCGGGTCACCGCCCAGTGCAACCCGGACCTGCTGCGCGCCCACCGCGACCGGGCCTACCCGCCCAACCGGCCGCCGGAGGTGACGTTGCAGCTCATGGGGTACCGGTACGCCTTCCTGGCCGCCTACGGGGACGACCAGGAAGGCGTGACGATCAGGCGGTGACGGCGGTCGGCTCCACGACCGCGGCCGCCTCGCCGTCGGTGACGGGCACCGCGGGCTCCAACGGGCCCAGCGCGGTGCCCCACTCCTGGTCGGCCAGGGCGAAGGCGGCCACGGTCAGCGCCACGACCGGGCGACCCAGCGGCAGCTGGTCGGCGAAGAAGTCCAGCTCCAGCCGCGCGCCCAGCGGCGATGGGCGCAGCCGCAGCACGCCGTGCGGCGTCTCGTCGGCGTGGGCGAACCGGCACGACCACTCGGTGAACACGATCGAGCGCTCCACGACCTCCGCCGGGTGGACCGCGCGCACGTTCGCGCCGACCGAGCCGTGCCGGTAGTCGTCCGCCGCCGAGACGAGCAGCTCCTCGAACTCGATGGACGACACGCCGAGGTCGTGCCCGGCGACCAGGGCCACCTGCACCAGCGACAGCGGGAGCTGCGGCAGGGCGTCCTCGAAGCACACCATCGCGCCGCCGTAGCGGGTGTTGATCTCGGTGGGCAGGAAGCCGTCGGCGGTCGCGATGCCGTCGAGGGTGAACGTGCCGCGGTAGTCCACGGTCTCGCGCAGCCGCTCCCCGACCCGGCGGGCCAGGTTGCGCATCTCCTCGCGGATCCACGCGGGCGGGTCGTAGTAGGACGCGCAGCCCGCGTACAGGAACCGGGCCTGGCCGGCGCGGCGCGGCACCACCATCTCGATCGGCCGCAGCACGGCGGTGCCGTCGGGGAACACGATCCCGTGCACGCTCACCGGGATGCCCTCCAGGAACGGCATCACCCGGACGAAGTCGCACTTGGCCGCGAGCACGTCGAACGCGTCCTGCGCCTCCTGCCGGTCGCGGACGCGGCGGACGAAGTTCGCGCCGCCGTTGATCGCCGGGCCGTCGCCGGACCAGACCACGCCCGCGCCGCGGTCGAGCCGCCGGGTCGCCTCCCACAGCCCGTCGAAGTCGAGGCCGAGGACGACGGCGGGCGCGCGGGGCGCGGACAGCTCGTCCCACAGGGCGTCGATCGTGGTCTTGTTCTCCAGCTCCACCCACTCGGGGCGGCGGGCGTTGAGCACCGGGCGGCCGGCGAACTCGGGCGTGTGCACGTACGGGGTGCTGATCACCAGCGCCTCGCCGCGCGGGTCGAACTCCTCCAGCACCTCGCGGACCTTGCGGTTGGGCGAGGTGAGCAGCTTGGTGAGCCGGTTCTGCTCGACGGCGACGAAACCGCCCGCGATGCCCAGCGGCACCCAGCGGGCCACGTCCGAGTCGTGCAGCGGCGCGTGGTCGTCCGTTGACAGCACGAGCGTGTGGCGGGCCCCGAGTTGGTGGAGCTCGCCGACGCGACTACTCAGCCGGGTGCCGCCCGCGAGCACGACCAACCGGTCGCCGAACAGGGTGCCGAGGCGCGCTTGAAGCGCGGAAAGGACGTCATCCATCGCCGAGAACTCGCTTTATGAGAAGCAGACGAGACAACCGGCGAGCGCCGGGTGCCACGCACTGTAGAGGCAGGCGACGGGATCGGCCCAGCACGGTCCGGCAACGACCGGATGAAACTTGCCGATGGGATCAGCGGCGGCCGCGCGAGATCATCGAGCGGCGTCGCGAAGTACCTGGTCAACCCCGTCCAGGAAGGCGCGCCGACCCCGGGCCTTCGGGAACGGGAGCAGCAGGCCCAGCAGCGTGTCGTCCACCGACGGGGGTGCGGCGGCCACGATCGCGGCGGCGGTCTCCAGGAACCGCTGCCGCTTGGCCTGCTGCACGGCGTGCTCGGCGAGCACGCCCTCGATGCTCGGGTGCATGGCTGGATGCGGGTAACTCACTCGGGTTGTATCGGCCCCACCTGTCCCTACCTTTAGGGTGAATTCGCACCGAGTTCCGAACCAGGAACGGCCGGCGCGACGTGCTGGGATGTCGTCATGCGCGTTCTGGTCACCGGGTCAACCGGGTACGTCGGACGGGTGGTCTTGGCGGAGTTGGCCGCGGCGGGCCACCTGCCGATCCCCTTTTCGGGTGATGTCCGGGTCGGGTCGGTCGACGGTCCGGTGGACGCGGTCGTGCACCTGGCGGGGCTGGGTCGGGTGCGGGAGTCGTTCGGCGACCCGGTGCGGTACTTCGACGTGAACGTGGGCGGCACGGTGAACCTGCTCCGGTCGCCGCCGCCGCGGTTCGTGCTGGCGTCCACGGCCGGGGTGTACGGGTCCGCCGGGGTCGCCACGATCGGCGAGGACCGCCCGCGCGCGCCGGGCAACCCCTACGCCGCTTCCAAGGCCGCGGCCGAGGACGTGCTGGCGTGGGCCGCCGCCGCGGGCCGGGTGGACGGGGTGGCGCTGCGGCTGTTCAACGTCGCCGGCGGCGGGGACGTGGACGACACGCGCCTGGTCACCAGGGCGTGCGGTGCGGCATCCGGGCGGCTGCCGCCGGTGGAGGTGTTCGGCGACGGGTCGGCGGTGCGGGACTTCGTGCACGTGCGGGACGTGGCGCGGGCGTTCGTGACGGCGGTGGAGCGCGCGCCGGAGGGGTACGTGGCCCTCAACGTCGGCGCGACGCCCGCGAGCGTGGCGGACGTGCTCGCCTCGGTGGCCCGGGTGACGGGCCGGTCCGTGCCGGTCGTGCGGCGGCCCGCGCACCCCGGTGAGGCGCGCGAGCTGCGGGCCGACACGACGGCGCTGCGCGCGCTGGGCTGGTCGCCGACCTGCTCGGACCTCGACGGGCTGGTCGGCGACCAGTGGGCGGCGGAACTCGCGCGTCAGGCGTGAGCGGCGCGCCGCTTGGGCAGCGGCACGCGGTCGAGGTCGGCGGCGACCACGACGTCGCCGCCGAACACCTCGGCCGCCTCGGCGTGGAACAGGGCCGGGTCGGTGTAGCGCTGCGAGAAGTGGGTCAGCACGAGGGTGCGCACGCCGCACTCGGCCGCCACCCGCGCCGCCTGGCGGGCGGTGAGGTGGCCGTGCTCCACCGCCAGCGCCTCGTCCACGTGCAGGTACGTCGACTCGATGACCAGCAGGTCCGCCCCGTCTGCCAGCTCGAACACGCCGTCGCACAGCCGGGTGTCCATGACGAAGGCGAACCGCTGCCCCCGCCGCGGCACGCTCACCTCGTCCAGCACGGGCGGCCGGAGGTGGCGGATCTCGCGGCCCCGGATGCCGCGGGCGGCCAGGCGCTCGGGCAGCATCGTGCGGCCGTCGGGCTCGACCAGGCGGTAGCCGTAGGCGGGCAGGCTGTGGTCCAGCCGACGCGCCTCCAGCCGGCCGAACGGCCCCTCGGCGAGCACGCCCGGTCCCGTGACGGGGTGCGGGCGGACGTCCACCACGTCGTGGAACGAGCTGGCGTGCCGCAGCCGCTCGAAGAACTCCGCCCCCTCGGCCGGGAAGTGGGCGTGCACGGGGTGCGGCACCCGGTCGAGGGACATGCGCTGCACCACGCCCGGCACGCCCAGGCAGTGGTCGCCGTGGAAGTGGGTGATGAACAGCCTGGTCACGTCGCCGGCCGGCACGCCGGCGCGGAGCATCTGCCGCTGCGTGCCCTCGCCGGGGTCGAACAGGAAGCCCTCGGCGTCCCAGCGCAGCAGGTAGCCGTTGTGGTTGCGGGTGCGGGTGGGCACCTGGCTCGAGGTGCCGAGCACGACCAGCTCTCGGGGGGACACGTGGCAGAGTCTGCGGCATGGAGAGCTTGCGGGCGGTGTCGTCGTGGCCGGTGGACACCGCGGCCACGGCCGTGGTCGACGCGCGGGGCGGGGTGCTGGGCACCCACGGACCCGTCGAGCAGCGGTTCGGGCTGGCCTCGGTGACGAAGCTGCTGACGTCGTACGCGGTGCTGGTGGCGGTGGAGGAGGGCGCGGTCGAGTGGGACCAGCCGGCCGGGCCGCCGGGGTCGACGGTGCGCCACCTGATCGCGCACACGTCCGGGCTGGCGTTCGACTCCGACGACGTGCAGGCCGCGCCGGGGGCGAAGCGGATCTACTCCAACACCGGCTTCCAGGTGCTCGCGGGGTGCGTGGAGGCGGCGACGGAGATCCCGTTCGCCCGGTACCTGGCCGAGGCGGTGTTCGAGCCGCTGGGCATGGGGTCCTCGGAGCTGACGGGGTCGGCGGGCGCGGGCGCCGTGTCGACGGTGTCGGACCTGGTCCGGTTCGCCGCGGAGGTGCAGGAGCCGAAGCTCGTGTCGACCGACCTGGTGGCGGAGGCGACGACGGTGGCGTTCCCCGGGCTGCGGGGCGTGCTGCCGGGCTTCGGGCTGCAGAAGGAGAACGACTGGGGCCTCGGGTTCGAGATCCGGGCCGCCAAGTCGCCGCACTGGACCGGTGCGAGCAGCTCACCGCGCACGGTCGGGCACTTCGGGCAGAGCGGCACGTTCCTGTGGGTCGACCCGGACGCCGGGGTGGCGTGCGTGGCGCTGACCGACCGGAAGTTCGGCGAGTGGGCCGTGACGGCGTGGCCGGCGTTCACCGACGGGGTGCTGGCGGAGCTGGGCGTTCGGTAAGCCGACGCAATTTCCGCAAGCCATCGACAGATCCACGAAATTTCTCGACAGACCCTTGTGACGCGGCACACACCGCGCCTAGGGTCACGTCGCCCTGCCGACGCGAGAGAAACGAGTGCCCGATGGTGCGCAGCGCAGCCGGAGTCAGACGGTGGTTGGCGGTCGTCGCGGCGGCGGCCACCGGCCTCGGCGTCCCCGCGGCGGCCGACGCCGCGCCCGCCCCCGTCGTCACCAGGGCCGCCCTGGACCCCGCGCTCGTCGCGGGTCGGGGCGCGGACGTCGCGTTCGTCGAGCAGGAGGCCGAGAACGCCACCACGAACGGCACGGTCATCGGCCCCGACCGCACGGCCTACGCGCTGCCGTCGGAGGCGTCGGGGCGGAAGGCGGTCCGGCTCGCGCCCGGCCGGCACGTCGAGTTCACCCTGCCGAAGGCCGCCAACGCCATCACCGTCCGCTACAGCATCCCGGACGCGCCGGACGGCGGCGGGATCACCGCACCGCTGGACGTGGCGGTGAACGGCAGGCACCGCGCGACGATGACGCTCACCTCGCGGTACTCGTGGCTCTACAACCAGTACCCCTTCACCAACGACCCGAACGCCGACCTGCTGCACCCGGACTGGTGGATCACCGAGTGCGGCTGCGTGCCGTCGCAGACCACGCCCGCGCCCGTGATCGCCAAGCCGTTCCGCCCGAGCCACTTCTACGACGAGCAGCGCCTCAAGCTCGACCGGACCTACCGCGCCGGCGACCGCGTCCGCCTCACCGCGCCCGCCGGCACGAACGCCGCCTGGACCGTGATCGACCTGCTGGACACCGAGCTGGTCGCCCCGCCGCGCGTCGTCCCGGTGGCCGCCAACGCGCTGCTGTTCGGCGCGGACCCCACCGGCCGGCGCGACTCGGCCGACGCCCTCGACCGCGCCATCGCGTTCGCCAAGCGGCACCGGCTGCCCGTGTACCTGCCGCCGGGCACGTTCCAGGTCAACCGGCACATCGTCGTGGACGACGTGACCATCGAGGGCGCGGGCAACTGGCACACCGTCGTCAAGGGCCGCGAGGTCGCCCTGCCCACCCCGGCGCCGGACGGCTCCGTCCACACCGGAGTCGGGTTCTACGGCAAGCCGGCCGCCGAGGGCGGGAGCCGCGACGTGCACCTGCGCGGGTTCGCCGTCGAGGGCGACGTCCGCGAGCGCGTGGACACCGACCAGGTCAACGGCATCGGCGGCGCGCTCAGCCACTCCAGCGTCAGCGGCCTGCACCTGAGCCACACCAAGGTCGGCCTGTGGCTGGACGGTCCGATGTCGCACCTGGTCGTCTCCGACAACACCATCGTGGACCAGGTCGCCGACGCGCTGAACCTCCACACCGGCGTCACGGATTCGGTCGTGCGCAACAACTTCGTCCGCAACACCGGTGACGACGGCCTGGCCATGTGGTCCGAGCACCGGCAGAACGCCCGCAACCGGTTCGAGCGCAACACCGTGCAGTCGCCCGTGCTGGCCAACGGGATCGCGCTGTACGGCGGCACGGACAACGCCGTCGTCGGCAACCTCGTCGCCGACCCGGTGCGCGAGGGCAGCGGCATCCAGCTCGGGTCGCGGTTCGGCGCGGAGCCGTTCACGGGGCGGGTGTCGATCACCGACAACACCACCGCGCGCGCCGGCACGTACGAGTCGAACTGGAACATCGGGCTCGGCGCGATCTGGTTCTACGCGCTGGACCGGGACATCGACGCCGACGTGCGGGTGGTCGGCGCCCACTTCCTCGACAACACCTACAACGCGATCATGTTCGTCAGCGACTGGCCGGTGAAGGACCGGCGCGCGATCACCAACGTGCACTTCGAGGACGTCCGCGTCGACGGCACGGGCACGTCCGTGGTGAGCGCGCGCTCGGCCGGTTCGGCGACGTTCGAGAACGTGGACGCGCGCAACGTCGGCGCGGTGCCGGTGAACAACTGCGGCTCGTTCAACTTCCCGGCCGGCGGCTCGGAGTTCGCGCTCGCGGACCGGGGCGGCAACGACGGCTGGCTCGCCCCGTGGCTGCTACCGAACACGATCACGTGCGACGACCGCCCGCCGGTCGTCCCGCCACCCGCGCCGTCGCGGTGGTGATCGGGCCGGTCCGCGGAGCCCGGGCCGGCCCTGCACCACCCGGCGGCCTCACCGGTCCGGCCCTGGACCACCCGGCGGCCTCACCGGTCCGGCGCGGGCCACGCCCCGGCTCGCCGGGACCACGGTGGCCGGCGAACCGTCCGAGGAGTGCCCGCCGCCGGCGCGGGGTTCCGCACGCCGGCGGCGCGGGGCACGCACCCGGGCAGCGGGACCCACCCCCGGACGGTGGCCCGCTTGACCGCCGCCAGCGCGGCTTCGACGTCGAGGGCCTGGTCGGTGGACCTGACCAGGCCCTCGCCGGCCGCGGCCAGCCAGGCGTCGAAGCCCGCCTCACCGGTCGGATCGATCATCACAACCTCCTCTCATCGGGTCCGCGTCGCCGCGAACCGGCTCTTGAGCGCGTTGCGCGCGTGCCGCAGGTTCGAGCGCACCGTCGTCGGCGGCACGTCCAGCTGCGCGGCGATCTCGACGTGGTCGAACCCGTCGAGGTGCCACGCCATGACCAGCCGCTGCCTGCCCGGCAACGCGCGCAGCGCCGCCAGCAGCCGCTCGTGCTCCTCGCCGAGCGCGGCCACGTCGGGGTCGTGGTGGGTGGAGGCGGTCCACCCTCCGGACACGGCCCGGAGCACCCCGTCCCTGGCCCGCACCACCTCCGCGACCGCCACCCGGTGGGCGACCGACCGCACCCACGCCCTCGGTCGCCGGATCCCGGTCCAGTCCTGGTACGCCTTGATCATCGCCTCCTGGGCCGCGTCCTTGGCCTGCTCCCACCCGAACCCCGCGCGGCGGACGAACGCCACGAGGGGTGCCAGTTCCCGGCGGAAGAACTCGTCGAAGGCTTCGCTGCCCGCTGCCCTGCCCGGCTCACCGTCCACGACCTGGTGGAGCGGCGAGCCGGGGCGGAGGTGCAGAGGTTCACCCGACCGGGTCAGGACGGTTCAGGAATTCACCCGATCGAACTTCATGGCGGCGAGCACGAGCAGCGCGACCAGGGCCGCTCCGATCGCCGTGACCAGGACGGAGTGCGTGCTGAGGTAGAGGCCGCCGATCCCGACGCTCACGACGTTGACCAGGATCGCGATGGACGAGGCCGTGCTCCGGGGGTGCCCGACCGGCTGGTCGGGACCGAAGGACTGGGCGGGAGTTCGTTCATCCATGCCCCGTGGTGCGACGGGCGGCCCTTCCCGTGCAAAACCGCCGCGGGATCACGCGACGGCGGTCCCCTCCAGCTCAGCCGGGGGGCCGGCAAGGTGGATCGCGCCAGCGAACGCACGTCCACCCGGTCAGTTCGGACCTGGTGCCCACCGCCCGGTCGTGCGGAGCGAAAGCCGGAGAGCTGCCGGATGGGCACCGCGGCAACGGTCCACGAACGTCGACGAACTGGTCGCCGGCCGGTTTGGCTTCACTTGTTGCTCGTTTTCCCACATGAACACGACGGAATGCCGCCCGAAGCTACCGCATTAGGATGTCCACTTGCTTTCGGAATTCATATGACCCCATTTCCTTGTTGACATGGAGATGGATCAGTTTGATGAATTCGATACCGCGCCGGTCCGAGAGCCTCTCGCCTCGTGCGACTTTCAGGATTTCGTCTCTGACGTAACGATACTCGTCGCCGGTGATCTCACCGGCGGCTAGAAGCGTGTCGGCGAAGCGTAGATTTTTCTGCCAGTCATCGATCTCCAGGGAAGCCTGATCGGCATCCGCTGCAAGCTTTTCGCGAGCGCGCATTAGGGAAGCTCTTCGTGATCGGTATTCTTCCGTTGACACTTCACCTGTCGCGTACTGGTTGATCAGCTTGACGAAGGACACACTCCAGGAGTCGGGTGTCGTTCGCTCGCCGCCGATGTCGGCGGCCTCATCGTGTGAGTTCGGACGGTCGACGGTCGCAGCCGCGCCTTCGCCTGGCCTGCTGCTTTCCGCGGGTACGATGAGATTCTCGGCCTCGGACGGTGGGGTGCCCCCCGGATCCGAGGATCGCCTAGAAGCTGTGGTCGCTTCATCGCCGGATGGCTCAAGGACACGCTGCGGACCGGCTTGTCCTGTTCCGACAGCTCGCGGCCTGGCCGGGTCGTGCCATATTGTGCGCGCGAGTTCGTTGATCACTTGACGAATGGTCGAGTCCTTGATCGGAACGTCGAGGGCATCAGCAGTGTCGAGCAACCATTCCCGGATCATGCGGTGTTCATATGACGATACTTCGGCGCGTGCCAGGGCCAGATCCAGTTCTCGGATTTTTCGCACCCAGGGGATCGTATCAGGGGGGATTCTCTTTCCGGATACGGAGGACTGTCGTGGCGTTGATCGTGCGACATACTTTTCGGGCGGCCGGACAGTGACATGGGCGGACTCGGTGTAAGAAGGCGGAGGCGGCGAAGGGAAGTCGTCGGCGACGGTGGCAGCGAATTCCAATAACGCAAGTCGAGTAGCTGGTTCGAGTTCGCCCAGATCGACTTCGATCCCTTCTTCCAGGTGTTGGTCGAAGGGGAGGCGAACCACGGCACGGCAGCGCTGCGCGAAGTGATCGGCGAGTTTGTCCAGGTCGATCCTGCCAGAGCCCGGTCGGACAGAATTGATCACCGTGACGGATCGGGCGACGAGGTCGCGGTAGCCGTGGGCTTCGAGCCAGTCGAGCGTCGCGGCGGAGGTCTGCGCGCCGTCCACCGATCCGGACGAAACGAGCACGAGCACGTCTGCCTGTTCCAGTACACCCTTCATGGCCGAGTGGGTCAGTCCGGTGCCGCTGTCGGTGAGCACGATCTCGTAGTAGGGCTGAAGTGTGCCGATGAGTGTCAGGTAGTCATGATCGCTGAAGGTTTCGGCGATGGCGGGATCCTGCTCCGAGGCCAGCACTTCCAGACCGTTCTGCGCCCGAGAGGTGTACTGGCGCACTTCGAGGTACTCGGTGATCTTGCCTGCGTCACGCAGAACGTGTCGGACAGTGGCGGTGGTTTCCCTGGGTACCTTCAGGGCAAGGGTGCCGCGGTCGGGGTCGGCGTCGACGGCGATGACCTTGCTCTTCCGCAGGGTGGCCAGGGTGGCGCCCAAGGCGGCGGTCACCGTGGTCTTGCCCACTCCGCCCTTCAGGCTCAGCACAGCGATCTTGTAGTTGCCGAGCATGGGACGGGTGATGCGGGCGATCAGCTCTTCGCGTCGGGTCTCGTCAGGGGAAGGGCCCAACTGAATCAGGCCACCGGTGAGCGTGCGGAGGGTGTCGCGCCATCCCATGGCACGTCTGCGGCGGACGGGCGCGGGAGCGTGTTCGTCGCCGGTCCGGACGTTCGCCCAGGGTGGCATCGCACTCGGTGCGGGAGTGGAGTTGTCCGCATCGCCCGGTCTGGGAAAAAGCCAGGTAGCGCGGTTGTCCGGGTTGTCCTGGACATGCATGCCGCGGACTTCCCACGATGCATCGACGATGTCGGAATCGAACGTGGTCAGGTCATCGTGGGCGAGTCGTTGCCGCGTCCGGGCCAGGTACTCGTCGTCTTCGTGCAGCATGTCGTCGACGCGATCGAGGACGGCCTGGTTCTCGGCGAGGGAGTCAGCTTCGGGAAGGTCTGTGGTTGTGGTGGAGGCGAGGGCCGCCGCTGTCGGATGAACCTCGACGGGGGACTCCATCTCGGCCAGCCGGGCTGCCAACATTCGGTAACGGGCCTGCAGCTGCTGGTTGAGTTCCTCGACTTCCCTCGCGCGTCTGCGGGCTTGGTCCAACTGGTGTTCGGCGCGTGCGAGTTGCTCGCCCGCGATCTGTGCGTCCTGCACCGCGCGGGCGACGGACTCGGCATCGTGGAGCTTGGCGAGCAGATCGTCGCGTTCCTTGATCAGTTGCTGGTGCGTGCTTTGGAGACGGATCAACGCCTCGAACAGGAAGGCGGACAGGCTGCTGAAGCGGTTCCTGCTCTCCTTGGTTTGGATGAGGTCGCGCCCAACCTCGATCAACTCGTCCTTCAAGCGGTCGATCTGCGTGGACTTGGCCAGCGCCTTCGTCTTAGCCGCAGGGGGAGGCGTTTGGGCGGCGCGGTCGGCTGCGGCTGCTACCAAGCGACATAGACGACTCAGCTCGTCGGCGGTACGCAGGATCGTCTGGGTGTCACCTGCGTGTTGGTCCGCCCACAGGGTGTGGAACGCCCCGACCAGCCCGGCGGGGATCGGCCCTTTGTCCATGTGCAGGAACTCGGACAAGCGCTTTCGGTCGACAGCGCCGTCCGGCTTGAGCACCTTGTGGCGGTGGGCGGCTTCGGGCTCGTTGGCCGCCCAGCGTCGAGCAGCCTCAAGGTCGGTAAAGCCAGCCTCGTCCTGGAGCCGGCGCAGCCGGATCACCAGATCCACAGCATGCTGGCCGTAACGGTTACGCAGCACTTCTTTGTGGATCTTGGGCGGTGCGCCTGCTCGACGGCGCCGTGCCTGTAACGGTTCGTCGTCCATATCGGCGACCCCTCACACCTTGTCCGCGCACCTGGTTGTCCGCCTCGTGCTGGCGGGACAATTTCCCTGTTCTCTCCAATGGGATGGCGAACACCGAAGCGGTGCTCGCCAGCCGCAGCCACCTGGCCGGATCACCGACCGGAACCAGAAGGCTCACGACCCACTGGAGGATCACGTTGTCCTGGATGCCCCACTTGGTTACCAGAGGTGGCACACTTGGCCAATCCGTCACATCGGCGGCGACCGCAGCCCCGAAGTTGGGATTGTGGTTGGTCGCCGGGTACGGCGCGGTGATCGTAGTGCTGGCCGTCTACGCCGCCCACGTCGCGTTGTCCAACACCGATCCCGAGCACCGCGCGGACGCCTACAAGGTGCTCAAGTTGATCTGGGGCACCGCCACAGGTGCCACCGGTCTCACCGCTGTCGCCCTGCACCTGACCGGTGTGGCCCTGCTGTAGGAGACGCGGCTCTGCACCGGTGAGCCGGACGCTCATCTGAGCGTCCGGCTCACCGGTGCAGCCGGGTCGGCAACCACTGGATTCCACCCTGCCGAACGTGGCCCGCCGACTGACGGCAGGTCGATGCACGTCGGCGCTGAAGGAAGTGCGCCGCGACCTCGAACCGGTACGTCCGCCTCGCGTGCGTGAGACGGACACGAGGCGGGTAGACGCGTCAGTCATACCGGTGTGATCGCCGCTGGTGCTCTTTCCGCTTCACAGTGAAGTAAGGACCCCTGCTGCCATCCCCGTCCTCATATGCGCGTCCGAGCGGATCGGCCTCCCGTCGCGATCGAAGCGGCGGATGCGGTGATGCCGCTGGCCACCAGTCCGGCAACACCGATCTTCCGGGCGACAGGGGTGACGCGGTCCGACGAGCTGATGAGCGGAAGGTCCTGAAAGCGCAGACCTCCCCATGACGGACCGCATCGTCGGTCCTGTCCTCAGCAGGCTTGCGACATGCTCGTCCGAAACCGGCCTCATCCACGCGAGCTGATGTTGATAAGGGCTGACCAGCAGTAACGCCTCTGCAGTGGGACAAACTGCGTCTCGACGATCTTCGCCTCGGATGTCCTCGTGAGGGTGTGGGAGTCGCTTCGGCCAGCGTGGGGCCACTGGCGCCGCCGCGCCGTCGGCTTCCGCACCGCTGTGTGACAACCGCGTGCTCGCTTCCCTGATGACTCCACTCGCGTGACAGCCGTCGCATGGTGTGCGCCGAACTCAAAGTCCGATCCTGAGAGGTGGTGGGCGATGCGCACCATCACTGCAAACGGCCACACCCCGTGAGTAGGCGCGCGGTGTTCCGAGCGTCAGCAAGTGGGCCGGGCACTACGACACCGCGTTCACGTACTCGACCTACGTCCACGCGAGTGACGAGGATCTCCACAGCGGGACCGAGGCGCTCGGCAAGCTCTACGGCTGAGCAGCAGTACGAGCGTTCGTGTGAAGATGTGGGACAGCAGCCCCTCACACAACAAATCAGGACCCTGCTCCGTTACCCGAAACAAGGCCCTGACCTGGACTTACCCTGGTGCGCTCGGCAGGATTCGAACCTGCAACCTTCTGATCCGTAGTCAGATGCTCTATCCGTTGAGCTACGAGCGCATCGTTCTTCAGTTGTCACCCGGCCGAAGCCGGGTGTTGCGGAGGCTCCGGGATTTGAACCCGGGATGGGCGGTAAACCCAAACCGCATTAGCAGTGCGGCGCCATAGACCAGACTAGGCGAAGCCTCCCGGAGCCCTCGGCTACGACGCATAGATTACACATGCCCCCACCGCCATAGCAAAACGCCCCCCTCCTAACCGCATCCGACCAGGTCAGAGGCGGTGGAGGGGGGCGCTGGGCGGGTCTCAGGCGGTGGTGGGGTGAGGTAGGTCTCGGGCCAGGGTGAGGAATGGCTCCAGTGCCGCCGGGTTGCGCAGGGCGTCACGGCTCACGGCCCGCTCCGGCGGGGTGCCGGCCAGGATCTTCTTCACCGGCACCTCGCACTTCTTGCCGTTGAGGGTCCTCGGGATCTCCTCGACGGCCACGAAGCGGTTCGGGACGTGGCGCGGGGAGAGGTTGGTCCGCAGTTCCGCGCGCAGGCGCGGTTCGACCGATTCCAGGGTCGCGCCCGGCTCCAGGACCAGGAAGCACAGCAGCTCGCCGTCCGTGCTGCCCGCCCCGGACGTGTCGATCACCAGGGAGTCCGCCACGCCCGGCAGGCCCTCGACGACCCGGTAGAACTCGCTGGTGCCCATGCGGACCCCGCCGCGGTTCAGGGTGGAGTCGCTGCGGCCGTAGATGACGGCCGAGCCGCGTGGCGTGATGCGGATCCAGTCGCCGTGCCGCCAGACGCCCTCGAACGTGCTGAAGTACGCCTCGCGCAGCTTCGCGCCGTCCTCGTCGCCCCAGAAGAACACCGGCATCGACGGCATGGGCTTGGTGATCACGAGCTCGCCGACCTCGTCCACCACGGGCTCGCCCGCCTCCGAGTACGACGCCACGGCCGCGCCCAGCGCGCGGCACGACAGCTCGCCCAGCCAGACCGGCAGGTCGGGTGCCGCGGCCACGAACGCGGTGCACAGATCGGTGCCGCCGGACACCGACGCGATCTGCGCGTCCGGGCTGACGGCGGAGGCGATCCACCGGAAGCCCTCCGGAGTCAGGGGCGCGCCCGTGGAACCGACGACGCGCAGCCCCGTCAGGTCGTGGCGCTCGGCCGGGCGCAGCCCTTCCTTCAGGCACGACTGGATGTACGGGGCGGACGTGCCGAAGTACGTCACGCGGTGCTGCTCGGCCAGGTGCCACAGCACGTCGAGGTCGGGGTGGGCCGGGCTGCCGTCGAACAGCACGACGGTCGACCCGACCAGCAGGCCGGAGACGAGGAAGTTCCACATCATCCAGCCGGTGGTGGTGAACCAGAAGAACCGGTCGCCCCGGCCGAGGTCGCTGTGCAGCGCCAGCATCTTGAGGTGCTCGAGCACGATCCCGCCGTGGCCCTGGACGATGCCCTTGGGCAGCCCGGTGGTGCCCGACGAGTAGAGCACCCACAGGGGGTGGTCGAACGGCACCGGCTCGAACTCCAGCGGCGCGTCGGCGTGCTCGGACAGCAGCGAGTCCCAGGTCACCGCGCCGGGCAGCGGGGTGCCGCCGACGTAGTCGACCACCACGGTGGCGCGCAGGCTCGGGATCTCCGACCGCAGCCGCTCCACGGTGGGCCGCACGTCGAACGCCCGCCCGTTGTACCGGTACCCGTCGACGGCCACCAGCACGGTCGGCTCGATCTGGGCGAACCGGTCCGTGATGGCCCGCGCGCCGAAGTCCGGCGAGCACGACGACCAGGTCGCGCCCAGCGACGCCGCCGCCAGGAAGGCGATCAGCGCCTCCGGCGAGTTGGGCACGAGCGCCACCACGCGGTCACCCCGCCGCACGCCCAGCGACACGAACCCGGCGCGCACGGCGGCCACACGGCGGCGCAGCTCGCCGTACGTGAGTTGCGACGACAGCCCGTCCTCGCGGTGGAAGACGACCGCCAGGTCGTCGTCCGGGCCCCTGAGGGCGTGCTCCGCGTAGTTGAGGGTGGCACCGGGGAACCAGACCGCGCCGGGCATCACCGGGGCCTCCAGCACGCGCGTGGGCGGGCTGTGGAACACCACCTCGAAGAACTCCGCGAGCGCGCCCCAGAACCCCTCCAGGTCCGAGGTGGACCACTCCCACAGCGACTCGTAGTCGGGGAGGTCGAGGCCCTTGGCGGAGAGCCACGAGCGGAACGCGGTCATCCTGCTGCCCTGGACCCTGGTGGGGTCGGGGCGCCACAGGACTTCCGCCTCACCGGCGGCGGTGCCGGCACGCATGTCGGTCATACCTGAAGTTCCTAGCCGATCCGACGGCCCGGAACCACAGTAGCGACCCACACACCGGTTCAGTTCCGGCCGGCGCTCGCCACCAGCCCCTCGACCGCGGAGATCAGCCTCGGCGCGTCCGTCGGCGCGACGACGAGCCACCCGTCGTCGCGCCGCACGAGGTAGCGGCCGTCGGCGGTGTCCAGCCACGACACGACCGAGCCGGTCGGGTGCAGGTAGCCGGCGCGGTTGCGGGCGATCACGCCGACCTGGCCGCCGCCGCTGCGCGTGGTCACGGCGCGCATCAGGGTGTTGGCCTCCGGCTCGCGCAGGCCGACGGAGCGCAGCGCGTCGAGGAAGCCCTCGCTGCCGTCCCGCTCCCCCGCCTGGCCCGCGGCCAGGTAGTCGTCCCAGCGCACGTTCACCGAGCGGCCGCTGCCCGGCGGCGCGGGCGGCAGGGTGTTGACGGTGGTGGCGGCCAGGGAGGTGGGCCGGAACCCGGCCACCTGCACCTGGTTGCCGAGCCTGCCCGCGAACGCGCCGTGCCACGCGGCGGTGGCCAGCCCGCGGGCCTGGCCGCCGCGGACGGTGAAGAACACCTCCAGGCCGACCTCGAACTCGGCCAGGCCGCGCAGCAGCCCGTACAGCTCCTCGTCGGGCCGCCGCACGGTGCCCAGGCCGCGGGCGGCGAGGTCGCGGGACGCGCTCTCGACCAGCGACTCCCGCTCCCGTTGGGTGTGCCCGAAGTGGCGCACGCCCAGCGGGACCGGGTGGGCGTCGCGGTGCACCGCCTGCCAGAGGAGGAAGAACTCCAGTTCGCTGAGCCGGAAGACGCGCTCGGTCACAGGCCGATCACCGGTGGTGCGGCCTTGCGGTCCACCCCGAAGACGTTGTCGTCGTCCTCGAGGTAACCGGGACGGTTGCGGTCCCGCTCGTTGCCGCCGCCGGCGACGGGCGGCGGCGCGGCCATCGGGGCGGCGCCGATCATGCCGGACTGCGGCGTGACCGACTTGGGCGCCTGGAACTGGCTGGTCACGCTGCCCGGGTTGGCGTTGCCGCGGTCCGCGTTGAGCGCGCCCGTCGACCCGCCGGGGCCGGCCACGGGACCGCCACCGCCACCGCCCGCCGCGCCGACGGGCGTGGGCACGACCCCGCGACCACCACCGCCGAAGCCGCGACCGCCCGCGAACCCGCCGCGGCCGAACTGGGCGGGCGTGCCGCCGGGACGCTGGCTCTGGCTCTGGGTGTGATTCTGGTTCTGGTTCTGGGGCGCGGTCGGGGCCGGGTTGGTGTTGTTCACCACGACCTGGCCGCCACCGCCGTCGGCGGCCGGCGGGGTCTGCGGGACGACCACGGGCGGCGGCGGGGGCGGTGCGAGCGGGTTGGTCGGCGGCGCGAACGACGGCACGGTCCGGTCGACCTCGTAGGAGTTCATCTGGAACATCGCCATGACCTCGGCGGCCTGGCGGTGCGTGGCGTCCGCCGCGACGACCGAGTCGATCGCGGGCGCGGCGATGGAGTCGATGCCGGTGAACGCGCCGGGCGTCGTGCGCGGCGCCGTCGGGCTCGTGAGGATGCCTTCGCCGACCGCGGAGGGCGGCGCCTGGTAGCCCGCGTCCTCGGCCGGCCGGTTGCGCAGCAGCGGCGAGCGCGGGGCGGCGACCGGCGTGGGCGCGGCGACCGGGCCCGCCGCGTCGGCGACCGGCGTGACGACCGGCGGCGCGGGCGCGGGCGGCGGCATCATCTCGCGCGCCGTCTGCACGTGCTCGATCTCGGTGGCGATGCACTTGGCCACGTTGTCGGCGTGCTCGCTGGTGTTCAGCGCCCACTTCTCGACCGACTCCAGGGCCTCGCGGGCGCGCTCGGCCGACTCGCCGGTCCACGCCTGGCTGGACTGGCCGATCGCCTTGGCCAGCAGCTCCTGCACCTCGCCCAGGGCCTTGCCCACGGTCGCCCAGTCGGCCTGGGCGCTGCTCGCGGCCTTCAGGTCGACCCCGGTGTTGATCATCTCCCACAGCTGCTGGTGGCTGTAGGTCATCCAGTCGACCTTCTGGCCGAGGTCGGTCGGCTTGTCGTGGCCGCCCCCGTGGTGCTGACCGCCGTGGTGCTGACCGCCGTGGCCCTGGCCGCCGCCGTGGTTCCCGCCGTGCCTGTTGTCGCCCATCAGCCCTTGGCCTCCCCCGCGGAGCCGAAGGCGTCCGCGGCTTCGTCGTCGGCCCGTTCCAGGTTCCGCGCCGCGTCGCGGATGGTCTGCTCGACCTCGAAGAGCACCTGCATGAAGTCCCCGATCACGTTGACCGCGGATTCCTCATTCCCCACGGCGACCTCGCGCAACCGCCTGCTGATGGCGTCGCTCACCCAGTTGTTGCCGAACTTGAGGTCGACGTCGAGGTTGTTCACGGCGCGGCTGTGCACGGTGTCGACCAGGGCGCGGGCCTGCGACACCAGCTTGAGCAGGTCGGCGACGCCCTGCTTGTCGAGGTCGAGCCGGACGGAGTCCTTGTCCACCGCGCCCAGCGCGGTGGTGGCCTTGTCGAGGTCGGTCTGCGCCGCCTTCGCGAAGCTCTCGGCCGCGGGCTTCGCCGCCTCGGGGTCGACGGCGGCGGGCGCGGGCAGCGTCACGGTGGGTGACGATTCGGGCACCGGCGTCGGAGCGGGTGGCGCCACCGCCCCCGGCACGGCCGCGGGCTGACCCGCGGCGGACGGCGTGAAACCGGGCGGGACCTGCGCCACCGGCGCACCCGCGAGTGGGACCGTGTTCCCGTCGCTCATCACTACCCCCTGCACTGCGATTCGCCGCGAGCCGACCGCGCGTTAGCCGCGACGAGGAGGAACCAGGCGTTCCGGACGCCACCCTTAGATGTACCGGGAAGCCCGTTCGGTTCCAAGCCTCCGACCAGAGCCTTAGCGAAGATGTGAGTCGAACCAGTTCAGCGCCCGCTGCCACGCCTCCGCGCTGACCTCGGGCGTGGTGTCGAACCGGTGGCCGGTGTGGGCGAACCGGACCACGTCCGTCGCCACCGGGGCCGCCGCCGCCGCGTCGCGCAACTTCTCCACGTCGTCGACCGGGATCTCACCGTCGTCGTCGCCGTACAGGCCCAGCCACGGGCACGTCAGCTCCTCCGCCACCTCCACCAGCGACGGCAGCCCGTCGGCCAGCGGTTCGAGGATGCCACCGCCACCGACGGTGACCGCCGCGCCGATGGTTCGGCTTCCCGCAACCACCATCGCGACCGATCCGCCCAGGTCGAAGCCCATGACGCCCATGCGGTCCTGGCTCACCCCGTGCTGCCCCAGCCAGACGAACGCGACGTCGGTGTCGGCCAGCACGGCGTCGCCCGACAGCCCGCTCACCATGGCCGGCGCCTCGTCACCGGACACCTCGTCGTAGAGGTGCGGCGCGACCGCGAGCCACCCCTCGGCGGCCAGCCCGCTGACCAACCCGCGGACGGTGTCGGTGACGCCGCGCGCCTCGTGCAGCACGACCAGGCCGCCGCGGACGGAGTTCTCCGGCTCGGCGACGGTCAGCCGCAGCTCGCGGCCGTCGGTGAGGGAGAGCGTCTCGGTGCGGGTAGGAGTCATGTGCCAACCCTTCCACGTGGGGGTGAACGCCAGTCAACGTGAGCATCCGTACTGCGGGTATGCCCCATCCGGCCCTATCACCGGATAACGTCCGGCGCAGAACCCCGAAGGGAGTCCTTGGATGACCGTGCGAACCCGTGCCGACCTCGTCGCCCTGCCCGGTTACGTGCCCGGGAAGACGATCCCCGGCGCGATCAAGCTGGCCAGCAACGAGGTGTCGGCCGGACCGCTGCCCAGCGTGGTGCGGGCGATCGCGGACGCGGCCACCGCCGTGAACCGCTACCCCGACACCGCCGCCACCGACCTCGTGGCGCGACTGGCGGACAAGCTCGGCGTGCCCGCCGACCACCTGGCCGTGGGCTGCGGCTCGGTGACGCTGTGCCAGCAGCTCGTGCAGGCCACCTGCACCGAGGCCGACGAGGTGGTGTTCGCGTGGCGCTCGTTCGAGGCGTACCCGATCATCACCGCGGTCGTGGGCGCCCGGCAGGCGCGGGTGCCGCTGACGCCCGGCCACGCGCTCGACCTCGACGCGATGGCCGACGCGATCACCCCGGCCACGCGCCTGGTCTTCGTGTGCAACCCCAACAACCCCACCGGGACGGCGTTGCGGGCGACCGACATCGAGCGGTTCGTGGAGCGGGTGCCGTCGGACGTGCTGGTGGTGATCGACGAGGCGTACAAGGAGTTCGTCGACGACCCCGAGGTGCCCGACGGCGTGGAGCTGGCCAAGGCGATGTGGGCCGCGGGCCGGGACAACGTGGCCGTGCTGCGCACGTTCTCCAAGGCGTACGGGCTGGCCGGGCTGCGCGTCGGGTACGCGGTGGCGTCGCCCGCGGTGGCGGAGACGCTGCGCAAGGTCTACGTGCCGTTCAGCGTGAACGCCCTGGCCCAGGTCGCCGCGCTGGCGTCGCTGGACGCCGAGGACGAGCTGATGGCGCGGTGCCGGGCGATCGTCGCGGAGCGGGCCAGGGTGCGCGGTGGGCTGCTGGCCGCCGGGTTCGAGGTGCCCGAGTCCCAGGCGAACTTCGTGTGGCTGCCGCTGGGCGAGCGCACGGCGGCGTTCAACGAGCACTGCCTGGCGCACAAGGTGGTCGTGCGGGCGTTCGCCGGCGACGGGGCGCGCGTGACGATCGGCGAGCCCGAGGAGAACGACGCGTTCCTGGCGGCCGCCAGGTCGTTCGCCGGCTGAGCGGTCAGCGGGTGAGCAGTTGGACGATGGCCACGACTCCCACCACCACGATCACCGCGCGCAGCGCGGCCGGTGGGAGTCGGCGGCCGACCTTCGCGCCGATCTGACCGCCGACGACCGAGCCGACGGCCAGCAGCAGCACGGCGAGCCAGGCCACGTCGGCGATGAAGATGAACAGCACGCCGGCGACCAGGTTGACGAACGCGGTCAGCACGTTCTTCAGGGCGTTCATCCGCTGGATGTGCTCGTTCATCAGCACGCCCATCAGGCCCATCACCAGCACGCCCTGCGCCGCGCCGAAGTAGCCGCCGTAGATGCCGGCGAGGAACACGCCGACCCACAGCGCCAGGCCGCCGTGCTCGTGCCGGTCGCGCTCGGCGAGCTTGCGGTTGAGCCACGGCTGCGCGACGACCAGCACCAGCGCGATGGCGATCAGCACGGGCACGATGGCGGAGAACGCGTCCTCCGGCAGCACGACGAGCAGGATCGCGCCGACCACGCCGCCGAGGACCGAGGCGGGCAGCAGCCGCTTGACCCGGTCCGCCTGCCCGGTCAGCTCGCGCCGGTAGCCGAACGCGCCGCTGAGCGAGCCGGGCACCAGGCCGAGGCTGTTGGAGACGTTGGCCACCACCGGCGGGTAGCCGACGGCCAGCAGCACCGGGAACGTCACCAGCGTGCCCGAACCGACCACGGTGTTGATCCCGCCGGCGAACACGCCGGCCAGGACGACGACGATCGCCTCCACCACCGTCACGGCCACGCTCCCTGCTCTCCCGGTTCGGTCAGCGACGCTAACACCGCCTCCGACGTGCGGCGGTGTGGTGACCACGACACCGCCGCGCGCCGGGCACGGGTTTCACCGGCCGATCACAGCCCGCGCGGGGTGAAGGAGTCGGACCGGCCGGTTCCGGAGACCAGCACGACCGGGTCGCCGTCGACCACGTGACCGCCGCGCGGCGGGCGCGCTGTCCGGGCGCGGGTCCCCGCCGTCGCCGCCGACCAGGGGCCGGTCGAGGGCCACCTCGGTGATCCGGCCGGACCGGTGATCCGGAACAGCGTGCCGGTGTCGTAGCGGACGGCGGGCAGGATGACTTCCAGGTGTGCGGGTGACCTGCCTTCCCGGTGGTATGCCCGCCGAAGCCGAGGCGCGCTACCGGTTCCACACCGACGGTGGAACGCAGCGGCACCTCTGGCGGACGGTCCCTGGAACGACGACCGCGCCGCCCCCGGTGCGGTGGGGCGGCGCGGTCGGTTCCGGAAGTGATCCGGGCCTGAGTGATCCGGGCCGGAGTGATCTGGGCCGGAGTGATCCGGGCCGGAGTGATCTGGACCGGAGTGGTCGGGGTCAGCCCAGGTTGTCGGTGTCGAACGTGTTGCAGCGCGCCGGGTCGCCCGACTGGTAGCCGGTCGAGTACCACTTCTGGCGCTGCGCCGACGTGCCGTGCGTGAACTTGGTCGTGTCGATGTGGCCGCCGCCCAGCTCGCCCTGGATGAAGTCGTCGCCGATGCGGGAGGCCGCGTCCAGCGCCGCGTCCACGTCCTGCTGCGTCACGCCGCTGATCAGCGGCTGGCCGGACGCGGTGGGCACGCTCTCCGCGTGGTTGGCCCAGGCGCCCGCGTAGCAGTCGGCCTGCAGCTCCAGCCGGACCGAGCCCGACTTCGGGCCGGACTCCTGGCCGACCCGGTCGGACGTGCCGAGCTGGTTCTGGATGTGGTGGCCGTACTCGTGCGCCAGCACGTACGCCTCGACGAACGGCCCGCCGGTGGCGCCGAACTTCTGCTGGAGCTCCTGGAAGAAGCCCAGGTCGATGTAGACCTGCTGGTCCGCCGGGCAGTAGAACGGGCCCACCGCGGACGAGGCGCTGCCGCACCGGGTCGACACGCTGCCGGAGAAGAAGTTCGTCTGGGCGGGCTGGTAGGTCCGGCCCGAGCGGGCGAACTGGTCGGTCCAGTAGCCCTGGATCGAGTTGATGAACGCCACCGCGCGGCAGTCCGACTCGCGGTTGGCGTCCGCGCCCGTGCGGCACTTCTCCTTGATGGCCTCGGAGCCGACCTGCCTGCCGTCGCCCACGTCGCCGAACCCGGAGCCGGAGGGCAGCTGCCCGCCTCCCCCGAGCTGCGAGAGCACGAAGTACAGGATCAGGCCGACGATGCCCAGCCCGCCGCCGCCCAGGGCGACCCGGCCGCCCACGCCGCGCTGGTCGCTGACCTGCGACGTGTCGAGCTCGGCGTTCTCGTTGAACTGCACGCGCGTCCTCCCAGGGTGAGCACCGGACCCGGACAGGGCAGAGCCCCGGGTGCGGGGCCCTATCCTGGCACCGCACCCGGGTTTTCCCATGTGGAAGTGACGAAAACCTGCGCGACGAGGTAGGCGTGGACCGCGGTCGGCGCCGACGGTGGAGACGACGCCCTGAGGCTCCCGGGTCAACAATCGCAAGCGCGACGATGGCGCCGCCGGCGCCGTGCGCTCGAAACCTCGTCGGAACCGCTCACGGTCGCGATCGGGCCGGTCTGCTGACCGCTCCGCCCGCGGGGTCGCGGTTCGTACGCGGCTCGTCACCGCGAGGACTTACCAGCACCGCACCACCTACCCCTTCCGGGCGTGCCGCCGGCGGGTCGGCTCGGGTTCCGCCGGTGGCAGGTCCTGCTTCGAGGATGCGCCTGTCCGGCCGGATGCACAACCGCTGGGGAAGCCCCTGAACTGGTGAAACGAGATTCATCCGGCTCAGGGCCGCGCTCGCCGCGCACCGTGACCGCGCAGCGGGCGAGCCGGAGGGCCCGCCCGCCGCGCACCGCGTCACGGGGTGGTGGTGATGCGACCCAGCGCCGGCGGGGCGGTGTTCGGGTGCGCCGACAGGTACGCCGTGAAGGCGTCCAGGTCGATGCCGCCGCCGGTGATCTCGGTGCCGCCGGTGAACGCGCCGAAGCCGTCACCGCCGCCCTGGAGGAAGCTGTTGATCGTCACGCGGTAGTTCGCGTTCAGGTCCAGCGGCGAGCCGTTCAGGACGATGTTCGACACCTTGGAGCCCAGCGGCGCGGACGCCGACCAGGAGTAGCTCAGGCCGCTCGACGGCTGCAGCACGATCTGCCGCTGCTGGTTGTTGACGACCTGCCACTGCTGCTCCAGCGCCTCCTTGATCTGCGAGCCCTTCAAGGTGACGGTCTGCAGGATGTTGCCGAAGGGCTGCACGGTGAACGCCTCGCCGTAGGTCACCACGCCGTCGCCCTCGCCCGCGGGCGAGGAGGCGTAGGTGAGGTCGGCGCGCACACCGCCCGGGTTCATCAGCGCGAGCACCGCGCCGTTGCCGGTGGTGGCGGCCAGCTGCGAGTCGGCGATCAGGTTGCCCAGCGGGGACTCGCCCGCCGCGTTCTGCGCCCGCGGGATGTCCTGCGCGATGGTGCCGACCCGGCGGTTGGCGATCGGCCCGGACTTGGACCTGGCCAGGTCGATGATCGACTGGACCTCGGGGTCCGGGGTGACGGTGCGGGTCACCACGTGGTTGCGGGCGACGGTGGCGGAGCGGACGACGTCGCGGGTCCGCTTGTCGACCTTCAGGTCGACCACGGACAGCTCGCGCCCGAACGCCAGGCCCTCGATGAACGGCCGCGGGTTGCCGGCCGGGTCGGTGACCGTGCAGTTGTAGTGCTGGTGGCTGTGGCCGGAGAACACCACGTCGATCTTCGGGCTGACCTGCTCGGCGATCCGCCGGCCGGGACCGCCGGGCGTGGTGCGGCAGTCGTCCGGGCCGCCGCCCGAGGTGTTGTCGCCCTGGTGCACCAGCAGCACGATCGTCTTCACGCCGAGGCCGTTGAGCAGGTCGGCGTACCGGTTGGCGGCGGCGACCTCGTCACCGAACTCGAGCTGCTTGATCCCGTTCGGGTCGACGAGGATCGGCACGTCCTTGAGCGGCATGCCGATGAACCCGATCGGCACGCCGTCGCGGAACTCGACCCAGAACGGCGGCAGCGCGGGCAGGCCGTTCTTGGCCAGCGTCACGTTCGCGCCCAGGATCGGGTACTTCGCGCCGCCGAAGGTGTCGCGGAACTGGCAGCCGTCGGTCGGGTGGCAGCCGCCGCGCTGCACCCGCAGCAGCTCCTGGTAGCCCTCGTCGAACTCGTGGTTGCCGGCGGCGGTGGCGTCCAGGCCGACCCGGTTGAGGACCTCGACGGTCGGCTCGTCGTGGAACAGCGCCGAGACGATCGGGGACGCGCCGATCAGGTCGCCCTGGCCGACGACCACCGAGTTGCGCACCTCGGCCTCGAGGTTGCGGATGTGGGTGGCGTTGTAGGCCGCGCCGCCCGCCTCGACCTGCGTGCCGTCGGCCAGCGTGACGCGGCCCGAGGAGCCCGTCGGCGGCTCGATGTTGCCGTGCAGGTCGTTGATGCCGATCAGGCGCACGTCGACGGTGCGCGCGGGCCGGTCGTCCTTGTCGGCCATCGCCGGTTGCTGCGTCAACGTGACCGCGAGCGCTGCCGCGGCGGTGACCGCGAGCGCGGCGGTGCGCCGCGCGGTGCGTCGGAACGGGGTCATGGGGTGGGTCCTCCCTGCGGCGCCCCGGTAGGAGGGCGCGGTACGGCGCAGGAGTTTGCCTGGCGGAGCTGACCGGCACCAGACGTGTCGGTGGATCGTCCGTTAACGGATATCCGCGCCTAACCTGGTGGGGTGACTGAGCGGGAGCCGCGCTGGCTCGACGAGGGGGAGATGCGCGCCTGGCGCAACTACGTGGTCGGGGCGTCGATGCTCGCCGACCGGTTGCACCGGGAGCTGCAGGACGGGCACGGCGTGTCACTGGCCGACTACGAGGTGTTGGTGCGCTTGTCGGAGCAACCGG
Organism: Actinosynnema sp. NPDC053489; assembly: GCF_044544865.1. Taxonomy (NCBI): domain Bacteria; kingdom Bacillati; phylum Actinomycetota; class Actinomycetes; order Pseudonocardiales; family Pseudonocardiaceae; genus Actinosynnema; species Actinosynnema sp. NPDC053489. Next base: position 324,412 of record NZ_JBITXT010000006.1, on the reverse strand, counting down.
CACGGCGCATGCGGATGTCGCAACTCGCCGACGAGGTGGCGTCGTCCAAGAGCCGGGTGTCGCACCAGGTGGCGCGGATGGAGCGGGAGGGGCTGCTGCGCCGGCGGGAGTGCCCGGAGGACGGCCGGGGCGTGTTCGCCGAGCTGACCGACGCGGGCATGGCGCTGCTGGAGGCCTCCGCGCCGACCCACGTCGCGGGCGTGCGCGAGCACATGGTCGACCTGCTCTCGCGCGAGGAGCAGGAGGTCCTGGCCGTGGTGTTCGAGCGGATCATCGGGCACCTGCGGGACGTGAACGGCTGACCGCGCGACAGCGCCCCCGCACCCGGTCAGGGGTGCGGGGGCGCTGCGACAGTGCGGTAGCGGTGGGATTTGAACCCACGGAGGGGATCAACCCTCGCACGTTTTCAAGACGTGTCCCTTAGGCCGCTCGGGCACGCTACCCCTGCGGCGAGCCTAGCCGACGGGCGTCGCCCGCGAGGTGCGCCGCCCCCGGACGGACGAACGCGCGGGGACCGGTGAACCGGTCCCTGCGCGTCCGCGGTGGTGCCCCGACGGGTCGTCGGTCAGGCGAAGATGCCGAACACGTCGATGACCAGGTGCGTGTTGCCCGCGTTGTTGTAGAACGCGTGCGCGGGCCGGTTCACGTTGTCGATCTCGTCGTACGCGGTGCCCAGGCGGACCGTGGCCATGTTCGGCGAGGTCTGGCCGGGCACCAGGTTCAGCGCCGAGGTGCCGGGGCGGTTCGCGCCGGCCGGGAACGGCGTGACGTAGGTGTTGGCGGTCGGCTCGGTGCCGGTCAGGTTCAGCAGCAGGCTGTTGCCCGGCTGCAGGTCGGCGTCGAGGTAAAGCAGCGTCAGCGTCTCGGCCGGCGCGATCGGGCCCGAGTCGCGGGTGTCGAACGCGCGGCCCGGCGTGACCGGGTAGAAGTCCGCGCCGCCGTTCTCGGTGGGCAGGTAGTACCCGGCGATGTCGACGACCAGGTGGACGTTGCCCGCGTTGTTGTAGAGGTTGACCTTGCGGTCGGAGCCGAGGGCGACGGTCACGCCGTTGGGCGTGGTGGCCCGCGGCGCGACGTTGAGGCTCGACGCGGTGGGCCGGGAGACGCCGGTCGGCCACGCGGTCACGTAGGTGTTCTCGGTCGCGTCCACGCCGGTCACGTTCAGGGACACGGCCGTCGCGCCCACGGGCACGGCGAAGGAGCTGAAGTCGATGGCGCGCGACTCGGCGGCCCGGAACGCGCCGCCGGTGTTGCGGGAGTCGTACACGCGGGTGGGGCCGGTCGCGAAGTAGCGGCCGGGGGTCGGGCTCGTGCCCGGGTTGTCGTAGACGTAGTAGCCCGCGACGTCCGCGATCAGGTGCGTGGTGCCCGCGTTGTTGTAGAGGTTGACGGTGTTGTCCAGCGACACCCAGGTGGTGACCGAGTTGGCGCGGGTCTCGCCGGGCACCAGGTTCAGCGTCGACACGCCGGGCTTGGCGATGTCCGCGCCGCCCTCCCACACCGTGACGTAGGTGTTGGCGGTGGGCGACGTGCCCGTCACGTTCAGCACGACCGCGAGGGTGTACTGCGGCAGGTTGTCGACGGGGACCTCGATGCGCCCGCCCGCGCCCACGGGCGCGGTGACGCCGCCGCGGCCGAGGCCGCTGCGGGTGTCGAGGATGCGGCGGGGCGCGGTCGGGATGAACCGCGTGCCCTGGTACTCCTCGGCCTGGGCTTCCTGGGCGGTGGTGCCGGTGGTCTTCGTGCCGAACGGGCGGCCCGACCGGCCGACCCGGTCCACCGACACTGCGGTGCGGGCGACCTGGTCACCGTTGTGGGCGGTCACGGGCTCGGCGTTGGCCGGGGCCGCGGCCGTCACCACGGCCGCGGTCGCCGCCGTGGCGACCAGCAGCGCAGCGGAACGACGCATTGATCCTCTTTCCTGACAGCGCACAGTGTGTGAAGGCGTCGGTCTTCCAGCCAGTCCGTGACAGAGACCTGCGGACGTTGGCAGCGCTGCTGCGCGACCCCCCTGTGGGACGAGCCCCCGACTCGACCGAACGGGCCGGACACTACCTCAGGGGAGGGCGGTCGGAAAGCGAAATGCAGTCAGGTTCTCAGTTGCCGGGTTTCACGGCGACGTGCACGAATTCGTTGTAGGTGAACACCTTCCCGGCCGCGCGGGGGAACGGGAACGACATGCGGTCGCGCTCGACCAGCCCGAGCTGGGAGGTGACGTCGGCCAGGCCGTCGAGGTCGGTGAACGCCACGTGCGTGGGGTCGGACTCGTACCCGCGCTCCTGCGGGCAGATGAGCACCATCAGGCCGCCGGGCGCGAGGAACTCGACGTAGCCGCGCAGGATCTCCACGGCCTGGGGGCGCGGCATGTGCTCGACCAGGTGCGCGGCCAGGATGCCGCCGAAGCGGCCCGGCTTGGCGTACTCGGTGTCGAAGAACTCGTCGGTGGTGAACGCCGTCAGCCCCATGTCCCGGCAGGTCTGCACGGAGTGCGGGTTGTGGTCGACGCCGACGCCGTGGGGCTCCAGGTGCTTGAGGTTGCGCCCGATGCCGCAGCCGACGTCGAGCACCTCCCGGTCGCCGAAGATGCGGCGCACGTTCCACCGGTACGGCGCCTGGACGTTCAGGACGCGCTTCCAGGGCAGGTTCTGCAGGCGCGCGAGCCGATCGGTGTAGTCCTGACCGTCAGTTCTGTCCACCCCCCTAACAGTAGACGACGGTGAGACGGAGGCCACCCCGCCGTGGCCGGCCAGTCCCGCCGGCGGGCGCGCCGTCCCGCCGGCGGGAGGGGCACCGGGGCGGCCCGACCGGCCCGCGGAACGACACTCCCCTGTGGACGGACGGACGAGGGCCGGCCCCCCGGAGGAGACCGGCCCTCGTCACCCGCCGTCGGACGTGTCAGGCCACGTCGGCGTGCGAGTGGTGCGCCGTGACGTGCAGCGAGCGCGCCGCCGCCGCACGCGTGGCGGCGCGCTGCTTGCGCGCCGGCACGCCGTTGACGCTCTCCGTGCTGATCGCGTACGACGCGGTCACCCACGCCAGCGCGTCGGCGTTGCGGTCCAGGGCCACCCGGTCGATGTTGCCCAGGTTGTCACCCTTGCCGTGGTAGTTGGGGTCGTAGGCGACGCCCGCCGTGCCACCCCACTTCGCCGCCTGGGCCTCGGTCTTGACGCCCTCCGCACCGGTGAACAGGCCACCCGCCGGGATGCCCTGCGCGATGAACTCGCCGTAGTCCGAGCGGCCGGTGAAGTCGGTGCCCTCGGTCTGCACGCCCTTCTCGGCCGTCAGGTACTGCACGAACGCCTGCTCGATCTGGCCCGAGCCGTACGGGCCCGCGCCCGCGCCCTCGCCGTCGGAGTCGTCGCCGTCGTAGACGAAGTAGCCCGCGTTCGGCGAACCGATCATGTCGAAGTTCAGGTACAGGGCGATGTCGAGCTGCTGCTCGAACGTCAGCGACTGCACGTACTTCGTCGAGCCGACCAGGCCGAGCTCCTCGGCGCCCCACCAGCCGAACCGCACCGCGTTGTTCACCTTCGGCGAGCCGCCGAGCTGCAGCGCGGTCTCCAGCAGGCCGGCCGAGCCGCTGCCGTTGTCGTTGATGCCCGCGCCGTTCTCGACGCTGTCGAGGTGGGCGCCCGCCATCACGACGTTGTCCTTGCGGCCGGTCTTCGTCTGCGCGATGACGTTGCGCGAGACGCGGTCCTCGTCGTGGTAGCGCAGGTCCACGGTGACCGGCTGGCCGCCGAGCTTGGCCAGCGCGGTGCCGTCGGCCTGGGTGACGCCACCGGTCGGCACGACGCCCGGCGAGCCGAGCGTGACGCCGGACAGCGCGCCCTCGCGGTTGTTCGACACGATGACCGCGATGGCGCCGGCGGCGGCCGCGTTGCGGTGCTTGACGTCGAACGTGCAGGCGCCGCGGCGGATCAGGGCGACCGCGCCGGTGAAGTCCTGACCGGCGAAGTCGGACGCCTCGCAGCCCGGCGTCTCGTCCTCGGGCACCACGCGCAGCGGGCCCGTGACGCCGCCGACCGGCGTCTGCGGCGAGAACTCCATCGGGATGGTCTCGTAGGTGGTCGAACCGACCTTGGCGGTCGCCGCGTCGGTGATCTGCACGGGGTAGGTGAACTCCGGCGTGGTCACCTCGAAGCCCGCGCCGCGCAGCTTGCCCGCCACGTAGTCGACGCTGGCGTCGTAGCCCGCCGTGCCGGCGGCGCGGTTGCCGCCGTTGCGGTCGGCGATGCGCTGCAGGGCGATCAGGTGGCGGTTCACCCCCTCCAGCGTGACGCTCTTGGTGAGGTTCTTGGCCAGCTTCGGGCCGTCCAGCGTCGCGGCCGACGCGACGTTGACGACCGGAACGGCGACCAGTGCGAGGGAGGCGGACGCGGCGAGGATCGCCGCGCGCCGGACCCCGGTTCTAGCTGACATGATCGAGTTCCCCTTCACTCGGATGCCGAACCCTCACAAGTCAGGCGGGCGAGCGCAATCCGTCACTCGGCGGGTTCTCAGCCCGTGAGCAGGGGCAAGCAGGGTGTGACGCCACTCACCCGGAGGGTCCAGTCGGGTCGCCGGAACGCGTCCGGGGTCAGCAGCAGCCGGACCTGCCGAGCCGCCTCACCCCTCCTGACCTGCCGGAACGTGCCGTCCGGCCGGTAGCCGAGCTTGCGGCTCACGGCGAGAGAGGCGTGGTTGTCGTCGAACGCGCCCGACCGGGCCGCCACCGCGCCGAGGTGGTCGAACGCGAACGACAGCACGGCGGCCCGCATCTCCGTGCCGATCCCGGCGCCCTGGTGCCGCAGCCCGAGCCACGACCCGCTGGTGACCTCCCGCAGCACCGGGAACTCCTCCGCCCCGAGGCTCTGCACGCCGACCACGCGACCGTCCAGCCGCACGACGAAGTGGAGCGCCCACCGCCGCGGCGACAGCGCCGCCCGCTCCCGCCAGTGGTGCTGGAGGGTGTTCACGCCGAGCCGCTCGCGGGGCGCGTCGGTCCACTCCACGCCGAACGGCATCCGGTCCGGCGGGTGCACGCCGTCGAGCACCAGCCCGACCAGCTCGGACAGGCTCGCGTCGTCGTCCGGGCGCAATTCGAGGCGCGGGGTGCGCAGCACCAGGTCGTGGAACGGCCAGTGGTCCATGCCCGTCGATGGTGGCGGTCGCGCGGGCGGCGGGCGAGCGGATTACCGTCGGGTCATGCGCGCGATCACCATTCGTGAACCCGGCGGGCCCGACGTGCTGGAGTGGGCGGAGGTTCGGGATCCCGAACCGGGCCCGGGCGAGGTGCTGCTGGACGTGGCCGCGACCGCGGTGAACCGGGCCGACGTGCTCCAGCGGCAGGGCCACTACCCGCCGCCGGAGGGTGCCTCGGAGGTGCTGGGCCTGGAGTGCTCGGGCACGGTCGCGGCCCTGGGCGAGGGCGTCACCGGCTGGCGGGTGGGCGACGAGGTGTGCGCCCTGCTCGCCGGCGGCGGGTACGCCGAACGGGTTGTCGTGCCGGCCGCGCAGCTGCTCCCGCTGCCCGAGGGCGTGGACCTGGTGACGGCCGCGTCGCTGCCCGAGGTGGCGTGCACGGTGTGGTCGAACGTCGTGATGGTCGCGGGCCTGGCGAGCGGCGAGACGTTCCTCGTGCACGGCGGCGCGGGCGGGATCGGCACGCACGCCATCCAGGTCGCCAAGGCGCTGGGCGCGCGGGTCGCGGTCACGGCGGGCTCCGCCGAGCGGCTGCGCCGGTGCGCCGAGCTGGGCGCGGACGTGCTGGTGAACTACCGGGAGCAGGACTTCGTGGCCGAGGTGGGCCGGGCGGACGTCGTGCTGGACAACATGGGCGCGGCCTACCTCGACCGCAACGTGGACGTGCTCGCCCCGGACGGGCGGCTGGTCGTCATCGGCCTGCAGGGCGGGGTCAAGGGCGAGCTGAACATCGGCAAGCTGCTGGCCAAGCGGGCCGTCGTCACGGCCACCGGCCTGCGGTCCCGGCCCGTGGCCGGCCCGAGCGGCAAGGGCCGGATCGTGGCCGAGGTGCGCGAGCACCTGTGGCCGCTGGTCGCGTCCGGCCGGGTCCGGCCCGTCGTGCACGAGGTGCTGCCGATCCGCCGGGCCGCCGACGCCCACCGCGCCCTCGACGGCGGCGAGGTGTTCGGCAAGCTCGTGCTCCAGGTCTGAGGCCCGTCGTCCGGGCTCGTCCGGGGCGGTCAGTCCAGGGCGGTCAGTCCAGGGCGGTCGCGGTGGCCAGGAACGTGCGGGGCGTGGTGCGGAAGCGCAGCGCGAACTCCTCGGCCCACCGCACCAGCACGGTCTGCTCGCCGGGCCGCTCGGCGTCGTCCACCAGGACCGCCGCGCCGGGCGCGAGCACGCCCCGCAGCACCGGCAGGGCCGGGTAGCGGGCGTCGCCCAGCAGCGGGCCGTCCACCAGCAGCAGGTCGACCAGGCCGTGCCGCTCCACGTACGCCGACACCTCGTCGTGCACGAGCCGCGGGTGGTACCACTGGGCGTTGCCCAGCGCCGCCGGGTGCGGGGTCAGGGGCGCGTGGACGACCCGCGCGACGTGCCCGAGCCCCTCCCGGCGCAGCTGGCTGGCCACGAACGCGGCCGTGCGCTCGTCGTGCTCGACCGACAGCAGGTGGCCGAACCCGCGCCGGGCCAGCAGCCGGGCCAGCACCACCGAGGACGCGCCGCACCCGCACTCGACCAGCACGGTCCGCGACCCGAGCAGCACCTCGTCCACCACGGCGGCCAGCGCGGCGGGCCGCAGCTCGTGCGCGGTCGTGGGCAGGTACTCCGACATCAGGGGCGCCAGGCGCTGCAGCGCCGCGAGGTCGGCGAACTCCCGTGACAGCAGGTCGTCCACCCAGCCCCCCGTCCCGGCGCAACCCCGGCCTCACCCCAGCTCGGCGACCGCCCGCACGAGCTCGTCCACTTCCACCGCGTTCGTGTAGTGCGCCAGGCCGACGCGGATCGCCCCGCCGACCTCGCCCACCCCGAGCACCGAGAAGACGCCGTGCTGCCCCGAGTCGGCGAACGCGCACACGCCGCGCTCGGACAGGTGCTCGACGCCGTCGGTCGACTTCACGCCGGCCACCGTGAACGCCAGCGCCGGCACCCGGCGCATGGCGTCGCCGATCACCATGACGTGACGGAGCGATCGCAGTTCGTTGATGAGATTAGCCAGAAGTCCCGCCTGGTACGCCTTCACCGACCGCAGCGACGTGAGCACGCGCTCGCGGCGCGGGCCCACGGCGGCGTCGTCCAACCCCGCCAGGTACTCGACCGACGCCACCAGGCCGGCCAGCAGCGGGTAGGCGTGGGGGCCCAGTTCGAGGCGTTCGGGACCCCGCGCGCCCGGCTCCACGGCGACCGAGGGCAGCAGGTCGAGCATCGACGGGTCGCGGAACACCAGCGCGCCCACGGGCGGCCCGCCCCAGTTGTTCGCCGACACGGCCACCACGTCGGCGTCCATCGCGGTGATGTCCAGCGGCACGAAGGGCGCGGCGGAGGAGGCGTCCACGACGACCAGCGCGTCCGTGCGGCGGGCGGTCTCGGCGATCTTGCGCAGGTCCGGCCGGGTGCCCACGGAGCCGGACGCGGCCGTCACCGCGACCAGCTTGCACTTGGGCGTGATCAGCTCGTCGTACTGCCAGGCGGGCAGCTCGCAGGTCTCGATGTCGACCTCGGCCCACCGCACCACGCTGCCGGTGCGCTGCGCGGCCCGCTGCCACGGCGCGATGTTGGCGGGGTGGTCCAGCCGCGACACGACGACCTCGTCGCCGAGGAACCAGCCCTCCGACAGCGCGTCGGCCAGCCGTTGCAGCAGCACGGCGGAGCTGGGGCCGAGCACGACGCCCGCCGGATCGGCGCCGACCAGGTCGGCGACGGCGCGCCTGGCCGCGTCCACGATCGCCTCGGCGCGTTGCGAAGCGGGGAAGATGCCACCCGGCCCGGAGACGGGTGCGCGCAGCGCGGTGGAGACGGCCGTGGCCACCTGTTCGGGTACTTGCATCCCCGCAGGAGCGTCCAGATGAACCCAGCCGTCGCCGAGCGCGGGGAACAGCCCACGGACCCGGGCGACGTCGAACGCCATGCCGCACACCGTACGGAGGACGTCCGCGGGAGCGACAGCAGGGGCGGCGGGTTTGCCACCCGATCCGTGACCCGGTTCGGCGCTCGCCACCCGATCGGGCCAGGATGGGACGCATGAGCGAGCCCCGAGGTGGTCAGGTGGAGAACGAGCGGCACGTGGTCGTGGTCGGCCCGGACGGCGCCCCGGTGGGGGCCGCGCGGGTGCCCTCCGGCGACGAGGCGGGCGGTCAGGACGTGACCGACCTGGTCGAGCAGCCGGCGAAGGTCATGCGCATCGGCACGATGATCAAGCAGCTGCTGGAGGAGGTGCGCGCCGCGCCCCTGGACGAGGCCAGCCGCAACCGGCTCAAGGAGATCCACAAGCGGTCGATCGACGAGCTGGAGGACGGCCTGGCGCCGGAGCTGCGCGACGAGCTGGAGCGGCTGTCCCTGCCGTTCACCGAGGAGGGCACGCCGTCCGACGCGGAGCTGCGGATCGCCCAGGCGCAGCTGGTGGGCTGGCTGGAAGGGCTGTTCCACGGCATCCAGACCGCGCTGTTCGCCCAGCAGATGGCGGCGCGCGTGCAGTTGGAGCAGATGCGGGGGCGCGCGCTGCCCGCGGGCTCCGGCCACGGTGACGCCGAGGGCGGCGGTCCGCAGATCCGCGGGACTGGCCAGTACTTGTAACGTTCGGGTGCGGCGGTGAGGTCGCGGGCTGGACAACGGGCACCGCGCTGCCCGACCGTGTTCACCGCCACACCCGCGAGAGGAGCCGTCCCAGTGCTCGACAGAGTCCGGCACAGCCCGTTGGTCGAAGAAGTCCGGAAGCGCGTGCGCGGCAAGATCTTCCGGGTCATCGACGACGTGGTGCGCCCCTACCACCACGAGCAGGCCGAGCGGCTGGCCCGGCTCCAGCGCGAGGTGGAGGAGCTGCGCAGGCAGGCGGACCGGGCCGTCGACGCGACGGTCCAGTACGAGATCCGCGCCCGCCGCGACCTGGTGTTCGCGGGCGAGCAGGAGGCGGCCAAGCAGAGCGCCGCGTTCATCCGGCAGCACCTGCCGACCGCGCCGCACTTCGGCCACCCGCACGCCACGCTGGAGCACGCCCTGGGCCTGGTCGAGGCCGAGGGCATGGCGCTGGAGTTCGGCGTCTACACCGGCGGCACGCTCAAGCTCATCGCCACCGCCTTCGACGGCCGGGGCGTGTACGGCTTCGACTCGTTCGAGGGCCTGCCCGAGGACTGGCGCAACGGCTTCCCGGCGGGCCTGTTCGGCATGGACGGCCTGCCCGACGTCGACGGCGCGGAGCTGGTCGTCGGCTGGTTCGACGACACCCTGCCCGGCTTCCTGGCCGAGCACCCCGGCCCGGTGTCGTTCCTGCACGTCGACTGCGACCTCTACTCGTCCACGAAGACCGTGCTGGACCTGGTCGGGCCCCGGCTGGTGCCCGGCAGCGTCATCGTGTTCGACGAGTACTTCAACTACCCGGGGTGGCAGGAGCACGAGCACAAGGCGTGGCGCGAGCACGTCGAGCGCACCGGCATCCAGTTCGACTACTGCGGGTACACGTACGACCACGAACAGGTGATCATGAAGATCACCGGTGTGCCGGAGGCCCCGGCGCAGCGGTGACCGCACCGTGACAGCCCGGCGACAAGGCCACCACCTCGTCGCCGGTAGTCTCATCACTCGTGCAACCCACGACTACGGTCGAGCGACCACCCGCTCCCCTGCCACCCAACTCGCGCACGTTCGGGCGCGCGTTCGCCGACGTGCGCGACGCCTGGCGGCAGCGGGAGCTGTGGGGGCACCTGGGCTGGCAGGACATCAAGCAGCGCTACCGCCGCTCGGTCATCGGGCCGCTGTGGATCACCATCTCCATGGGCACCACGGCGCTGGCGCTCGGCCTGCTCTACTCGCAGCTGTTCAACCAGCAGCTCGGCACGTTCCTGCCGTACGTCACGGTCGGCTTCATCATCTGGAACTTCATCCTCGGCGTGGTGACCGAGGGCACCGAGGTCTTCATCGCCAACGAGGGCCTGATCAAGCACCTGCCCGCGCCCATCACGGTGCACGTGCTGCGCATGGTGTGGCGCCAGGCGCTGTTCCTGGCCCACAACATGGTCGTCTACCTGGCCGTCGTGGCGATCTTCTTCTCGTCGCTGGTGGGCGAGTACCGGATGGAGGGCGACGCCACGCTCCAGCCGGGCCTGTCCTGGGGCGTGCTGATGGCGATCCCGGCGTTCGCGCTGATCGTGGTGAACGCGGTGTGGGTGGCGCTGCTGTTCGGCATCATCAGCACCCGGTTCCGCGACATCCCGCCGGTGATCAACAGCTTCATCAACCTGGTCTTCTTCATGACGCCGATCGTCTGGCACGTCGGCGTGCTCAACAAGGTCACCGACGGCCAAGGCGGCTGGCGGATCCTGATCGCCGAGATGAACCCCATCTACCACTACGTGGAGATCTTCCGGGCGCCCCTGCTGGGGCACACGCAGGACTGGCACCACTGGGTGGTCGTCGGCGTCCTCACCGTCGTGGGGTGGACACTGGCGCTGATCGCGATGCGGAACTACCGTGCCCGCGTCTCCTACTGGGTCTGAGTGAGGCCGCAACACATCATGGTCAGCATCGACGTCTGGAACGCCTCGGTCGACTTCCCGATCTTCGACGCCAAGTCGAGGTCGTTGAAGAAGCTCGCGCTGGGCAAGGTCGGCGGCAAGATCGGCTCCGAGGGGCGCGTGCCGATAATCGAAGCGCTGCACGACATCAACATCTCGCTGCGGCACGGCGACCGGGTCGGCCTGGTCGGCCACAACGGCGCCGGCAAGTCCACGCTGCTGCGGCTGCTCGCGGGCATCTACGAGCCCACGCGGGGCAGCTCGCGCATCGTCGGCAAGGTCGCGCCCGTGTTCGACCTCGGCGTCGGCATGGACCCGGAGATCTCCGGGTACGAGAACATCATGATCCGCGGCCTGTTCCTCGGCATGAGCCGCAAGGAGATGGAGAAGCGGGTCGACGACATCACCGAGTTCACCGAGCTCGGCGACTACCTCCAGATGCCGCTGCGCACCTACTCGACCGGTATGCGGGTGCGGCTGGCGCTGGGCGTGGTCACGTCGATCGACCCGGAGATCCTGCTGCTGGACGAGGGCATCGGCGCGGTCGACGCGGCGTTCATGGCCAAGGCCAGGGACCGGCTGAACGACCTGGTGAAGCGATCGGGCATCCTGGTGTTCGCGAACCACTCCGACGACTTCCTCGCCGAGTTCTGCAACACCGCGATCTGGATGGACGAGGGCCAGGTCAAGATGCAGGGCTCGCTGCGCGACGTGCTCACCTCCTACAAGGGGCGTGACCCGTTCGAGCGCATGAGCGAGGACCAGCTGGAGCGGCTCGGACAACCGAGGGTGCTGAGCGGGAACGGTGGCGAGTAGGTGAGCGTGGTGGGCGCACTGCCGCAGGGCTCCGTCGTCGGGGTCGTGGTGACCCGGCACCGGCGCGAGTTGCTGGCCGACTCCCTGAAGGTGCTGGCGTCGCAGACGCGCCCGCTGGACCACCTGGTGGTGGTCGACAACGGACCGGACCAGCCGGTGGACGACCTGGTCGCCCAGTGCCCGATCCCGACCACGTACCTGGCCTCGCACCGCAACCTCGGCGGCGCGGGCGGGTTCGCCCTGGGCATGCTGCACGCCCTCTCACTCGGCGCGGACTGGCTGTGGCTGGCCGACGACGACGGCCGGCCCGCGGACGAGAACGTGCTCGCCGTGCTGCTGGAGGAGGCGCAGCGGCGGGGGCTCGCCGCCATCTCGCCGGTGGTGGCGAACATCGACCGGCCGGAGAAGCTCGCGTTCCCGCTGCGGCGGGGGCTGACGTGGAAGCGGAACGCCGCCGAGCTGGGGTCGGACTTCCTGCCGGGCATCGCGTCGCTGTTCAACGGCGCGCTGTTCCGGTCGTCCACCGTGGACGTCATCGGCGTGCCGGACTACCGGCTGTTCTTCCGCGGCGACGAGGTGGAGATCCACCGCAGGCTGGTGCGCACCGGGCTGCCGTTCGGCACCTCGCTGAAGGTGGCCTACCTGCACCCGGACGGGTCGGACGAGTTCAAGCCGATGCTGGGCGGCCGGTTCCACGCGCAGGACCCGGAGAACGCGGTCAAGCGCTACTACACCTACCGCAACCGCGGCTACCTGCTGTCCCAGCCGGGCATGCGCAAGCTGGGCCTGCTGGAGGCGTTCCGGTTCGGGCTGTACTTCATCGGCGTGCGGCGCGACCCGAAGGCGTTCGTCGAGTGGCTGAAGCTGGTGCGGCTGGGTCAGCGGGAGCGGTTCTTCCGCAAGTGAACCGGGTCCGCCCGACCCGGTTCAGCTCGGCGCGGAATCGCTGACGGCGAACCCGTCTTGCCTGCTCAGGCCATGGCTGGTGCGCTGTGGTCATGACTTCTGAAGCGCGTAAGACGACCCTCGTCCTGCACCTCGCCGGCAACCCGAACCCGATCTCGCTGCGCGTCTCCCCCGAGACCGCCGACGACCTCGGGCCACGCCTGATCCAGGTCGTGCGCAACGGCCACACGCAGTCGATCGCGACCGCCGACGGCGAGGAGTTCGTGGTGAACTTCAGCCACGTCGTGGCCGCGCACTTCGACTGACCCCGGTCAGCGCTCCTCGAACACCTTGCGCCACTGCTCGGCCGAGGTGAGCTCGGGCAGCGCGTCGCGGTACTGCCGGCGCAGCCTCGGCCACTCCCGGCCGAGCCTGCGGTAGTTGCGCACGGCCCGCGCCATCAGCGTGCGGAACTGCTCCGGGTCGCGCTTGTAGAACGCGACGCCGGTGCCGTCCGCCGTGGACACCGTGGCGCTGTCCAGGTTGCCCAGCAGGAACCAGCGGGCGTTCAGGGCGGGCACGTTGAGCTGCGGGCGGTCCCCCGCGGACGGCTGCGGCGGGCGCAGGTTGTGCAGCACGGACTTCGCCGCGCGCACGGCGATCTTCGCCTTGCCCCGGGACGGCCGCAGCAGCGCCTCGGCACGCACCAGGTCGAACGTCGGCGGCGGGAACTCGCGGGCGGACTCCAGCCGCCGGGCGTCGCCGTACTCCTCGCGGACCGCGCGCACCATCGGCAGCGCCGTGCGCAGCGAGTCGAACAGGCCCGCCGGTCCGGCCAGGAAGTCCTCGATCGCCTTCTGCTGCAACGCGACCGTCGAGTACTCCATGGACAGCAGGTGCCGCAGCGACAGCTTCAGCCCGTGCTTCACGATCGCGTTCCGCACGTCGTACGGGCTGTGCAGCGCGGCCAGGACCAGCCGGTTGCGGGTGTGGAAGTACGCCTGCCAGTCGGTCGAGTCGTTCTTGTCCGTCCACGGCATGTGCCACACCGCCGAACCCGGCAGCGACACCGTCGGGAAGCCGTGCTCCAGCGCCCGCAGCGAGTACTCCGCGTCGTCCCACTTGATGAACAGCGGCAGCGGGTAGCCGGTCCGCTCCACCACCTCGCGCGGGAACAGGCACATCCACCAGCCGTTGTAGGTGGCGTCGACCCGCGGGTGCAGCTCGGGCGTCTCGCGCAGCGAGGACTCGGCGAAGTCGTGGTCGGTCACCGCGCCGGGCGCGGCGCGCCAGAAGCAGGTGCCCAGGTCCACGATCTCGGCCGTGCTGTGGATCCGGGTCCGGGCCTGGAGGTTGAGCATGTGGCTGCCGACGACGACCGGCGACGCGGCCGCCCGCGCGAACGCGTTGGACCGCAGCACGGCCTCCGGCTCCAGCCGGATGTCGTCGTCCATGAGCATGACCTGGTCGGCGTCGGTGTGCTCGATCGCCTCGAACATGCCGCGGGTGAACCCGCCGGAGCCGCCGAGGTTGTCCTGCTCGACCACCCGCAACCGGTCGCCGAGGGCGGCCGCCGCGGCGGGGAAGCCGGGCACCGAGCGCACCTTCACCGCGCCCTGGTCGGCGACGAACACGTGGCCCACGACGTCGAGCACGGCCGGGTCGCTGCCCAGGGCCTTCAGCGCCTCCACGGCGTCGTGCGGGCGCATGGTCGTGATGCTGACCGCGACCCGCTGCCTCGGCAGCGGCTCGCGCACCGCCCACTCGGCGTCCTCGATCTCCAGCGGCGCCTCGTGGGTGAACACGTCGAACCAGACGAACCCGCCGTCCTCGAACGGCCGCAGCGACACCGGGAACTCCAGCGCCGTCCACTCCGCCGCGTCCCGGACGAACTCGCCCTCCAGGTGCACGACGTCGCCGCTGGGCTTGGAGCGGTACACGTCGACCCGGCCCGAGCCGCGCACCCGCATCCGCAGCACGACCTCGTCCACGACCGTCCACCGCTTCCAGTAGCTGGCGGGGAAGGCGTTGAAGTAGGTCGCGAACGACACCCTGGCGTGCTCGGGCACGACGAGGCCGCGTCGGGACTCCACCCGGCAGTGCACGTTCTGCGGCTCGTCCAGGTACATCGGCCGGACGTCCAGCGGGTCGTCGTCCCGGGGCAGGATGATCCGGTGCACTGCGTCCACTACAGGTCCCTACGGTGAGAAGGCGCGTGAGGAAGACGTGCGGGAACGGCGGCGGGGCGGCCACCGGGCCGCCCCGCCGGGCCGTTCACAGGTCGTACAACCGCCGCCAGTTCTCGCGGCTGGTCAGCTCGCCCATCGCGTCGCGGTAGGCCCGCTGCATCTCGGGGGCGCGCTGGTAGAGCTCCTTGAGCAGCTTCGTGCCGCGCTTGCCGAGCCGGACGGCCAGCTCGCGGTCGCGCCGCCGGACCCGCACGCCCTCCTGGGACGCGTCGGTGACGACCGCGGTGTTGAACAGCGACACGTGCCACCAGGCCGAGTCGCCCGCGGCGACCGCGCCGACGTCGTGCACGCTGCGGCCCAGCAGCTGGTTGACCACGCGCTTGGCCAGCACCGGCGCGAACAGCCGCGGCGCGGGCGGCGCCGGGATCAGCGGCAGGTCGCCGGAGGAGATGCCGGGCACCTCCGAGGCCGGGTGCTTGACCGTCTCGGGGAACTCGGCGCGCAGCTTGCGGATCTCCGCCGCCGCCTCGACCCCGCCGTCGCGCAGCACCTCGGGGCCCTTGAGGAAGTCCTCGATGGCCTTGAGCTGCGTCGCCGCCAGGCCGTACTGCATGGCGACCAGGTAGGTGGCGAGCTGGCCCGCCATGGACCGGCAGATCCGCTTCGGGTCGAACTGGCTGTGCAGCGCCGAGGTGATCAGGGCGTTGCGCAGGTTGAAGTACCGGTGCCAGTCGTCCCAGTCCTTCCAGTGGAAGTCGGCGTGCCACACGCCCGCGCCGGGCAGCGTGACCGTGGCGTACCCGTGGGCCCGCGCGCGGTAGCCGTACTCGATGTCGTCCCACTGGAAGAACAGCGGCAGCGGGTAGCCGACCGCCTTGACGATCTCCGAGGGGATCAGGCACGACCACCAGCCGTTGTAGCCCGCGTCGACCCGGCGGTCCTGCACGTTGCGCTTGCCGGTCTCCTCGTCGTACCCGGTGAGGTCGGCGTCGTGCAGCGCGCCGTCCACGACCTGGCCGGGGGCCAGCGTGTCGAGGTTGGCGTACTCCGCGCCCACGTGCAGGTGGTTCGGGTGCAGCAGGTACAGCATCTGGCCGCCGACGATGACCGGCTGCGCGGTGCGGTTGGCGAACGCGGTCGTGCGGACCACGATCTCCGGCTCGCACAGCACGTCGTCGTCCATGAAGAGCACGTTGGCGTGCTCGGCGTGGTCGACCTCCATGACCTCGTACAGGCCGCGGGTGAAGCCGCCCGCGCCGCCGAGGTTGGGCTGGCGGATGTAGCGCAGCTTGTCGCCGAGCGCGGCGGCGACCTCGGCGAACCGCTCGCGCGACTCGACCGGGTCGCTGCCCTGGTCGACCACGTACACCGCGTCGACCAGGCTCAGCGGCTCGGCGTCGGACGCGAGCGCCGCCATCGTGTTGAGGCAGTCCTCGACCCGGTTGAACGTGCAGATCACGATCGCGGTCGGCCGCACGCGGGCGGGCGGGGCGACGGTCCACCGGGGGTGCTCGACGACCAGCTCGTGCTCGCCGGTGACGACGTCGAACCACAGCGCGCCGCCGTCGGTGAACTTGTCGATCCTGGCCGTCAGGGTGACGACCCGTTCCCGCGCGTCCGAGACCTGCTCGGCGACGATGGTCCGGGTCTCGCCCTCCGCGTCGGAGGCGACGATCGACACCGTGCCGGAGCCGGTCAGGGTCAGGCTCAGCTCCACCTCGGGGCTGACGCACCACCGCTGCCAGTAGGTGGCCGGGAACCGGCCGAAGTAGGTGTTCATCGACACCGCGGCGTGCGGGTGCACGACCAGGCGGTGCCGCTCGCGGTCGGCGATGCCCTGGGAGATCTCGGCGTAGAGGTCCTCCGAGACGATCTGCGACGGTCCGGCGAACAGGCCGCGCTGCGCCAGCAGTTTCTCCGGAGCCTCGTGCTCGACGAGGGTGGAGTTGCCCGACATAACCGAATCAGTCCTCCAGCGAACCGTCCAGCGCCCGACCGGAGGCCAGGTGCGGGGCGATCTTGTTGTCGAACACGCTCAGCGCGGAACCGATCGCCATGTGCATGTCCAGGTACTTGTAGGTGCCCAGTCGACCACCGAAGACGACGTTACGCTCGGCGGCCTCGGCGCGCGCGAGTTCGCGGTAGCGCTCGAGCTTGGCCCGGTCCTCGGGGGTGTTGATCGGGTAGTACGGCTCGTCGTCCTTCTCGGCCGCCCGGGAGAACTCCCGGACGATGACCGTCTTGTCCGACGGGTACTCGCGCTCCGGGTGGAAGTGCCGGAACTCGTGGATGCGGGTGTAGGGCACCTCGGCGTCGTTGTAGTTCATCACCGGCGTGCCCTGGAAGTCGCCCACGGGCAGGACCTCCTGCTCGAAGTCCAGCGTGCGCCAGCCCAGCCAGCCCTCGCTGTAGTCGAAGTAGCGGTCCAGCGGTCCGGTGTAGACGACGGGGGTGCCCGCGGGGATCTCCTCGCGCACGTCGAAGAAGTCGGTGTTCAGCCGCACCTCGATGTTCGGGTGGTCGGCCATCCGCTCCAGCCACGCGGTGTACCCGTCGACGGGCAGGCCCTCGTAGGTGTCGTTGAAGTAGCGGTTGTCGAAGGTGTAGCGCACCGGCAGGCGGCTGATGACCGCCGCGGGCAGCTCCTTCGGGTCGGTCTGCCACTGCTTGGCGGTGTAGTCGCGCACGAACGCCTCGTACAGCGGGCGGCCGATGAGCGAGATCGCCTTCTCCTCCAGGTTCTTCGCGTCCTTGGAGTCGATCTCGGCGGCGTGCTCGGCGACCCACGCGCGGGCCTCGTCCGGGCTCAGGTAGCGGCCCACGAACTGGGAGATCAGGCCCAGGCCCATGGGGAACTGGTAGGCCTGGCCGTCGTGCATCGCGAACACGCGGTGCTGGTAGCCGGTGAACTCGGTGAACTGGTTGACGTAGTCCCACACGCGCTTGTTGGAGGTGTGGAACAGGTGGGCGCCGTACCGGTGCACCTCGATGCCCGTCTCGGGCTCGGGCTCGGAGTAGGCGTTGCCGCCGATGTGCGCGCGGCGCTCCAGGACGAGCACGCGCTTGTCGAGCTGCGATGCGGTGCGTTCGGCCACGGTCAGGCCGAAGAAACCGGAACCGACGACGATCAGGTCAAATCCAGCGAAGCTCACAGCAGTCGAGGGTACGGCAGTGACCCGATGCCGCCGTCTACACCCCATGGGGTGAAAGCAAGACACGAACGGGTCGATACGCTCATCGACCGGCCGCCACCCCGGCGGCCTCGACCACGCTCTCCTGACCCTCGATCTCGTAGACGACCGCGTCGGAGTTGCGGAACACCTCGGTGAACCCCGCCGTGCGGTCCAACCCGACGAACCCGCTCGCGATGCGGTTGTCCCGGCGCACGAACCCGCGGCCGACGATCACGTAGCGGACCTTCAGCTCGGTCAGGTCCTCGCGGACCTCCGGGTCGGTGTTGAGCTTGTTGAGGTTCTTGACCAGGTAGTTGCTGGGCGTGCCGGCGGGCGTGCCGTAGAACGTCCACTCGACCGGCTCGACCTTGGCCATGGCGTACAGCCACCCGCTGCCGTCGAACACGTCGTTCATCACGCGCTCGCCGGGCCGGACGTGCCCGGCCAGCCACCGGTAGGCGGCCAGCTCGCCGTCGCTGACGGTGGGCCCGTTCTGGTAGTTGGCCGCCAGCCGGGCGCTGTTGCGGCCGATGTACGCACCGCTGATCAGGCCGATGAGCAGGAAGAACACGACGCTGACGGCCACCGGGGCCCACGGCGAGCGGCCCAGCGCGGGCACCCGGTCGCGGTAGCGGTCCACGACCCACGTGCCGAACGCGACCACGGCCACGCCGAACCCGATCGAGCCGGGCAGCGGCAGCATGACCGCGAGCCGCCAGTGGTCGTTGTAGAAGTAGCCGGTCAGGCGCTGGATCAGCGCGCCCTCCAGCGACACGGTCACCGCGTACAGCCCGCCGAAGGCCAGCCACACGCCGACCATCCACACCATCAGCCGCCGCCGGACCATGACGACCATCCCGAACAGCGCGGGCAGGCCGATCCACCACTGGGGGAAGTCCACCACGCCGGAGAACGTGAGCATCTGGCCGAACGCGCCGGCGGGCGTGGCCTCGGACGGCCACACCATGGCGGCCACGCCCTCGGCCGAGCGCATGGACGGCAGGATCAGCGGCACGGCGGCGGCCGCGGCGAGCACGCCCACCGCGAGCAGGGTCGGCCAGGCGCGCTTCCACTCGACCGGCACGAGCCGGAACAGGCAGGCCAGGAAGACGACGCCGAGCAGGCCGGCCAGGATGAACGCGAGGCTCGGCTGGAGGCCGACCAGCGCCGCCACCGACACCGCGACGGCCACCGGGCCGGTGATGCCGCGCGGCCGGATCAGGTACGTGACCAGGGCGAGCACGGCCGGCAGCAGGGCGATCCCGGCGACGTAGGGCCACAGCGGGCCGCGCCACAGCGAGTCGTAGGGGAACGGCGAGAACCAGGTGGACACGGCGGCGGCCGGCGCGACCATGCGGGCGGGCAGCCCCCAGGCCAGGCCCATGGCGGCGATGCCGACCGGCCACACGAGCACGGTGGCCAGCGCGCCGGAGTTGAGCAGCGGCGGCAGCGTCACGCCGAACTGGTCGAGCAGCAGCGCGAGCAGCTGGTGGTAGGTGGCCGGGTAGAAGTAGGAGGTGTTCTCCGGCTGGTTGCCGATCGCGCCCGCGGTGGAGACCAGCGACGTGTGGTGCTCGGCGAGCCAGCGCACGAGGTTGCCGTGGTGCGGCGCGTCCCAGTCCTGGGCGAGGCGGTTGAGGCTGCTGATGCCCCGCAGGAACGTGACCGCGCCGACGGCGAGGCCGATCGCGACGCCCGCGCCGACCACCAGGTGGCCGCGCCGGGACACGCGGGGCCCGTCGTCGTCCGCCCGGGCGGGCCACCGGCGCCGGACCAGCGCCGTCACGGCGAACAGCACCGCCGAGGCGACCAGCACCCAGGCGCCGAAGGTGACCAGGGTCCAGGAGAAGCCCAGCTCGCCCAGCAGCAGGCCGCCGATCGCGACCAGGCCGTAGGTGAGGGCGGGCGCGGCGGCGGCCAGCGTCCACCCCCGCAGCCGGACGGCCGCGCCGAACAACAGGCCAGGCACCCAGAGCAGCAGAAGCACCAGCAGTGCAGCACTCATCGCGTCAGCAACCCGATCACTTGGCGTGGGCGCGGGTCCCCGGCCCGCTGCGACCGCAGACTACCCGCGCGGACCTCACCAGCGGCGGTGGGCCACTTGCACGCCGAGCCACGCGGCGTGGCGGGCGGCGACGCCCAGGCCGCTCACGCCGACGCGCTTGGCCAGGGCCTGCTTGGACCGCCGCAGCAGCCTGGTGTGCGGTCCCATGAGCGCGCCGCGGCTGTACTGGCCGGGGTGCACGCGGTAGGCGACCAGCTCCTCGGGCAGCACGTCACCGTCGGCCTCGGCCATCACCCGCAGCCACAGGTCGTAGTCCTCCAGCCGGACCAGGCGCGGGTCGAAGCCGCCGACCCGCGCGGCCAGCTCCTTGCGCACCACGATCGTGGAGGTGATGAGGCAGTTGAAGAGCAGCATGGTGCGCGCGACCTCGGGGCCGATGGCCGAGTGCATCTCACCCACGACCCGCCCGGCCGGGTCGATCTGCCGGGCCCACGCGCCGACCAGGCCCAGGCCGGGCCGCTGGGCGAGCACGGCCACCTGGTGCTCCAGCCGCCGGGGCAGGCACAGGTCGTCGGCGTCGAGGAACGCCACGAGGTCGTGCTTGGCGGCGTCCAGCCCGATGTTGCGGCCGACGGCGGGCCCGCTGCGCGGCTCGGGCGTGAGGTGGACCTGCACGCGGTCGTCGGGCAGCGTCCGGGCGGCGGCCCGGTTCTGCTCGCACTCGCCGTCGAGGACCAGCACGACCTCCCAGTCCCGGTGGGTCTGCTCGGCGACCGAGCGCAGCGTCTCGGCGAGGAACTCCGCCCGGGGCGCGCACGGGATCACCACGGAGACCGGCGATGGCATGGGGTTCTCCTGCTGCGGGGTGGGAACGGCCAACGCCGTACAGTAAGGCCCGCTCTCGCACCCCCGAGAAGAGGACACCCGTGACCGCGGCGAACAGATCACGGCTGGACGGTCTGCGCGCGTTGGCCGGCACGGCGGTGCGCCAGTCCGCGGTCACGATTGACCAGCTGGTCTTCAGCGCCATCACCTTCGCGGTGCAGCTGATCGCCGCGCCGGTGTCGACCGACGCCGAGTACGGCGTGTTCTCGCTGGTGGCGATCGTGCAGATCGGCCAGTGGTACCTGGGCCGGGCGGTCGCGGCGGAGCCGCTGCTGGTGTCGAAGGCGGCGGCGGAGGGCGACGCGCGGGGCGTGCGCGGCGCGGCGGCGACGTCGCTGCTGGTGGGCCTCGCGGTCGGGCTCGGCTGCCTGGTCGTCGGCGCGCTGGTGGGAGGGCCCGCCGGGACGCTGCTGGTGGTCCAGGCGCTGGCCTCGCCGTTCACCGCGGTGCTCGACCACGGCCGGTACGTCTCCTACGCGCGGCAGCGGCCGTTGCGGGCGCTGGCGCTGGACGGCTCGTGGCTGGCGCTGTTCCTGGCCGCGGTCGGCGTGGCGCTGCTCGTCGGCGAACTGGACGCCACGTCCACCTACCTGCTGTGGGCGTTGACCGCGGTGCCCGTGGCCGCGGTGGCCGCGTGGCTGACCGGCGGCCCGTTCGCGGTCGGCGCGGTGCGCGGCTGGCTGCGCGACCGCCGCGCCCTGCTGCCGGGGTTCCTCATCGACGCCGTCTACCTCACCGCGGGCACCTGGGCCACGTTCGGCGTGACCGCGTGGGTCGTCGGCCTGGACGGCCTCGGCCTGCTGCGCAAGGCGCTGGTCCCGGTCACCGCGCTGACCGTGCTGTTCATCGGCATCAGCAACGCGCTGCTGGCGCACCTGGCCGGCCGGTCCGCCCGCGAGGTCGTGCGCGCTCCGGCGCTCGTCTCCGGCCTCGCCGCCGCGGTCAGCGCGGTGTTCGCCGGCCTCACCCTGGTCGCGCCGGCCGACCTCCTCACCGCCGCGCTCGGCACGCCGTGGCAGGGCCTGCGGCCGGTCGTCCTCGTGCTCTTGGCGTACGCGTTCCTGCTGGCCACGGCCCAGACCGCGCTGGTGGCCGCCAAGGCGAGCGGCCGGGCCTGGCTCGGGCCGCGGGTGCGCACCGTCCAGTTCGCCACCGAGATCGCCCTCGTGGCCGGGCTCGGCCTCCTGCTCGGCGTGATCGGCGTCGCGCTCGGCATGGCGCTGGCCTGGCTGACCGCCGCCGCCCTGGCCTGGGGCGGCCTGCTCGGACATCGGGAAAGGTCCTAGATTCGTGGCCGTGCACCTGGTCGACATGCCGGTCTACTACCCGCCGCACAAGGGCGGGGTGGAGGCGTACGCGCACGAACTCCACCGCCGCATGCTGGAGGCCGACCCGGACCTGCGGATCACCGTGTTCACCTCGGCGGTCGGCGCGCCGGCGGGCGTGGAGCGGGTGACCGACCGGTGGACGGTCGTCCGCTGGCCGGGCCGCGAGGTCATCTCGCACTACCCCGTGCCGTACCCGGGGTTCACGAGGAAGCTGCGCGAGCTGTGCGGCCCGGACACCGTGCTGATGACGCACACCCGGTTCTACTGGCCGCACCTGTGGGCCGCGCTGTTCGCCAAGCGGGCCGGGCTGCGCCGGCTGCACGTCGAGCACGGGTCGAGCCCGGTGCAGAGCGGCGGCTGGTTCGTCCGGTCCGTCGCCGCCACCGTCGACCTGGTCACCAGCCAGCCCGTGCTGCGCTGGGCGGACGGCGTGGTGGCCGTGTCGCAGTCGGCCGCCCGGTTCGTCCGCGACCTCGCCAAGCGCGAGGCCGAGGTGCTCTACCGGGGCATCGAGCTGCCCGAGGGCGTGGTGTCCCGGCCGGACGACGACGCCGGCCCGGTCGCCTGCTTCGTGGGCAGGTTCATCAACGGCAAGGGCGTCGCCGACCTGCTCACCGCCACCGCGCTCCTGCACCGCCGGGGCGTGCCGCTGCGGCTGCGGCTGTGCGGCGACGGCCCCGCCGCCGCCGACCTGCGCGCCCAGGTCACGCGCCTGGGCCTCGACGCGCACGTGGCGTTCCTCGGCGAGGTCGACCACGACACGGCGCTGCGCGAGATGGCCGCGGCGACCCTGTTCGTCAACCCGAGCTGGACCGAGGGCCTGCCCACCACGGTGCTGGAGGCGGCGGCCATCGGCTGCACGGTCGTGGCCACCGACGTGGGCGGCACGGCCGAGATCGTGGACAGCGGCGTGACCGGCTGGCTCGTGCCCGCGCGCGACCCGGGCGCGCTGGCCGCCGCGCTGGAGACCGCCGTGACCGACCCCGAGCGCGAGGCGCGGGCGACGAAGCTGGGCGAGATCACCCGCGAGCGGTTCTCGTGGGACCGGACCATCGCCGAGTTCGCCTCGATGCTGGTCGGCGACGGCGGGGACCGCGCCGCGCGCTAGCCTGTTCTGCGACACCATCCGACTCACTCGCCAGGGAGGCCGCCGTGGCGGACCAGTCTGACGTATGGCTGGTCGTGCCCGTCTACAACGAAGCACAGGTGATCGCGGACGTGGTGCGCAACGCGCTGCAGACGTTCCCGAACATCGTGTGCGTCGACGACGGTAGCCGGGACGGCTCAGCGGACGCGATCCGCGGCACGGGCGCTCACCTGGTGCAGCACCCGGTCAACCTCGGCCAGGGCGCGGCGATCCAGACGGGCGTCGAGTACGCCCGCGAGCAGCCGGGCGCCGAGTACTTCGTGACCTTCGACGCCGACGGCCAGCACCAGGTCGCCGACGTGGTGCGGATGCTGGAGCGGCTGCGGTCCGAGCCGGTCGACATCATCGTCGGCACCCGGTTCAAGGGCGACACCTCCCACATCCCGCTGATCAAGCGCGTGGTGCTGCGGACCGTGGTCGCGGTCAGCCCGCGGCTGCGGAAGCTGAAGCTGTCGGACGCCCACAACGGGCTGCGGGTGTTCAACAAGAAGGTGGCGGACGAGCTCCGCATCACGCTGAACGGCATGGGCCACGCGTCGCAGATCGTCGACATGATCTCGCAGCGCGACTGGCGGGTGTCCGAGGAGCAGGTCGAGATCCTGTACACGGAGTACTCGATGTCCAAGGGCCAGTCGCTCATCAACGGCGTGAACATCCTGTTCGACTCGGCTCTCAAGACGGGGTCCAGGCGCTGACATGCTGATCCAGTTCCTGCTCATCGCCGCGGTCGTCGTGCTGCTGGTGTTCTTCCTCAAGAACCACGGCACGACCAAGACCGCGGCCGGCGTCAAGATCGGCTTCCTGCTGTTCCTGGTGCTCGCCGTGATCGCGGTGCTCCGGCCGGTCGAGGTGTCCAAGCTGGCCGAGCTGGTCGGCGTCGGCCGCGGCACGGACCTGCTGCTCTACGCCCTGATCGTGGCGTTCGGCTTCCAGACCATCAACACCTACCTGCGGTTCAAGGAGCTGGAGCTGCGCTACGCGCGCCTGGCCCGAGCGATCGCGCTGCGCAACGCCGAGCCGCCCGCGCACGGGGACGCCCCGGCGCCGGTGACGGGTGCCGCGGCCCAGGGCGTGGCCGCCGAGGGCCTGGTGGCCGAGCGGGTGACCGCCGAGCGCGTGGACGACCCGGCGCACACCGCCTGACCGGCACGAGACGACGGGCCGGTCACCCCGGGTGGGGTGACCGGCCCGTCGGCCGTCCTCAGCCCTCCAGCGAGCGGAAGTAGTCCACGGTCAGGCCCACGCCCGCGGCGATGTCCACCTCGGGCTTCCAGCCCAGCTCCGCCTGCGCCAGCGACGGGTCGATGGCCGACGCGCGCAGGTCGCCCAGGCGGGCCGGGGCGAACTCGGGCTCGTCCGGCGCGCCCGCGGCCCGCGCGACGAGGGTGTGCAGCTCGCGGTCGGACACCTGGTGGGCGGTGCCGATGTTGTAGCGGCGACCGCCGCCCGCCTCGCCCGAGGCCGCGACGAACGCCGACACGACGTCCTCCACGAACACGTAGTCGCGGGTGTTGCCGCCGTCGCCGAACACCTTCGTGGGGCGGCCCGCGAGCAGCGCGGACGCGAAGATGGCCACCACGCCCGCCTCGCCGTGCGGGTCCTGCCGGGGCCCGTACACGTTGGCCAGCGCGAGGTGCGTGCACTCCAGGCCGTACAGCTGGCGGTAGGTGTTGAGGTACACCTCGCCGGACACCTTGGACGCCGCGTACGGCGACTTGGGGTTGATCGGCGCGGTCTCGGCGACCGGCAGCTCCTCGGGCGTGCCGTAGATCGAGCCGCCGGACGAGGCGAACAGCACCTTGCGCACGCCGGCGCGGCGGGCGGCCTCGGCCACGTTCACCGTGCCGAGCACGTTCTTGGTGGCGTCGAGCAGCGGGTCGGCCACCGACACCCGCACGTCGATCTGCGCGGCCAGGTGGAACACCACCTCGGGGCCGAACGAGGACACCACGTCGGCCAGCTCCGGCGAGGTGATGTCCACCCGGGAGAACGAGTAGCGGTCGGCGTGGGCCGGGTCGGCGGGCGCCGTCCGCTTGCCCCGGCTCAGGTCGTCCACGACGTGCACCTCGTGCCCGTCCCTCAGGAGCCTGTCGACCAGGGTCGAACCGATGAAGCCGGCACCGCCGGTCACGAGTGCGCGCACGGGTTGTTCTCTCCAGAGTGGGTCGGGGAGCGGTCGGGTCGTCAGCGGGCAGCCTAGAACCACCGCTCCAGCACCAGCGCGACCCCGTCCTCGGAGTTGGCCGCGGTGACCTCGTCGGCGGCGGCCAGGGCGTCGGGGTGGGCGTTGGCCATGGCCACGCCGTGGCCCGCCCAGGTGAGCATCGGCACGTCGTTGGGCATGTCGCCGAACGCCAGCACGCCGCTCGCGGGCACGTCGAGCAGGTCGGCGACGGCGGCGAGGCCGGTGGCCTTCGTCACGCCGGGCGCGGCGAACTCCAGCAGGCCCTCGTTGGTCGACCAGGTCATCGCCACGGAGTCGCCGACCAGCGGCCCGGCGGCCCGCGCCATCTCGTCCGACGCCATGTTCGGGTGCCGGACCAGCAGCTTCACGGCCGGCTTGCCGAGCAGCTGGGCCCGCTGGTGACCGGGCAGCGGCTGCGCGCCCTCGTCCCACGGGTGCAGGTAGTGCTCGTCGGCGATGAACTCGGCCTCCGACGAGCCGCGGGCGGACTCGCCGACCCGCTCCGACGCCATCGCGCAGCCGGGCAGCGCCTCGTCCAGCACGGCGGCCAGGTCGGTGAGCTGCTCGGGCGTGAGCAGCTCGGCCGAGACGACCCGGTCGGCGGCGACGTCGTAGACCACCGCGCCGTTGGAGCACACGGCGTAGCCGGTCAGGCCCGCCGCCGCGGCCACCTCCGGCACCCAGCGGGGCGGGCGGCCCGTGGCCAGCACGAACGGGACGCCGGCCGCCAGCACGCGGCCGACGAGGTCGGCGGTGCGCGGGCTGACCCGGCCGAGGGGGGTGAGCAGGGTGCCGTCGACGTCGGATGCCACAAGGGAAGGTCTCTGCACCTCCACATGGTGCACTCCCCGGCGGTGGACTCGGCTACCGTCGCCGGGTGCGCACTGGGATTGTGATCCTGCCCGAACACCGCTGGTGGATGGCCGAGCACAAGTGGAAGGCCGCCGAGGAGTACGGCTTCCACCACGCCTGGACCTACGACCACCTGGGCTGGCGGTCGCTGGTCGACGGACCCTGGTTCGGGGCCGTCCCGACGCTGGCAGCAGCGGCTTCGGTGACCGGGAAGATCCGCCTCGGCACCTTCGTGGCCTCGCCGAACTTCCGCCACCCGGTGCCGTTCGCCCGCGAGCTGCTCGCCCTCGACGACCTCTCCGACGGCCGCTTCACGCTCGGCGTCGGCGCCGGCGGTGTGGGATACGACACGCAGGTGATGGGCGACACCTCGCGGCGCGGGAGGCAGGGCCGGTTCGAGGAGTTCGTCACGGCGCTGGACCTGCTGCTGACGCAGGACCGGACGACGTTCAGCGGCGAGCACTACGAGATCCGGGACGCCCGCAACGCGCCGGGCTGCGTGCAGCGGCCGAGGCTGCCGTTCGTGGTGGCGGCGAACGGGCCCAAGGCGATGGGCGTGGCGGCCAGGTACGGCACCGGCTGGGTGACCACCGGGCCGGACACCGACGACGACGAGGAGTGGTGGGCCGGCGTGGCCGCCATCACGGCGACGTTCCGGGAGGTGCTGGCCGGCATCGGGCGGGAGAAGGCGACGATCGACTTCCACCTCAACGCCGACTCGTGCCCGGTGTACTCGCTGACCAGCGTCGAGCGGTTCCGCGAGGTGGTCGGGCGGGCGCGGGAGCTGGGGTTCACCGACCTGGCCGTGCACTGGCCGCGCGCCGACGGCGTCTACGCGGGCAGCGAGGCCGTGCTGGAGCGGGTCGCGGCCGACGTGCTGCCCGGGTTGGTGGGCCGCTAGCGTTCCCCGCTGTGCGGAGAGTCGTGGTGATCGGTGGCGGGATCGTGGGTCTCGCCACGGCGCGGGAGCTGGCGCGGCGCGGTCATGAGGTGGTGGTGCTGGAGAAGGAGCCCCGGTGGGCGGCCCACCAGACCGGACACAACAGCAACGTCGTGCACGCGGGCCTGTACTACAAGCCCGGGTCGCTCAAGGCGCGCATGTCGGTGGCCGGCAACGCCTCGATCGTCGCCTACGCGCGGGAGCACGGCGTGCCGGTGGACGTGTGCGGCAAGCTCGTCGTCGCCACCTCGCCGGACGAGGTGCCGCGGCTGGAGGCGCTGGCGGAGCGGGCCGCGGCCAACGGCGTGCCGGCGCGGCGGATCGGCGTGGACGAGGCCCGCGAGCACGAGCCCGAGGTGGCGGCGGTGGCCGCGCTGCGGGTGGAGAGCACCGGGGTCATCGACTTCCCCGCCGTGTGCCACGCGCTGGTGCGCGAGCTGAACGACCACGATTTGCGGTTGCACACGCCTGCGCTGGCGATCCGGCGGGCGCTGAGCGGCGGTGGCGTCGAGGTCGCGACCACGCGGGGTGTGGTGCGGGCGGACGCGCTGGTCAACTGCGCGGGCCTGCACAGCGACCGGATCGCCCGGATGGCGGGCGTGACGCCCTCGGCGGCGATCGTGCCGTTCCGGGGCGAGTACTACGAGCTGCGGCACGACCGGCGCAAGCTGGTGCGCGGGCTCATCTACCCGGTGCCGGACCCGGCGCTGCCCTTCCTGGGCGTGCACCTGACCCGGATGCTGGACGGCAGCGTGCACGCCGGGCCCAACGCGGTGCTCGCCCTGCGCCGCGAGGGCTACCGGTGGCGTGACGTGTCGCCGGCCGACGTCGTCGACGTGGCGCGGTTCCCGGGCACCTGGCGGCTGGCCCGCCGGTTCGCCCGCACCGGCGCCGAGGAGGTGCTGCGGTCGCTGTCGCGCAAGCGCTTCGCCCGGAGCCTGGCCCGGCTGGTGCCCGCGATCCGCGAGGACGACCTGGTGCGCGCGTCCGCGGGCGTGCGGGCGCAGGCGATGCGCGCCGACGGGTCGCTGGTGGACGACTTCCTGATCGACACCGCGCCGCGGCAGGTGCACGTGCTGAACGCGCCCTCACCCGCCGCGACGTCGGCGCTGGAGATCGGCCGGCACGTGGCCGGCCGGGTGGAGCTCAGCTGGTCCTGAGGTCCGCCAGGAAGGCGGTGAACGCCGACCGGCTGAACTCCAGCACCTCGCCACCGGGGTTCTTCGTGTCCAGGACCCCGGTGCGCGCCTCCCCCACCGACACCCCGACGCACGCGCTCGCGGTGTTGCTGGCGCTGGAGGTGAGGTAGACCCTGCCGTCCCGGACCAGTCGCTTTCTCATGATTCCCTCACCGCTCGAATGAAGTCGACAGTCTCACCGGCCGAGAGCGCGCGGGCAGCAGCGTCGTCCCACACCGCTCGCAGTCGCGCGACCCCTTCCGCGTCCTCCACCGGGCTCAGCCCGATGAGACTGTCCACGTAGGCCGCACCCAGGTCGTCGGCGGGGAAGTCGCAGATGATCAGTGTCCCAGAGAGGGCACCGTAGGCACCAGCGCCGTTCGGGATCACCTGGACGGTCACGTTGGGCAGGCGTGCCGCTTCCAGCAGGTAGTCCCACTGGTCCGCCATGGTGGCGGGCCCGCCGATCTCCCGGCGCAGCGCCGCTTCGTCGATGAGCGCGTGCAGGACGAGCGGGTCCGGTTCCCGCCGGAGCAGGCCCTGCCGGTCCAGCCGCTCCGGCGCGGCCCGCTCCTCCCAGTTCTCGCCGGGCAGCAGGAACCTGTTGCCGACCGCCACCGCCGAGGCGTAGTCGCTGGTCTGGAGCAGGCCCGGGATGAGCACCGGGTCGATGGTCCGCTCCACCACCGCCTCGGTCTCGTCGCGGCGGAAGCGCAGGTAGCTCTTGGGCAGCGCCGCCGCGTGCTCGATGGGGACGGCTTCGTCGTCGGCGACCTCCCAGAGCATCATGGCGCGCTCGCGCTCCTCGTCGCTCACCCTCAGCACGGCGAGGATGGCGAAGAACAGGGCCCACCTCGGCCGGGCTTCGCCCGCGATCATCCGGCTCCAGGTGGAGCGCGAGGTGCGGACCTCCTTGATGATCTGGTCGGCCTTGAGGCCGGACTTCTCCCGGTACTCCTCCATGAGCGCGCCGAGCTTGCGCTTGCCGCGCGTGGTCCCCACTGCCATTGGCTCACCTTAGCGACTCTGAGTAGCGGCTCCTCACCGCGACATCACTCTTTCGGGAATACCGAATCCGTGCGTTGCGAAGACTACTGTGTCGCCATGGCGGATGTGATGAAGGGCGTGCGGGTCTGCATGGCGAGGGGCGCGGTCGAGGACGCGGCGACCCTGCTGCTGCACCTGTGGGCGGAGGCACCGGGCACGGCCCGGCTGCGCGAGACGAGCCTGGAGCTGGCGGACCGGTTCCCGCTGGCGGAGCCGGCGGCCGAGGTGCTGCGGTGCGCGGCCCTGACCAGCGCGGGGCGCGGTGCGCTGCCGGCCGCCGCCGAGCTGGCCCGGCGCGAGGTCGGGGTGTGGCGGGCCCGGTGCCAGGCGTCACCCTCGCCCGAGGCGCTGACCGGGCACGTGGCCGCGCTGGACGTGCTGGCGAGCGTGCAGCGGGCGCTGGGCGAGGACGAGGGCGTCGCCGCCTGCCTGGCGGAGGTGGTCGAGTGGCAGTACGACCACGGCGACCGGGCGGGCGTGGCGTGGGGGCTGCGGGAGCTGGGCGTGCTCGCCCTGGAGGCCGGTGACCTCGACCTGGCCGGCACCCGGCTGACCAGGGCCGTCGCCCTGTACCGGGAGCAGGCCGACCAGGCGCCCGTGCGCCTGGCCCGGGGCGGCTGCCGGGTGCTGCTGGCGTGCGTGCGCTGGGTGCAGGGCCGTCCCGCGGAAGCGCGGTCGTCGCTGGAGGCCGCGCTGGGCGACTTCGGGGACGACGACGCGGCCGTGGACGTGCTGCGCCTGCTGGAGGCGCTCGACTCCGGCGGCGACCTGCCGGAGTCGGTGCCCGTCGGCGGCGAGTTCGGTCAGCTCAGCTGGGCTTGAGCACGTCCAGGCCGAGGAACGGCCGCAGCGCCCGCGGCACGACGACCGAGCCGTCGGCCTGCTGGTGGTTCTCCAGGATGGCCACGATCCAGCGGGTCGTGGCCAGGGTGCCGTTGAGCGTCGCGGCGATCTGCGGCTTGCCGTTCTCGTCGCGGTAGCGCACGTTCAGCCGGCGGGCCTGGAAGGTGGTGCAGTTCGACGTCGAGGTCAGCTCCCGGTACGCCTGCTGCGTGGGGATCCACGCCTCGCAGTCGAACTTGCGCGCGGCCGAGGTGCCCAGGTCTCCCGCGGCCGTGTCGATGACCCGGTAGGGGACCTCGATCTTGGCCAGCATCTCCTCTTCCCAGGCCAGCAGCTTGGCGTGCTCGGCCTCGGCGTCCTCCGGTCGGACGTAGGAGAACATCTCGACCTTGTTGAACTGGTGCACCCGGATGATGCCCCGGGTGTCCTTGCCGTACGAGCCCGCTTCCCGCCGGTAGCACGACGACCAGCCCGCGTACCGCTTCGGCGCGTCCACGATCTCGTCGGCGTGGTAGCCCGCCAGCGGCACCTCCGACGTGCCGACCAGGTACAGGTCGTCGGCTTCGAGGCGGTAGACCTCACTGGCGTGCGCGCCGAGGAAGCCGGTGCCGGCCATGATCTCCGGGCGGACCAGCGTCGGCGTGATCATGAGCGTGAAGCCGGCGGCGGTGGCCTGGGCGACGGCCATGTTCAGCAGCGCCAGTTCGAGCTGCGCGCCGACGCCGGTGAGGAAGTAGAAGCGCGAGCCCGAGGTCTTCGCGCCGCGCTCCATGTCGATCGCGCCGAGCCGGGTGCCCAGGTCGAGGTGGTCCAGGGGTTCGAAGTCGAACTCGCGCGGCTCGCCGACGTGCTTGAGCACGACGTAGTCGTCCTCGCCGCCCTCGGGGGCGTCGGGGTGCACGACGTTGGGCACGGCGCGGTGCAGCTCGGTCAGCTCGGCCTCGGCGGCGGACTGCTCGGCCTCGGCGGCCTTGACCTCGGCGGCCAGCTCCTTGCCCTTGGCCAGCAGCGCGTCGCGCTCCTCGCCCCTGGCCCGGCCGACCTGCTTGCCGAACGCCTTCTGCTCGCCGCGCAGCGCGTCGGCGCGGGCGATCGCGGCCCGGCGGCGCTCGTCGGCGGACAGCAGCGCGTCGACCACGGTCTCGTCCTCGCCACGCGCGCGTTGCGACGCGCGGACGGCTTCCGGGTTCTCGCGCAGTGCCTTGAGGTCAATCACACCGAAAGGGTAGTACCCGGCGGGAAGCGGTTTGCACGACGTCACGCCCGGCTGTCGGACCCCTCGGGCAGGATGCGCGCGTGGTCGAACGAGCAGAGGACGGATCGGACCTGCCCGCGGAGGTCGCGGCGGAGGTCGAGGAGCACGCGCGCGCCGTCGTGCACGGCGGGTTCACCGCGCTGGACGACGCGGTGCGGGACGTGGCCGAGCACTTCGAGGACGAGCCCGCGGTGACGCCCCGGGCCGTCCGGCGGGTCGTGGAGCGGGTGTGGCGGGAGCGCGCGGCCGAGCAGGCGGGGTGGCCGGCGACCACGGACGTGGACCGGCTGCTCGCCGCGTTCGCCGCGCTGGACCGGGGCGGGATCGTGGCGCGGGCGGACTTCACGTGCTGCCAGACGTGCGGGCACGCGGAGATCGGCGCGGAGGCGGCCGGCCCGGCGCGCGGCTACGTGTTCTTCCACCGGCAGGACACCGAGGGCGCCGTGGCGCGCGGTCGGCTGTGGCTCGCCTTCGGGTCGTTCGCCGGATCAGCGGGCCCCGGGGCGGCAGACCCAGCGGCGGCAGACCCGGCGCCGGCGGACCTCGCGGCGGCGGACGAGGCGGTGGGGCGGGAGGTCGTCGCGGCGCTCGCCGCCGGCGGCCTGCCCGTCGAGTGGAACGGGTCGGTGCGCACCCGGATCGAGGTCGGGCCGATCACCTGGCGCAAGCGGTTGCCGGTGGGGTGAGCGCGCGGAGGGGCGGGCCCGACCGGTGGGCCCGCCCCCTCCGCGGCGGTGCTACGAGATGGCGACGGCGACCACGAGGCCCAGCGCGAGGTGCGCGGCGGCGACCACGACGCTCGCCGGGGCGAACCGGTCGGACTCGATCAGCGAGCCGATGTCGAGCCTGGTCACCCACTCCAGCAGCCGGACCGCCAGCACCTGCACGACGATGCCGACGAAGCCGAAGATCAGGGCGGACAGCAGGCCCTCGTCCAGCTTGCCCGCGGAGCTGTAGATCGCCACGACCACGATCAGCGCCATGCTCACCAGGCCCGACGAGGTCACGATGACCGCGTTCGGGGCGCCGCCGCGCACCAGCGCGCTCAGCTTGCCCGGCGTGGTCCAGTCGATGGCGTAGAAGCCGACCACCATCAGGACGAGGCCGACGATCGCGTAGAGCGCGATCGCGCCGATGCCGGTGCCGATGGAGGACCCGAAGCCGGGGTCCAACGCGAGTGGGGGAATCACTGACCCTCCGTGGTGTGCAGGTTGATCGGTTGTGCCGCCGGTGAAGGATCCGGTGACGGTCGTGCGACCCGGGCGGTCACTCGACGATCCGGTGCGGCACGAACGCCGCCCCGTCGTCGGTGACCAGGCCGACGGTCTCCCGGATGCCCAGGCCCGCCGAGGCGTCGCCGACGACCCACGCGCCCAGCGCCGGCCGGTAGCCGTCGAACTCGGGCAGCGGGTCGAACAGCTGGTAGACGTAGCCCTCCTTGCCGTAGACCCCGCCGGTCTGGGTCTCGTAGCCGGGGGCGACGATCTGGATGTTCTGGCCCTCCCGGCCCAGCCGCGGCTTGCGCACGTACTCGGTGAGCAGGCTCGGCTCGTCCAGGAACGCGGGCAGCAGGTTCGGGTGCCCGGGGTACATCTCCCACAGCACGGCCAGCAGCGCCTTGTTGGACAGCAGCATCTTCCACAGCGGCTCGACCCACAGGGTGCCGGGCAGGCTCTCCACGGCGTAGCGGCCGAACTGCTCGTCGACCACCCACTCCCACGGGTAGAGCTTCACGACCGTGTTCATGGGGGCTTCCTCGAGGTCGACGAACCGCCGCAGCAGCGGGTCCCAGCCGATCTCCTCGATGGCCAGGCCGACCGTGTCCATGCCCGCCTCGGCGGCGGTCTCCTGCAGGTAGGCCACCGTGACGTGGTCCTCGCCCGAGGGGTCCGCGCCCGACCAGGTGAAGTGCAGCTCGTTGGACGGCAGCCGGCCGCCGATCTCGGCCCACCGCTCGACCAGCTTCTCGTGGATGGAGTTCCACTGGTCGTCCTCGGGGAAGACGTCGGTCTTCCAGTTCCACTGGACGACCGACGCCTCCAGCAGCGACGTGGGCGTGTCGGCGTTGTACTCCAGCAGCTTGGCCGGCCCGCGCCCGTCGTAGCGCAGGTCGAACCGCCCGTAGACGTGCGGGTCCCGGCGCTTCCACGACTCGGCGATGGCGGGCCACAGCCACTCCTGGATGCCGAAGTCCCGGTAGCGCTCGGTGAGCACCACGTTGTCGACGGCCTCCAGGCACATGCTGTGCAGCAGCTCGACGTCGGCTTCGAGCGACAGCACGTCGCTCATCTCGAACACGTAGTGCGCCGACTCGTCCCAGTAGGGGCGCGGGCTGCCGTCCGCGGCCCGCGCCGGCGCGCCGAACACCAGTCCCTGCTCGGAGACCGTGCGCTGCCAGTTGGGCCGGGGCGTGGAGGGCTCGCGACGCACTCAGCTGCCCCCGCTCTTGCTGCCGCCGGACACGCCGAACCCGCCGCGCTGCACGACCGTGCCCGACTTGGTGCTGATGTTCGCGCCCTTGGGCATGGTGTACGTGCCGCCGCTGACCTTGGAGCCGACCGGCGTGCTCGGGCCGCCGTAGTGGTAGCGGTAGGAGCTGCCGCCGATGTAGATGAACCCGCCGCTGACGTACCCGCCGTGCGAGCGGGCGTAGTTCTCGTCGCAGTACTGGTCCTCGACCACCACGTCGTCGCGGGTGCACTGCGCCTCGACGTCGTCGGGGCTGGACACGGCGTACCAGATGGCGACCACGCCGACCACGCCCACGGCCACGCCACCGCCGACGAGCAGCCGCTTGCGCAGCTTGCGGCGGCGCTCCTCCTCGGCTTCGAGGGCCAGCTGCTGCTCGCGCTGCTCCTCGATCGCGGCGGCGCGGGCGCGCTGCTCGGCCAGCGTCGGCGGCCGGGGCTTGGTCTGCCCCGCCTCCTGCTGCCGGACCTGGCCGCGCCCGCCCGGTCCCGACTTGTGCGGCGTCGGCGCGGGCGGCGGCACGTACGGCGGCGGGGTCGCGCCGGAGCCCGGCGACCCCTGGCCGCCCGGCGCGCCGCTACCGGCCTCGCCCTTGTCCGGCGACGCCGCGTTTCCGGTGTTGTCGTTCTCAGTCATCAGCCACTCCCGGCGGGGACGGTACAGAGGGCAGCCGCCGAATGGGTGACGAGTGTCCCAATAGCAACACTCCCGACCCGCCCGAACGGTTCATGGGCCTGCACAGGCATCATGGAGTAGATGTCCGCCACCACGCGCTGGTTTCGTCGGGGTGACCACTTGGTCATGCTCGGCGCGTCGGCTGGCGCGTTCGTGCTGCTGGCCCTGAGCACCCTGGCGGGGTGGCCCGTGGGCGCGGGCGGGCACGTCAGCACGCCGACGACCGTCGTGAACCCCGTCATGGAGGCCCAGGCCGGTGACTGCCTGAACTGGGCCAAGAAGGACCTCTCCGACGTCAAGAAGGTCGACTGCTCCGCCCAGCACCTGTTCGAGGTTACCGGTGTCGCGGACATCTCCGCTGATCACGGGCCCCAGGCCCCGTTCCCGGACGACGCGCGGTGGCAGGAGATCAGCCAGGAGCGGTGCACCAAGGTGTCGATGGACTACCTCGGCGGCAAGTTCGACCCGTTCGGGAAGTACACCGTCGGGCCGCTCAACCCGGGCGAGCGGCTGTGGGGCGAGGGCCGGCGGACGCTGCGCTGCGGCCTGCAGGTCGCGGGCCCGGCGGGCGGCCTGCTCCCCGCCTACGGCAGCGCCCGCACCCAGGACCAGTCCGACGTCTACGACCCCGGTGTCTGCCTCGGCATCACCGAGACCAAGTCGGTGGCCGACCCGGTGGACTGCGCGAAGCCGCACACGTTCGAGATCACCGGCGTGGTGGCCATGCCGCCGGGCGACTTCCCGCCGCCGGAGCAGCAGGACCAGCTGATGTTCACCGAGTGCGCCCGGCTGACCGCCGAGTACACCGGCGGCGCGGACCTCAAGGCGCGCAACCTCCTCGTGACGTGGGACACCCGCGCCCCGGAGAGCTGGGCCGCGGGCTCCCGGCTGGCCAACTGCAAGGTCGGGGCGCAGCCGGTGGACAACGTGCTCATCGCGTGGGAGGGCAGCGTGCGCAACCCGAACGCGCCGCCGCTGACCACGTCCAACCCGCCGCAGACGACCGCCGTGCAGCAGGAGGAGGCCACCGGCGCCCCGCTGCACTCCCAGTCCAACTCCAGCTCCGCCGAGCCGCCGCCGTCGGGTTCCAACCCGCCGAGGTCGGACGAGACGACGACCACACCGACGACCACCACGACGAGGTGACGCGATGCCGGTGGAGATGACCCGTCAACGGTTCGAGGAACTCGTGGGCGAAGCCCTGGACCTCATCCCACCGGAGTTCGCGGCGGCGATGAACAACGTCGTGGTGCTGGTCGAGGACCGCAACCCGGACGTGCCGAGCCTGCTCGGCCTCTACCAGGGCATCGCGCTGACCCGCCGCACCACCGACTACGGCGGGGTGCTGCCGGACCGGATCTCGATCTACCGCGAGGCGATCCTCGACGTCTGCCGCACCGAGGACGACGTGGTGGAGGAGGTCGTGGTCACCGTGGTGCACGAGATCGCGCACCACTTCGGCATCGACGACGCCAAGCTGCACGAGCTGGGCTGGGGCTAGCGGGCCGGGGCCGGCGGCCGGGATCAGCAGGCCGGGATCAGCGGGCCTGGATCAGCGGGCCGGGGCCGGCGGGCCGGGATCAGCCGCCGACCACGTCCACGCCGGTCCAGGAGGCACAGCGCCAGCCGTCGCCGACCCGGTCCAGGACGACCCGGCCGGTGTTGGGCAGCAGGCCCGCCTCGGCCAGCGCCGGGGTCACGTTGCCGGCCAGCGCGAGCGCGCCCAGCCGCAGCGACGCGCCGTGGCTGACCAGCACCACCGTCTCGCCCTCGCGGCGACCGGCGGTGATGCCGGCCACGGCGGCCAGGTAGCGGTCGAGCACCTGGCGGCCGCTCTCGCCGCCCGGCAGCGGCACGTCCAGCTCGCCCTCGGCCCACCGCTTCACCGTGGCGGTGAAGATCCCGTACGCCTCGCGGTCGTGCCGGCCCTCCAGGTCGCCGCAGAAGATCTCGTGCACCCCCTCCACGACCCGCACGTCCAGGCCGTGGGCGGCGGCCACGGGTTCGGCGGTCTGCCGCGCCCGCACGGCCGTGCTCGCGTACACCGCGGTCACGGGTTCGCCGGCCAGCTGCTCGGCCAGCGCGGCGGCCTGCGCCCGGCCGGCGTCGGTCAGCGGCGGGCCGGGCGGGACCGAGTCCAGCACCATCCGCACGTTCGACGCGGTCTCGCCGTGCCGGACCAGGATCAACCTCACGCGCCGTGCCCCCTCCGGACCGCGTCGACCCACTCGGCGGCCGCCACGAACTCCTCGTTGCCCGCGACCGCGCCGCCCGGCTCGGCCTTCGGGTAGGAGCCGAGGAAGCGGGTCTGCGGGCAGTGCCGGTGCAGCGCGGCCAGCGCGTCGCCCACCCGCGGCTCGGCCACGTGCCCGTCGAAGTCGACGTAGAACCGGTACTCGCCGAGCCTGCCCTTGGTGGGCCGCGACTCGATGCGGGTCAGGTTGATGCCGCGCAGCGCCAGCTCGGTCAGCAGCTCCGACAGCGCGCCGATGCGGTCCGCGGCCGTGCAGACGACGGACGTGCGGTCGTGGCCGGTCGGCTCGGGCAGCTCGCCGGGCCGGCGGACCAGCAGGAACCGGGTCTTGGCGTCGCGGACGTCGGCCACGTCGGTGGCCAGCACCTCCAGCGGGTAGTGCCGCACGGCCACCGGCGCGCTCACCGCGGCGTCGAACTCGCCGGCGAGCACGGCCCGCGCCGCGGCGGCCGTGGACGTGGTGGCGACCACCTCGGCCTCCGGCAGGTTCTCGGCCAGCCAGTGCCGCACCTGGGCCAGCGCGTGCGGGTGGCTCGCGACCGTGCGCACGGGCTCGCCGCCGGGCCGCACGAGCACGCTGAACCGCACCGGCAGCACCGCCTCGGCGACCGCGACGAGCGGCTCGCCCTCGGTCAGCGCGTCCATCGTCGCGGGCACCGCGCCCTCGACGGAGTTCTCCACCGGCACGCACGCGGAGGTCGTCTCGCCCCGGCGGGTGGCGGCGAGGGCGGCGGGCACCGTGTCGAACGGGACCAGCTCCTGCTGCGGAGAGGCGAAGCCGCGTGCGGCCTGCTCGGTGAACGTTCCCTGCGGTCCGAAGTAGGCGAGCACGGGGGCAACGATACGAGGACCACGGGTGGTGACCGCGTTGAGGCGAGGATCACCCGGCCGGCGGGGGGCCGCCCCCGTTCCGCAGCAACCCGTTCTCCTGGAATGCTGGGAGATGTGTCCGCCGCCGATACGGAGGGTGAGATCAACGCTCCGGTAGCAGTTCCCCGTCTGGTGTTGTGCGCCGTCGACGAACCGCTGGCCCGCGCCTGGCTCGCGGTGGCCGAGGGGCGCAGCGGCGTCGAGGTGCACCGGGGCTCGGTGCTCGACATCGTCGCCGAGGCCGTGGTGAGCCCCGCCAACTCCTCGGGTTGGATGCGGGGAGGGATAGACGCGGTCTACGCGCGGGCGTTCCCGCAGGTCGAGGACAACGTGCGCAGCGCCGTGCTCGCGCTGCACGGCGGCGAGCTGCCCGTCGGCGAGGCGCTGGTCGTGCCGACCGGCGAGCCGCAGCCGGAGTGGCTGATCAGCGCGCCGACCATGCGACAACCCGGTGAGCTGCTGCCGCGGGACACCGTGCACCCCTACCTGGCCGCGCGGGCCGTGCTGCGGCTGTGGTCGGGCGGGCGGCTGGACGACGGCAGGCCGCTGCGGTCGGTGGTCCGCACGATCGCCATGCCCGGACTGGGCACGGGGGTCGGCGGTGTCGCGCCGGCCACGTGCGCCCGCCAGGTC
Organism: Actinosynnema sp. NPDC053489; assembly: GCF_044544865.1. Lineage (NCBI taxonomy): Bacteria > Bacillati > Actinomycetota > Actinomycetes > Pseudonocardiales > Pseudonocardiaceae > Actinosynnema > Actinosynnema sp. NPDC053489. The sequence goes on along the minus strand of NZ_JBITXT010000006.1, from coordinate 286,113 downwards.
GCGGCGGCGTGGGACGAGGTATTCAGCCCGCTGCCCAGCAGGTGACCGGGTTGTGCACAACCTGTGGACAGCTCGGCCGGCGCCTGTGGACAACTAGCGCGGTGCGACCCAGCGCTCCAGGTCGAGCTCGTCGGTCATGGGGATGCCGTAGTCGCCGACGCTGGGGATCTCCGGCTTGAGGCGGCGTGCCTCGCGCACCGCGTCGGGGCGCAGCGCCGCGAGCCGGAACCCGCGCCGCTGGCAGAAGCGCAGGGCGTCGAGCTTGTCGTTGGTGGTGGTGAGCCGGACGCGGGAGCAGCCGAGCCGGCGTGCCCGCTGCACGGCGGCGTCGACCAGCGAGCTCCCGACGCCCCGGCCCCTTCGGAGCGCGTCGATGGTGACGATCTCCAGGTTGTCGTCGGTGGCGGCGTAGGTGAGCAGCCCGACCACCGTCTCATGGTGCTCCACCAGGAAGCCGGGCAGGCTGGCGGGGAAGAAGACGTGGCCGTGGGCGACGGCGGTGTGGGCGCCCCAGAGTTCGAGCACCAGCCTGCCGACGACGATCCGGTCGGCTTCCTCGATCGCGCGTACGAGCATGCCTGCACTGTCTTGGCGGGCGGGCGCGGTGGGTACCGGCATTCGACCTATGGTTGGTTCGTGCCGGTGCGAGTGTTGCTCGTAGACGACCACGAGGTGGTGCGCAGGGGTCTGCGCGAGTTGCTGGAGGACGAGGACGACATCTCGGTGGTCGCCGAGGCGGGCGGGGTGGACGAGGCCCTGGTCCGCGCCTCGGCGACGCGACCGGACGTGGCCGTGGTGGACGTGCGGCTGCCCGACGGCGGCGGGGTGGAGCTGTGCCGGCGGCTGCGCGCCCTGCCGGGGGGCCCGAGGTGCCTGGTGCTGACCGCGTTCGACGACGAGGAGGCGCTGGTCGGTGCGATCATGGCGGGGGCGTCGGGGTACCTGCTCAAGCAGGTGCGGGGCCAGGACCTGGTGACCGCCGTGCGCGAGGTGGCGGCCGGCCGCTCGCTGCTGGACCCGCAGACGACGGCCCGCGTCCTGGACCGCCTGCGCCGGCCGGTCGAGGTGGACGTGCTGGACGCGCTGACGGAGCAGGAGCGGCGGGTGCTGGAGCTGATCGGCGAGGGCCTGACGAACCGGCAGATCGCCGAGCGGCTGTTCCTGGCGGAGAAGACCGTGAAGAACTACGTCACCGCCGTGCTGTCGAAGCTGGGCATGGAGCGCCGCACCCAGGCCGCTGCCTGGGTCGCCCGCCGCTCGCGCTGACGGGCCCCGGGCGGAGGTGGCGGCCGGTCAGCCGGGCAGCGGCACGTGCCAGGTGATCGTGGTGCCCGTGCGGGGGGACGAGGTGATCTCGCAGCCGCCGCCCGCGGCCAGGGCGCGTTCCTCCAGGTGCCGCAGGCCGCGCTTGGCCACGCCCCGCGGGATGCCGCAGCCGTCGTCGGCGACCTCCAGGTCCAGCCGGCCGGGTGCGCGGCGCAGGGCGATGCCGACGTGGCCCGCCCCCGAGTGCCGCACGACGTTGGACAGCGCCTCCCGCAGCGCGGCACGGGCGTGGTCGGCCAGGTCGGCGGGCACGTCGGCCAGGTCGCCCTCGACCCGCACCTCCGGCTCGAACCCCAGCAGCTCACCCGCCGTGCGCGCCTCGGCCAGCACCGAGCCCCTGAGGTCGACGTCGCCGGGCTTGCCGGGGTCGGCGCTGCGCAGCGCCCGGACGGTCGCGCGGACCTCCGCCATGGTCTGGTCGAGCTGGTCGACGCACTCGGCCAGGCGGCGCGCCTCCCGGCCCTCCAGCCTGAGCCGCCGGTCCAGCAGCTCCAGCTGCACGCCCGTCGCGTACAGCCGCTGGATGATCACGTCGTGCAGGTCGCGGGCGATGCGCTCGCGCTCCTGGTAGACCGCCACCCGCTGGCGCGCGGTCGAGCCCTCGGCCAGGACGACGGCCAGGCCCGCCTGCGCGGCGAACGCGGCCAGCACCTCGACGGTGTCCGGGCTGAACGGCCGCGCGCCCTTGCGCCGGTACACCGCCAGCGCGCCGATCCTGCGCTCGTTCGTGCCGAACGGCGCGACGGCGAACGGCCCGTAGCCGCGCAGCGCCTTCGGCACGAACGGCGCGGTGCGCGGGTCGGTGGTGAAGTCGTCGGCGACCACGGGCACGCCCGTCCGCGCCGCCCGCGCGGCCGACGAACGGCTCGACAGCACCACGCCCACCGGGTCGTCGTCGCCCGAGGACGCCTCCACGGTCAGCGTGCCGTCCTCGGCGGTGACCATGGCCAGCCCGAGGTCCGCGCCCGCGAGCTCGACGGCGCTGCGCACCACCAGGGGCAGCACGGCGTCGGGGTCGTCGCCCGCCAGGGCGGCCGAGGTGATCTCGGTCGACGCGGCGAGCACGCGGGCGGGGTCCACGGTCGTCAACGGTAGGCCCTGGTCCGCAGCCTGCCGCCGGTGACGTCCAGCACCAGGTCGGCGCGCTCCGCCTCGGCGGGCCGGTGGGTGATGTGGACCACCGTGCGGTCCCGCAGCACGTCGTCCAGCCGGTCCAGCAGCGCGGCGGCGGTCGGCTCGTCCAGGTGGGCGGTCGGCTCGTCCAGCAGCACGAGGTCGGCGTCGTGGAGCAGGGCGCGGGCCAGCGCAACGCGTTGCGCCTCGCCGCCGGACAGCAGCGTCGGGCCGATCGCGGTGTCGAGGTCGAGCCGGACACCGGCGACGTCGAGCGCCCAGCGCAACCGGTCGTCATCCGCCCGAGGGTCGCCCAGCCGGAGGTTCTCGCGGACCGTGGTGGTGACCAGCATCGGCTCCTGGGGGCACCAGGCGATGCGGTCGGGCCGCCACACGATCCCCCGCTCGGGTTCGAGGAAGCCCAGCAGCAGCGCGAACAGGCTCGACTTGCCCGAGCCCGACGGGCCGACCACGGCGACCTTCGCGCCGGCGGGCAGGTCGACCGTCACCCCCTCCAGCACGGGCTCCGCGCTGCCGGGCCACCGCGCCGTCACCCCTTCGAGCCCGACCGCGCCACCGACCGCGCCGCCCTCGACCCTTCCCGCCGACGCCGAGCCCGCCGCTTCCCGCGCGATCCGGCCGTACGACTCGCGCAGCGCCGCCCGGTGCTGCGCCGCCGCCGGCAGCGTGCCCAACACCTCGGCCAGCGCCAGCGGCACCAGGCCGAGCACCGGCACCAGCAGCGGGTCCACCCCGCCGGCCAGGCCGATGCACACCGCCGACGCCAGCCCGACCGTCAGGTGCACGACGCCGGTCGCCGCGCCCGCGCCCAGCGCCTGGCGGCGCGCCTGCCGGGCCAGCTCGGCGTCCCGGCGGGCCAGCTCGGCGCGCACCCCCCGGTCCGCGCCGAACGCGATCAGGTCCGGCGCGGCCGTCAGCAGGGTCAGCACCCGCTCCGACACCTCGCGCCGCCCCTCGGTCAGCACCGCCGTGGCCCGCCGTTCGACGAGCACCGCGACGACCGGGGCGAGCGTGCCGCCGACGACCAGCGCCGCAGCCAGGGCGAGCCCGGCCACCGGCTCGACGAACGCGAACAGCGCCACCGCCGCGGCCGACACCCCCGCCGCGACGAACGGCGGCTGGAGCACGCGCGGCACCAGGTCGCGGACCGTGTCCACGTCGTCCACCAGGCGGGTGAGCTCCGCCCGACCGGGTCGCAGGCCGCGCCACAGCCGGACCCGCAGCGACTCGGCGAACCGGAACGCGGCGTCGTGCGTCACCAACCGCTCCAGGTACCGCAGCACGCCCTTGGCCAGCGCGAACGTCCGCACGCCCACGACCAGCACGGACAGCGTGAGGATCGGCGGCTGGGTCGCCGCCCTGGCGATCAGGTGCGCCGCGACCGCCGTCAACGCCACCCCGCTCGCCGACGCCGCCACGCCCAGCAGCGCCCCGGCCAGCAGCCGCCGGGTGGGGCGCGGGGTGCGCGGGACGGCCGGCCGGTCGTCCACCACGCCCACCGCCCGCGTCGCCGCGGGTTCCCCCACCTGCTCCCCCACCACCCGGTGGGTCGCCAGCACGACCGCCGCACCGCCCTCGGCGGCCCGCCGCACGGCCGCCATCACCTTCGCCGCCGTCGCCGGGTCCAGGTGCGCGGTCGGCTCGTCCAGCAGCAGCACCGTCGCGCCGTCCCGCACCCGGGTCAACGCGCGGGCCAGCGCCACCCGCTGCCGCTCCCCCGTCGACAGCTCCGTGATCGGCCGCGCCACCAGGTGCTCCGCCGCCACCGAGGCGAGCACCTCGCGGTCCACCCGCCCGACGGTCAGCTCCAGCTCGTCGGCCACCGTCCGCCCGGCGAACGCGGGTCGCTGGGGCACCCAGGCGATGGCCGACCGGTCCACCGACACCGACCCGCCGTCCGGGGTGACGAACCCCAGCAGCACGCCGAACACCGTCGACTTGCCGGCGCCGCTGGGCGCGTCGAGCCGGTGCACCTCGCCGGGCCGCACCCGGAAGCCGACGCCGTCGGGCGCGAACCGCCCCCGCCGCCGCACCCGCAGGTCGCGCACCTCGACCCCCTCGACCGGCTCGCCGCGGTCCGCGCCGGGTCCGGGTTCGGGCACCTCGGCGACCCGCCGCACGGCCTCCACCCCGTCCTCCGAGGCGTGGTGGGCCGCGCCCGCCGCCCGCAGCGGCAGGTAGCACTCGGGCGCGAGGATCAGCACGACCAGGCCCGTGAACAGCGTCATCTCCCCCGACACGAGCCGCAGCCCGATGCCGACCGCGATCAGCGCCACCGACAGCGACGCGACGACCTCCAGCACCAGCGCCGACAGGAACGCCACCCGCAGCGTGCCCATCGTCGCCCGCCGGTACCGCTCGCCGACCTCCCGCACGGCCGACGCCTGCGCCGCCGCGCGCCCGAACGCGGTCAGCACCGGCAGCGCCCGCACCAGCTCGGCCAGCCGCCCCGACAGCCGCTCCAGCGCCGACGCCGCCGCCTCGACCCGCGCCGACGTGAACCGGCCGATCAGGATCGCGAACACCGGGATCAGCGGCAGCGTCACGGCGATCAGCACCGCCGACGTCGGGTCCGCCCACAGGACCCACGCGCCCACCGCCACCGGCACGACGGCCGTCGTCACCAGCGCCGGCAGGTACTTGGTGAAGTAGGCGTCCAGCGCGTCCAGGCCCTTGGTCGCGACGACCGCCAGCGACGCGGGCCCCCGGGCCACGATCCACGACGGCCCGAGGCCGAGCGCCCGGTCCAGCACGGCGGCCCGCAGCTCCTCCTTCGCGCCGGCCGCGGCCCGCGCGGCCACCGACTCGGTCGCCCACGCCAACCCGGCCCGCACCACGACCGCCGCCGCCAACCACGCCGGCGACCCGCCGCCCACCAGCGCCGACGCCAGCGCCACGGCCTGCCACACCACCGCGCCCGCGGTCAGCCCGGCCAGCAGCGCGCACCAGGCCAACGCCCGGCGCGCCGAGCGCGAGAGCGCCGGCAGCGCGCCGAGCGGGCCTCTCCCCGGCTTCGTGGCGGAAGGGGCTCCGGGGAAGTTCACGGGACGTGCACCTCGGGGATGTGCCGGGTGCCGATCCGCCTGCGGAACACCCAGTACGTCCAGCCCTGGTAGACGAGCACGGCGGGCGTGCCGAACGCGGCCACCCACGTCATCACGGTCAGCGTGTACGGGCTCGACGCGGCGCCCTCGACCGTCAGCGACCACGCCGGGTCCACGGTCGACGGCAGCACGTTCGGGTACAGCGCGCCGAACAGCGCCGCCACCGACGCCGCCACCGCGACGCCCATCAGCGCGAACGCCTGCCCCTCGCGCCGCAGGGCCAGCCGCGCGTACGCACCGAACGCGGCCAGCGCCACCACGACCGACGCGGCCCACGTCCACACCGACCCGAACCGCAGCTGCACGGTCAGCAGCAGCACCAGCAGCGGCAGCAGCGCGACCGGCGCGACCCGCAGCGCCAGGGCCCGCGCCCGTTCCCGCACCTCGCCCTCGGTCTTCAGCGACAGGAACACCGCGCCGTGCACCAGCGCGTACCCGGCGACCGCCGCCGCGCCGAGCAGCGTCTCCGGCCGGATGGCCGCGAACGGCGAGCCGACGCGGTCGCCGGCGGCGTCCAGCGGCATCCCGAACACGTTCGCCGACAGCACCAGGCCCACCCCGAGGGTCGCGACCCACGACCCGGTGACGATCACCGCGTCCCAGGTGCGCCGCCACCGCGCCGAGTCGACCTTGCCGCGGTACTCGAACGCCACCCCGCGGCCGATCAGCGCCAGCAGGAACAGCACCAGCGGCAGGTAGGCCGAGCTGAACAGCGAGGCGTACCAGTCGGGGAACGCGGCGAACGTCGCGCCGCCCGCGACCAGCAGCCACACCTCGTTGCCGTCCCACACGGGCCCGATCGTGTTGATCAGCACCCGCCGCTCGCGCTCCGACCGGCCCAGCACGGGCAGCAGCATCCCGACGCCGAAGTCGAACCCCTCCAGGAACAGGTAGCCCAGCCACAGCAGGGCGATCACGCAGAACCAGAGCGTCTCCACGGCTCCCCCTCTCAGTAGGCGAACGACAGGACGTCGTCGTCGCGCTCGGCCGGGCGGTCCGGTCCCCGAGCCGGCAGCACGCCCGCCACTCCAGCGCGGACGTACCGCCGGATCAGGAACACCTCGACGCACGCCAGCACCCCGTAGACGAGCGTCAAGGCGATCAGCGACGTCAACACCTCCCCCGGTGTCGACGACGACACGGCACGCGCGGTGAACATCCACACCCCGTCCACCCCGCTCGGGTTGGGCACCACCACGAACGGCTGCCGGCCCATCTCGGTGAAGATCCAGCCGAAGCTGTTGGCCAGGAACGGCGTCGCGATGCTCCCGAGGGCGAGCCACGCGAACCACCGGCCGCGCGGCACCCGGCCGGCGCGCGTCAGCCAGAGGACCAGCACGCCGGCGCCCGCCGCCAGCGCGCCGAACCCGATCATGAGCCGGAAGCCCCAGTAGGTGACGGGCAGGTTGGGCACGTAGTCGATCGGTCGACCCGACAGCTCGCCCAGCTTCGGGTCGACGGGGTAGTTCGCGCCGTACTTCTCCTGGTAGAGCGGCACGAGGTCCTCGATGCCCATGACCTCGGTGTCGAAGTCGTTGTGCGCCAGGAACGACAGCAGCGCCGGCACCGTGATGCTCTTGACGTTCTCGCAGTCGGGCCGCGACACGTCGCCGATCGCGAACACCGAGAACGCCGCGGGCGACTCCGTGTGGCACAGCGCCTCGGCCGCCGCCATCTTCATCGGCTGCTGCTCGAACATCAGCTTGCCCTGCACGTCGCCGCTGACGGCGAGCCCGGCGAACGCCACGACGCCCACCCAGGTCCCGAACTTGACCGACGCGCGCCACACCGGCCCGTCGTCGCTGCGCCGCCACAGGTGCCACGCCGCGACGCCCACCAGGAACGCGCCGGCGACGGCGAACGCGCCGAAGACCGTGTGCGGGAACGCGGCCAGCACGGTGTTGTTGCCCAGCACCGCCCAGATCGAGGTGAGCCGCGGCCGGCCGTCGACCAGCTCCACGCCCACCGGGTGCTGCATCCACGAGTTCGCGGCCAGGATGAAGTACGCCGACGCGATCGTGGCCAGCGAGAACGCCCACACGCAGGCCAGGTGGACCTTCTTCGGCAGCCGGTCCCAGCCGAAGATCCACAGGCCCAGGAAGGTCGACTCGACGAAGAACGCGACCAGGCCCTCCATGGCCAGCGGCGCGCCGAACACGTCGCCGACGAAGCGCGAGTAGGCGCTCCACGTCATGCCGAACTGGAACTCCTGCACGATGCCGGTCACCACGCCCATGGCGAAGTTGATCAGCAGCAGCTTGCCCCAGAACTTCGTCATGGCCAGGTACTTGCGGTGACCCGTGCGCACCCACGCGGTCTGCATCCCCGCGACCAGCAGGGAGAGCCCGATGGTCAGCGGCACCATCAGGAAGTGGTAGACGGTGGTGATGCCGAACTGCCACCGTGCCAGGTCGAGGACGTCCACGGGACGACCGTAGGTGGGGTGGGTGCCCGTTCCCCAGGTACGACGGTCCCGTGCGGATCGGGACCAAGGTCCCGGTAAGCACCGTCACAGCGGGTGCGCCTCCCCCGGCGGGGTAGTCTGGTCGTGCCAGAGGGGAGTAGTTCCCCCGGGTCACCACGACCGGGGCGAGAGGATCGACACACTGGTCCGCCGCGTGCGGATCCGGTCCCTCACCCGCCGCACCGCGGGCGAACGAGACCTCCGGCCGGGCAGCGCACCACGCCCGGTCGGGGTCGTGCTGCCTCCGTCCGGGTTCTCATCGGACGTCGGAGGTACCCGTGGCACCCGAACTGATCGCCCTGGCGACTGCTTTCGCGATCGTCTTCCTGGCCGAGCTGCCGGACAAGACCATGATCGCGACGCTGGTGCTGACCACGAGGTACCGCGCCTGGCCGGTGTTCGCCGGGGTGACGGCGGCGTTCGCGATCCAGTGCGTGGTGGCGGCGACGTTCGGCGGCGTGCTGACCCTGCTGCCCGACCGGGTGGTGGCGGCGGTGGTCGCGGTGCTGTTCGGCGTGGGCTCGTTCCTGCTGCTCAAAGAGGGTTTCTCGAAGGACGCGGACGAGACCGACGCGTCCTCCTCGGGCCCCGGTCAGGTGACGTTCTGGCGGGCGGCGCTGACGTCGTTCGGCGTGCTGTTCGCGGCCGAGTGGGGCGACGCCTCGCAGCTCGCGACGGCCGCCCTGTCGGCGCGCTACGCCAGCCCGGTGTTCGTGGGCCTGGGCGCGTTCCTGGCGCTGACCCTGGTGGCCGGCATCGCGGTCGTGGTGGGCCGCAAGATCGCCTCGCGCATCCCGACGCACCTCATCCAGCGGGTGAGCGGCTTCGTGTTCGCCGCGTTCGCCCTGTTCGCCGCGTGGCAGGCCGTCACGGGCTGACGCGACCGCGACCCCGACCGCGCCCGTTCCCGCTCGATCGGGGACTGGTAGACGGGCCGGTCGATCGGCCGGGGTCTTTCGCACGCGGGATCTGGAGGGCCCCGACCTGCCGCCACCGCACGAGCTGTTCACCCCGGACGCCCGGGCCTGGCGCCGGCCGACGGAGAAGTGCGAGCCGGTCGACGGCGTCCCGGTGCTCCACGGCGACTTCGACGAGCGCGACGCGGCCACCGCGCGCCGCGCCTTCCCGGGCCGCCGGGTCGTGCTGCACGAATCCGGGGTGCCGGAGATCCACCCGGGCGGAGGGCCCGGGGAAGTTCAGACGAGCGCGTCCAGCGCGAGCGTCACCGGGAACGGCACGGAGGTGGTGAACCCACCGACGACGTCACCGGCGTCCTGATACCCGAACTCCCCGGCGAGGTGACAGGCGACCAGCGAGATCGGGTGGTCCAGATCCACGATCCAGTAGTGCGGGATGCCGGCGTCCGCGTACTCGCCGCGCTTGATCACCCGATCGAGCCGCTTCGAACCGGGCGACACGATCTCGACCACCACCACGACCTCGGACGCCCGCAGCAAGCCGCCTTCCTCGGAGACCCGGTCCCGCGCACCGCGCGGGATCACCACCAGGTCAGGCCGTCGTGAGAAGCCCGGTTCGCCCGGGGGGACCAGTTCGAGGTCGAGATCGACGTCCTGGATGACTTCCAGGTCCGGGGGCAGTTGCTCCAAGAACTGCATCGCGAGCCGCAGCGACGCGTGGTTGTGGTCGGGTGACGGGCTCGGTGACAACAGGACGCGACCCTCTTGCAGCTCGGTGTACCCGGACTCGGGTTCTCCGAGCGCGGCGTAGTCGGCGACCGTGAACAAGTGCGGCTCGGCGGCCGGGTTCCGCGATTTCCGGGAATTCCGGGGAAGAGCGGTCACGTCGTTCTCCTTGGTCCGCGGTGAGTGCCGCACGGTGGGGGTGCGCGTCAGCGCAACGCGTCGGCGACCTCCTGCGCCGCCCGCACCACCTGCGGCCCCACCACCTCGCCGTCCAGCTTCTCCAGGGCCACCACGCCCACGCTGGCCCGCAGCCCGGGCACGCCCCGCACCGGCGCCGCCACGCCGAACGCCCCCGGCTGCAGCTCACCCGTCGACGGCACCCACTGCCGCCCCTCCGGCGACAGCCCGATCGCCTTGCCCGCCGCACCCCGGTGCACGGGGTGGCGCGACCCGACCCGGTACGCCACGTGGTACGCCGTCCACGAGGGCTCGACCACGGCCACCGCCTGCGCCTCGCTGCCGTCGGCCACGGTCAGGTGCGCGGTCGCGCCCACGGCCTCGGCCAGCGTCCGCAGCGCGGGCTGCGCGGCCAGCCGGAGCTGCGGCAGCACGTTGGACGCCAGCCGCAGCACGCCCAGCCCGAGCCGCACCTTCGACCCCTCGCGGCGCACCAGCCCTCGCGACTGCAACGGCACCAGCAGCCGGTACACCGCCGCCCGGGACGCGCCGATCGCCGACGCCAGCTCGCTGATCGACGGCGCCTCCGACTCCGCGTCGGCCACCGCCTGGAGCAGGGCCAGGCCCCGCTCCAGGGTCAGCGAGCTCTCCTTGGACGCGGGCGCCGGCAGCCGGCCGCGCGGATCGGGTCTGACCACGGTCTACCTCTCGTCGGCGGGAGCGACCGTGCCGACCACCTCGGCCAGCCCGACGACCGAACCGCCCTCACCCGGAGCCGTCGCGGTGATCCGCACCGTGTCGCCGTCCTCCAGGAACGTCCGCTCGCCGTCGTCGAGCACCACCGGCTCCTTCCCGCCCCAGCTCAGCTCCAGGAAGGAGCCGCGCTCGTCGCGGGTCGGGCCGGACACGGTGCCCGACGCGATCAGGTCGCCCGGCCGAACGGTAGCGCCGTTCGACGACAGGTGCGCGAGTTGCTGCGCGAACGTCCACGACATCTCGCGGAACGGCGGCCGGGACACGACGGTGCCGTTCCACTCGACCTCCAGGTCGATGTCCAGGCCCCACGCCCGTTCCTCGACCAGGTACGGCAGCACGTCGTTGCCCAGCGGCGGCGGCGAGACGCGGGCGACCGCGAACGCCTCCAGCGGCGTGATCCACGCCGAGACCGACGTGGCGAACGACTTGCCGAGGAACGGCCCGAGCGGCTGGTACTCCCACGCCTGGATGTCGCGCGCCGACCAGTCGTTGACCAGCGCCACCCCGAACACGTGGTCGACGGCCTGGTCGGGCGTCAGCCGCGACGCGACGGGCCCGCCGCACACGAACCCGACCTCGGCCTCGATGTCCAGCCTCGCCGACGGCCCGAACACCGGACCGGGCTTCGACCGGCGCTGCCCGTGCGGGCGCACGACCGGCGTGCCGGAGACGACCACCGTCCCGGCCCGGCCGTGGTAGCCGATGGGCAGGTGCGTCCAGTTCGGCAGCAGCGCGTCGCCGTCGGGGCGGAAGATCCGGCCGACGTTCTCCGCGTGGTGGCGCGACGAGTAGAAGTCCACGTAGTCGGCCACGGCGAACGGCAGCACCGCGCCCTCCAGGCCGACCAGCTCCGCGCCGCGGGGCGCGGACGCGGCCGAGACGATCTCGACCAGCCGGGCCCTCAGCTCGCTCCACGCGGGCCGCCCGGCCGCCAGCAGGGCGTCCAGCGTGCCCGTGGCCACCAGGGGCTCCAGCCGCTCGCCCAGGGCCAGCCCGCGCAGCGGCAGCGCCCGGTCGCCCACCCGCACGGCCACCCCCTCGGGCACGACGCCGTAGGGCAGCGTCTGCGGCCCGAACGGCGCGTCGGCGGTGAACGCGGGGTCCTCGATCCAGCTCACAGCAGCCCCAGCTCCTCGAGGTCGGCGATCGGCTCGTCCAGCGAGCATGACCCGTACGAGGCGAACACGCCGCGGACCGCGTGCGCGGCCTGGTCGGACAGGCCGCTCGCCTCCTCGCCGAGCGCGACGGCGTCCGTGCTGGACAGCGCGCCCCGCACGTCACCGCCGGACAGCGAGCGGGCGGTGGCCACGAGCAGGTTGAGGAACCCGTGGTGGGTGAACCCGGTCTCGCTGTCGGTGTGCCGCACGGCGTGGTGCAGGCCCGCGGTCGCCTTGAAGGCCACCCCGCCGCCGCTGACCACGGACAGGAAGTCGGCGACCTCGTCCACGCTGGGGAAGTTCTCCCTGCTGACCCCGCCGCAGCGCAGCTTGGGCCAGCTGCCGTGCTCGATGACGCGGCGCACGCCGTCCAGCCACTCGGCCCCGCCGCGCCGCGGCTCGACCACCCGGATGACGTCCTCGGGCACGAACTCGGAGACGCGTTCGAGCCACACCTCGTCCACGTCGGACGGGGCGGGCATCTCCACCATCCGCAGCGCCAGCAGCTCGCTGCGGGACTCGACGATCGACACGGCCTTCGGGACACCTCCCAGGCCCGTGTCGATGACCAGCGACAGGGCGACCGGCTTCACCGGCTTGACCTTGATCAGCTCGGTGATCAGCTCGGCCAGTCGCGACGCGGGGCACAGGAACAGGCCGACCGCACCGGCCCACTCCCCGGACCGCGCGTCGAGGTGGCCGCGCACCGCGTCGGGCATGGACGCGTTGCCCGGCGGGAACAGTGCGGCGTCGTCGACAAGCCTCGCGAGCAGGGGCGGAGTGCCGCGTGGACCGGGCGCACGGAGTTCGAAGGCGCTTGACACGGCTGACACGCTAGTGGCGTACCGGTCAATGAACAAAGATGTCCGACTATCGAACGCCCGGAGTGAACCATGGCGTACTACCGCCAGGTGGGTGAGATCCCCCGAAAGCGCCACACGCAGTTCCGCACCCCGGAGGGCGGGCTGTACGCGGAAGAGCTCATGGGGGTCGAGGGCTTCTCGGCCGACTCGGCGCTGCTCTACCACCGCCACCTGCCGACCGCGATCGTCGACGCGGTCACCGTCGAGGACGACCGCGGCACGCTGGCGCCGAACCTCCCGCTCAAGCCCCGCCACTTCAAGACACCGGCGCTGAGCTGGGACTCCACCGAGGTCGACGCGGTCACCGGCCGCCGCACGCTGTTCGGCAACGCCGACGTGGTGATCGCGTTCGTGACCGCCACCGCGCCCAGCCCGCTGTACCGCAACGCGGCCGGCGACGAGCTGCTCTACGTGCGCTCCGGCGAGGGCGTCGTGGAGACGGTGTACGGCGCGCTGCCCGTCGGCGAGGGCGACTACGTCGTGCTGCCGACGTCGTGCACGTACCGCGTGGTGCCTTCCCAACCCATGGACATCCTCGTGCTGGAGGCCACCGGGCACATCGGACCGCCGAAGCGGTACCTGTCGGCCAAGGGCCAGTTCCTGGAGCACTCGCCGTACTGCGAGCGGGACGTCCGCGGCCCGGTGGAGCCGCTGCTGGTCGACGGCGAGGACGTGGACGTGCTCGTGCGGCACCGCGCCGGCCTCACCCGGTTCACCTACGCGAACCACCCGTTCGACGTCGTCGGCTGGGACGGCTGCCTGTACCCGTGGGCGTTCAACATCCGCGACTTCGAACCCATCACGGGCCGCGTGCACCAGCCGCCGCCGGTGCACCAGACGTTCGAGGGCCCGAACTTCGTGGTGTGCTCGTTCGTGCCGCGCAAGGTCGACTACCACCCGCTGGCGATCCCCGTGCCCTACAACCACGCGAACGTGGACTCCGACGAGCTGATGTTCTACGTCGGCGGCAACTACGAGGCGCGCAAGGGCTCGGGCATCGGCATCGGCTCGCTGTCGCTGCACCCGTCGGGCTGCACGCACGGGCCGCAGCCGGGCGCGGTCGAGGCGGCGCTGGGCGTTGATCACTTCGACGAGACCGCGGTCATGGTGGACACCTTCCGGCCGTTGGAGCTGGGCGAGGCCGCGCTGGCGTCCGAGGACCCCGCGTACGCCTGGTCCTGGGCACGTCGGGGTCCCGACCGGGACTGATCGGCTTTTTGTCGGTGCGCCCCTCTAACGTCTGCCGGCATGGACGCACGAGCGCTTCTGGAGCAGGCCCCGGACGGCCGGGTGGCGACCAGCGCCACCCGGCTGGCGGGGTCCTCCGGCTGGCAGGGGACGGGTCGTGACGGCACCGCCCTGTGGGGCCTGTGCGCCGGCAGCGGCAAGAGCCCGTACCAGGTGTGCGTCGACCTGACCGACCGCGCGACGAAGTGCTCGTGCCCGTCGCGGAAGTTCCCGTGCAAGCACGCGCTGGCGCTGCAGCTGCGCGACGCGCGGGAGCCGCTGCCCGAAGGCGAGCCGCCCGACTGGGTGGCGGAGTGGCTGGCCCGGCGCACGCGGGCCGCGCCGGTCGTGGCGGACGAGTCGCCGGAGGCCGTGCTGCGGCGGGCCAGGGCCAAGGAGAAGACGGCCCTGGCCAGGCAGGGGGCGGTGCGCGCCGGGGTCGCCGGGTTGACCGACTGGCTGGGTGACGTGGCCGGCGCCGGGCTGGCCGGGTTGCCGGCGCGGGACGCGGCGTGGTGGCACTCGGTCCAGGCCCGGATGGTCGACGCGCAGGCCAAGGGGCTGGCGTCGGCGGTGGACGAGGTGCGGGGGATCGTCGCGGCGGGCGGGCCGCGCTGGGCGCACGACGCGGCGGACCGGTTGGGCGGGCTGCACCTGCTGGCGCGGCTGGCCGAGTCGTCCGACCCGGTGGTGCGCCGCCGGCTGGGGTTCTCGGTGGCCGAGGAGGAGGTGCGCGCCGGTCCCGGGTGGTCGGACCAGTGGGTGCCGCTGCTGAAGCTGGAGTCCGACGACGGCCTGGTGCGGACCGTGCGGCAGTGGGTGTGGGGGCGTGCGCACGGGTGGGTGGTGGCGGTGCGGCACGCCGGTGGGGGTGCCCGCCCCGTGCCGCCGTTGGCGCACGGCGTGCCGGTGCGAGGGGTGCTGCACCCGTACCCCGGCGTGCCGCCGCACCGGGTGGCGGTGGGTGAGCTGCTGACGGAGGCCCGGCCGGAGTCGGTTCCGGTTCCGGTTCCGGGGACGTGGCGGGAGGCCCTGGCGGAGGTCGCCGAGCACCTGGTGGGCGATCCGTGGCAACGCCTGCACCCGGTGGGCTGCGGGCCGGTCCGGGTCACCGAGGACACGCGCTACCTGGTGGACCCGACGAGCCGGGGGCTGCCCGTGCGCGGCGACCTGGCGCTGGACCAGGCGTTGGCCCTGACGGGCGGCGGGGCGTTCGACGCGTGGGGGTTGTGGAACGGCCGCGACCTGCGCCTGGGAGCGGTGGCCGAGCCGGGCGGGACGCCGGAGGTCGTGGGATGATCAAGGAGCACGGAGCCTCGTCGCACGATCGGGTGATCATCGCCCGGAAATGTACGGAAACACCGTTCCCGTACCTCGGTTGCACACGAGGAACCGCGACCGGCCAACCACCCCACCCGGCCCGGATCGCCGAGGGCGGCCACCGATGACCCTCCAAGCCGAATGGGACGAGGCCGTCCAAGCGGCCCTGGTCGGCGCTCACCGCGCGGACACCACCCCGAGCGCCCTGCTGGACCGCCTCGCCGCCCTGGGCGTGGCCGCGCACGGCGCCGAACTCCCCCCACCGATCGACACCCCACTACTCCCCCCGGCCCCTGCCGCCTCCAGCCCCGCCGCCTCCAGCCCCGCCACCGCTGCCGCCGACGTGCGCGCACACCCCGCCGCCGGCTCCGTGCTGGTCCAGATCCTGGCCCTGGACGACCAGGTCCTGCTGACGGAGTGGTGCGGCATGGCGAAGGCCGCCCGCGTCGTCGCCGACCACCGCGAACTCCCCGCGCTGCTGGGCCTGGGCACCGCCCACCCCGGCCTCCGCCCGGCCGTGTCCGCCGTCCTCGGCACCCGCGGCCGGTGGCTGGCGGGCATCCGGCCGGCCTGGGCGTGGGCCGCCGCCGGCGTGGTCGCGGAGGAGGTCGACCTCGACGAGGCCCTCGACCTGCCCGGCACGTCCCGCCTCGCCGCCCTGCGCCGCGCGCGCAACCAGGACCCGGCGAAGGTCCGCGCGTTCGTGGCCGAGCGGTTCGACCTCCAGCGCCGCGCCACCGACCGCCAGGTGCTGATCAGCGCCCTGGAGGTGAACCTGGGCCCCGACGACGAACCGCTGCTCGAACGGGCGCTGGACGACCGCGCGATCGGCGTGCACGACGAGGCGCTGCGGCTGCTGCGCACCCTGCCCGCGTCCGCCCTCGCCGAACGCGCCGCCGAACGCCTCCACCGCGGCCTGTGGCGCACCGCGGACGGCTTCGACGTGCAGTCCGAGGAGTTGTGGGCCGAGACCACGCCCGACCCCGAAGAGGCCCGTGACCTGATGAGGGACGGTTCCGAGGCGGGGGTCGCGGGTCGGTTGCGCGGTGCGGCGGCCAGCGTGCCGCCGCAGCACTGGACCGCCCGCCTGCAGACCGACGACGCCGGTGCCGCCGCC
Organism: Actinosynnema sp. NPDC053489; assembly: GCF_044544865.1. Classification (NCBI taxonomy): domain Bacteria; kingdom Bacillati; phylum Actinomycetota; class Actinomycetes; order Pseudonocardiales; family Pseudonocardiaceae; genus Actinosynnema; species Actinosynnema sp. NPDC053489. The sequence goes on along the minus strand of NZ_JBITXT010000006.1, from coordinate 269,825 downwards.
GAACTGGCCCGCGGGCCGTGGGCGAGCGCGTTGCTGCGCGGCGTGGCGCAGAACCTGCGGCTGGCCGACGACGCCCGGCCGTGGGCGGTGGCGGCGACGCGGGCGCTGACCGGCATGGAGCAGTTGGAGATGCTCGGCGGGTTGCCCGCCGACCTGGCCGCGCGGACCGTCGTCGAGGTGTCGCGGCAGTGGAACTACGACCTGCTCGACCACGCCTGCTCGCAGTTGCCGGGGCCGTGGAGCCCGCGGGCGACCGAGGACCTGCTCGACCGCTACACCGGGATGCGCGACCCGAGGTGGCGCGCCGGCCGCCCGCCCGCGGTGCTGCTGGCCAGGGGTGACGCCGAGGTGCTCGGCGCGAACTGGGACCGCATCACCGAGCGCTGGCCCGAGCACACCGTCGAACTCGACGTGCTGCGCCTGCGGATGCAGTTGCGCGAGGCGTTCAACCACCGGGAGGAAAGCCAGTGACCACCGAACCCGTGCTGCGGCCCGCCGCGGAACAGCAGTACGCCGCCGAGCTGGCGGCCCTGGCGGCGGCGGACGACCGGCCGCGCCCGCCGCGGTGGCGGTTGTCGCCGCGGGCGGTGGTCACCTACGTGCTCGGCGGGACGCTGCCCGACGGCACGGTGATCACGCCGAAGTACGTCGGCGACCGGCGGCTGGTGGAGGTGGCGGTCGGCACGTTGGTCACCGATCGGGCGTTGTTGCTGGTCGGCGTGCCGGGGACGGCGAAGTCGTGGCTGTCGGAGCACCTGGCGGCGGCGGTGAGCGGCAACTCGACGCTGGTCGTGCAGGGCACGGCGGGCACGGGTGAGGACCAGGTCCGGTACGGCTGGAACTACGCGCGGTTGATCGCCGAGGGGCCGTCGGAGGCGGCGGTCGTGCCGAGCCCGGTGATGAAGGGGATGCGGGAGGGCGCGGTGGTGCGCGTCGAGGAGCTGACGCGGATGCCGGCGGAGGTGCAGGACTCGTTCATCACGGTGCTGTCGGAGAAGACGCTGCCGGTGCCGGAGCTGGGGATCCAGGTGCAGGCGGTGCCCGGGTTCACGGTGATCGCCACGGCGAACGACCGCGACCGGGGCGTGAACCAGATGTCGTCGGCGCTCGCCCGGCGCTTCAACACCGTGGTGCTGCCGCCGCCCGCGACGGAGGACGACGAGGTGGAGATCGTGTCGACCCGTGCCGCACAGCTGGGTCGGGCGTTGCAGCTGCCCGCGGAGCCGCCGGCGCTGGAGGAGGTGCGGCGGGTGGTGCGGATCTTCCGGGAGCTGCGCAACGGGTCCACTGTGGACGGGCGCACGCAGTTGAAGAAGCCGAGCGGCAGCCTGTCGACGGCCGAGGCGATCTCGGTGGTGACGAGCGGCATGGCGTTGGCCGGGCACTTCGGCAGCGGTGCGATCACGGCCGACGAGGTGGCGTCCGGGCTGCTCGGGGCGGTGGTGAAGGACCGGGTGTCGGACGCGGCGGCGTGGCAGGAGTACCTGGAAGCGGTGGTGAAGGAGCGGGCCGAGTGGCGTGACCTGTACCGGGCGTGCCAGGACCTGGTGGGCTGATGGCGCGGGAACAGCCGTTGCCCGGGCGGGTGACGCTGCTCGGCATCCGGCACCACGGCCCGGGTTCGGCGCGGATGGTCGCGGCGGCGTTGGCGGCGGTGCGGCCGGAGGTGGTGCTGATCGAGGGGCCGCCGGAGGGTGACGTGCTGCTGCGGCACGTGCCGGACCTGACGCCTCCGGTGGCGTTGCTGCTGCACGACGAGGCGGAGCCGGGGCGGGCCGCGTTCTGGCCGTTCGCGGAGTTCTCGCCGGAGTGGCGGGCGTTGACGTGGGCGCACGCGAACGGTGTGCCGGTGCGGTTCTTCGACCTGCCGGCCGCCGCGTCCCTGGCGGACGAGGGCGACGCCGCCGGCGAGGAGGGGCCGCGGGCGGCGGTCGACCCGTTGGGCACGTTGGCCGAGGCGGCGGGGTTCGACGACCCGGAGCGCTGGTGGGAGGACGTGGTCGAGCACCACACCGACCCCCGTGACCTGGCGGAGGCGGTCGCGGAGGCGATGGGCGCGTTGCGGGAGGAGTTCGCCGATCAGGTGGACGCGCGCACGTTGCGCCGGGAGGCCGCGATGCGGCAGAACGTGCGGCAGGCGTTGAAGGACGTCGCCGGGCCGATCGCGGTGGTGGCGGGCGCGTGGCACGTGCCCGCGCTGCGTTCGCTGCCGGCCGCGTCGGTGGACGCCGCGGCGTTGAAGGGGTTGCCGCGCAGGAAGGTGTCGGGCACCTGGGTGCCGTGGAGTCACGGTCGGTTGGCGGTGTCGTCGGGTTACGGCGCGGGGGTGGCGTCGCCGGGCTGGTACGCGCACCTGTGGGAGTGCGCGGAGCGGGGTGACGCCGTGCCGCGGTGGTTCGCGAAGGCGTGCGCGGTGTTGCGGGCGGAGGACCTGCCGGCGTCGACGGCGAGCGCGGTGGAGGCCGTGCGGCTGGCGGACGCGCTGGCGGCGATGCGGGGGCGGCCGTCGCCGGGGTTGTCGGAGGTGATGGAGGCGTCGCTGGCGGTGTTGTGCGGGGGTGACGCGACGCCGCTGCGGTTGGTGCACGAGCGGTTGGTGGTGGGTGAGCGGTTGGGTGAGGTCGGTGGGGACGTGCCGACCTCGCCGTTGGCGGCGGACCTCGCGCGGTTGCAGCGCCGGTTGCGCATGCCCACCGCCGCGGAGGTCAAGCCGGTGCGGTTCGACCTGCGCAAGGACACCGATCGGGAGCGGTCGAAGTTGTTGCGGCGGTTGGCGGTGCTGGACGTGCCGTGGGGCAGGCCGGACACGACGCGGACGCTGGGGACGTTCGCGGAGGCGTGGCAGTTGCACTGGCGGCCGGAGTTCGCGGTGGCGTTGGCCGTCGCGGCCCGGCACGGCACGACGGTCGAGGGGGCCTCGCGGACGGTGCTGGTCAACCGGGCCGCGGCGGCCACGCGGGTGGTCGATGCCGCGGAGGTGCTGAGCGAGGCCGTGGGGTGCGAGATCCCGGAGGCCGTCGCCGCGTCGCGCCGAGCCCTGGACCGCTGCGCCGCCGCCGCGACCGACGCCCTGGAGCTGCTGGCCGCCCTGCCGGACCTCGCCACGACGGTGCGCTACGGGTCGGTGCGCGGCACGGACCCGGAGCTGTTGCGCGTCGCGTTGCACGGGTTGCTGGCGCGGGGCGCGGTCGGCCTGCCGCTGGCGTGCCGCGGGGTGGACGAGGAGACGGCGGAACGCGCGGTCCGGGCGGTCGACGGCGCGGACGACGCGGTTCGCCTGGCCGCCGACGACGAGCACCGCGACACGTGGCAGCGCGCGCTGGAGTCGCTGGTCGCGATGCCGGACGCGCACGGCCTGCCGACCGGCCGCGCCACCCGCCTGCTGTGGGAGACGGGTGTCCTGGACTCCGACCAGGTCGCCACCCGCCTGCACCGGGCGGTCTCGCTGACCGCCGGCGCGACCGCGTTCGTGGCGGGCTTCCTGCGCGGGTCGGCAGCGCTGCTGACCGCCGACCCGCGGCTGTTCGGCGTCGTGGACGAGTGGCTGACTGGCCTGTCGGGTGCCGACTTCGCCGCCGCGCTGCCGCTCCTGCGCCGGGCGGTGGGTGACTTCAGCCCGGCCGAGCGGCGGATGCTCGGCGACCGGGTTCGGGGCACGGCGGCCGGTGGTGGGGCGGCGGCGGGCGCGGGTGGCTGGGACGAGGAGATCGCGGCGCGGCTCGTCGGGCACGTGCGCGGGCTGCTGGGGGCGGGCGCGTGACGCGCGACCCCGCTCGGCCGCGCGAGGCTCTCGGCCGCGAGGCCCTCAGCGCGCGGGTCCGAGTCACGCGGTCCAGGGCACGCGGTCCGGGTCACATGGGGGTCAGCGGTGCGGCGGCATGGCGGTGGTGCGGCGGCGGGCGGTCCGGAAGCCGGGGCGGCTTGGAAGCCGGGGCGGGGCGGCAGGACCCGGGGTACGGCGGTGGGGGGCGGGTTGTCGGGTGGGGTTTGTCGGCCGATCGGCGGTGGGCTGGGGGACGGCCGGTGGGGTGGTTGGCGAGGTCGGGGCCAGGGTCGGGGGTTGGCGTTGGTGGTGGTTGGGAGGGGCTCCTCATGGTTTTAACCGAGGGGCGGTAACAGTGTTTCCGTACATTTTCAGGCGATGATCACCCGATTGTGTGACCGAGGGCCTCGGTGGCCGGAGGAGCAGTGGTTCTTGTGACGCAGGACATCGCGGCTGAGAGGCACCGGCGGTGGCGGTTGTTGTTGGGTGCGTCCGCCGGGGATCTCGGGGCCTTGGGTGAGGACGACCAGCGGCGCGATTCGGCGTTGTCCGGGTTGTACGGCGGTGGGGAGCCGGTGGAGGCCGGTGGTCGGCGGGGTGCGGGGTTGGGTGGGTCGTCGCCGGTGTTGCACCGGTGGTTGGGGGATGTCCGCACGTACTTCCCGAGTTCCGTCGTGCAGGTGATGCAGCGGGACGCGGTGGAGCGGTTGGGGTTGCGGCAGTTGTTGTTGGAGCCCGAGTTGTTGGCCGCCGTCGAGCCGGACGTCGGCCTCGTCGGCACGTTGGTCTCGCTGTCCGGCGCCATCCCCGAGCGCACGCGGGAGACGGCGCGGGTGGTGGTGCGCAAGGTCGTGGAGGACATCGAGCGCCGGCTCGCCGACCGCCTGCTGGCCGCGGTGCACGGGGCGGTGGACCGGTCGCGCCGCACGAGCAGGCCGCGGTTGTCCGATGTGGACTGGGGGCGCACGATCCGGCGCAACCTGCGGCACTACCAGCCGGAGCAGGGGACGGTGGTGGTGCAGGACCTGGTCGGCAACAGCCGGCGCAGCCGGCAGGCGTCGTTGCGGGACGTGGTGCTGCTGGTGGACCAGTCCGGTTCGATGGCGGAGTCGGTCGTCTACTCCGCCGTGCTCGGGGCGTCGCTGGCGTCGTTGAAGGCGGTGGACACGAAGCTGGTCGTGTTCGACACCGAGGTGGTCGACCTGACCGAGCGACTGAGCGACCCGGTGGACCTGCTGTTCTCCACCCAGTTGGGCGGTGGCACGGACATCAACCGGGCCGTGGCGTACGGCCAGTCGCTCGTCCGCCGCCCGACGGACACGGTGATGGTGCTGATCAGCGACCTGTACGAGGGCGGTGTGGCGCAGGAGTTGCGGCGTCGGGTGCGGGAGTTGGTGCGAAGCGGGGTGACGGTGGTGGTGCTGTTGGCGTTGTCGGACAGCGGCACGCCGGCGTACGACCACGAGTTGGCGGCGCGGTTGTCGGAGTTGGGGGCGCCCGCGTTCGCCTGCACGCCGGACCTGTTCCCGGACCTGCTGGCGACCGCGTTGCGCCGGGAGGACGTCGGCGCGTGGGCCGAGCGGAGCGGCATCCCGGTGGGCCGGTGACGGTTACCGGATGACGACGCGGCCGAGGGTCATGAACGGGGCGCCGCGGGTGAGGACGACGGTCCGGCCGCGCGGGTCAGGTCCGGCGAGCCAGACGCGGCCGCCGCGGCGGATGTTCTCGCGGGCGCGTTCGGGGATCTCGGCCAGCCGCAGGAAGGTGCGGTCGGAGCCGGCGGTCTCGAGGTAGGCCTGGCGCCCGACGCGGGTGCGGCCGGGCACGAAGTGCACCGAGACGGGGTGCCGGGGGTAGGTGTCGAGCAGTCGTCGCAGCGCGCGGCGGGAGAAGAAGTGCCGCAGGCCGGGGACGGCGAACTCGACGCACAGGGGCGTCAGCAGGAACACCCACGGCGAGCCGATCCACTCCGACACCACCCACAGCGTCAGGAACGCGAACACGGCCAGCCCGATGAACCCGACGGCGCGGCGGTCCGCGCTGGTCAGGCACTTGTCGATCCAAGCCTCGCTCACCACTGCTCCCAGGAAACCAGAGTTCTGCCCCGTGGGTATCCGATCCGCCGATCAGCAAACTCAGCGGCGCACGACCTTGGCGGGGAACAGCTTGGGCACGCCGCGGAACGTGACGACGGTGTTGCCGGCGCGGTCGGGTGCGACGACCCAGGCGCGGCGGTGGCGGGTGATGCGGCCGCGGGTGAGGGGTCCGGCGGTGACGTCGAGGACGAGCGGGCGGGGTCCGTGGACGACGAGGAGGCCGCCGCGCCAGTGGACGCGGACGTGGACCCAGGCCTGGTCGGCGAGGAGCCCGGTGGCGGGTTGGCGGCGGGTGAGGCCGTGGCCGAGGACGAGGACGGAGAACAGGAGCAGCACGAGCGGCAGCGGCGGGTCGGTGGGGAGGACGAAGAGCAGGGTGAGTTGGAGCACGAACGCGAGCGCGCCGACGAGGACCCAGCCGAACGCGCGGCGGCCGGCGATCTCGACGCAGTAGCGGGTCCACCGGTCGTCGGCGGCGGGGCCGAGGGTGGACGGCTTGCCGGGCACGACCACGAGCGACCACCTCCGCGGTGTGGGCCGGAGATCGTGCCAAGGTTACGGCGGTCGCGGGTTCGGCGAATCGGCCGTCGGCGATAAGCCGGTTGTGGGACTTCCGCCGGGCGCCCCGTTCAAGTTAGGCTCCCCTAAGTTGGGAGGTGGCGGGTGACCGGGACACGTCGACCGCCGGCGCCGCATCCGGCGGAGCGGGCTCGCACGATCGCGGCGCGGGGTGGGCGCGCGGCGCTGTTGCCGTCCGACGGCGCGGAGGACCGGGTGACGCCGGTGCTGCACCACGTGCACCCGGACGGCGCGGCGACGGTCGTGCTGCCGGACGGGCACGCGCTGGTCGAGGCGGCGCGCCGGGCGGAGCTGACGGCGATGCTGGAGCTGGCCGACCAGGCGCCGGTGCCGTTGCGGGAGCCGGTGCGCGGCCTGCTGTGGATCACGGGTTGGCTGCGGCTGCTCGGTCCCGAGGAGGCGCGCGAGGCGTGCGTCGCGGTGGCCGAGGCGCGGCCGGACCCGAGGTTGCTCGACGTGGGGCACGGCGCGTCGGCGCTGCGGTTGTCGCCGGCGTCGTTGGTGGTGGCGGACGCCGAGGCCACGACGTCGTTGCGGCCGGAGCTGTTCGCGCAGGCGCGGCCGGACCCGTTCGCGGAGCACGAGGACCACTGGTTGCGGCACCTGGAGCTGTCGCACCGGGACGTGGTGGGGCTGTTGGCGCAGCACCTGCCGGACGACCTGAGGGGTGGTCACGTGCGGCCGCTGGGGTTGGACCGGTTCGGGTTGCGGTTGCGGGTGGAGATGTCGGCGGAGGACCACGACGTGCGGATCGCGTTCTCGCGGCCGGTCGGCACGGCGCAGGAGCTGGCCGGGGAGCTGCGGCGGCTGATGGGGTGCCCGTTCCTGGCGCAGCGCCGTTAACGTACGCGGGTGATCGGAGACCTCGACGCCCGGCGGCGCGGCTACCGGGTGGAACTGCTGCTGGTGTTCGCGGTGACGCTCGGGCTGTCCGGGGCGCGGAGCCTGGTGCGGCTGCTGGACAGCCTGCTCAACCCGGTGCCACTCAACGAGCAGAAGGTGGCGATCAACGTCCCGCAGGCGCGGTTCGACCTGCTGGACCTGGTCGCGCAGCTGTTGGGCGTCGTGCAGTTGGCGGCGTGGGGCGGGTTGGGCCTGTACCTGCTGTGGCAGGGCGGGATCCGGTTGCGGGCGCTGGGGCTGGACCGGTCGCGGGTGGGGCCGGACGCGCTGGGCAGCCTGGGGCTGGCGGCGGTGATCGGCATCCCGGGGCTGGTGTTCTACCTGGTGGCGTGGAACCTGGGGTGGAACCTGGCGGTGCAGCCGTCGACGTTGGACCAGTCGTGGTGGCGGTCGGTGGTGCTGGTGCTGTCGGCGGCGGGCAACGCGTGGGCGGAGGAGGTGCTCGTCGTCGGGTACTTCATCACCCGGTTGCGGCAGCTGGGGTGGCGGGAGAACACGGCGTTGCTGGCCAGCGCGGTGCTGCGCGGGTCCTACCACCTGTACCAGGGGTTCGGCGGGTTCGTCGGCAACGTGGTGATGGGCCTGGTGTTCGGGAAGGTGTGGCAGCGGACGAACCGGTTGTGGGTGCTGGTGGCGGCGCACGCGCTGCTGGACGTGGTGGCGTTCGTCGGCTACTCACTGCTGCGCGGCCACGTCACCTGGCTGCCCTGAAGCAACGTTCGTTAAGTCACATCCTCCGAACGCGCAACGAATCGCCGTTCTGAGGCGGTCATACGATCGAGTTTCGCCGATGTGGGCCACTTCGAGCTGCTGATCCGACCGCTCACGGGTTACCCTCGACGGCGTGACTGCGCACATCGCCCAGACCGCGTCCACCGACGGCGAGCCGGCAGCGGCGCCCCGCGTCGACAGCGAAGTCGGCCCGCTGCGCACGGTGCTGCTGCACCGGCCCGGTGCCGAGCTCAAGCGGCTCACCCCGCGCAACAACGACCAGCTGCTGTTCGACGGCGTGCCGTGGGTCGACCGGGCGCAGGAGGAGCACGACGCGTTCGCCGAGCTGCTGCGCGGGCGCGGGGTCGAGGTGCTGCTGCTGGCGGACCTGCTGGTCGACGCGCTGCACGACGACCGGGCGCGGATCGCGGGCATCCACAGCGCGGTCAACGAGCGGCGGCTGGGCATCGACCTGGCCGACGCGCTGCGGTCGCACCTGGCGTCGATCGGCCCGGACCAGCTGGCCGGCGCGCTGATGACCGGCATGACGTTCGAGGAGCTGCCGGCCGCCGAGGGCGCGTCGCTGGTGCGCAAGATGCACCACCCGATCGACTTCGCCGTCGCCCCGCTGCCGAACCTGCTGTTCACGCGCGACTCGTCGGTGTGGGTAGGCGACCGGGTGGCGATCACGTCGCTGGCGCTGCCCGCGCGTGACCGGGAGACCGCGCTGACCGACCTGATCTACGCCTACCACCCGCGGTTCCGCCGGACGGGTCGCGCGTACGGCGCGCACTCCGCGCCGGTCGAGGGCGGCGACGTGCTGCTGCTCGCGCCGGGGGTGCTGGCGATCGGCGTCGGCGAGCGGACCACGCCGGCGGGCGCGGAGTCGTTCGCCCGGTCCGCGCTGGCCGACGGCCTGGCGCACACGGTGCTGGCGGTGCCGATCACGCAGGAGCGGGCCACCATGCACCTGGACACGGTGTGCACGATGGTCGACCGGGACGCCGTGGTGATGTACCCGGCGGTGCGGGACAACCTGTTCGCGTTCCCGGTGCGGTCCGACGGGTCGGGCGGGGTCGTGGTGGAGGACCGGCGGCCGTTCCTGGAGGCGGCGGCCGAGGCGATGGGCATCGAGCGGCTGCGGGTCATCGACACCGGGCTCGACCCGGTCACCGCCGAGCGGGAGCAGTGGGACGACGGGAACAACACGCTGGCCGTCGGGCCCGGTCTGGTGGTGGCCTACGAGCGGAACGTGGAGACGAACGCGCGGCTGGAGGACGCGGGCGTCGAGGTTATCCGGATCAGCGGGTCGGAGCTGGGCTCGGGCCGGGGCGGGCCGCGCTGCATGTCGTGCCCGATCGACCGGGCACCCCTGGTCTGATCGGCGGAAAGGATTGCCTAAGCTTTCTTCGGCAACCCTTTCCTCACTGCGACAAGGCTTGCCTTCAATGCATTTAATCGCACTTCCCGCTATTCTGCGGGCATGGCTGTCAACTTGAAGAAGATTACCGCCGCGCGTTCCTCGAAGTTCCACGACCTGCTTCAGGAGCAGGTGCGCAACGAGTTCACGGCCTCGCAGCAGTACGTGGCCATCGCGGTCTGGTTCGACGCCAACGACCTGCCGCGCCTCGCGTCGCACTTCTACAGGCAGTCGCTGGAAGAGCGCAACCACGCGATGATGATCGTGCAGTACCTGATGGACAACGGGCTGCCGGTGTCCATTCCCGGCGTGGACGACGTGCGCAACGACTTCGCCGCGCCGCGGGAGCCGGTGGCGCTCGCGCTGGAGCAGGAGAAGACGGTCACCGAGCAGATCGTGGCGCTGGCCAAGACGGCCCGCGACGAGGGCGACTACATCGGCGAGCAGTTCCTCCAGTGGTTCCTCAAGGAGCAGGTCGAGGAGGTCGCGTCGATGAGCACGCTGCTCACCGTGATCGACCGGGCCGACGGCAACCTGTTCCACGTGGAGAACTTCCTGACCCGCGAGTCCGTGGGCGAGGAGGCCGACAGCGGCGCGCCCCGGGCCGCGGGCGGCGCGCTCTGACCACGGCGCCGCAACCGCGACGCGCCGACCACAGCGCACCGACAGCGCACCGACCGCAGCGCACCGACCGCAGCGCGCACCGCGCCCGTCACCGCACGCCGGTGGCGGGCGCGGTCACGTCAGGCAGCCCCGGTCGGCCTGGACCAGGCCGATGGAGGTGAGCGTGTCGCCGGCGTTCTCGAAGAAGAACTTCAGCACGGTGCCGGCGGGCAGCTCGCGGACGAACCCGTGCGGGTACTGCCGCACGTCGGGGTAGACCTCGCGCATGCGGTCCCGCGAGTCGCCGACGCGCAGGCCCTCCGGGGTGCGGGCGCCGCCCTCGACGCGGATCTCCACCGCGACGCCGTCCTGCACGCCGACCCAGCCCTTCGCGGTCGTCAGCTCGCGGACGGAGCAGGAGAACTCGGCGGTGGTGACGTCGGCACCGACCTCGCCCGTGAGCTCCAGCTCCGCCCGCGTCAGGCCCAGCCGCACCCGGCCGATGCCGTGCTCGTCGAGCACCGGCGCGCCGTCCGCCTCGGCGGTGCGGGCCGTGGTCGTGGCACCCGGTGGCGGCGCGGGATCGCACGCGGTCAGCAGCAGCGCGGCGACGGCGGTCGCCGCCGCGCCGGCGAGGCGGCCCGGCGTACCGCCCAGCTGCACCGTCACCCCTCCTCCGGCCTGTCGCGGGACGTGCCCCGTCGAGCCCGCCGGTGACCAGTCTCCCCCGACCGCGCCGCCGCCACCGGTCGGTGGGCGCGCGGGCGGGCGGTCACAGGACGGGCGGCGGGCGGAACGTGCCGTCGGCGTCCGGGGCGAACTCGTGCACGGCCACCACGGCGTCGGCCGGCACCGGGCCGTAGACGTGCGGGAACCACGGCCCGTCCTCGGTCTCCCCCGGCTCCCACAGCACGGGCAGCCCCTCGGGGTCCACGACCAGCAGCACGAGGTCGTGCCGGCCGGGGTACAGGCGGTTGGCGGGCAGGTGCACCGTGCCCGGGTCCGAGCAGTGCACGAACCCGTCCGGGTCGAGCGGGATCGCGCCGTCCTCCCGGGCCCGCCGCCAGTCCGCCTTCGAGCTGATCCGCAGGATCACTCCGCCTCCTCGTTGTCCACAGGGACCTGTGGACAGGGCTGGGGACACCTGTGGACAGGTTCAGCGCAGGGTGATCTGCCGCCCGCGCAGCCCGTCGCGCGAACGCCGTTCCGCCTCGGTCAGCGGTTCGGCGTCGAGGCTGGTCAGGGCCTCCCGCAGCCGCTTGCCCAACGCCTCGGCGCCCGGCGCCCACTCGCTGGAGTGCAGCTCCCGGTCGAGGTCCCACACGGGGACGAGCAGGCCGTGCGCGCGGAACGACCCGGCGTACCGAGAGCCCTCGCCGAGGTCCAGCTCGCCGCGCACGGACAGCCGCGCCAGCGCCGCCAGCAGCGCCTCCTCCGGCTCCGGGCGCACCCAGCGCAGGTGGGCCTTGTCACCCGCGTCGACCCAGTAGGCGGCCGTCACGCCCGGCGCGTCGAGGCGCTCGGTGGGCAGGATCGCCGCGTTGGCGCGCTCCAGGGACAGGGCGACCTCGCCGGCGGGCTCGTTGTCCGGCGGCAGCCACCACGCGAAGTCGGCGTGCAGCTCGGGGCTCAGCGTGGCCTCCGGGTCGAGCAGGTCCTGCAACCGGCCCGGGTGGGAGCCGTCGTCCGGGCCGACGACCGCCAGCGCGTCACCGGTCTTCGCCTCCGACGCCCACCGCACGGCGCGGGCCAGGTCGCGGCTCAGGTCGCCGGACCGCGTCTGCACCTGCAGGCCGACGAACGCCGTGCCGTCGGCGCGGACCAGGCCCGCCGCGGCCATCGGCAGCACGGTGGCGAGCACGACCTCGCGACCGGAGGTGTCCTTGAGCGGCAGCTTCACCGTCGCCGAGGGCACGAACTCGCGCAGCGCGATCAGCTCCGCCTCGGCGGCCAGGCCCTCGAAGGGGCGGGACACGATCACGTCCGCCGCGCCGCCGGCCGAGCCGTGGCACGCCTTGTAGCGCTTGCCGGAGCCGCACGGGCACGGCTGCCGCGGGTTGACGCCGTCCGCCGGCTTGGTCTTCACGGCCGTCCGCTTCGCCACCGCGCGCCTCCTCGCTGTCAGGGCTGGTCGGGCGTCAAGTTATCCGCAAGGCGGCGGCGCGTCTCCTCCGGGTTGTTGGTCGCGAGGAAGCGCACGCCCCGCTCCCGGCACAGCGCGACGTCGGCCGGGTCGTCCACGGTCCACACGTAGGCGCCCGCGCCGAGCCCCGGGTGCCGCCTGAGCAGGTGGACGCCCGGTCCGGCGTAGTCGGCGAAGCGCGGCTTGGTCCGCGGCCACAGCCGGTCGTAGAGCAGCACCGTGGGCACGTCCGGCCGCAGCCGCTTGAACCGGTGCACGGCCAGCACCGAGAACGACATCATCACCGCGTCGACCCGGTGCCCGGCCAGGGCCTCGGCGAGCCTGCGCTCCACCCGGCCGCCGCCGCGCACGGGGTGCTTGGTCTCCACGAACAGCCGCTTGCCGTGGTCGGCGGCGAGCCCGAGCAGCACGTCCAGCGTCAGCACCTCGGCGGGCTCGCCGCCGTGCCACGCGCCGAAGTCGTGCCGGCGCAGCTGCTCCAGGGTCATCGCGCCGACCGCGCCCGTGCCGCCGCTGGTGCGGTCGATCGTGCGGTCGTGCACGCAGACGAGGTGGTCGTCCCTGGTGAGCCGCACGTCGCACTCCAGCCCGTCGGCGCCCTGCCGCAGGGCCAGCTCGTAGGCGGCGAGGGTGTGCTCGGGGCGCAGGGCGGACGCGCCCCGGTGGGCGACGACTTCGGGTGACACGTCAGGCATGCTGCTGGCGGGTGCGCGGCGCGTCAACTTCGACTACCCCATGTCACAGGTGGCTGAATGTTCGCCGGAACAACCACGCACGGATGGACGCGAGCCCGGCTCAAGACCTACGGTCCGTCACCGTGGCGTCCTTCGACCAGCACGATCCGGCCTTCATCGCCGATCCGTACCCCGCCTTCGCCGCGATGCGCGCGGAAGCAGGGGTGCACTGGCACGAGGAGCTGGGCGTCGCCGTGGCGGTCTCGCACGCGGCGGCGTCGGCGGTGCTCCGGCACCGCTCGCTGGGCCGGATCTGGACCGACGCCACGCCGCTCGACCGGTTCGCCTCGTTCAACCTGCTGCACCGCAACTCGCTGCTGGAGAACGAGCCGCCCACGCACAGCAGGCTGCGCCGGCTCGTGGCCGCCGCGTTCGGCCGAGGCCACGTGGAGCGGCTGCGGCCGTGGATCGCCGACCTGGCCGACCGGCTGGTGGACGGGCTGGTCGACGGGATCGCCGCCGAGGGGCGGGCCGACCTGCTGGCCCACGTCGCCGCGCCGCTGCCGGTCGAGGTGATCGCCGAGCTGCTCGGCGTGCCCGCGGTCGACCGGCCGCTGCTGCAACCGTGGTCGAACGCCATCGTGAAGATGTACGAGTACGGCCTGCCCGCGGACAAGCAGGCGGCGGCCGAGCGCGCGGCCGGCGAGTTCGTCTCCTACCTGCGGGAGCTGGTCGCGCTGCGGCGCGGCGCGCCCGGCGACGACCTGGTGTCGGACCTGGTCGCGGTCACCGACGCCGACGGCGCGAAGCTCACCGAGGACGAGCTGGTCGCGACCGCCGTGCTGCTGCTCATGGCGGGCCACGAGGCCACCGTCAACGTCATCGGCAACGGCGTCCAGGCGCTGATGAACCACCCGGGCGAGTGGCGTCGCCTGGTGGCCGACCGCTCCCTGCTGCCGACGGCGGTGGAGGAGCTGATCCGCTACGACTCGCCGCTGCAGCTGTTCGAGCGCACCGCCACCGAGCCCGTCACCATCGCCGGGCACGTGGTCGAGCCGGGCCGGAAGATCGCCGCGCTGCTCGGCGCGGCGGCCCGCGACCCGGAGGTCTTCGCCGACCCGGACACGTTCGACATCACCCGCAACCCCAACCCGCACCTGGGCTTCGGCATGGGCATCCACTACTGCCTGGGCGCGCCGCTGGCCCGCATCGAGGTGCAGGCCGCGCTGTCGTCCCTGGCCCGGAAGCTGCCGACCGCGACCCTGGCCGCCACGCCGCGCCGCCGGGAGGAGTTCGTCATCCGGGGCCTGCACGACCTGCCGCTGACGGCCGGGTGAGCACCGGTCGGCGCTTCTTCGCGGGGTACGCCTCCGGCAGCTCCAGGCCGCGTTCGGCCATCAGGGCGCGCAGGCGGTCGGGGTAGTCGGTGATGATGCCGTCCACGCCGTCGTCCATCAGCCCGCGCATGGTGGCCGGGTCGTCGACCGTCCACGGGATGACCTTCAGCCCGTTCTCGTGCGCCTCGTCGACCAGCGCCCTGGTCGTGAACGGCACGTAGTCGGGGTCGCCGACCGCGCCGTCCTGCGGGCTGCCGTGCACCGGGGACAGCGCGGACGCGCCGAAGCTCCGCACCGCCCGGACCACGCTGCCGCCGAAGTCGGCCAGGTCCAGGCCACCGGTCCACGGCGAGCCGGGGCGCAGGAACTCCGGCTGGGTCAGCGCGACCAGCGGCAGGCGCGGCTCGACCCGGCGCCACAGCATCAGCGTGCCCCAGTCGAACGACTGGATCGTGACGTTGCGGTGGAAGCCGGACCGGCGGATCTCCCGGGCCGTGACCTCCACGAACTGCTCGCGGGGCGCAGTCTCCTGCGGGGCGGCGGCCTCGACCTTCGTCTCGATGTTGAACTTCACGCCGAACGCGCGGTGGCGGCGGGCCAGGTCGAACACCTCGGCCAGCGTCGGCATCCGCGCGCCGGGCGACAGCTCCTGCTCCGGGTACCGCGCCCACCGCAGCGAACCGCAGTCCAACGTGCGGACCTGCGCGAACGTCAGGTCCTTGACGTACTTGCCCAGGTAGGGGAACGCCGGGTCGCCGGGGAACGCGGGCGCGGTGTCGAGGCACTTCGCGGGGTTGGTCCGGCGGTCGTGCGTGACGACCTCGCGGCCGTCCCGGGTGATCTGCACGTCCAGCTCCAGCGTGGTGACGCCCAGTTCCAGCGCCTTGCCGAACGCCGCCAGGGTGCTCTCCACCGTCAGCCCGATGCCGCCCCGGTGGGCCTGCAGGTCGAACTCCCGGCGGTGGTCGGCGCCCGCCGCGCCGGGTGCCAGGAGGGACAGGACGAGTGCCGCCACGAGTGCCCGCATGACCCCACCGTGGCACGCCCCGGCACGCGGCTTGACCGCCCGGGCGTGAACGGGCGTTGAACAGCCGGTGACACCGCTACACGCCGAGCGCCCGGAGCCGCGCGGGGTCGGACAGCACGTCGATGGCGACGATCCGGCCGCCCACCACGGTGAACCCCATGACCGACAACGGCCGGCCGTCGGCGGCCACGACGACCCCCGCCGCGCCGTTGACCAGCGCCGGGCGGGCGAGCGGGAACAACCGGCCGAACGTGACCGCCCGGCCTGCCACGGTCCGCGCACCGGACAGCACGACGCTGAAGCGGGAACCCGCGCCGCCGTCGGACCGCAGCACGACGTCCGGGTCGAGCACGCGGACCAGGGCGTCGAGGTCGCCGTCGCGGGCGGCGGCGAAGAAGGCGTCCACCACC
The DNA here is from genome assembly GCF_044544865.1 of Actinosynnema sp. NPDC053489. Lineage (NCBI taxonomy): Bacteria > Bacillati > Actinomycetota > Actinomycetes > Pseudonocardiales > Pseudonocardiaceae > Actinosynnema > Actinosynnema sp. NPDC053489. The sequence goes on along the minus strand of NZ_JBITXT010000006.1, from coordinate 254,159 downwards.
TGCCGCTGCCGGGCCCGGTCGGCGTCCGGGGTCGGCGCGCCCTCCCGCACCCGGCGGCGCGCGCGGCTCGCGAGCTGCCTCGTCGCGGCCGGCGACTTCCCGACCAGCGCCGCGATGTCCTCGAACGGCACGGCGAACAGGTCGTGCAGCACGAACGCGAGGCGCTCGGCGGGCGCGAGGGCGTCCAGCACGACCATCAGCGCCAGGCCGACGGAATCGGCGAGCACCACCTCGTGCTCGGGGTGCGCGCCGTCGTCAGGGCCGACGACCGGGTCGGGCACGCGCACGTCGAACGGGTCCTCCCGCCGCTGCTCCCGCGACCGCAGCACGTTCAGGCACACGCGGGCGACGACGGTGGTCAGCCACGCGCCGAGGTTCGCCACCTCGGCGGTGTCGGCCCGGTGGAACCGCAGCCAGGCCTCCTGCACCGCGTCGTCGGCCTCCGCCGGCGACCCGAGCACCCGGTACGCCACCGCGCGCAGCCTCGGCCGGTGCTCCTCGAACCGCGCGGTCGGGTCGTCCACCGTGTCACATCCCCTCCGCGCCGCGGGTCATGGCGGTGAACCCACTCGACATGCGCGGAGGAACGATGACACCCATCCTGGTCACGGGCGGTACCGGCACCCTCGGACGGCTCGTCGTGCCGCGGTTGGCGCGGGCCGGCCACCGCGTGCGGGTGCTCAGCAGGCGCGACGGGGAACCGGCGGACGGCGTCGAGCACGTGACGGGCGACCTGGTCACCGGCGACGGCGTCGAGGCCGCGGTGGCGGGCGCGGAGGTCGTGGTGCACCTGGCGGGCGGCCCGAAGGGCGACGCCGAGGCGGCCGAACGGCTGGTGCGGGCGGTGCGGCGGGCCGGCGACGCCCGGCACCTCGTGCAGGTCTCGGTGATCGGCGCGGACCGCGTGCCGCTCGCGTGGTTCCGGGGCAAGCTCGACGCGGAACGCGCGGTCGCCAGGTCGGGGGCGCCGTGGACAACCCTGCGCGCCGCCCAGTTCCACGACCTGGTGCTCGCGGTGGCGGCGAAGGTGGCGAAGCCGCCGGTCGTGCCCGTGCCCGGCGGGCTGCGGTTCGAGCCGGTCGACGCCCGGGACGTGGCCGAACACCTGGTGGACCTGGTGCTCGGCGCGCCCGCCGGCCTGGTGCCCGACCTGGCCGGCCCGGCCGTGCACGGGATGGGCGACCTGGTCCGCGGCTACCTGGCGGCGCACGGGCGGCGCCGGCCGCTGCTGCCCGTCCGGGTGCCCGGGAAGGCCGGCCGCGCCTACCGGGCCGGTGAGAACCTGGCGGGCCCGGGCGCCACCCGGGGCACGCGGACGTGGGAGGGCTTCCTGGCCGAACGGGTGCCCGCCACCCGGTGACGGGCCCGGCTAGCGGGGCGAGCCCGACGGGCGGACCGCCCGCAGGACGGGGGTGGGGGCGTCCTTCACGTCCACCACCCTCATCCGGCGGATCGCGCCGGCGTCCACCGGCAGCAGGAGGGTGGTCACGTGCCGGACCACCACGGCGGTCAGCACGGCCAAGGCCGCGGCCAGCAGGTCGGCCACCGCGTGCAGCAGCACGCCGTCGGCCAGGGCCTGCACGCTCGACCGGAACCCCCACGCCACCGTGAAGGCCGTGAACAGGCCCGTGCCCGCCCACAGGCCCCACCACCAGCGGATCAGGCGGGACGGCGACGGGCGGGCGGTGGCGGGACCGCGCAGCGCCGCGTGCTCCAGCTCGGCCAGCACCGAGCCCGGCACCACCAGGTTCACGCCCGGGACCACGAGGCCGACCAGCACCTCGCGGTCCGACCGGGACGGGCCGTAGCCCGCCTCCGCCGCGGCGGCGTCACGGGCGCGGCGCAGCCACAGCAGGGTGAGGACCAAGGCGGCCGCGGCGGCCACGACCGTCACCACCGACGACGCCACGACCATGGCGTCCGACACGCCGACCGTGGTCGCCGACAGCGCCCCGTAGCGGCTGAGCAGCAGCAGCACGTAGCGCCACACCTCGCTGCCCGCCGCCCACACCGCGGTCAGCGCGGCCAGCCCCAGCGCGTGCGCCGCCGTGCGCGCCGCCCGCTGGGCCTGGTCGACGGTGCCGGCGGGCCGGTCGTCGTCGGTGGCCACCGAGGTGGGCCAGCGCCACGCCAGCAGCGGGAAGCCCCAGCGCGGCGGCACCGGGTACGACGGCGGTCCGGTGTAGGCGCGGCGGGGCGCGTCCCCGCGACGGTGCGGGTAGGCGCCGGGTGGCGGGCTCGCCACCCAGTCCACGCGCAGCGGTCGCAGGGCCACGTCAGATGACCTCGGGCTCCGCGCCGTCGACCTCGCCGACCAGCGGGCGGCCGGTCGCGGCCCACACCTGCATGCCGCCGTCGACGTTCGTCGCGTCCCAGCCGTTGGCGTTGAGGTACTGGGTCACCCGGGCGGAACGGCCGCCGGCGCGGCACACGACGTAGAACTCGGCGTCGGCGGGCAGCTCGCCCAACCGCTGCGCCAGTTCGCTCATGGGGATGTGCAGGGCGCCCGGGGCGTGGCCCGCGACCCACTCGTCCGCCTCGCGGACGTCGAGCAGCACCTTGCCCTCCGGCAGCTCGGCCGGCACCTCGGACACTTCAACGCTGGGAACGGTCACGCCACCATGCTGCCACGGGGGTCATGAGCCGCGTATGAGGAACGCCGGCCGCCACCTCCGGAGAGGTGGCGGCCGGCGTGGTGACCCGGGGGTGGCGGCTAGTGCGCGACCGCCTTCTCGGCGCCGACGCCGGTGAGGGCGCGCACCTCCATCTCCGCGTACTTGTCCTTGTCCCGCTCCTTCGACAGCACCGTGCCGAGGTAGCCGAGCAGGAACGACAGCGGGATGGACACGATGCCGGGGTTGTCGAGCGGGAACCAGTGGAAGTCCACGCCCTGCAGCATCGAGGCGCTCTTGCCGGTCGCCGGGTTGACCGGCTTGCCGGACACGACGGGCGAGAACACGATCAGCACGACCGTGATGCCCAGGCCGCCGTAGATGCTCCACAGCGCGCCCGAGGTGTTGAAGCGCTTCCAGAACAGCGAGTACAGGATCGTCGGCAGGTTCGCCGACGCCGCCACCGCGAAGGCGAGCGCGACCAGGAAGGCGATGTTCTGGCCGTTGGCCAGGATGCCGCCGAGGATCGCCACGATGCCGATGACGACCGCGGTGCGCCGGGCGACCTTCACCTCGGCGTCCTTGTCCTCCACCGCGCCCTTCTTGATGATGTTGGCGTAGATGTCGTGCGCGAACGACGCCGACGCGGTGATCGTCAGGCCGGCCACCACGGCGAGGATCGTCGCGAACGCGACCGCGGCGATCAGGCCGAGCAGGATCGGGCCGCCGAGGGCCTCGGCGAGCAGCGGGGCCGCCGAGTTCACGCCACCGGGCGCCTTGTTGATCTTGTCGGAGCCGACCAGCGCCGCCGCGCCGTAGCCGAGCACCAGGGTCAGCAGGTAGAAGACGCCGATCAGCCAGATCGCCCACACCACGGAACGACGGGCTTCCTTCGCGGTCGGGACCGTGTAGAAGCGCATCAGGATGTGCGGCAGGCCGGCGGTGCCCAGCACCAGCGCGAGCGCCAGCGAGATGAAGTCGAGCTTGCTGGTCTCGGTCTTGCCGTACTGCAGGCCGGGGCCGAGCAGCTTGTCCGACACCGAGCCGAGCAGCGACGACAGGTTGAACCCGTACTTGGCGAGCACCCAGACCGTCATCAGGCCCGCGCCGGCGATCAGCAGCACGGCCTTGATGATCTGCACCCAGGTGGTGCCCTTCATGCCGCCGATGAGCACGTAGGCGATCATCAGCGCGCCGACCACCGCGATCACGACGGCCTGGCCGCCCTTGCCGGTGATGCCGAGCAGCAGCGCGACCAGGCCGCCGGCGCCCGCCATCTGCGCCAGCAGGTAGAAGAACGACACGGCCATCGTGGACGTGGCCGCCGCCGCGCGGACCGGGCGCTGCCGCATCCGGAACGCCAGCACGTCGCCCATCGTGTACTTGCCGGTGTTGCGCAGCAGCTCCGCGACCAGCAGCAGCGCGACGAGCCACGCGACCAGGAAGCCGATGGAGTACAGGAAGCCGTCGTAGCCGTTGACCGCGATGGCGCCCGCGATGCCGAGGAACGACGCGGCGGACAGGTAGTCGCCCGCGATCGCGATGCCGTTCTGGGGACCGGTGAACGCGCGGCCGGCGGCGAGGTAGTCGGCGGCCGTCTTCGTGTTGCGGCTCGCGCGGATGACGACGACCAGGGTCGCCGCGACGAAGAGGCCGAAGATGCCGATGTTGAGCAGGGCGTTGCCGTTCACGCGCGACCCCCTTCGAGTTCGTTGCGGAGCTTCTCCGCCATGGGGTCGAGCTTCTTGTTCGCGTGCCGCACGTACAGCGTCGTGATGACGAACGTGGACACGAACTGGAGCAGGCCGAGGATCAGGCCGACGTTGATGTTGCCGACGACCTTCGTCGACATGAAACCGTGGGCGTAGTCGGCGAGCAGGACGTACAGCAGGTACCAGGCCAGGAAGAGACCGGCCATGGGGAACACGAAGCTCCGCAGCCGCCGGCGCAGCTCGCGGAAGTCCGGGCTGTCCTGCACGTCCACCCAGTTGTGGTCCCGGGCTTCGGCTGGGGTGTGCTGCTCAGAGGTGCTCACGGTCCCCTCCTCGCGTACTTGACGACGGTGTGAACGGCACGTAAGTCCTCCTGGTGCGTTCCTGATACGCCGTGCACCGTAGGGAGACCCCGGTCACGCCTGAAAGACCTTTCGTGTGACCTTGCGCTCAACAGTCGAGTGATGCGATGAGCGGTAGTAATGCTGAGACGAACAACCACTCAGGTGATCGAGATCACCGGTAGCCGGATCGGTGTGCTTTTCTTCACCCGATCGAGACCTACCCATACTCTCGGCGACAGAGCGGGAAGCGGCCCAGGTCATCGCGGGTGGCAGGCTCCCGGGACGCCCGCCGACCAGGCCCGCCGCAGCGGCCCGGTGTGAGGCGGTTCACGGCCTCAGGACGACGCCCCACCGCGCTCGCGCGGCTGCTCCTCGGCCGCCCCGAACCGCTGCACGTCCCGGTCCCGCATGAACCCCAGCGGATCGGGCGCGTGCAGCCGCAGCAGGACCTGGTTCACGTCGTCGGGCCTGCGGCGCGCGGTCAGCCTGCTGATCATCACCATGGTCAGGAACGACACCGGCACGGTCACCAGCGCCGGCTGCGCGAACACCGACGGCGCCCAGTGCCCGGTGTAGGAGCTGACCACCGACACCACCTGCGAGCCGATCACCAGCCCGCCGCCGACGACCAGGCCCGCCATCGCGCCCACCCACGTCAGCCCGCGCCACCAGATGCCCAACAACAACAAGGGGCAGAACGTCGACGCGGCCAGCGCGAACGACATCGCCACCGTCAACGACGCGTCCGCCCGCGGCAGCACGAACGCCAACCCGATCGCCACCGCGCCGGTCAGCACCGTCGCCCACCGGAAGTCCCGCACCTTGCCCGGCAGGATGTCCGTCGACACCACCCCGGCCACCGACACCAGCAACCCCGACGACGTCGACAGGAACGCGGCGAACGCGCCCGCCGCCACCACCGCGCCCAGCACCTGCCCCAGCGGGTTCGGCGCCATCGTCGTCGGCAGCAGCAGCACCGCCGCGTCCGTCTTCCCCGTCACCAGCAGCTGCGGCAGGTACTGGCGGGAGATCACGCCCAGCACCGTCGGGAACAGGTAGAACAGGCCCAGCAGGTACAGCACGTGCAGCGCCGTGCGCCGCGCCGCCCGCCCGTCCGGGTTGGTGTAGAACCGCACCAGCACGTGCGGCAGCCCCATCGTGCCCAGGAACGTCGCGAAGATCAGCGAGTACGTCTCGAACAGCCCGGACAGGCCGTCGGTCTGGGGTCGCAGCCAGTCGTGGTTCGTCGTCGGGGAACCCTCGACCACCGGCACCGGCGACCCCGCCGCGAACCGCAGCTCGGTGTCCGCGCCCACCTCGTACCGGCCCGGCGTCCAGTACACCGGCCCGTCGGCGGGGTGGCCGTTCACCACGCCGGTCGCCGACAGCTCCACCGGCACGTCGACCCGCACCCGCACCGGGTCGGCGGTGGTGACCTCGACCCGCTCGGGGAACCGCAGCACGCCCGCGTCGTCCACCGGCTGCGCGCCGTTGCCCGGACCGGCCAGGAACAGCGTGAACAGCACGAAGGTCGGCGCGGCGATCGCGAACAGCTTGCCCCAGTACTGGAACGCCTGCACCAGCGTGATCGCGCGCATCCCGCCGCCGAGGACGTTCACCACGACGATCGCGGTCACCAGCGCACCGCCCAGCCACGCGGGCAGGCCGGTGATCGTGTTCAGCGTCAACCCGGCCGACTGCAGCTGCGGCACCAGGTACAGCACGCCGATGCAGATCACGAAGAACGTGCAGAACTTGCGCAGGTTCGACGGGCCCAGCCGCGCCTCGGCGAAGTCCGGCAGCGTGTACGCGCCCGACCGCCGCAGCGGCGCGGCCACGAACAGCATCATCGCCAGGTACCCCGCGGTGAAGCCGATCGGGTACCACAGCGCGTCGATGCCGTCCTTGAGCACCAGCCCCGCCACGCCCAGGAACGACGCCGCCGACAGGTACTCGCCGGAGATCGCGGCGGCGTTGCGGGTCGCCGGCACGGCGCGGCGGGCCACCAGGAAGTCCGGCGTCGTGTTGGCGCGCCGGGAACCCACGTAGCCCAAGGAGAACGTCAGCACCGCCATGACGCCGACGAGCACCAGGCTCCACGGGTTGTCGATCACCGGTCCACCGAACTCACGAAGTCCTGCTCGTGCCGCTCGGCGAGTCTTCGGTACGCGTAGCCCACGCCGTAGCACAGCGGGAACGGCAGCAGGCCCAGCAGCAGCCACGGCAGCCGCACCCCGCCGAACTGCACCTCCGACAGCCACGGCAGCAGGTAGAACGCCAGCGGCAGCAGCGCCAGCAGCAGCAGGGTGCCGCCGCCCAGCGCCAGCCCCGTGCGCAGCTGCGTCCGGATCAGGTCGCGGATCAGCTTCTCGCCGACGCTGGTCTGCTCCTCCAGCTCGATGATCGTGCGCAGCACCCGCCCGCGGCCGCGCGGGTCCGCCAGCACCACCCGCCGGCGGCGGTTCTTGCGCGCCGACACCGACAGCCAGGCGTCGCGCTCGGCCGGCTGCGGCTGGTCCGGTTGCCCGGGGGGGCCGGAGTGCTTGGTCATCCCCAACTGCTCTTGGGGGGCCGCACGATCCTCTCCTTCAGCTCACGCGTGTGCCGCCGGCTCACCGGCAGCTCCTTCGCGCCGTCACCCGAGCCGATCACCACGGCGTACCCGTTCGACGTCATCCGCAGCTCGGTCACCAGCGGCAGCGCCACCAGGTAGGACCGGTGGATGCGGACGAACCCGGCGTTCTCCCAGCGCTCCTCCAGCTGCGCCAGCGGGATGCGCACCAGGTGGCTCGCGCCGTCGCTGGTGTGCAGGCGGGCGTAGTCGCCCTGCGCCTCGACGTAGCGGACGGTCGCGCGCGGCACGAGCTTGATGGTGCCACCCAGCTCGACCGGGATCACCTCGTCGTCCTGCGGCTCGGCCGCGGCGGGCTCGGGGGTGGCCGCCGGCGTCGCGGCGACCCGGTCGACCACCCGCGAGATCGCCTTGTTGACCCGGTCGGAGTTGATCGGCTTGGTCACGAAGTCCAGCGCGCCCACCTCGAAGGCCACCACGGCCTCCGAGTGCTCGACGCCCGTCACGAACACCAGCGCCGGCGGCTGGCGGAACGCGCCCAGCACGCGCGCGAGGTCCGTGCCGCTCAGCCCCGGCATGTTGATGTCGGCGAACACGGCGTCGACCGGCGGCAGCCCCGCCCGGGTGCGGTCCATCACCTCGACGTCGTAGTCACCCCGCAGGATGCGCAGCGCCTCGGCCGCGTCGAAGGCCGTGAGCACGCGTCGGATGTGCGGGCTGCTCTCGAGCAGGTACTTGATCTCGCTCAGACCAGGCGCCTCGTCGTCCACCGCCAGAACGAGGAGGCCGGTGTTGTCCGTGCGGTTGTTCACTGGGGTACTCACTGTGCCGCGCATCTTGCCGACCCGGCGGGGTCGCTGTCTACGCCGGTCGCCGGACGGCCGCGAGGCCGTGACCTCACAAGCCGAATCGCGACCAGCGCGCCCGCTCCTCCAGCGCCGCCAACCCCTCCACCAGGAAGTCCCCCGATCGGGTGGTCGCGCCGGCGAGCCCGAGCCGGGCCAGGAACGGCCGGCGCGGCTCGGCGACGACGATCTCCGCGTCCGGGTAGCGCCGGGCGACGACACCGCGCAGGGTGCCCAGCCCGTCCACCAGGCCCAGCTCGACCGCCTTCGCGCCCGTCCACACCTCGCCGTTGAACAGCTCGTCGTCGGTCGCCCGCAGCTTCGCGCCCCGGCGCTCCTTGACCCAGGCGACGAACTGCTCGTGCAGCTGCGCCTGCAGGCCCTTGAGCCACTCGACGTCCTCGGGCTTCTCCGGGCTGAACGGGTCCAGCCGCACCTTGTTCTCACCCGCCGTGTGCACGCGCCGCTCGACGCCGTAGCGCTCGATCAGCCCGTTGAGGCCGAAGCCCGCGCTGACCACGCCGATCGAGCCGACCAGCGACGTGCCGTGCGCGTAGACCTCGTCGCCCGCGCAGGCCAGCCAGTAGCCGCCGGATGCCGCCAGGTCCTCGCAGAACGCCAGGACCGGCACCCGCTTCTTGGCGGCCAGCTCGCGGACGCGCTCGGCGACCAGCGCCGACTGGGTCGGCGCGCCGCCCGGCGAGTTGATCAGCAGGGCGACCGCGACCAGGCGGTCGTGCTCGAAGGCGCGGGTCAACGCGCTCTCGGTGGTCTGCATGCTGATGGTGTTGCGGGCCACCGGCGTCGGGGTGGGGGTGATCACGCCGTGCAGGCGGACGGCGGCCACCACCGGGCCGCGCTCGGTCCGCTCGGCGACGATCCTGGGGAGCCGGGCCGCGATCTTGTCCGTCACGCTCATGCCCCCGACCTTACGTGTGGCGCGGGCGGTGGAGTGGCACAGCTAACATCGACCGGTGACGTTCAACCCGTTCCGGTGGCTCGAACGGTACGTCGAGTGGTGGGACGACCGGGGCCGCAAGAACGCGGACGGCCCCACCGCGATGCACGTCTACTGGATGTGGATCGCCTGGAGCGCCTGCGCGGTCATGGTGGTGACGGTCCTGGCCGTCGCCGCGTGATCAGGCCCGCGTGATCAGGTCCGCGTGATCAGGCCCGCACGGCGGGCTGCTCGGTCGTGTCCTCCAGCCTCGGCGGCACCAGCGGCAGGTTCGTCTGCACGCCCGGCCGGTACTTCGGGATCTTCAGGATGATCTTCATGCCGGCGTCCGGCGCGGTCTCCACGACCAGCGCGTAGTCGTCGCCGAACACCGCCCGCATCCGGTGGTTGATGTTGCCCAGGCCGACGTGCGCGCCGGTCTGGTGGGCGTCCTTGAGGTCGTCGAACAGGCGGTCCGGGTCCATGCCCACGCCGTCGTCCTCGACCGAGATCAGCGCCTCCGCGCCGTTGTCCTCGGCGATGATCGTCAGCTCGCCGCCGGGCTTCTTCGCCAGGCCGTGCCGCACGGCGTTCTCCACCAGCGGTTGCAGCACCAGGAACGGCAGCACGACCTGGAGCACCTCGGGCGCGATCTTCAGCCGCACGTTGAGCCGCGAGCCGTACCGCGCCTGCTCGATGGTCAGGTAGCGGTGGATGTTGGTCAGCTCGTCGGCCAGCGTGGTGAAGAAGCCGTCGGTGCGGAAGGAGTACCGGGTGAACTCGGCGAACTCCTGCAGCAGCTCGCGCGCGTGCGCCGGGTCCGTGCGGATCAGCGACGAGATCGTGTTCAGCGCGTTGTAGACGAAGTGCGGGGAGATCTGCGCCCGCAGCGCCCGCACCTCGGCCTGCGCCAGCGCCTGCCGGGACTTCTGGAGCACCTCCAGCTCGAGCTGCGTGGAGACGAACCGCGCGGTCTCCTCCGCCATCCGGATCTGCCGCTTGTTCGCCACCCCGCTGACCACGATCAACGTGCCGGCGACGTCGTTCTCCACCACCAGCGGCACGATCACCGCGCTGTGCAGCGAGCACGGGCCGGGCAGCTCGCAGTCGAGCTTGCGGTGCTCGACGTGCTCCTTGTGGCCCTCGCCGATGGCGCGCTCGATGTAGCTGCGCAGGAACTCGTAGTGGTCGTTCGCGCCGCCGTCCCACGACAGCAGCGTCCCCTCGTGGTCGGTGATGCCGACCGCGACGCACCGCAGCATCTCCCGCAGGTGCGGCGTCGCCTTGTTCGCCGCGTCCTCGGTCAAGCCCTCGCGCAGGTCGGCCGACGCCTTCGACATGCGGTGCAGCATGTCCATCACGGCGTCCTCGACCGACGTGCTCACGCGGCGGGCGCGGCACAGCATCACGAAGAGACCGAGGACGGCCAAGGTCGCGATGAGTCCGAGCACCGCGCGCTCGGTCAGGAGGTCCCGCACGGCGTCCATGCTGTGCCGTGGGGGCGGTTCAGGCAAGGGGCTCGACCGCGCGAGGGGTGCACATCCGATGAATTGGGGGCGACCGTGGCCGAGTGCCTACCCAATCGGGTGATCAAGAACCTCCTTGATCACGGAGCGTGGGTGCGACCCGATCACTCGGGTCGCACCGCGGGCCACGGCCCTCACCGGATCAGCGGTCACCGGGCGGGTTCGTCGTGGTCTCCGCCGTGGTCGTCGTGGTCGTGGTGGTCGTGGTCCTCTGACAGCCGAGGTTGCGCACCAGGTCGGCCAGCTCCGGGCGGTCGATGAGGTTCAGCCGCTGCAGCACCTCGCAGATCACCTGCGAGACCTGGTCCTGGGACAGCTGCGGCGGCTGTTTCTCCTCCGGGGAGGCGGCCGAGACGGCGATGGTCGATCCGGCGAACGTGGCCAGTCCCATGGTGGCACCGATGAGCGCGGCGGCGAGGCGCTGGTCCATGACTCCTCCAGGTGGTCGATCCGACTCCTGGAGTAGTTCCCGACGAGAGGCCGATCAGCCGACGAACGGAGCAAGCCACTCGTCCGTGTGACCTACTTGAGCAACCGCGACATCCGCCGGTCCGCCAGCGGCCTCCCGCCCGTCTGGCACGTCGCGCAGTACTGGAAAGCCTTGTCCGCGAACGACACCTCGCGCACCGCGTCACCGCACACCGGGCACGGCAGGCCGGTCCGCGCGTGCACCCGCAGCCCCGACCGCTTCTCACCCTTCAGCGTCGCCGACCCCTGGCCGACGGACCGCGACACGGCGTCGGTCAGCACGCCGATCAACGCCTCGTGCAGCCGGTCCAGCGCCTCCGCCGGCAGCTTGCCCGCCGTCGCGTACGGCGACAGCCGGGCGGTGTGCATGATCTCGTCGGAGTAGGCGTTGCCGACGCCCGCGATCAACGCCTGGTCGGTCAACGCCGTCTTCAGCCGCTCGGTGCGGCCGGCGAACAGGTCCTCGAGCTGCGTGCGGGTGATCGACAGCGCGTCCGGGCCCAGCCGCGCGATGCCCGGCACCTCCGCCGGGTCGCGCACCACCCACGCCGCGAGGCCCTTCTTCGTGCCCGCCTCGGTCAGGTCGAACCCCGGCCCCTCCCCCGGCGGGCCCAGGTGCACGCGCAGCGCCAACGGGCCCCGGCCCGGTTTCGGCGGCGCCGCCGACAGGTGCTCCGACCAGCGCAGCCACCCGGCCCGCGCCAGGTGCACCACCAGGTGCAGGCCGTCGCAGTCCAGGTCCAGGTGCTTGCCGAACCGGCCCGCGCCGGTCACCTCGCGCCCCTGGAGGTCGGTCCACGGCGGCGTGAACGTCTTCAACACCTGCAACGACGCGACGTCCACCCGGTGCACGCGCCGTCCAACGGCGTGCTCGCGCAGGTGGTGGGCGAGCGCCTCGACCTCGGGCAGTTCCGGCACCCGACCAGTGTCACCCGCGAACGGCGATCAGTCGACCGGCTGCAGCGGGCCGTCGAGATCGGGCAGCGAGTACATCTCGATCTTGCGGGCCACGTTGGCGACCTCGTTGCGCACGGTCAGCACCCCGCGCACCGAGCCGACCCACCGCTCCGGCGGCAGCTCCTCGGTCTTCTTCGACTCGGCCACCACCAGCCACGGCCGCCGCACCGCCCAGCGCGCCGGGAAGAACAGGAACACCAGGACCAGCGCCACGATCAGCCACGACGGGACCACGACGTCCTCCGGCGTCCACAGCACGAGGATCACGCCCATGGCGATGACCAGCCCCAGCATGAGCACGCCCGGCCCCTGGCCGCCGCTCACGTCGTGCTCGAAGTCGGCGTCGGCCGACGGGTTGCGCCACTCGATCCGGCTGCGCACCGTCCACATCCGGCCGTCAGCCCCGCGCACCAGCCGCGTCATCACCGTCTCCTCAGACGTCGAGCGATCACTCAGCGTTCTCCACGCTACCGGCAAAGTCTTGCACCTCGCGGGTGAATACCCGTGGTCACGCGGGGACGAGCGGGGTCGGCGTCGGGCGCAGCGTCACGGTCGTCGGCGTGACCGGGGGTTTGGTCGTGGTCTCCGCGGACCCCGTCGGTCCGCCGCCGGCCGGCGTGGTCGGCGTGGTCGGGGCGGTGGTCGCCGTCGTCGTCGTGGTCTGGGCGGTGGTCGTCGTGACCAGGAGCACCGTGCCGGTGCCCGACGCGGACGTGGTCGGCGGCACGCCCAGGGAGCGGGCCTCGGCCGGCGGCGGGGTCGACCCGGTGGTCTCCACCGGCGGCGGGGAGGACACGGCCGCCGTCGTGGTGGGCGGTGGCACCGGTGGCACGCGCACCGCGTTCGTGCGCAGGACGTGCTGCGCCTCGGCCGGCGGCCGCGTCGGGGACGTCGCGCTGGTGGCCGTGCCGGTCGTGGTGGTGGTCGTGGTCGAGCACAGCGCCAGCACGTTCCCGTCGGGCGCGCCGTCGGGGCCCGCCTGCACCAGCGCCGGGCCGGGCGTGCCGGTGAACGTCCCGGCCACCACCCCGAACAGCCCCACGGCAGCGGCCGACGCGGCGGCCGCCAGCGCCAGCTTCACCCGCCCGGTGAGCCACGCGGCCTTGCCCAGCACGGCGGGGCCGAACGCCGTCGAACCCAGCGCCGTCGGGCCCAACGCCGTCGAACCCAGCGCCGTCGAACCCAGCGCCGCGGGGTCCAGCACCGTCGGGCCCAACGCCGCGGGGTCCAGCACCGTCGGGCCCAACGCCGTCGGGCCCAGCAGCGCGGTCGCCGCCACGGGCACGGCGGTGCTCGCCGCGTGCGCCCGCAGCGTGGAGCAGACCTCGACCAGCTCGGCGTGCAGCGCGTTGCACGAGGAGCAGGTCCGCAGGTGCTTGCGGATGCGCTTGCCCTCCGTGCCCTGGGCGCCGCCCGCCGTGTACGCGCCGAGCTTGGCGACCACCGGCCCGCACGCGCGCGGCCCGGCGTCCTCGGCGAGGTGCGCCTGCAGGTAGGCCGCCCGCAGCCCCTCCCGGGCGCGGCGGGCCAGCGCCGCCATCGCGTTCGGGCTCAGGCCGAAGCTCGGCGCGACCGCGGCCGGCCGCTCGCCCTCCACCTCGACCTGCCACAGCACCGTGCGCCACCGCTCGGGCAGGCTCGTGAACGCGCGCGAGATCAACGCCTGGTCGGGCCGGTTCGCGGTCACGTCCGGGAACGGCTCGACCCGCAGGCTCAGCTCCTCGTCCGCCACCGGCACGTCCCGCCGCCGCCCGCTCCACTCCCACGCGACCCGCCGCGCGACGGTCAGCAGGTAGGTGCGGACGTGGTCGGTCGGCCCGTTGCCCCGGCGGATCGCCTGGAGCACCCGGAAGAACGCCTCCGCGGTCAGGTCGTCGGCCTCGGCGTGCTCGCGCACGTGCCGCAGGGCGAACCGGCGGACGGCGTCGACGTGGCGGGTGAACAGCTCGCCGAACGCGCCGTCGTCCCCCGCCCTGACCCTGGCGAGCAGTTCCCGGTCGAAATCGGCATCTCCGGCCATCCCGCCCCGGCACCTCCCGCCCCGCTGTGGTCCACCGGCCAAGATGCCACAGCCGCGCGGTCCCGGTCCGAAGCGATAGCGACCCGATACCGAACACCGACGGACGGCGTCGACCGTTCGGCCCAGTCCGGGCACCCGACCACCCCCGTCGAGGCGCTCGCGCTGGGTGACGGACCGATCACGGGTCGGCGTCGGGTGGTGGCCGATCGCGCTGCGGCCGCGCGGGCGACGAGTACGCTCCTGCCGCGTGGTCGACTGGCGCGCGAGGGCTTCCACCCTCCTCCCCGAGCTGAGCGCCCTCGTGGAGCGCGAGTCCTGGTCCTGCCACGTCTTCCTGTCCGAGCTGTGGCAGTTGGCGCTGGACGCGCACCGCGACGGCGACCACGAGGTGCTGCGCCGCGCGTACGGCTTCGCGCACTGGTGCTTCCGGCAGCCGGAGCGGTTCCTGTCCGACGCGTCCGTGGTCAGCTTCTACGAGCACGTGTTCGACGAGTGGGAGCTGCGCGACGAGGTCGCGCCGTGGCTGCCGGCCGAGGTCGTGGACCGGGTCAGGCCGCTGTGGGAGTGGCGGTGGCCGAAGGAGCGGTTGACCGAGGTGGACCGCCTGCTGACCCGACCGGGACCCCCGGTCGAAACGCGGTTTGACGGTGGTCTATAGTTGTCCCCAGCAGGCGGATGTAGCGCAGTTGGTAGCGCATCACCTTGCCAAGGTGAGGGTCGCGAGTTCGAGTCTCGTCATCCGCTCTCGAAACGGGGAGTGCTCTTTCTGAGCACTCCCCGTTTTCGTCTGCGCGGGCGGTTCCGGCGCACCCGGTCGATCACCACTAGGTTGGCGTCGAAGGTTCCTCGTCACGAAGACGGAGTTGCAGACATGGCCACCACCCGCAAGGCGACCACGCACTGGGAAGGCAACCTGCTGGAGGGCAGCGGCAACGTCGCCCTGGAGACCTCGGGCGTCGGCACGTTCGAGGTGAGCTGGCCCTCCCGCGCCGAGGCGGCCAACGGCAAGACGAGCCCCGAGGAGCTGATCGCGGCGGCCCACTCGTCGTGCTACTCGATGGCGCTGTCGCACGGCCTGGCGCAGGCGGGCACCCCGCCGGAGCAGGTCGACACCTCGGCCGAGGTGACGTTCCAGCCGGGCACCGGCATCACCGGCATCCACCTGACCGTCACCGCGGTCGTGCCCGGGCTCGACGCCGAGGGCTTCGCCGCGGCGGCCGAGAACGCCAAGCAGAACTGCCCGGTCAGCAAGGCGCTGGCGGGCACCGAGATCACCCTGACCGCGAACCTGAAGGGGTGACGCTCCCCCTCCGGTGACCGCTGGTACCGGTCCGATACCCGAAGTGTCAGGCCGGTACCAGTTGTCCGGAATGATTTGACCCGACCGAGTGAGGCCGGTAGTCGTTGTGGATGCTCACGGCGTTAGGTGGTTCCGGCCGGCTCGCCTTCGGGGCCCTGGTCGGCGCGGCGGTGGCGGCCCTCCTCGCGGCGCACGGGAGCACCACCAGAGAACCCCGCGGGCTGGAGCCGACGCAGAGCGGCGGGATCGTCGTCGTCAAGGGCAGCGAGCAGCCCGGCCGCACGGTCGCCGCGACCGGTGCCACGTCGTCGTCCCGTTCCGGGTCGTCCGGCGCGACGACGACCACCACGACGGCCTCCTCGTCGGCCGGCGGCAGCAGCGCCCCGAGCACGACCACCACCGCCACCACCACCACGACGACGGCGACCGTGACGTCCACCACCACCGCGCGGCCGACCACGACCACCACGCGACGGCCCACGACCACGCCTACCAGGACCACCACCACGACCCGCAGGCCGTGCGGGATCATCTTCTGCTGATCGCCCGGCACCGGGTGACGGTGCGTGTTTTGGCAAGATCGGTGGGGTGACGTCCAGCCAGGTGCCCACCCAGCCCCAGCGAACCAACGACACGCCCACCCTCCGCATGCAGCCCGTCGCGGCGGCCCCGGAACCGCTCTGGCCGACCAGCGAACCCCTGACCGCGACGAACCTGCCCCCGGTGACCGCGGCCACCACGCGGTTCGAACCGGTGCCGGCGGCCCCCACCGACCCCGCCCCGGCCGCGTTCGACACGGCCGCGTTCGACACGACCTCGCTCGGCACGACCGGGTTCGACCCCTTCGCGCCCGCGCCGGTCAACGGTTCCCTCACCCCGCCGGCGGGCTTCACGCCGACGGCCGCACCCGCCGCGGGCACCGCGCCCGCCGCCACCCCGCTCACCTCGGCCACCTCCGCGCCGAACGGCTCGCCCTTCGGCGCCGCGGCCACCAACGGCACCTCCGCCGCCCTCTTCACGCCCGCCGCCGCGTTCACGCCCACCGCGTTCGCACCCACGCCCGCGACCAACGGTGTCCCCGCCACCTCCCCGGCCGCCTTCACTCCCGCGATCAACGGCGCCGCGCCCACCTCCGCACCCGGCGCGACCGTCCCCGCGGCCAGCACCTCCGCGGCAGGCACCTCCGCGGTAGACAGCGCCACCACCGCCGCCGCGTTCGCACCCACCGCACCCGCGCCGAACGGTGTCCCCGCCACCTCCCCGGCGGCCTTCGCACCCACCGCGCCCGCGACCAACGGCGCCGCCTTCGCTCCCGGCACGGCCACGCCGAACGGTGCACCGGCCACCTCCGCGGCCGACAGCGCCCTCGCGACCGCCCCCGCCGCGCACCCGGCCGCCCCCGAAGCCGCCGGAACCCCCGAAGCCGCCGCGACCCCCGCCGCCGGCGCGGAGACCGGCGAGGCGACCGCCGCCAAGCCCGCACCCCGTCCCGCGCAGCGCAGCCGGTTGCGCCGGATCGCCCGCCGCATCGTCGGCCCCACCCTCCTGACCAAGAAGGGCTGAACCCCCGGCTAAGCGCTCTGCGCCCGCGCGTACGGGCCGCCGGACCGCAGCAGGTCGTCGTGCGACCCCACCTCGGCGATCCGACCGTCCTCCAGCACCACGATGCGGTCGGCGTTGCGGATGGTGGACAGCCGGTGCGCCACCACGAACACGGTGCGGCCGTCCACCAGCCGGGCCAGCGCCTGCTGCACCAGCGCCTCCGACCTGGTGTCGAGCGCGGAGGTCGCCTCGTCCAGCACCAGCACGCGCGGGTCGCGGATGAGGGCCCGGGCGATCGCCAGGCGTTGCTTCTGGCCGCCCGACAGCCGCGCGCCGCGCTCGCCGACCACCGTGCCCAGGCCGGCCGGCAGCCGGTCGATGAACTCCAGCGCGTTGGCGTCGGCCAGCGCCCGCCGCACCACGTCCTCCGGCACGTCGTCCAGCCCGTAGGTGACGTTGTCCCGGATCGTGCCCTCGAAGAGGATCGACTCCTGCGGCACCACGGACACGAAGCGCCGGTAGCTGCGCAGGTCCAGGGACTCCATGTCGACGCCGTCCAGCAGGACGCGCCCCTCGGTCGGCCGCAGGAACCCGATGACCAGGTTCACCACCGTCGACTTGCCCGCGCCCGACGCCCCGACCAGCGCGACCGTCTCCCCCGGCCGCACGTCGAGGTTGAAGTCGACCACCGACTTCCGCTCCGAGCCCGGGTAGGCGAACCCCACCCCCTCGAACCGCACGCCGCCGCGCACGACGTCGACCCGCGCCTTGCCCGCGTTCTGCTCCAGGTCCGGTGCCTGCAGCACCTCGCCGAGCGAGCGCACCGACTCCAACCCCTTGCTGATCAACGGCGTGAGGCTCATCAACGTCGTCACCGCGCCGGTCAGCGAGGCGAAGTAGGCGCTGAGCATCACCACGTCACCGGGCGTGACGGAGAGCCAGCCGTGGTAGGCGGCCAGGGCCGAGCCCGCCAGGCAGCCGACCCCCAGGGCGTTGAGCAGGATCCACGCCAGCGCGCCGAAGCGGACGTTGAGGCCGTCCAACCTCATGCCGGCGGCGAAGACCTGGCGCAGCGTGCCGTCCATGCGGTCGAGGGCGGTGCGCTCCAGGCCGTGCGCGCGGGTGATCGGGATGAGCGTGGTCATCTCACCGACCCGCGACGACAGCTGCTCGACCTCCTGCCGGAACGACTCGTTGTACGCGCGCAGCCGCCCGCGCAGCCACATCACCAGCACCGCCGCGGCCGGCACGACCAGCAGGAACACCGGCAGGAACGCGGGCGCGGACAGCGCGATCACGACCAGCGCGCCGCTCAACGTGGCCAGCGCCGACAACCCCTGGTCGCCGACCTGCTGGGTGGACGTCTCGATGCTCTCGACGTCCCGGATCACCTTGGTCTGCAACACCCCCGCGCTGACCCGCGCGTGGTAGCCGATCGACAGCTCCTGCATGCGCCGGGTGAGCGCCGACCGCATCCGCATCCCCAGGCGGCGCGCGCTGCCGTACCACCAGCGCGTGTAGAGCACGGCGAACGGGTAGTTCAGCACCAGCGTGACCAGCAGCAGCCCCGCGCCGAGCCAGATGCCGGAGACCGGCTCGCGCGCCACCACGACGTCGATCACGTGGGCCGTGATCACGGGCGTCAACCAGGTCGGGCTGTGCTTGACGAAGAACGCGCCCGCGCCGAGCGCGAGCTTCCCGCGGTCGGCGCGGAAGAGGTAGAGGAGGGTTCGGACGGGGTGCTCGCCGCGGTAGCGGTGGTCGAGCGGACCGTGGGGCATGGTGCTCCTGCGGACGGCGGGGTCACGAGACGCCCACACCGCGCCGTGTGGGGAGCGCTCCCACATCGTAGGTGCCGGGTTTCGTCACGAGAACGCGTGAACGTGTGCGACGATCTGAGCGCTGCCAAGCCCGACCACGCCTTGACGTCCGCGCGCGATCCGCACCCGTGTTGATCAGCGGCGATGACCCGGCATCGGAACCTGGGGGAGTACGTGTGAAGCCGGCGTCCGTCATCGCTGTGCTCGTGCTGCTGGGCGCGGTCACGCTCGGCGCGTGGGTCGTGAGCCCCGACGGACCGCCGACCGCGGCGCCCGCGACCGAGACCCCGGGGGGCGACCCGACCCCGCGCCTGCCCTACGTCGAGCCGCCGCCGGACCCGCTGGTCGTGCCGCCGGACGCGCTCGTGTTCGAGCGCACGGGCGCGCCGGGGAAGTTCGCCGGCTCGGGCGTGCTGACCGACGAGGAGGTGGAGTTGGCCGAGGAGAACGGCGTCGTCCGGATCACCGGGCGGATCACCCGCGGCGACGCGGGCGTCACGCTGGGCGTGTGGCGGCTCGCCACCGACTCGGACCCGCGCCCGGCGCTGGCCGCGCTCGACGGGCTCTACGAGCGCGGCGGTCACGAGCTGGAGCCGACCGACCACCCGGGGCTCCTGCTGCGCCGCAGGGGCAACGCCTTCCACGGCCACTACGCGCACGGCACCGACGTGTTCCGCGTCGAGGCCTACGGGTCCGGCGCGGCCCCCGCGCTCGCCGAGCTGGTGGACCGGCAGTTGGCGCTGACACCGGCGGAGGGCTCGTGAACGCCCTCGTCACGACCGGGCCGGTCGCGGAGCCGTCCGGGACGACCACCCCGCCCGCCGCGGTCCTGGTGCGCGCGGCCGGCGCGGTGCTGGTGGTCTACGGCTACCTCGTCGGGCAGCACGTCGACCTCTCGGCCGTCCGCGCCCTGCTCAACCGGCCGCTCGGCATCGGCGAGGACTTCGGCGCGCTGGGCGTCATGCTGCTGCTGGCCGCGGCGGGCCACCTCGGTGTCGTGCGCCGCCCCTCGGTGAAGGCCGCGGCGCTGACCTACCTGCCGCTCGCGGTCACCGTGGTGATCGCGGCGGGCCTGGTCGCCGCGGGCGCGCCGATCTGGAGCGCCCCGACCGCCGACCACACCTCGGCGCTCGCGGTGGCGGGCAACCTCGGGCTGGTCAACCAGCTCGTCGCGGACGCGCCGCTGCTGGCACCGCTGGGCTGGGTGGTGCTGCTGGAGCTGCTCGCGTCGGCGACCGGCGCGCTGGCCCGCGCGATCCCGTGGCCGGTGCTGGTGCCCGCCGCGCACGTCGTGGTGGCCGCGCTCGTCATCGCCCTGGTGGACGACCCGCGGGTCGCCAACGCCGCCGCGTTCTCCGGGGTCGTGGTGATCGGCCAGGTGTCGGCGCTGCGCGGCCGGCTCCGGTTCGCCGTCGCGCCGGCCGCGTGGTCGCTGCTCGTGCTGGCCGAGCACCGGCAGCCGGGGTTGGCCAAGTGGTGGTACGCGCTGACCGCCGCGTACGCGTCCCTGCTCTTCACGACCGCGGTCGTGTTCGCCGGGGCGACGGCGGCCAGGGTCGCCGGCAACCGGGTCGTGGCCTGGCTCGCCGACCACGCCACGTGGTTGGCGCTGCTGCAGGGCGCGATCGGGTTCGCCGTGGCGTCCGCCGTGCACCCGGCCGCGGGTGTCGTCGCGACGGTCGCCGCGACGGCGGCCGCGGGCTGGGCGGTCCGGCGGTGGTGACCCTCGCGCCGGAGGTGCGGACCGCCAGGTCCAGGTACCTGCACGGGCTCGACGTGGCGCGCATCCTGGCTGCGCTCGCCGTCATCTACGCGCACTACTCGAACTGGCTGGACCTCAACGGCCACGACTTCCCGGTCGACGACGTCGTGAACGGGCTGGCGGCCCGGCCGCTGCACGTCCACGAGCGGCTGAGCCTGTTCGGCGTCTGCGTGTTCCTGCTGATCAGCGGCATGGTCGTGACGCACGTGGCGTTCAAGGAGACCAGCGGCCAGTTCCTCGCCCGCCGCGTGGTGCGGCTCGTGCCCGCCATGTGGGTCGCGGTGGCGCTGGGCTGGGTGCTGGTGTCCAACAAGGTGCTCACCGCCAACCGGCCGCCCGACCTCGGCGACCTGCCGCTGAACCTGGCGCTGCTGAACTCCTTCGTCCCCGGCGCGTCGTCGGTGCTGGCGATCACCTGGACGCTGGCCGTGCAGCTGGCCTTCTACCTGTACGTGGCGGCCACGATGCCGCTGCTGAAGCGGTGGCCGTGGCTGCCGCCGGCGCTGTCGGCGGCCCTGGTCTCGGTGCTGCTGGCGGTGGTGCCGGCCAACGACGGGCCGCCCGCGCAGGGGTTCCGGATGGTGGTCACGTTCCTGCCGGTGCTGTTCCTCGGCCAGCTGGTGACGCTGGTGCGGGCGGGCCGGCTGCCCGCCGCCGCCGGTGTCGCGCTCGGGGTCGTGCAGTACCTGCTCTTCCTGCGGGCGGACCTGGCGAGCGAGGTGTGGCCGCCCATCGCGGAGTTCCCCCGGCAACTGGTGATCCTGCTGCTCCTGGTGCTGCTGGCCACCCGCCTCGACAACGACTTCGTGCGCAGGCCGTGGGTGACCGCGGTGGCGAAGCGGACCTACGCGAGCTACCTGCTGCACATCCCGGTCGGGTTCCCGGTGCTGCGGTGGCTGACGCCGGTCACCGGCTACTGGGTGGCGATCGCGGTGGCGCTGGTCGCCGTCGCCGCCGCCTCCGAACTGCTGTACCGCTTCGTGGAGAATCCGATCGCCCGCTGGTTCCGCGCGCGTGAGCGACAGAAGGTGGCACCGAGCACATGAGCGTCCCGATCGCCTGCACCGTGACGGCCGAACGCGGGCTGGCCGCGGCGACCGTGCTGGCCCGCTCCTACCTGGAGCACCACCCGGGCCACCGGTTCGCGATCGCCGTGCTGGACGGCGCGGGGGGCGTCGCGCAGGAGGGCGGGATCGCGTTCCTCGGCCCGGACCGGTTCGGCCTGACCGAGGACGAGTACCTGGCGCTGGCGACCGCGCACCCGCTGCCGCAGCTCGCCGCCGCCGTGAAGCCGTGGCTGCTGCGCGCGCTGCTGGCCGACGCGCCGTCGGTGACGTACCTCAGCCCGACCAGCCTGGTCCTCGCACCGCTGCCCGCCGCGACCGGCCTCACCGTGGTCCCGCACTTCACGCGCCCGGTGACGGGCCGCGACGCGGAGTCGGACGAGGCGCGCCTGGTCGGCTCCGGCGTGCACAACCCCGGCTACCTCGTGGTCACCGAGCCGGACCTGCCGGAGCTGTGGATCGAGGCGGTCCTGGCTCACCGGGCCATCCGGTTCGACCGGGACGCGTTCTGCGACCAGGAGTGGTTCGACCAGGCGGTCAGCCACTTCCCGCGCACGACGCTGACCGACCCCGGCATCGGCCTCGGCACCTGGAACGCCTTCGAGCGGGCGGGCGCGGAGCCGAAGCTCGTGGACCTGCTCGGCTTCGACCCCGACCGGCCGTGGCTGCTCGGCACCGCGTTCGCGCACCGCCCGGCCGCGGTGCTGTCCGAACGGCCGGAGCTGCGGGCGCTCACCGCCGACTACGCCGCGCGGCTCGACCGGGCGGGCCGGATCGCCCCGGAGGACGTGCTGCCCTCCTGGCTGGAGGAGCTGCCCGACGGCACACCGCTCACCCCGCTGCTGCGCGAGGTGTACCGGGCGGGCGTCCAGCGGTCGCGGTCGCCGCTCAAGCCGCCGCCCCCGCCGCCGCACGCGTTCACCGGCGAGCCGTTCCGCGACTGGCTGACCGAGCGCACCGAGTTCGGGCTGGGCAGGCTCGCCGCCGCGATCTGGCACGGCAGGGCCGACCTGCGCGCGGTGTTCGGCCGACCGTGGTCGCCCGGCTTCGCCCAGTGGTGCCGCACCTCCGCGATCACCGAAGGGCTGCTGCCCGCCTGGGCCGCGCCGGGGGCGGACGCGCCGCCGAACCCGCCGCACGACCGGTTCGGGGTCAACCTCGTCGGCCACCTCACCGCCGTGCTCGGCGTCGGCGAGCTGGCCCGCGTGCTGCACGAGGCGCTGCGCCTGGCCGACGTGCCGGTGGCCTCGGTGGTCGAGGACGAGTTCGTGGTCAACCGCACCGACCTGGACCAGCCCGACGACGTGGGGCGCCCGGTGTTCCCGATCAGCCTGCTGTGCGTGAACGCCGACCTGGTCCGGCCCGTGGTCGAGCAGCACCCCGAGGTGGCCCACGATCGGTACCGGATCGGCGTGTGGTCCTGGGAGCTGGACGAGTTCCCGCCGGCGATGCACGAGTTCGACTGCGTGGACGAGGTCTGGACGATCAGCGAGTTCTGCCGGGCCGCGATCGCCGCGCACACCGACAAGCCGGTCCGGGTCGTCCCGCTGCCGGTGCGCCCCGCGCCCGCCGCGCCGGTGCGCCGCCCCACCGGTCCGATCCGCTTCCTGTTCGCCATGGACTTCAACAGCGTGGTGGCGCGGAAGAACCCGATGGGAGCGATCGAGGCGTTCCGGCGCGCGTTCCCGGACCGCCGCGACGTCGAGCTGGTGATCAAGGCCATCAACGGCGACCAGCACGTGGCGGGGCGGGAACGGCTGCGCGCCGCCGCGGCCGACGACGACCGGATCACGCTCCTCGAGCGGTACCTGACCGCGGAGCAGCTGCGCGACCTCTACGCCGGCAGCCACTGCTACGTGTCGCTGCACCGCTCCGAGGGCTTCGGCTTCACCGTGGCCGAGGCCATGGCGCTGGGCCTGCCCGTGATCACCACGGACTACTCCGGCACCGCGGAGTTCGTCGTCCGCGAGCACGCCTGGCCCGTGCCGTACCGGCTGACCGAGGTCGGGCCCGGCTCGCCGCCCTACCCGCCCGACGCCCGGTGGGCCGACCCGGACCTGGACGCGGCGGCGGCCGCGATGCGCGAGGTGGCCGAGGACCCGGAGCGCGCCGCGGCCCGCGGCCTGGCCGCCCGCGAACGCCTGCTCGCCGAACGCACGTTCGACACCACCGCGGCGTGGGTGCGCGAGCGGCTCGTGGAGGCGCACGCCACCTGGCGGGCCCGCCGGACCCCGCAACCGCCCGCCGCCGAGCCGCCCAAGGCCCAGCGCGTGGTCCCGTTGCTGCGCAAGGCCGCCGTGGTCGCGCTGGACAAGTACGACGGCGTGCGGCAGCGCGGAAGGCGCCCCCGGCGATAACGCCGGCACCGCCCGGCACGACAGAGGCGATGTCGGATCACGACTTGGGAGTGGCCAGTTCGACCGGCGCGACACCCGTGCACAATGGCCACGATCGCATGAACCGCAGAAAGGGGCTGCCGGCGTGAACTGGCAGGAGGAGCTGCGCAAGCTGGACGAGGAGCTTGCCGCGGGTCGGGTGTCCGCCGACGAGTACCGGACGCGTCGCGACCAGGTGCTGTCAGCGGCCCAGTCCGTCCCGCCCGTCCAGCAGTGGCAGTCCCACCCCCCGGCGGCGCAACAGCAGCCCGGCGCCGACCCGACGGGTGCGAGCGCGACGCAGTTCATCCGCCCGGTCGGCCAGGACGCCGCGCCGGACAACGTGGACAAGACCCAGGTCGTGCCCGGCGGCAGGCCCGCGCCCGGCAACCCGGACGCCGACCGCACCCAGTTCGTGCCCGGTGGTGCGATGCCGCCGCAGCAGCAGTACAACTCCCCGCCCGGCGGGTTCCCGCAGCAGCAGCCGCCGCAGGCCACCCCGTGGGGCGCCGCGGACACGTCGGCACCCTGGGCGTCGGCGTCCAGCGACAACTGGCTGCGGCAGGGCCCGGAGGTCTTCGACGACACCTCCTCCGGCGGCGGCAAGAAGGTCCTGGCGATCGTCGGCGTGATCGTCGTGGTCGCCCTGATCGGTGGCGCGGTGTGGTTCTTCGGCTTCCGCGACTCCTCGTCGAGCGCGGGCGACGGGACGACGACGTCGCAGACCTCCAGCGCCGCGCCGACCACCACCACGACCAAGCCGCCGATCGACCTGCTGCCCCCCGGCCCCGGCACGGCGAACCCGGCCAACGGCGTGGTGTCGCTGTCCGAGGCCGCCACCGCGAAGCTGCTCACCGCCGAGGAGGTCGCCGCGGCCGAGGCCGCCGACGTCGACAAGGTGAACTTCAAGGGCAGCACCAAGAACGCGTTCAGCTACGAGTCCATGGTGTTCGAGACCGGTGACGCGGCCAAGGCCGAGGAGCTGGCCAAGGCGCTCGCCGACCTCCAGCAGACCGCGGGCATGGTCGACGGCGCCAAGGGCAGGCTCCCCCAGAAGTCCTCGGTCCAGCAGATGATCCGCAAGGGCGAACCGGGCACCTACCGCTGCGTGTACGCGACCGGTTCGAAGGTCGTGCGGATCGGCACCACCCAGACGCCGATCGGCGTGGACGACAAGGAACTGATCAAGGAGTTCCAGGACTACGGCTTCGCGGTGGTCAAGCAGTTCCCGATCAGCTGATGGGCGGAGGGCACCCACGAGGAGGGCGTCCGGACGCCGTCCTCGACCGCCTGCGCGCGGCGCGTGACGTCGGGTCCGGCTCGGTGGAGCTGGCGGCCGACCTCTCGGACTGGGAGCTGACCCACCACTTCTCGCCGCAGCGGACCGCGCTGCTCGCGCCGCTGGACGTGCGCGACGGGCTGCGGGTGCTCGACGTGGGCTGCGGCAGCGGCGTGCTCACCCGCGCCCTGGGCGAGGCCGGCGCGCGGGTCGTCGGGGTGGAGGGCGAGCCGGGGTTGGCCGCCGCGGCGGCCGAGCGCTGCCGCGACCTGCCCGACGTGCGGATCGTCGCCGACGGGCCGGGCGGTCACGGCGAGTTCGACCTGGCGCTGCTGTGCGGGGTGCTCGACCGCGCCGACGACCCGGCCGCCGTGCTCGCCGACGTGGCGGGCGTGCTCGCCGACGACGGCGTCGTGGTGGTCGCGATCGACAACCGGCTCGGCCTGGGCCGCCTGCTCGGCCGGGCCGCGGACCACCGCGGCCGCCCCTGGGCCGACCTCGCCGGGTCGGCCGCGCCCGGCCGGGCCGAGCTGCGCGAGGCGCTGGAGCGGGCCGGGCTGACCGCGCAGCGCTGGCTGCTGCCCTACCCCGACCACAAGCTGCCGAGGGTGATCCTCGACGAACGCGTGCACGGGCTCCCCGACGCGCCGGACACCGTGGACAAGCTGGTGCGCGACCCGCTGCAGGGCGGGTTCGGCGGCTCGTCGGCGGTGGTCGCGGCCCGGTCGCCGCACCGGCACGCGGTCGCCGACGGCTTCGGGCCCGCGGTCGCGCCGTCGTTCCTCGTGGTCGCGGGCCGGACGCCGCGGGCCGTCGCCCGGGCGACCCGGCCCGGGCTGGGCTGGCTGGTCAACGCCGGGCGCCTGCCCCGGTGGCGACGGGCCCGCCGGCTGACCGAGGACCTGCGCCTGTCGGCCTACCACGGCGAGGGCGGCGCGGACGGCTGGCTGCGGCAGGCGCCCGCGGCGGACGAACCGCTGCTGCCCGGCGCGCCGCTGGACCGGCTGCTCCTCGACGCGCTGGCCCGACCCGACCTCGACGCCGTGCGCGACCTGCTCGGCCTGTGGCACTCCTGCTGCACGCACGACGCCCGGCCGTTCGCCGGCGACCCGACCCACCCGTTCCTGCCGGGTCGCGCGGACGTGCCGGTGCTGCCGCCCGACCACCTCGACGTGCACCCCGGCAACGTGATCGTGCTGCCGGACGGCACGCCCCGGCGCATCGACCTGGAGTGGCGGGCGGGCGACGGCGTGGACGCCGAGCTGGTGCTCGTGCGCGCGCTGGTGGAGTTCGCGCGGGAGGTCGTGCGCGGCGGGGCGGCGCACCCGTGGCCCGCCGAGACCTCCATCCGGCAGCTCGCGGCGCACCTGGCCGGGTTGGTCGGCCTGGCCGGGGCGGCCGACTCCCGCTGGGCGGAGCTGGTGGCCGCCGAGGCCGCGCTCCAGGAGGTGGTCACCGGTGCCCGCGCGGACGACGTCCGCGAGGTGCTCGCCGCCGAGCTGGACGCGCCGGGCCCGCCGCGGCTGTGGGAGCGCGGCGGCCTGGACGAGGTCCGCGCGACGCTCGCCGACCACGGGCGGCTCGCGGGGGAACTGGCCGAGGTGCGCGCCGAGCTGGGCGTGCCCACCGGGTCGGTGACCGCCGAGGTGCGTCGGCGCCGCGAGGACGCGGCCGGGCGCGAGGCGGGGTTGCGCGGCGAGCTGACCCGGTTGGACGGCGAGTTCGGCAAGGCGCTGGTGGAGCTGGCCGCCGCCGAGGCCGAGCGCGCCGAGGCCGTCCGGGAGCTGGACGACCGCCGCGCGGCCGACGGGGCGGTGATCGCGGAGCTGTCGCAGGAGAACGCGCGGCTGCGCGCGGAGCTGGACCGGCTGACGTCGTCGACGCTGGTGCGCGCGGGCCGGGAGTACCTCTGGCCGGCCGCCAGGCTCGCCCGCGGTACGCGTGACCTGCTGCTCGGCCGGGGCGGGCAGGAGCCCGACGGGGTGCTGCGCCGGGTCGGCAGGCGGGCGCCCGCGGTCGCGCCGTTGCTGGCGAGCCGGGTCCGGTCGGTCAGCGAGCGCGACGACCGGCTGCGGTTCGCGGTGGACGCGCCCGCGGAGGTCGAGGTCGGTCGCGGCCAGGTGGTCGAGGTCGAGGGCTGGGTCTCGCACGCCGACCTGCCGGTGCGCCAGGTCGCGGTGGTCGCGGGCGGGCGGGCGTTCCGCGCCACGACCGGCCACCCCCGGCCCGACGTGGCGGCGGCGATCGGCGGCGAGCCGAACAGCGGCTTCCGCGCGCGGGTGCCGGTGCGCGCCGGCACGGTGCCGCTGGAGCTGGTGGTGACCCTCGTCGACGGCACCGTGCTGCGGCGGGAACTGCCCGCGGTGCGCGGGCGCGACCGCGCCGGCCGTCCCGCGGAGGTCCGCTGGCCGGGCGACGGCCCGCGGGTGGCGATCTGCCTGGCGTCCTACCGCGCGCCGCGCCGCCACTTCGCCGCGCAGGTCGAGTCGATCCGGGCGCAGACCCACTCGAACTGGGTGTGCGTGATCAGCGATGACGGCTCGGGCGCCGAGGGCCTGGCGGTGCTGCGGGACGTGGTCGGGGACGACCCGAGGTTCGTCGTGGTGGCGCACGAGGACAACGTGGGCTTCTACCGCAACTTCGAACGCGCGCTGTCGCTCGTGCCGGCCGACGCGGACCTGGTCGCGCTGTCGGACCAGGACGACCTGTGGGACGCGGACAAGCTCGCCGTGCTGGTCTCCCGGTTCGCCGATCCCGCCGTGCAGCTCGCGTACTGCGACATGCGGCTGGTGGACGACGCGGGCGAGGTCGTCGCGGAGAGCGTGTGGTCCGACCGCGTGAACCAGTCCGCCGACCTGGAGCAGCTGCTGCTGCTCAACACCGTGACGGGTGCGGCCAGCGTGGTGCGCGCCGACCTGGTCCGGGACCGGGTGCTGCCGCTGCCGCCGGGCACGCCGAGCGCCTACCACGACCAGTGGATCGCCGCGTGCGCGCTGGCCGTCGGCACGATCTCGTTCGTCGACCGGCCGCTGCACTCCTACCGGCAGCACGGGGCGAACGTCACCGGCTGGCAGCGACCGCGCCTGGCCGACGGGCTGCCGGGCCTGCGCGGCCTGGCCGCCGCCGGCGTCGGGGTGGGCGTGGGGCGGCTGGCCGCCCGGCAGGCGGAACTGGACCACATCACCGAGCACGAGCTGCGCCGGATCGCCCAGTTCGCGACCGTGCTGCTGATGCGCAACCG
The DNA here is from genome assembly GCF_044544865.1 of Actinosynnema sp. NPDC053489. Lineage (NCBI taxonomy): Bacteria > Bacillati > Actinomycetota > Actinomycetes > Pseudonocardiales > Pseudonocardiaceae > Actinosynnema > Actinosynnema sp. NPDC053489. Next base: position 225,783 of record NZ_JBITXT010000006.1, on the reverse strand, counting down.
GGACCGGCTGGACCAGGGCGACCGGCTGCGGCTGACCCGCCTGGCCTCGGCCGAGCGCCGGCTGTGGCCGCTGGTCCGGCTCGCGCTGGAGGGCGAGGAGCGACCGGGGACGGCGGGCGCGGAACGCAGGCTGCTGGCCGCCGCGCTGCTGCGGCGCGCCCAGCGCTGACAGCCCGGCGCTGACAGCCGGCGCTGATCTCGGGCCCCGCCGCCGAGCCGCCGCCGCCGAGCCGCCGCTGCCAAGCCGGCCCCGCCAAGCCGCCTCGTCGAGCCGCCTCGTCGAGCCGCCCCCGCCAAGCCGCCCCGCCGAGCGCCGCCGTCAGGCTCGCGGCACGACCGTGCACTCGACGAGCACCCGGGCCATCGCGGTGCGGAATTCGTCCGGCTCGTCCGGCACCAGGTGCGGCTCACGGCCGGCGGCGCGCGCCCACTCGGCGACGTCCGGCTCCCGGCACGACACGACCTCGGCCCACTCCAGCGACGCGAGGGTCGCGGCCCGCTCCCGCCCCGCCCGCACGGCGTCGGCGCGGGCACCGGTCGCGGCGAACCGCCCCTCCCACTCCGGGTGTGTCAACGACGCCAGGTCCACGGCTCGCACCGCGGTGGGCTGCCACCCGGTCACCTCGGCCGCGGGCACGTCGGTGCCCAGCGCCACGACCACGTCGTAGTGGCCGGGCCGGGACCGGCTCCACGCGGCGAAGTCGTCGGCCACCTCGACCTCGACCCCGGTCGCCCGCCACGCCGCCGCGTCCGCCTCGCCCGCCGCCGCGAGCAGCGTGACCGCGGCGGTCGGGTCGCAGCGCCGCCACTCGGCCACCACCGCGGCGGCCCGACCACCGGTCGGCACCCGGGACGCCAGCAGCAGCACGCGCACCGACGCCGGGTGGTCGCGCAGCCACCACAGCCGGTGCGGGTGCTCGTGCGCGCCGACCGACGGCGGCCGCGTCGCCAGGTCCTCCGACCACCGCCGGCGGAACACCTCGCGGTTGATGTCGGACAGCTCCTCGGCGCGCGAGGTGGACGACGTGCCGTGCCGCACGTGCACGACCCGCGACGCCGGCTGCACCCACACCTGCCACCCGCGCGCCCGCAGCCCGAACTGGAGGTCGGTGTCCTCGTAGTAGGCGATGTGGTACTCCGGCGAGAACCCGCCGACGTCGTGGAACGCCCGCCGCCGCAGCACCAGGCACGCGGCCGAGGCGTAGTCGACCACCCGCGGGTACAGCGGTTCCGGGTCGGTCCACCCGTCGCCCCAGCCCCGGCTGTACGCGTCACCGCCGAGCAGGCTCCCCGCCTCCTGCAACCGGCCGTCCGGGAACACCATCAGCGGGGCGGCCGCCGCGGCGGCGGGCGTGCGGTCGAGCAGCTCCAGCAGCGGGTCGAGCCAGCCCGGGGTGACCTCGACGTCGGCGTTGAGGAAGCAGACGAACTCGGTGCGGGCGTGCTGCACGCCGAGGTTGCAGCCCGCGCCGAAGCCGAGGTTCTCCGCCATCCGCACGACGGTCGCGCCGGTGAGGTTCTCCTCCAGCCACCGCCCCGTGCCGTCGGGGGAAGCGCTGTCCACCACGACCACCTCGTACGGGACGCCGGTGTGCCGGGCCAGCACGTCGAGGCAGTGCCGGGCCAGCTCGCCACCGCCGTAGGTGACCAGGACGAACGTGACGCGGGGCGTCACCGGAGCCTGCCGTAGACCGCGCGCGGCAGCCGGGTCCAGCGGAACAGCCGGGTGGCGCGCAGCGCGGCCAGCTCCCGCTGCTCGGCCTCCAGCCGCGCCACCACCTCGCGGTGCCGCTCGGCGAGTTCGCGGTGCAGCCGCCGCTCCTCCTCCAGCTCCGGCCCGTCGTCGCGCCGGTCCTCGAGCAACCGCTCGACCAGCACGTGCCGGTCCGCGACGATCCGCTCGCGCATCCGCTGCTGCGCCGCGCGCAGCGCCCGGTTCTCCTCCACCAGCGCCGCGAGCCGCTGCTCCAGCGACCCGCCGCGCGCGGCGAACGCCCGCTCGGCCTCGGCCGCCACCGCGTCGAGGTGCTCGTCCAGCCGGCGCACGGCCTCGGGCGAGCGGTCGTCGTCGCGCAGCGCCCGGCGGAACGCCGCGGCCAGGCCGCTGGGCCGCGCCACGACGCGGTCGGCGGAGGCGAACTGCTCCGCGCCGGCGCGCTCGGCACCGGTGGGGTCGAACAGCACCCAGCGACGGCCCAACGCGTGGGCGGCGGCGGCCACGTGCTCGTCGGCGGCGATCACGGCCGCCGCGCCGGACAGCACCGCGAGCCGGTCCTCCAGCACCGTGTCGGACGGCAGCGCGCGCCACCCCGCGTCGGGCACCGGACCGCCGGTGGGCAGCAGCACGACCTCGGCGATGGCCAGCAGCTCCGCCGTCTTCACGACCGCGGGCCGCAGGGCGGTGAACGACGAGGGCGGCGCCTGCACGACGAGGTAGCTGTCGCCCTCCGGGGGCAGCTGGCCGAGCTGGCGCAGCTGCGCCGCCCTGGTGCGCAGGTCCGCCGCCGGCAGCAGCCGGTCGGCCAGCAGCGCCGGGTTCGGCACGACCGCCACGTCGTGCCGCAGGCCGGCGGCGCGCAGGCGGTCCCGCGACACCTCGTCCCGCACCGACGCCAACGGCTGCCGCTCCACCCACCGGACCAGCTCGGCGGGCACGTCCTCGGCGACCCTGGCGCAGACCCACAGCGCGTCGGGGTCGACGCCGAGGCCGCCGGTGAAGAAGGGTTGCGCGGGCACGTCCTCGCCGTAGCGCCCGGACAGGTCGCAGCCGAGCGGGAACGACGGCGCGACCAGGTGCAGGTGGTGCGACCCGACCAGGTCCCGGACCCGGCCCGGGGTGCGCTCGCCCAGCGGCTCGGCCACGTGGCCGCCGTCGGCGCGCACCGGCCGGTCCCAGCCGAACGGCGCCAGCGCGCGCACCCGCCAGTCGCCCAGCCTGCGCGTCAGCTCCCGTTCGAGCACGCGGACGACGAGCTGGTCGCCGAGGCCGGGGAGGTCGCCGCCGCACCACAACCCGATGGTCCCGCCCGGCTGCCGAGGATGTTGTGCGCGCACGCGAGGACTCTACTCAGCGGGGTCGCTTGGCGAGCTCGGCTCGGATCAGTTCGATGTTCTGGGTGGACAGCACCGCGCTGTTGCCGGAGAGCATGTTGCGCTCCACCACCTCGATCACCACCGCGCTCGCGTCGGCCATCCGCGCGGCGGTGCCCCCCGGGTCGGTGGCGATGGTGTTGAGGTGCTGGAAGGTGAGGTCGGCGAACCCCGCGGACAGGTAGGCGGCCATCGGGGTGGCGAACGAGTCGCCGATCACCAGCGCCTTGGGCTTCACCACGCCGGTGCCGGGCGCCTGGGTGGAGTGCCGCGGCTCGGGGAACGGCTCGGCGAGCTTCTTCTCCCGCACGACCTTGCCGTCCGGTGCCAGCTCGTAGTGGTTGATCGTCATGGTCGCGGACTGGCCGAGCAGCGGCGGCAGGCCGGCCTTGGTCTCCGAGGAGCCCGCCGGGCGGAAGTCCCACGTGCGGGTCACGCCCTGCTGGACGCGCTCGGCGATGGCGCGGACCATCACCAGGCCGCCCTCGGTCGTCCAGTGCGAGTCGAGCTTCTGGTAGACGGGCTCCTTGCGCTCGGCGGCGGCGTTGCGCAGCACGCCCCGCAGGTCGATCGCGCCGGTCTCGCGCACCAGCCCGCGCCAGAACTCCTCGCGGGTCCTCGCGGCGCACTCCGCGCCGAAGTACTTGGCGGGCAGGAACTCCGGCACGGTCGTCACCTTGTCCGGCGCGACGACGAGGACCAGCTTGCGCCCGGACGACTCGACCGCGGCGCGCAGCGCGCGGAGCCGGTCGAACACCTCGGCCACCGGCAGCTTCGGCTCGCACGCGCGCTCGACGTCCTCGCCGAGGTAGAGCCAGCCGTCCTTGCCCTCGATGGCGCGGACGTACGCGGTCGGGTCGGGCCGGTCCAGCGACGGGTCCTTCGGCGGCACGGGGATCGGGCCGTTCGGCTCCTGGTGCTGGGTCGCGACGGGCGGCGCCTCGCCGAACACGCCCCGGCTGATGCCGCTCGCGGCGGCCACGGCCTGGTCGCGCAGCGGGATGTGGTCGTTCGCCCAGGCGTTGAGGCCCGTGAAGAAGCCCCAGCCCGAGGTGATCGACGGGAACTCGGCGAGCTTGCGGTTCTCGAACTCGGCCGGGCGGACGCCGACGAGCAGCAGCAGGGCGGGCGCGCAGAAGAAGACGACGGCGAGGGTCAGCGCGGTGCGCTGGCGGCTGCTGTGCCGGGGCCGGTAGAGGGCGTGCTCGCGGGGGAGCAACGACTCGGGCACCGCCGGGAGGCTCTTGGGCGGGTCGGCGCTCACGCCGGACAGCGTAGTTGGCGGCCGCGTCACTCGTCGGTGTTCAGAGGAAGGTGGGATTGACAAGACCCTTCGCGTGCAACCCACCCGCCATGACGGACGTCTCCCGGGTGACGGGCACCCGATGTCACGGAGGAAGCGGATGTGGCCCACTGTGATCCTGGTCACCTCTGGGGGGTTGGCATTTCTCGTGCGAACCGTTCGGGTGCTGCGCTCCGCTTCGAAATCCGGCGGTGTGCGACCCCGTATTGAGACCGCCCCACCGGTCTAGTCCCTATGGCGGCTTGTCCGCTTGCCGTACGATCATTTTCGGGTCGAACGACCTGTGCCTGCTAGGGGACCTCAGAACAGAGGTAGGTGCGTCATGGATCTCGCACTCAGCAAGGTGATCGAGCTGCGCGAAAGCGGGTTCCAGTTCCTCCACCTCCGGGACGAGGACGGGCAGCTGGACCGCATCATGGCGTTCAAGCAGCGCAAGGGGTTCATCGACTCGATCCTGTTCTGGTCGGAGACCGAGGCCCGCGCGGGCAGGCTGCCGGCCGTCCGGGACAGCCAGCGCACCGCCCAGGCGGTCTGGATCTACGAGGGTCCGCTGGTCGAGGCCGTGGACCGGTTGCTCGACCTGCCGGAGCCCGGCACGCGCAACGCGCCGACGCTGATGAAGAGGACGGCGTCGGACCTCGCGGTCGTGACCACGCTGCCGTTCAAGCTGAACCTGCCGCCCGGCGCTATCGCCTAGACATCTTCCGTTAACCTCACCCGCCGCACACAGAATGCGGCGGGTGTTGGCGTTTCTGTCACTGTGCGTAATTTTTTATCACATTACGAAGAACTTGCGGGCTCGGTCCACGTGCACCCGCGGCGCGTTCAACAATGAATATTCACCCCCGACGCGGGGACACCAAACCCGATTCGTAGGCCAGCACGACGAGTTGCGCGCGGTCCCGCGCGCCCAGTTTCGTCATCACGCGGCTGACGTGGGTGCGCGATGTCGCCGGGCTGATGACGAGGTGCCCGGCGATCTCCTCGTTCGACATGCCGGCGGCCACGAGCGCCAGGATCTCCCGCTCCCGCGCGGTCAGCTCGCGCAGCGCCGCCGGGTCGGGACGGCGGTGCTCCGGTCGGCTCGCGAACTCCTCGATCAACCTCCGGGTGACACTCGGTGCGAGGAGCGCGTCACCCTGGGCCACCACCCTGAGGGCGTGCAGCAGCTCCACCGGGTCGGTGTCCTTGAGCAGGAAGCCCGACGCGCCGGCGCGCAGCGCCTCGAACACGTACTCGTCCACGTTGAACGTCGTCAGGACCAGCACCTTCACCCCCGGCAGCTCGGCGCACACCCGCCGGGTCGCGGCCAGGCCGTCGGTGCCGGGCATCCGGATGTCCATCACCACGACGTCCGGCCGGTGCTCGTGGGCCCGCCGCACGGCCTCCTCGCCGTCACCGGCCTCGCCGACGACCTCGAAGCCGTCCTCGGTGTCCAGCAGCAGCCGGAACCCGGCCCGCACCAGCGCCTGGTCGTCGGCCAGCACCACCCTGATCACCACGAACCTCCCACGGTAGGACCGCCCTGACGGTGAAGCCCCGGGCCGACGGGCCCGCCTCCAGCTCGCCGCCGAGCGCCTCGACCCGCTCCCGCATGCCGCGGATGCCGGAGCCCGCGCCCAGCGCCGGCCGGTCGGCCCGCGCCCCTCCGTCGTCGGCGACGGTGAGGACCAGCGCGTCCTCGGTGCGCTCGAACGAGATCACGACCTCGGACGCGTCGGGCGCGTACCGCAGCGCGTTGGTCAACGCCTCCTGCACCACCCGGTACGCGGCGACGTCGACCGCGGTCGGCAGGGCGCCCGGCTCGCCGACGACCCGGGCGACCGGCACGGGCCGGACCAGCTCGGCCAGCCGGTCCAGGCCCGGGGCCGGCGTCGTGCCCCCACCGGTGCGCAGCACGCCGAGGGTCGCCCGCAGGTCGTCCAGCGCGTGGCCGCTCGCCTCCTTGATCGCCCTGAGGGCCTTCACGGCCTCCTCGGGCCGGCGGTCGGCGACGTGCGCGGCGACCCCCGCCTGCACGTTGATCATGGCGAGGCTGTGCGCGACGACGTCGTGCACCTCCCGCGCGATCCGCAGCCGCTCCTCCTCGACCTGGCGGTCGCGCCGCTCGCGCAGGCGGGTCCGGCGCAGGGAGAGCACGGCGAAGGCGGGCGCGGCGACCAGCGGGCCCCAGTGGCCGGTGACGTAGTACAGCCAGGTGGACGCCCCGGTGACGGCGATGACCGCGACGGGGTAGCGCCTGCGCCAGATCAGCGGCGCGAACGTCGCCGCGAACCAGACCCACGCCAACCACGCCATGCCGGTGACGGTACGGGAGCGCGACCCCGGTCGGCGTCGGCTCGGGAGCGACCCCCGGCCGTACGTCAGCAGCCGTACACCCGCCGCCGGCACCCGGTGTCCTCGACGCGTCGACCGGGTGAAGTAATCCACCCGGCGGGATGAGCGGGCTTGAACCGGAGCCCCGGTGCGCGGAACTTTCGCGCCCATGAACCTCAGGAAGACCATCGCCGGAGCCGCGGTCACCGTCGGCGGAGCCGCCGTCCTGCTCGGCCTGGGCGGCACGGCGCAGGCCGCCGACCTCGGCGCGCAGGTCCGGCCCGCCGTCGACGGCGAGCTCGGCCCGGTCGCGAACCTCGGCGACGCGGTCCGCGTCGACACCTCGGACCCGGCGGGCCCGATCGACACCCGCCCGCCGGGCGACGGCGACGCGCCGTTGGCCCTGGGGATCGGCCTCGGTCGCTGACGCGACCACCACCAGCCGGAGCGGTCCCGGCCCCCTCCCCCTCGGGCCGGGGCCGCTCCAACCCCGTCCGACCGGCGGCTCAGCGGCCGACCGGCGGCTCAGCGGCCGACGGCGTAGCCCTGGGCGCCGCGCGGGTTGGCGGCGGCGCGCAGCAGGCCGTCGCGCGGGTCCCGCGCCACGGCGGACAGCCTGCCCAGCGTCCACGGACCGGCGTCGACCACGGCGTGACCGCGTTCCCGCAGCTCCGCCAGCACGCCCTCGCCGACCCGCGACTCGACCACCACCTCGCCGGGCGTCCACGAGCGCGGGTAGAACGAGCTCGGGAACGCGTTGGTGTGCCACATCGGCGAGTCGATGGCCTGCTGGAGGTTCATCCCGCCCGCCGTGTGCGCGAGCCAGAACCCGAGCTGCCACTGGTCCTGCTGGTCGCCGCCCGGGGTGCCGAAGGCCAGCGCGGGCAGGCCGTCGCGCAGGGCCAGGGTCGGGGACAGGGTGATCCGGGGGCGCTTGCCGGGCGCCAGCGAGTTCGGCAGGCCCTCCTCCAGCCAGAACATCTGGGCCCGGCTGCCGAGGGCGAACCCGAGCGAGGGGATGGTCGGCGAGGACTGCAGCCAGCCGCCGGACGGGGTGGCCGACACGATGTTCCCCCAGCGGTCGACCACGTCGACGTGCACCGTGTCGCCCTTGACCGCGCCCGCGCCGGACACCGTCGGCTCGCCGAGCGCGCCGCCGGTCTCCTCGCGGCCCACGGCGTGCGGACCGCGCAGGACGTGCCGCGGCAGGCGCGGCCCGGTCGGGCCCGCCGATCCGGGCCGCAGGTCGAGCGAGGCGTCGTCCGCGACGAGCCGCCGGCGCAGGTCCGCGTACTCGCGCGAGAGGAGCACGTCGAGCGGCACGCCCTCGTGGTCGCCGTACCAGGCCTCGCGGTCGGCGAACGCCAGCTTCGCGCACTCCACCGCCAGGTGGACGGTCCGCGCGGTCGGGGCCCCGCCCTCGTACGACAGCCGGTCGGCGAAGCCCTCCAGCAGCAGCAACTGCTGCAGCAGCACGGGGCCCTGGGTCCACGCGCCGGGCTTCACCACGCTCCACGGCCCGAAGTCGACCGACACGGCGTCCTCGTAGGTCGCCTCCCACGCGGCCATGTCGGCGCCGGTCAGCACGCCCGCGTGGTCCGCGCCCGAGTCGTCGCGGTGCGCCACCCGGGCGAACTCGTCCACCTGCGCCGCCACGAACCCCTGCGACCACGCCCGCCGCGCCGCCTCGATCTGCGCCTCCCGGTCGGACCCGGCGGCCTCGGCGGCGGCGATCAGCCACTCCCACGTGTCGGCGAGCCGGGGGTTGCGGAACCGCGCGCCCGGCCGCGGCGGCTCGCCGCCGGGCAGCCACAGCGCCGCCGACGACGTCCAGTGCTCGCGGAACAGGTCGGCCACCGTCGAGATCGTGAACGCCGCCCGCTCCAGCAGCGGGAAACCGTCGCGGGCGTAGCCGACGGCGTACCCCAGCACCTCGCGCAGCGACTTGGTGCCGTAGTCGCGCAGCAGCGTCAACCAACCGTCCCACGCGCCGGGCACGGTGGCCGCGAGCAGCCCGCTGCCCGGCACGAGGTCCAGCCCGAGGTCCCGGTAGTGGCCGATCGTCGCGCCGGCGGGCGCCACGCCCTGGCCGCACAGCACGCGCGGCGCGGGCTCGCCGGCGGCGGCGAACACCACCGGCACCTCGCCGCCGGGCCCGTTGAGGTGCGGTTCCACCACCTGCAGCACGAAGCCGACCGCGACCGCCGCGTCGAAGGCGTTGCCACCGCTCTCCAGCACCGCCATGCCCGCGCCGGACGCGAGCCAGTGCGTGGAGGCGACCATCCCGTGCGTGCCGACCAGTTCAGGACGCGTGGTGAACATCCCGACAACCTACGTCGGCCCGCGGCGATCTGTTACCCCCGCTAACGAGATGGGTGCTGAAGATCTACTGAACCGGGGCCCGGCCCACCTCGCGCCCCAGCCCGTGCAGCTCCAGGCCCGCCCGGGCCAGCGCGTCGGCGTCGAGGTGGTTGCGCGTGTCCAGCACGGTCGACCCGGACATCACCGACGCGACCAGCGCCCAGTCCAGCGCGCGGAACTCCGGCCACTCGGTCAGCAGCACGACCGCGTCCGCGTCCCGCACCGCCTCGTACGGCGACTCGACCACCGCCATGCCCACCAGCGGCCCGCGGATCTCCGGGTCGTAGGCCACCAGCTCCGCGCCCTCGAACGCCAGCAGCTCCGCCACCGCCAGCGCCGGCGAGTCGCGCAGGTCGTTGGTGCCCGCCTTGAACGCCAGGCCCAGCACGCCGATGCGGGCGCCGGCCAGCGACCCGACGGCGCGACGCAGCTTGCCCACCACCCGCCGCTGCTGCCGCGCGTTGGTGTCGATGGTGGCCTTGACCAGGGAGAAGTCGACGCCGACGGCGTCGGCGATGCGGACCATGGCGTGCGTGTCCTTCGGCAGGCACGACCCGCCCCAGCCCGGTCCGGGCTTGAGGAACGACTGGCCGATGCGCTTGTCGTAGCCCATGCCCTCGGTGACGGAGGTGACGTCGGCGCCGACCAGCTCGCACAGCTCGGCGACCGCGTTGACGTAGGACAGCTTCATCGCCAGGAAGCAGTTGGCCGCGTACTTGACCATCTCGGCGCTGGCCGCGTCCATCAGCACGGTGGGCGCGCCGAGCCTGGTGAACAGCGCGCCGACCCGCTCGGCGGCCTGCGGCGAGTCCGAGCCGACCACGATCCGGTCCGGGTGCAGGAAGTCGCGCACGGCGCTGCCCTCGCGCAGGAACTCGGGGTTGGAGACGACGGCGACGTCCTCCCGCCCGAGCAGGGCCGCGACCCTGGTCGACGTCCCGACCGGCACGGTGGACTTGCACACCACGACCGCGCCGTAGGGCAGGACGTCGCGGATCTCCCGGGCCACCGCCTCGACCGCGCCCAGGTCGGCCGCCCCGCCGGCCCCCATCGGCGTCGGCAGGCACAGGAAGACCACCTCGGCGTCGGACACGGCGTGCCGCGCGCCCTCCACGAAGCCCAGCCGCCCCGCGGACCGGCCCTCCACGACCAGGTCGGCGAGACCCGGTTCCAGGATGTCGACCTGCCCGGCGCGCAGCCGCGCCACCTTCAGCGCGTCCACGTCGGCGCACACGACCCGATGACCGAGGGAGGCCAGGCACGCCCCCGTCGTCAGGCCCACGTAACCCGTTCCCACGACCGCGATCCGTCGGACGAACATGGGGTGACGGTGACACCCGGAGTTGGCCGCGGGTCAAACACCAGGCGTATGCGGAGAGTGAGGTCGGTAGTCCCCTGGGTGTACGGCGAAACACCCCTCGCGGCCGACGCGGGCGCCGGGCGCGCGGGGGCATGGTCGTAGCCATGGAACTCGTCCTCTTCTCCCTGCTCTTCGCGGGCCTGGCGGTGCTGGCGGCCGTGCCGTTGGTCGCATTGCTCCACCTCTCCGAGCACCGGGGGCTGAACGACCGTTAACCTCCTGGTCCCAGGACAGGAGGATGTATGGAGATCTCGGGTACCGCGGCGATCGTCACCGGCGGCGCGTCCGGTCTGGGCCTCGCGACGGCGCGGGCGCTGGCGGCACGGGGTGCGGCCGTGTTCGCGCTCGACCTCGCCACCGACGACGCCCCGGAGGTCGCGGGCGTCACGTACCTGGCGGCCGACGTCACCTCGGAGGAGGACGTCCGGGCCGCCGTCGACGCGGCCGCCGGTTCCGGCTCGCCGCTGCGGGTCGTGGTGAACTGCGCGGGCATCGGCCCCTCGGCGCGCACGGTCGGCAAGTCCGGCCCCCACCCGCTGGACCTGTACCGCAAGGTCATCGACGTCAACCTGGTCGGCACGTTCAACGTGCTGCGGCTCGCGGCGGCGGCGATGGGCGCCACCGAGCCGCTGGAGCACGGGCAGCGGGGCGTGGTGGTCAACACGGCGTCCATCGCGGCGTTCGACGGGCAGGTCGGGCAGGTGGCCTACGCGGCGTCGAAGGCGGCCGTGGTCGGGATGACGCTGCCGGCGGCGCGCGACCTGTCGTCGGTGGGCGTGCGGGTGATGACGATCGCGCCGGGCATCGTGGACACGCCGATGCTCGCGACCGTGTCCGAGGAGTTCCGGGCGGGCCTGGCGGCCGGCGTGCCGTTCCCGAAGCGGCTGGCGCTGCCGGAGGAGTACGCGCGGCTGGCCGTCTCGATCGTCGAGCACGACTACCTGAACGGCGAGGTCATCCGCATGGACGGCGCGCTGCGGATGGCCCCGCGCTAGAGGTCGCCCGCGAACGGCAGGTCGTCCATGGCGTCCGACGTCATCCACACCCGCAGGGCGTGGGTGGCGCGGACGTCGTCCTCGTTGTACTCCAGCAGCCGGCGGCGCTGGGCCGGGTCCGGCGCGCGGCCGTCCAGGCCGACCGCGTCGCGGTACCAGCGCATCGAGTTCTCGCCGCCCGCCTCGGGGTCGCGCCAGCGGAAGCCCGCGACCGGGGCGATCGTCTTCAGGCCCTTGCCGTGGGCGCACAGGAACTGCTCCTGCACGATGCCGAACAGGTCGACCCACGAGTCGGACGTGATGAACTCGCGCACCTGGGCCGTCGTCGGGATGCCCGGCTGCCCCTTGAACCGCTCGGCCGAACCGAGCAGCCAGCGGTTCTCCGCCAGCTCGTTGTAGCAGTACGCCTTGAACGACAGCCCCCGCGCGCGGGCGCGCAGGCGGACGCCCGTCAGCCAGCCCCAGAACTCGGCGAACGAGCGGGCCTCGTCGGCGCACGGCAGCGGGTCCCAGGTGGCGAACGCCCGGTAGCCGGGCTCCTCGCCGACGTCCTGCCCCGACAGCCAGCAGCCCCACATGTACGCGCCCAGGTCGCCGAAGCTCTCCATGTCCACGTCGACCTCGACGTCGGCGCGCGGCACGTCCATCCGGGACACCCGGCGGACCACGGTGAGGTCGCGCAGCCACGCGCGGGCCAGGACGACCGCGTCGGAGTGCAGCATCCCGACCAGCGGGACGGCCTGCTCGGCCGGGTCGAGGGCGGCCAGCTCGTCCACCGTGGTCACGCCGACCTTGCGCAGCGCCGCGGCGTCCTCGCCGCGCACGACGAGGCTGACGTCCCGCCCGGCCTTGAGGTCGGCCTCGCACACCGGCCACCACGGGCAGCTGCGGCACTCCACGATCCGGGACGGGCGGGCCAGCGGCTCGGCGCCGGTGGCGGCGGCCGACGCCACGGCCAGCCGGTCGGCGAAGCGGGCGTCGTACTCGGCCAGGGCGGTGCGGCCCGCCGGCCACGTCGGTGCTTCCAGGTCGTGCCAGACCACGACGTCGGCGTCCATGCCGATCACCCCGCCGGTCGCCCGGCCGCGGGCGGCGAACCCGGAGGCCTGGAGCTGGCGCTGCGCGTGGGCGAGCCGGAGCTGGTCGCGCGGCTGGGGCCGGGCCTTGCGCAGCGGGTCGACGCGCGCGCCGCCGGGCAGCGGGTGCGACAGCGGTGACGTGCGCGCACCCTGGCCCGGGTCGCTGACCTTGTGCCGGACCACGAGCACCGGCACGTACCCGGTCGCGTCGCGGACCAGCAGGTCGATGCCACCGCGCCGGCCGCCCAGCGGGTCGCGCGGCAGCGCCGCGCCCCAGATGAAGGGCACGCCCGCGCCCATGGCGGCGGCGGTCACGCGCTCCCGGTCGGCCGACGGCACGTCCTGCGGGACCTCCAGCAGCTCGGACCCGACGGCCCGGCCCAGCGCCGCGGCGACCGCGCGGCGGTGCTCCTCGGCGTCGGCCTTGCGCTGCCGGCCGGTCGGGTCGGGCGGCAGCGTGGGCGCCTCGCGCATGGTCGGATCGTGTTCGAGGTGCACCCGCCGCCGGCAACGAGTGACCACACCGGCGTCGAGCTGCACCTGGGAAGTCACCGGTGCAGCGTAGGACGCCGGGCGTGTCGCCGTGCCGGCAACCTCGCGGAGTCGAGTCGATCTTTTTCCGGAACGGCCTTAGGGTTTGCCGTGAGGAGGTGCGGCCATGGCGCGTGAGAAGGGCAAGGGGTTCACCCCGGGCAGGGCGAAGAACCTCGTGGGCGTGGCCAAGGTGCTGGCGCCGGCGTTGATCCCGGTGGTGGCGCCGGTGGCGGCTCGCGCCGCCGCGCTGCTGGGCGACCGCTACGACCGCTTCCGGGCGTCGCGGCTCGGCGTGCCGGTCGACCAGCTGACGCGGTACTCGGGCCGGGGCGCGCGGCTGCACGCCCGGATCGCCGGGTTCGCCGACGCGCTCGCGCAGCTCGGCGACGCCGAGCCGACCTACGTGCGGGACACCGAGAAGCGGCTGGCGCAGCTGCTGGCCGCGGTGCGGGCGGCGGAGCGGATGCCCGCGTCGCGGCGCAAGGCGGCGCACCGCGCGGTGTCGACCGACCTGGACGCGATGGAAGCCGACCTGCTCAAGCGGCTCGGCGTCTGAGCGCGGCCGGGTGCGACGACCCGGCCAACCGGCACGCCCGTTCGGAGCAGCCGCTACCGCGTCCGTGCGGTGGGGGCTCACGCCGGGGCGGTGCGACCTCCTAGGCTCTGGGGCGTGACCAGCCGGCCCGCCCCGACCCGCCTCGCGCGGGCCGTGCTGCTGGCCGTCACGTCCTCGGCGCTCAGCGTCACCGCGCACGGCGCGGCGGGCGGCGCGGTGACCGAGTTCGCGCCCGCGCTGCCGCTGGTGGTGCTCGTCGCGTTCGCGGGCACGGCGCTCGCCGAACGCGGTCGCCGGCCGTGGGCGATCCTGGCCACGCTGGGGGTCGCGCAGGTCGGGCAGCACGCGCTGCTCTCCCTCGGCCACCACGCCGCCGACGGTCGCGGCCTCGGGTTCGGCCCGACGGCCATGACCGCCGCGCACGCGGTCGCGGCCCTGCTCACCGGCCTGCTGCTGGCCCGCGCCGACGCCGCGCTGCACGCGCTCGCGGACGCCGTCATCCGGCTGCTGCCGCCGCTCACGCCGCCCGCGCCCGCGGTGGCGCTGTGGTCGCCCACCCCCTCCACCACGACGAACGCGCTGGTCGACGTGCTGCTGCGGCGCGTGCACGGCCGCCGCGGCCCGCCCGGCTCCTGATCACCCGAGTCCCCGAACACACCTCAGGCCCAGGAGCCACGACTTCATGTCGACGAACCAGTTCGGCGTGCGCACGCTCGCCAAGGGTGGCGCCGTGCTCGCCACCGCCGCTTTCCTCGCGCTGACCACCGCGGGCCTCGCGTCCGCGCACGTCACCGCGTCCACGCCGAAGGACGCCGTCCAAGGCGGCTACACCAAGGTCACGTTCCGCGTGCCCAACGAACGCCCCGACGCGGGCACGGTCAAGGTGGAGGTGACCCTGCCCGCCGAGTACCCGCTGGCGTCGGTCGGCACCAAGCCGACGCCGGGCTGGAAGGTCGAGGCGGTCAAGGAGAAGCTCGCCACCCCGGTCAAGAGCCACGGCCGCGAGGTCACCGAGGCGGTCCGGACCGTCACGTGGACCGCCGACCCGGGCACCCGGATCGAGCCCAACCAGTTCAACGAGTTCGACCTGTCGGTCGGGCCGCTGCCGGACAACACCGACAAGCTCGTCCTGCCCACCAGGCAGACCTACGACAGCGGCGAGGTCGTGGAGTGGAACGCCCCGCCGCCCGCCGAGGGCGCCGAGGAGCCGGAGCGCCCCGCGCCGGTGCTGAACCTGGTCGCCAAGGCCGGTGACGCGCACGGCGCGGCCACCGCGACGGCGACCGCCGACGACGACCACGGCGCGGCGGCGGCCGGCACGACCGACGAGACCGCCCGCTGGCTGGGCGGCATCGGCCTGGTGGTCGGCGCGCTCGGCCTCGGGTTCGGCGCGGGAGCCGTGCTGCGGTCCCGCCGCGCGGGCAAGCCGACGGCATGAGGCGCGTCGTCTCGCTGCTGCTGACCGGCCTGGTCGCGGGCGCGGTCGCGCTCGGCACGGCCGCGCCGGCGCTCGCCCACAACGTGCTGGTCGGCAGCGACCCGAAGGACGGGGCGAGGCTGGACGCGGGACCGGCGGCGATCACGCTGACCTTCGACCAGCCCGTGCAGGCGGGCGAGAAGTTCAACACGGTCACCGTCACCGGGCCCGAGGGCACGCGCTGGGAGGCGGACGGCGAGCCGACGGTCAGGAACAGCAGCGTCACCTTCCCGGTCCGCCCGCTGGGCCCGGCCGCCGAGTACGTCGTCGGCTACCGGGTCCTCTCCGCGGACGGCCACCCGGTGACCGGCTCGCTCAGGTTCACCCTCACGAAGGCCGGTGACGGCACGCCCGCGCCCGCGGCGGCCGCCGAGCAGGACCAGGAGGGCACGTCGTCCGGCGGCGTGCCCATCTGGGTGTGGATCGTCGGCGCGGCCGTCCTGCTGGGCGGTGGCGCGTTCCTCGCCCTGCGCGTCGGCGGCGGGGAGAGCAGCGGGCGATGACAGTGGACCGGACCACCACCACCGGGACCAGGTACTGGGTCGTCGGCGGCCTGCTGGCAGGCGGTGCCGTCGGCGTGTTCCTGGGCCTGGGGCTGTCCACGACACCGGAACCGGTGGGCGTGGCCGAGCCCGGGGTGGTGGTCCGGTTCGCGCACCCGCTGGTGCGCACGCTGCTCGACCTGGCCGCGACGGTCGTGGTCGGCCTGTCGCTGCTGCCGAAGCTGCTCGGGTTCAGCCGGCCCGCGATCACCGAGCCGGTGATGCGGGTCGCCCGGCCGGCGGCCGTGGTCGGCGCGGCGGTGTGGGCGTTCACCGCGCTGCTGTCGATCGTGATCCGGGCCTACGAGACCCGGCCCGACGCCGAGCTGACCATGCCGATGGTCGTGGACTACGTGCAGCGCGTCGGCGCGGGCAAGGGCCTGCTGTTCAGCGCGGTCTGCGCGCTGGTGTACCTGTGGATCGGCGTCATGGCCGTGCGGCGCGGCGAGTCGGTGCCCGCGGAGCTGCGCATCCTGATCGCCATGTTCGGCCTGCTGCCGCTGCCGGTGACCGGGCACGCGTCGAACTGGAAGTACCACGACTACTCGATGATCTCGATGGAGCTGCACGTGCTCGGCGCGGCGGCGTGGACCGGCGGGCTGGCGGTGCTCGTCGCGCTGGTCGCGCACCGGCGCGGGCTGCTGGCCGAGGCGCTGCCGAAGTTCTCCAAGCTGGCCACGCTGGCGCTGGCGCTGGTGTCGGTGACCGGGCTGTTCAACGGGTTGCTCGAACTCGCGCTCAACCCCGTCGTCACGCTGCCCGGCTCCCTCTTCACCACCTCCTACGGGCTGGTGCTGCTCGGGAAGGTCGGGTGCGCGGCGCTGCTGGCGCTGCTGGGCGCGAACATCCGCTGGCGGTTCCTGCCGCACATCGCCCAGCACAAGCCGACCGCGATCGTCGGGTGGGCCGCGGCGGAGCTGGCCGTCATGGGCGTCGCCTTCGGCCTGGCCGTCGTGCTGTCCCGCGCGCCGGTCGCCTGAGCCCTCCCGGCGGTTTCCCACTCGGGGCCCACCACCCGGCGACCGCAGTCGGCGAGTGGTCCGTCCGGTGCGGCGAACTGCGCCGAACGCCCTAGTCGGCGACCAGCCGGGAGGAAGGGTCGTCCCGCAGCCGGTCCATCGCCGCCACCGCGTCGCGACCGCGGCGTTCCAGCTCCCCGGCGTCGATCCAGCCGTTGGCGAAGCACCGGTAGTCGTCCGCGAGCTTCACCAGCTCGGCCAGGTAGTCGGCCGAACGGCGGCGGCGGTGCTCGTCGAAGGTCGCCAGGAACGGCAACTGGGTGTCCACGACCTCGTCCAGCATGCGCGCGGCGTCGAGGGCCTGCTTGACCCTCCGCCGCCGCACCACCGGCAGATTCCCGACCACGCGCACCTCGCCGACCCCGTCGTGCGTCCCCGTCGATGCCTCAGTCGCGCGGCGCGTGCCGGGTGTTACCGGTTCGTTCCCCCACGGGGGTCGTTTCAGCGGTAAGGGGTCCACGGGGTCGTGGTGTCGCCCGCGCGCAACGCCTTGAGCCGGCTGTGCAGCTCGTCGCGCACGCCGGGGTGGCTGCGCATGATCGGCAGCACGCTCGTGGTCAGCTTCAGCTCCCTGACCTCGCGCAGCACCGGGAACCCGGCCCACCCCGTGACGTCGAAGCCGTACTCGTCGGCGAGCTGCCGGTACCACTCGGCGGGGTGGCCGAACCGGGCCACGCCGACCGGCAGCGTGCTCAGGTCCCACTCGCGCGGCCCGACGCTGGTGGAGTCGAAGTCGCAGATCACCGGCCCGTCGGGGCTCGGGATCAGGTTGCCCAGGTGCGCGTCGCCGTGCACCACGCCCTGCGGCAGCACGGTCCGCAGCCCGGCCAGGCGGTCGGCGGCCTCGGCGCAGCGCCGCTCCAGGAACCGGCGGTCCGGCGCGGACAGCTCCTCGGCGTCCGCGATGCGCCGGCGCACGTCGTCCAGCGGCGCCCAGCGCGGCAGCTCGAACCCCGGCAGCGGCAGCGCGTGCACCCGGCGCAGCAGCCGGCCCAGGTCGCGGCCGTCGACGGGCCTGCCGCCGGAGGGCACGGCGTGCCACACGGTGGCCAGGTGCTCGCCCACCCGCACCGGCTGCGGCACGTCCTCGACCAGGCGCACGGCGGGCACGTCGTGCGAGGCGAGCCACCGCGCGACGTCGACCACCTTGCGCGCCCGGTGCCGCAGCTTGGTCGACCCGACGATCCGCACCACCACGCGGTCGCCGGGCAGGTCAAACACGGCGTTGCTGGTGAACTTCACGAGCCGCGCGCCGCGGTGCGCGAACCCCAGCTCGGCGCACAGCCGCTCGAGAACGGCCGTCAGCGCGGCGGAGGTGAACCTGCCGTCCAGGGTCCCGACTCCCCGCGGTTCAGGCGGCGCTGTCGTTGCCGGTGAACTTCGCCAGGCGTTCGGCGAGCTCACGGGCATCGGGGTTGTTGCGGCGCTTCTCGGCCTCGTGCTGCAGCGGCTTCATCCGGTCCTTGGTGCGGACCGACTTCAGGCCCTCCGACAGCTCGATCGCCTGCCTGCCCAGCCGCGCGCCGTGGTCGATGTCGCCGTCGAGCAGGTGGTTGATCGACAGCGACGTCAGGTTGAACGACCGGCTGCGGGTCATGTCGTCGCCGTAGCCGCCGATGGCCTTGGTCAGCGCGGGCACCGCGGTGCGCGTGTACTTCGCGTCCACCGTCTGCGCCAGTTCCGTGTGGACCGTCCCGATCATCGCCGACAGGTCGTTGGCGTCGAAGAACTTGGCCCAGGCGGGCGCCTCGCCGATGTTGGCGCGGGCGAACTCGTCGCGGGCGCGGCCGAGCAGCTTGAGCGCCTGGTCGTCGGAGCCCATCTTCGCGTAGGCCCACGCCTCGTTGGCGCACAGGATGCCGACGGCCAGCTCCGAGCCGGAGTTCTGCGCGGCCAGCTGGCCGAGCTGGAACACCTTCAACGCGTCGTCCGGGGCGTTCTGGTGCAGGTAGACGCGGCCCATCCGGTACAGGATGTTGGCCACCAGCTCTTCCTTGCGGCCCTGCTTGGCCAGGCCGAGCGCCTGGCCGAAGTGGTTGCGGGCCGAGTCGTACAGGCCGGTGTCGAACGAGGTCCAGCCGGCCAGGTTGTGCAGGTCGGCGAGCGCCACGTAGAGGCGCTCCTTGACCAGGTCGGTCGCGTTGGCGCCGAGCATCTGCTGGCCCCACGACAGCTGGGCCACCACGGCGTCGCGGCACGAGCCGCCGCCGTACTGGTAGTCGAGCGTGCGCAACGCCCTGGTCGCGGCCTCGACCTGGCGGACGTCGGTCATGCCGATCCGGCCGGGGGCCGGAGTCTGCGCGGGCGATGAAGCCCAAGACCCGGAGTCCGTACCGAACACGGCCGCGCCGACGGTGATGGCGGCGGCGTGCGCGAGGAACTTCCTTCGCTTCACCGACTCGTCCTCCTCAGAATGGGGTGACTCCGCCGTGGCGGCCACCCTCACTGCCGTGGCCTCGTCGTAGGCGAGGCCCATGTATCCCCTCGGGACACCCAAGCCCTGGGCGATCCGGGCCAGGACGTCGTAGGCCATGACCTGGCGTCCCTTGAGGATCTCCGAGACTTCGGACTGCGACTGGCCCGTCAGCGCGGCGATCTGGCGTTGCGAGACGCCGTGGCGTCGCAGCAACCGGTAGACCGCGCTGATCTCCCGCTTCGCCAGCGCGTCGCGCATCTCCTGCTGGTCCCAGACGTCTGGTGTAACAGGAGAGCTCGGCGAACCGATGGTGTTCAATTGCGCCCCCTCACAGTCCTTTGGGCGTCAACGGCAGAGTAGGGGCACTCCCCCGACTGCGAGAAGTACCGATCGGCGAGGCTGATCGGCCCTGCCGAACTCCGCTGACCGCTTACCGTGGAACGGCCACCGGCCAGCGCTGTGACGTCCCGATCCGGCGTGAATCATCGCAATCTGGGTTCCGGTAAGCGAGCGAGCACGGAGAGGACACGGTCGTGGAGCTGATCGAGCGGGCGGTGACCACCCCTGGTGGGTCGGCCGCGCCCGTCGGCGCCGCGGCCGCCCCTCCCGCACCCCTGGCCGTCCGGGAGTCGACCGACCTCGACCCCGGGTGGCGCGGCACGACCGGGCACCGTCGCTGGTGGCGCATCCGCTGCAGCGACGTGGTCGACCGGGAGCGCTGCCTCACCGTGGTGGTCGACCGGGGCCGCGTGGTCCTGGTCGGCCCGCCCGGTGAGACGGCGGTCCTCTCGGCCGACCAGCTCGGGCAACTCAGGGCCGCGCTCCGTGAAGCCGCCGAGCAGGCGGAAAGGTGACGGTGACGTTTCGGTGGACGAGATCCTCGGACAAGTTCTTCGCAACGCGGTGTGGGAGCGGCTGGACCTGCTCACGGAGCTGGCCAACGAAGCCGACGCCCCGTCCCTGCTGTCGGTGGCGCGGTCCGAGCTGCCTCGGCTGACCGAGGGGTGGCGGGCCCTGCTCGCCGCGCACGAACCGGACGAGAAGGGCAACTGCCCGGAGTGCTCCGGGCGGTGGCGGCAGCAGAAGAGCCCCTGCTCGGTGTGGCGCGCCGCGTACGAACACCTGGTCGCGGGCGGCCTCGCGCCGCGGCCCGCTCGGCACCTCCGCTCGGCGCCGGTGACCCCTCCGGTCACCCGGTCCCGCCGGGGAGTGGTGGTGCGAGCCCACTGACGGGCGGCCCCGACCTGTCGTTCCCCCGACGCGACCAGGTCGAGCACCCGCCTACTGGCCGGCGGTCCGGGACGTGCGAACCCCCGACCGCGACGAACGGACCGCCGGCCGGCCGAAAACCCCGCCAGGGGGACAACTCCACAGACATCCGCGGGCCGGTGTCGTGCACACCTTCCCTCCCCGACCGGCACCGGTCCGCGGGCACCAACCCGGCCCGGACGCCCGCACCTCCCGCGCGGACGTCCGGGCCGTTTCAGCGGTGGGTGCCGGTGCGCCAGGTCAGGTAGCCGGTGAGGCCGGGGAACAGCCGCCCGGCCAGGTCGAACGCCCTGAGCTGCCACGGGAAGACGACCTCGGCGCGCTCCCGCCGCACGGCGTCGGCGATCCGCGCGGCCACCTGCTCCGGCGTGACGGTCGGGATCACCCGGGCCAGCGCCGGTATCCGCTCCTCCGCGCCGGGGTTGTTGGCGAAGTAGCGGCTGCTCACCTTGCCCGGCACGACCTCGCTCACCCCGACGCCGGTGCCGCGCAGGTCCAGCCGCAGCGCCGCGGTCAGCCCCCGCAGCGCGTAGCGGGCCGCCGCGTACCCCGTCGCGCCGGGGATGGGCAGGCGGGAGACCGGGGAGTTGACGTTGACCACGCGCCCCGAGCCGCGCGCCCGCATCCCCGGCAGGAACTCCCTGGTCAGGTGCAGCGCGGCGGTGAAGGGCAGGGCGATCATCCCGGCCAGCTCGGCGGTCGGCGTGTCGTCCAGGAACAGCCAGCGGCCGACGCCCGCGTTGTTGACGAGCACGTCGGGCACGCCGACGAGGTCGTGGACCCGTGCGGCGAGCGCGGGGATCCCGTCGACGTCCGCGAGGTCGGCGGGCACGGCGAGCGCACGCCCGCCGATCGCCGTGATCCGCTCGACCTGCTCGTCGAGCGCTTCGGCGCCGCGCGCCACGAGCACGACGACCGAACCGAGGCCCGCGAGCGTCCGCGCGGTCGCCGCGCCGATCCCCTGCGAAGCGCCGGTCACCACCACCGTCTTGCCGGCCAACCGCACCGAACTCCCCCTAAGCCACCGAACGGACCCTGGTCACGAGCACCGCCGCGCACAGCGTGGCGGCGGCCGACACGGCGAACAGCCCCCGGTAGCCGCCCAGCGACGCCAGCACGGCGGTCGTCAGCAGGGGCGCGACCACCTGGGGCAGCGAGTTGGCGGTGTTGAGCACGCCGAGGTCCTTGGCGCGGTCCGAGGCGGCGGGCAGCACCTGCGTCAGCAGGGCCAGCGCGACCGCCCAGTAGCCGCCGAAGCCGACGCCGAGCAGCGGCGCGGCGACGAGGGCGGCGGGCCACGTCGGCCAGACCACGAGCAGCAGCGCGGCCACCGCCATCACGCCCGCCGCCAGCAGCACGTACGGCTTGCGGGCGCCGGTGCGGTCGGAGTGGGCGCCGACGGCGAACGCGCCGCCGGCCAGCGCCACGCCGTAGAGCAGCATCAGCACCAGCAGGCCGTCCTCGGGCGAGGGGTGCCGGACCACGTCGCCGAGGAAGTACAGCAGGTAGAGGGTGCCGAACGCGTTCCCGAGGTTGATCATGAAGTGGGCGCACCAGGCCCAGGCGAAGTCGGGGTGCCGCCGGGGCGACACCCACAGCTCGCGCCACCGCAGCGGCGGGCGGGCGGCGAGGGGCAGCCGGGCGTCCGGGGTGATCAGCACGAACGCCAGCGCGCCCGCCACGACCAGGGCCGCGCACGCCAGGTAACCCGCCGCGAGACCGCTGACCAGGACCGTCACCACGACCGCGCCGAGCACGGTGCCGAGCATCTGGGAGGTGCCGACGAGGCCGCCGACCTTGGCCCGCTGCCGCACGGGCACCCGGTCGGGCACGGCGGAGGTGAGGCTCGCGAGCATGCCGTTCAGCCCGGCCTGCACGAGGCACCACCCGGTCACCATCACCCCGACGGAGGACGCGGAGGACAGGACCACGAGGCCGGCCGCGCCGAGCAGCGCGCCGGCGAGCGTCCACGGGTGCCGGCGGCCGAACCGGGACGTGGTGCGGTCCGACGACAGCCCGATCAGCGGGTTGGCGATCAGCGCCACGAGCGCGCCGATGCCCGTGACCAGGCCGAACACCGCTTCTTTGTCGGCGGCGCGCAGCAGTTCCGCCTGCTGCGGCAGCAGCACCTGGATGGGCGCGTAGATGCCGAGCCACAGGCCGAGGTTGGCCAGGAACAGCCACGTCATCCACGAACGGCGGACCGGGACGACCGGTTCCGCCAGCGCCTCGGCGGTCACCTCCTGATCCGATCGCGGTACCACCCGTACGAGGCGCGGGGCGTGCGCTGCTGGGTCTCGTAGTCGACGTGGACGAGGCCGAACCGCTGCGAGTAGCCCGAGTCCCACTCGAAGTTGTCCATGAGGGACCACACGAAGTACCCGCGCACGTCGGACTTCAGGGCCTCCTCCAGGTGCGCGTCGAGGTAGGCGATGCGCTCCGCGTCGTCCGGTGAGTGCGGGTAGCTGCACCCGTTCTCGGTCACGTACACGGGAGGCAAGTCGACAAAGCGATTTCGCAACAGGGAGATCGTCTCGGACAGCCCGGACGGCACCACCGGCCAGCCGAAGCCGGTCTTCGGGTACTCCTCGATGTCGACCAGCTCGAACGGCAGCGGGTTGCCCTCCGAGGGCAGGCGCAGCCGGGTCGGGTTGTAGTAGTTCACGCCGTAGAAGTCGAGCGGCTCGGAGGTGATCGCCAGGTCGCCGTCCACGATCGGCAAGCGGTCGGCCAGCGAGTCCGGGTAGCGGCCGGCGAGCTGCGCGTCGGCGTAGAGCCAGTTGTGCAGCTCGGAGTACGCCTCGGCGGCCGGGCCGTCGTCGGGGCCGGCGGGCCACGCGGGCGTGTGGTTGTTGGCGGTGCCCACGGCACGGGCGCCCTCGGCCCGCAGCGCCCGCACGGCCAGGCCGTGCGCCAGGTTGAGGTGGTGCGCGGTCGGCAGCGCGTCGTACAGCAGTGACTTGCCCGGCGCGTGCTGCCCGGTGGCGTACCCGAGCAGGGTCACCATCGCCGGCTCGTTGACCGGGATCCACAGCGCGACCCGGTCGGCCAGGCGGGCGGCGACCTCGGCGGCGTAGTCGGCGAACCTGAGGGCGGTGCGGCGGTCGAGCCAGCCGCCCTCCCGCTCGACCTCCAGCGGGGTGTCCCAGTGGTACAGCGTGACGACGGGTGCGATGCCGGCTTCCAGCAGCTCGTCCACCAGCCGGTCGTAGAAGGCGAGGTCGCCGGCGAGGACCCGCGGCCACGACACGGAGAACCGGTAGGCGTTCACGCCGAGGGACCGCATCAGCCCGACGTCCTCGCGGTAGCGGCGGTAGTGGTCGCACGCCGTGGCCGCGTCGTGCCCCCCGAACGCCGGGAAGCCGTCCCACACGGACGGTCGCCTGCCGGCGGCGGTGAAGGAGCCCTCGATCTGGAAGGCGGAGGTCGACACGCCCCAGAGGAAGTCGTCGGACGGGGTCACTCGCGCCTCCCAGAACATGAAAGTGATTCGGATCGTAGGCGTGTTGCGGCCCGATGTGAAGTGGAATGGTCCAGCACCGGGCACTATGGAGACCCGCCACCCAGCAAGCAGGAGAGTCGCCGTGACCAGTACGACCCCGCTGCGCCGCCAGCCGGTGCAGCAGCGCAGCGCCAAGCGCGTCGAGCGGATGCTCGAAGCCTGCGCCCAGCTCATCGAGGAGGTCGGGTACGACGGAGTCACCACGACGCTGATCGCCGAACGCGCGGGCGTCGCCGTCGGCTCGCTCTACCAGTTCTTCCCGGACAAGCGGGCGGTCGTGCAGGCGCTGACCCTGCGCAACCTGGAGAAGTTCATCCAGACGGTGGACGGCCGGTTCACCTCGACCACCCTCGACCACTGGTGGGACGCCGTCGACTCGATCTTCGACGTGTACGTCTCGATGCACCGCGAGGTGCCCGCGTTCTCGAAGCTGCACTTCGGCGACGTGGTCGACATGCGGCTGCTCGACGACCGGCGCGACAACAACACGGTCATCTCCGACCGCATCGCGGAGATGATCTCGGCCAAGTTCGACATCCCGCTCGCCGAGCTCGAACTGCCGATCTCGATCGCGGTCGAGGCGGCGGACGGGGTGCTGAACCTCGCGTTCCGCCGCGACCCAGCGGGCGACCAGCGCATCCTGGACGAGGCCAAGGTGATGGTCCGGGGCTACCTGTCGACCAGGCTGCCCGACTAGTCCTTCAGCCGAACGAGTGACCTTCGCCCCGGTAGGTGGGAACGGTCCGCTCGACCACGCCCCCGCGCACGACGTGGTAGTGGGTGAACCGCTCGGCCAGCTCCCCCGCCTTGGCGTGGCGCAGCCACACGCGGTCGCCCGGGCGCAGGGCGTCCGCCGCCCGGCCCACCACCGGGGTCTGCACCTCGCCCGCGCCCTCCAGCGGCAGCAGCCTCAGCCCGACCGGCAGGTACGGGCTCGGCTGGCGGTCGGCGGTCGCGGTGCCGGAGGCGATGTAGCCGCCCGAGAACAGCGTGGCCACGTGCCGCTTCGGCCGGCGCACGACCGGCAGGGCGAACAGCACGGCGGGCCTGGGCCGGAAGCCGCGGTAGCCGTCGAACAGGGTCGGGCCGATCAGGCCCGAGCCCGCGGCCAGCTCGGTGACCGACGCGTCGGCGGCGGTGACCTCCAGGCTGCCCGTGCCACCGCCGTTGACGAACTCCAGCTCGGCGACCGAGCGGACGGCGGCGACCGCGGCCGAGCGGCGCTCGACCAGCTCGGCGGCCGAGTGGCGCTGCATCCAGCGCAGTGCCGCGCCGCGCAGGGGCCTGCCCGGCGGCCGGTCGCCCAGGCCCGCGATCTGGCCCTCGTAGGCCATCACGCCGACCAGCCGGAACCCCGGCCGGCGCGCGATCGCCTCGGCGAGGGCGCGCGCGTCGCGGGCCGTGTGCACGGGTGAGCGGCGCGGGCCGACGTGCAGGCCGGGCACCGGCCGCCAGGACACGTCCAGCTCCAGGCACACCCGGATCTCCGGGTGGCCGGCGCCGAGCACGTCGGCGACCAGGTCGAGGTGCGCGGTCGAGTCGACCACGACCGTGACCCGCTCCCGCGCCCTGTCATCCTTTGCCAGCTCCACCAGCGCCGCCCGGTCGACGGTCGGGTAGGCGACCAGCAGGTCCTCGGCGAGGTCGACCGACGACAGCCACAGCGCCTCGGCCAGCGAGTAGCACATGACGCCCGCGAACCCCGGCCGCGCGAGGACCCGCTCCAGCAGCGAGCGGACCCGGACGGACTTGCTCGCCACCCGGATCGGCCGCCCGCCCGCGCGGCGCACGAGGTCGGCCGCGTTGCTGTCGAAGGCGTCCAGGTCGACGATCGCGAACGGCGGGTCGAGCTCCTCCGTCGCGGCGTCCAGGCGCGTGCGGTGCTGCATGGCCCTCACCGTACTTGAAAGGTGAATAGGTTTCACCTACGGTGCGTGCAACGCGTCACATCCGGAGGTGGGCATGGCGACCCCGTGGACCAACTGGGCCCGCACGGCGTCCGCGAACCCGCACCGGGTGGAGCACCCGGCGAGCGTCGCCGAGCTGGCCGAGGTCGTGGCCGGGGCCTCCAGTGTCCGCCCGCGCGGCAGCGGCCACTCGTTCACCGGCATCGCCGTCGCGCCCGGCGTCGCGGTCGACCTCGACGCGTGGACCGGCGTGGTCGAGGTCTCCGGCACGCTGGTCACGGTCCGGTCCGGCACCACGCTGCGGCAGCTCAACGCCCTGCTGGACGTGCTCGGGCTGGCCCTGGCCAACCTCGGCGACATCGACGCGCAGACCGTGGCCGGCGCGATCTCCACCGGCACGCACGGCACCGGCGCGAAGCTCGGCGGCCTGGCCACCCAGGTCGTGGCGCTGGAGCTGGTGCTCGCCGACGGCTCGGTGGCGCGGTGCTCGGCCGACGAGCGGCCCGAGCTGTTCCAGGCGGCCCGGGTCGGGCTCGGCGCGCTCGGCGTGATCAGCACCGTGACGC
The DNA here is from genome assembly GCF_044544865.1 of Actinosynnema sp. NPDC053489. Taxonomy (NCBI): domain Bacteria; kingdom Bacillati; phylum Actinomycetota; class Actinomycetes; order Pseudonocardiales; family Pseudonocardiaceae; genus Actinosynnema; species Actinosynnema sp. NPDC053489. The sequence goes on along the minus strand of NZ_JBITXT010000006.1, from coordinate 199,491 downwards.
TGCGGTGCGTGCCCGCGTTCGTGCTGCACGCCCGCGAGTCCCCCGGCCGGCTCGACGCGGTGCTGGAGGAGTTCGACCACCTCACCGCGGTCGAGGACCACGTGGAGTTCCACTGGTTCCCGCACTCCGACCGGGTGATCCTGAAGCGGAACAACCGCGTCGACGGACCGCCCGCGCCGCTGTCGGCCGCACGGCGGTTCTACGAGTACGAGCTGCTGGAGAACGGCGCGTTCGGCCTGGTCTGCAGGGTGGCGAAGGCCCTGCCTGCGACCACCGGGGCGCTCAACCGGGTCTGCGGGTCGCTGATCTCCGAGCGCGACTACTCCGACGCCTCGCACCGGGTCTTCGTCACCCCCCGCCGGGTCAGGTTCGTGGAGTCCGAGTACGCGGTGCCCCGCGCGGCGGTGCACGACGTGCTGCGGGAGCTGCGCGCGGTCGTCGCCGGGCTGGACCGCGGCGTGATCGTGCCGGTCGAGGTGCGGGTGGCCCGGGGCGACGACATCTGGCTCTCCACCGCGCACGGGCGTGACACGGCTTACATCGCCGTGCACCAGTACCTCGGGATGCCGTACCGGCGTTACTTCGACGCCTTCGAGCGGATCGCGAGCGCGGTCGGCGGGCGACCCCACTGGGGCAAGATGCACTCCCTGGGCGCCGAGGCCCTGCGCGACCGCTACCCCCGCTTCGACGACTTCCGGCGGGTCCGCGCCGAGGTCGACCCGACGGGCAAGTTCACCAACACCTACCTCGACCGCGTGCTCGGCTGACCGCCCGGGCGGCCGACCGGCAGGATGGCGGGGTGACCGGCGGCGGCAGGGGGCGCGGGCGTCCCGACACGGGGGTGCGCGAGGCGATCCTGGCGGCGACCGAGGCGATCCTCGCCGAGGCGGGCGTCGCCCGGTTGTCGACCAGGGAGATCGCCCGGCGCGCGGCCGTGGCCGAGTCCAGCATCTTCTACCACTTCACCGACCGGCTCGGGCTGCTCCAGGCCGTGGTGCGGCTGCACCTGCCCCGGTACCACGAGGTGGCGGCCGAGGTCGGGCGGAGCGCGGGCGGGGGCAGCCTGCGCGACAACCTCGTCCGCCTGCTCGACGCCCTCGACGCGTACTACCGCCGGATCACGCCCATCCTCGCCGCCGTGCAGGCCGACGGGGACCTGCGCGCCCGGTTCGCCGAGCGCGGCGCCGACGGCGCGGTGGGCCCGCAGCGGGCGCTGCTGCCGGTGGTCGACTACCTGGCCGAGGAACGCCGGCTCGGTCGCGTGCGCGCCGACCTGGACCTGGAGCCGGCCGCCCTGGTCATCGTGGCGACCGCGTACCAGCGCGCGGTGTTCCACCACCTGGGCGCGCCCGGCGGGCCCGCCGACACCGGGCGGGTCGTGGACACGCTCCTACCGGCCCTGGCCACTCCCTGACCCCTCGCCCGGACGCTCCCGGCGACCCCGCGCCACCTTTACTGAGTGACTACTCAGGAAATCGCGGCGGCCCGGGCGGAGCGCTGGGCCGCGCGGGTGGCGCTGCTGTCCACCGGCCTGCTCGCCGGGACCTTCGGCTACGGGGCCGTCAACCTGGTGACCGCGTTCCACGCCGTGCCCCTCGACGTCCGGCTGACGTTCCACTCGGCGCTGATGCGGGTCAACGGGCCGGTCGTGCAGCCGGCCATGGCCGTGGCGGCGGCCGGCTCGATCGCCCTCGCCGCCCTGGCGCGCGGACGGGCGCGGGCGGCGGCGGTGACCGCCGGGGTGCTCGTGGCGACCTCGTTCCTGGTCACCCGCTTCGGCAACGTGCCCATCAACGCCCGGATCAGGCAGTGGGCCGTGACGGCGCCACCGGCCGACCACGCCGAGGTGCTGCGGCGCCGGGAGGCGTTCAACGCGGTGCGCACGGTGACCGCCCTGGTGGCGTTCCTGCTGGTCACCTGGATCGCCACCAGGTCACGGGCGGGCGGGCGCGCCGGTCAGAACGCCTCGGCGATCGGGGTGTCGCCGCTGATCAGCTCGTAGGTGCGGCGGGAGGCGCCGGGGCGGTCCAGGAGGGCCACCACGACCGTCGCGACGTCACCGCGCGGTACGGAACCCCGTAGTGGTTTCTCGGACAGCTCCACCAGGCCGGTCGGCTCGTCGTCGGTCAGCCGGCCCGGCCGCAGGATCGTCCAGTCCAGGTCGCGTTCCCGCAGGTCGTCCTCGGCGGCGCCCTTGGCCGCCAGGTAGGCGTCGAACACCTCGTCACCGGTGGTGCGGCCGATGCCGGTGGTGCTGATCTGGACGAACCGGCGCACGCCCGCCCGCTCCGCCGCCTCGGCGAACAACGCCGCCGCGGCCCGGTCCACGGTGTCCTTGCGCGCCACCCCGCTGCCCGGTCCGGCGCCCGCGGCGAAGAGCGCCGCGCCCGCGCCGGTCATCAGTTCCGCGACCGAAGCGACGTCCGTCGCCTCCAGGTCGCAGTGGACCGGGACCCCGCCCGCGTCCAGCACGTCGGCGTGGTGGTCCGGGTTGCGCACCAGCGCCGTGGCGCTGTCGCCCCTGGCGGCCAGCAGCCGCTCCACCCGCAACGCGATCTTGCCGTGCCCACCCGCGATGACTACCCGCATGGTCCGACCGTAGGTCAGGACGCGGTCGCCAGCACCTGCTCGTACACCAACTCGTTGACCCAGCGCGTGGTCGCGGTGTCCTCCACCGGCACGGTCTCGTTGCGGCCGGCCACGTCCGTGCTCAGCTGCAGCTCCTCGTCGGCCAGCAGCACCGAGACGCCGTAGCGGCGCACCCGCGGCAGGCAGTTGGCCAGGTAGTCGTGCGTGAACACGACCGACGTGGGCAGCACCGCGGCGGCGTTGCCGAAGCGGGCGAACGGCACCGCCGAGGCCAGCGCGGTCCGCCAGTGCCGGGCCACCGCCAGCACGCCCACGATCCGCACCGCGGCGGGCGGCACGCGGCCGTCCATCTCCGGCCACACCCAGGTCGACACCGTGGTGCGGTCCGTCTCCGGGCCCGCGCCCAGGCACACCCGCTCGGCGTGCGCGTCGGCGAGCAGCTCCGCCACCACGATCACCTTGCGGCCCATCAGGACCATCTCGGGCAGCACCACGCCGTGCCAGCCGAGGCGCACCGCCGCGGAGGCGGCCAGCTCCTCGACGGAACCGGGCAGTTCGGGAACCGGGATCGCGGTCGCCGACAGCGCCCTGGCGTCGTCGGTGTCCGCGATCCGTGCTGGTGTGCTGCTCACGCCAGGGCCTCCTCGGCAACCACGGCGGGCTGTCCGCCGCGTTTCGACTCGTGCTCTGGATAAGGCGTACCAGGTGGGACCGGTCGCACCCCCGGGGCGAAAGGCGGTCTGCGATCGACGGCGCCGAGCGGTCGGTAACCGGTCGGCGGCCGGTGGGGCGACTTCGGCCCGGCGGTGCTGCCGTCCGGGTGACCCCGACGGCCCGCGAAGGCCGAAAGGCTGCTCAGCGTGTGCGTCCCGCGCCTGGATCGCCGGCCCGAGAGGGGACACCGGCCCCACCGCAACCCGCAACGCCGACCGCTCGCCGCACGAAACCGACCGACCGACGCCGCCACGTCCGGCCGCGGCCGGGTGGGTGATGGACATCACGCAGGTGTGCGCGGAGCGAAAACGGGGAAAACCAAAAGTCCCACCCACTGATGTGGGTGGGACTTCCGGTTTGGTGGGCGAGGGGGGAGTTGAACCCCCACGTCCTTTCGGACACACGGACCTGAACCGTGCGCGTCTGCCATTCCGCCACTCGCCCGGAGCGACGTGGAGAACACTAGCACGGTCCACGTCCGGGTTACCAATTGCCCCGTGTACCGCCACGTCAGCCCGGATACGATCGGGTTGGAAGTCGACCGGGTCGGAGGGTTGTCGTGGGCCTCGTACAGCGCTTCGAGCGCCGTCTCGAAGGCATCGTCGGGAACACCTTCGCGCGGGTGTTCGGCGGCAACGTCGTCCCGCAGGAAGTGGCCCAGGCGCTGCAGCGCGAAGCGGAGGACAACATCCGCGAACTGGCGGGCGGCAGGCTGCTCGCCCCGAACCACTACCAGGTCCTGCTGGGTCCGCAGGACCACGACCGGCTTGCCGGGGACGGCCAGGATGAACTACGCATCACCCAGCTTCTGGGCGACTCCATCCGGGAGCACCTCGAAGAGAGCGGATGGGATACCTATGGTGACGTCGTAGTCTCCCTGAAGCGCTCCGACGCGCTGCACACGGGACAGTTCCGAACCAGCTCGTCCGTCGACCCCGACGTGAAAGTTGCCAGCCGACGGTCAGCACCACCTCGCACTGCAGGAGACGGATCCATGAGCCAGCCTCCCGGCTACGGACAAGGACAGGGCCAGCCCGCCTACGACCCCTACGCACAGGGCGGCTACGGCCAGCAGCAGCAGGGCTACGACCAGGGGTACGGCCAGCAGCCCGGTTACGACCAGGGCTACGGGCAGCAGCAGCCCGGCTACGACCAGGGCTACGGCCAGCAACCCGGGTACGACCAGGGCTACGGCCAGCAGCAGCAGGGCTACGACCAGGGCTACGGCCAGCAGCCCGGCTACGACCAGGGCTACGGGCAGCAGCAGCCCGGCTACGGCCAGCCCGGGTACGACCAGGGCTACGGCCAGCCCGGCTACGACCAGGGGTACGGGCAGCAGGGCTACGGCCAGCAGCCCGGCTACGACCAGGGCTACGGCCAGCAGGGCTACGGCGACCCGGCCCAGGGCTACGCGCCGCCCGCGGTGCAGTCCGGCCCGCGCCAGCTCAACGCGACGCTGCACCTGGACGACGGCTCCAACCGCACCTACAACCTCAAGCAGGGCGGCAACGTCGTCGGCCGCGGCCAGGAGGCGGACTTCCGGCTGCCCGACACCGGCGTCTCCAGGAGGCACCTGGAGATCACCTGGGACGGGCACAGTGCCATGCTCGCTGATCTCGGTTCGACAAACGGCACCACGGTGAACGGCACTCCAGTGCAGACTTGGCAGCTCGCGGAAGGCGACGTCGTCCGCATCGGCCACTCCTCACTGGTCTACCGCACCCAGGGCTGACCAGTAGATTCCGGGTGCGCCGATCCGGGCGCAGGCGTGACGGCACTCAAGTCAGGAGCGGTTACAACCGGTGCCAGAGCTGGTGATGCAGCTGACCAGAGCGGGTTTCCTCGTCCTGCTCTGGTTGTTCGTGTTGGCTGCGCTTCGAGTGGTCCGCTCCGACCTGTACGCGGCGTCGGGGCTCCGCGTCCCGACGCCGAAGTTCGGCAAGGGGGCCGCCAAGGCATCGAGGGGCGCCAAGGCGGCCCGGCAGCTCGTCGTCACGCACGGCGCGCTGGCGGGCACGCGGATCTCCCTGGACGGCAGGCCGATCCTGATCGGCCGCGCCGACGACTCGACGCTCGTGCTGGACGACGACTTCGCGTCCACCCGGCACGCGCGGCTGTCGATGCGCGGGACCGACTGGTACGTGGAGGACCTGGGCTCCACGAACGGCACCTACCTCGACCGGGCGAAGGTCACGGCCCCACTCCGGGTCCCGCTCGGCTCCCCGATCCGAATTGGCAAAACGGTGATCGAGCTGCGCTCATGACCCTCGTCCTCCGATACGCGGCCCGCAGCGACCGGGGCCTGGTCCGCTCGAACAACCAGGACTCCGTGTACGCGGGTCCCCGCCTGCTCGCGCTCGCCGACGGCATGGGCGGCCACGCCGCGGGCGAGGTCGCCAGCAAGGTCGTCATCGCCGCCCTGGCCCCGCTCGACGACGACGAGCCGGGCGACGACCTGCTCGGCCAGCTCCGCGACGCGGTGATCGCCGGCAACGGCGCGATCTCCGAGCTCGTGCAGAGCGACCCCGACCTGGACGGCATGGGCACCACGCTCACCGCCGTGCTGTTCGCGGGCTCGCGGCTGGGCATGGTGCACATCGGCGACTCCCGCGCCTACATGCTCCGCAACGGCACGTTCACGCAGATCACGCACGACGACACGTTCGTCCAGTCGTTGATCGACGAGGGGCGCATCACCGAGGAGGAAGCGGCCACGCACCCGCAGCGCTCGCTGCTGCTGCGCGCGTTGACCGGCCACGAGGTGGAGCCCCGGCTGATGGTGCGGGAGGCCCGGCCGGGCGACCGCTACCTGCTGTGCTCGGACGGCCTGTCCGGCGTGGTCAGCATGGAGACGCTGGAAGAGGCGATCCGCATCCCGGACCCGCAGGCGTGCGCGGACCGGATGATCGAGCTGGCGCTCAAGGGCGGCGGTCCCGACAACGTCACGGTCGTCGTCGCCGACGTGGTCGACGTGGACTTCGGGGAGGACGCGCCCATAGTGGGCGGCGCCGCCGGCGACGGCGGCGAGGACCCGCCACCCCCCGACTCGCCCGCCTCGCGGGCGAGTTCCATCACCGGGCCGCGGCCGGCGCCGCCGCGGGTCGAACCACCGCCGCCGCCGGACACCCGGCGGCGGCGCGGCAGTCGCCTCAAGGCGCTCGCCCTGGTGGTGTTCCTGCTCCTGCTGGTGGTCGCGGCGGGACTGGGCACGCGCTGGTACGTGCTGCGGCAGTACTACGTCGGCACCGCGGACAACGGCGAGGTGTCGGTGTTCCGGGGCGTGACCGGCAGCGTGTTCGGCTTCGACCTGCACCGCAAGGTGGAGGGTTCGTGCCCGCCGGGCGCGCAGGCGTGCGAGCCGATCACCGTGGACGACCTGAAGGTCGCCACCCGCGACGTCGTGCGCAACGGCATCACCGACGTGGACGGCCTGGAGGGCGCCCGGGAGGCGATCCGCCGGCTGCGCACCGAGCAGACGCTGCCGTTCTGCCCGAAGGACGCCGTCGGGACCAACCCCGGGTCGACCGGGACGGCGACGACGACCACGCCCACCCCGGTGACGACCACCGCCCCGGTGACGACCACCGCGCCGGCGTCGGCGACCTCGACCGAGGCGCCCGCGTCCACCACCGTGGAGGGCACCCCCCTCACCACGCCCGTGCAGAAGCCGGGCACGGATTGCCGAAAGGGTCAGTAGTCGCATGGGATCGCCGGTCCCCGGCGCTGAGGGCACACCGCTCGCGGCGAGCAGCACGTCGCCCGGGTTGAAGCCGCCCACGCGACGCAGCACCGAACTGTTGATGCTCGCGTTCGCCGCCATGCTGGTGACGGGCGCGCTCATCCTGGTCGAGGCCAACCAGGAGCAGGAACTCAGCCTGCGGATCCTGTGGCTGGGCCTGGCCTACCTGGGCGTGCTGACCGTGGCGCACCTCGCGGTGCGGCGGTGGGCGCCGTACGCCGACCCGGTGATCATGCCGTGCGTCGCGCTGCTCAACGGCCTGGGCCTGGTCATGGTCTACCGGGTCGACCTGGCCATGGCGGACGTGCAGCTGCCGGGCAACACCGTGTGGGAGCCCGTCGCGTCGAAGCAGGTCTTGTGGACGGCGATCGCGCTGGTGCTGTTCTGCACCGTGCTCAAGGTGCTGTCCGACCACCGCACGCTGGCCCGGTACGGCTACACCGCGGGCCTGCTCGGCCTGGTCGCGCTGGTGCTGCCCGGCGTGCTGCCGAGCTTCATCGCGCCGGAGATCAACGGCGCGAAGATCTGGCTGAGCTTCGGCGCGTTCTCCATCCAGCCGGGCGAGTTCGCGAAGATCCTGCTGATGGTGTTCTTCGCCGCGTTCCTGGTCTCCAAGCGCGACCTGTTCACCATCGCGGGCCGCCGGGTCCTCGGCCTGGACCTGCCGCGCGCCCGCGACCTCGGCCCGCTGATCGCCGCGTGGGCCGTCGGCGTGAGCATCATGGTGCTCCAGAAGGACCTGGGCAGCTCGCTGCTGTTCTTCGGCATCGTGCTGGTGCTGCTGTACGTGGCGACCGAGCGGGCCGCGTGGGTCGTCCTGGGCGTGATGATGTTCTGCGTCGGCGCGGTCGTGGCGTGGCGGCTGTTCGGCCACGTGCAGATCCGGGTGCAGAACTGGCTGGACCCGTTCGCGGACCCGTCGGGCACGGGCTACCAGATCGTGCAGTCGCTGTTCGGGCTGGGCACGGGCGGGCTGTTCGGCGCGGGCCTGGGCGGCGGGCGGCCGGACCAGATCCCGGAGGCCAACACCGACTTCATCACCGCGGTGATCGGCGAGGAGCTGGGCTTCGTCGGCCTGTCCGCCGTGCTGCTGATCTACACCGTGTTCGCGATGCGCGGCCTGCGCACCGCGCTCGCCGTGCGCGACACGTTCGGCAAGCTGCTGGGCGGCGGTCTGGCGTTCGCCGTGGCGTTCCAGATCTTCATCGTCGTCGGCGGCGTGACGAAGCTGATCCCGATGACGGGCATCACCGCGCCGTTCCTGTCCAAGGGCGGCTCGTCGCTGCTGGCCAACTACATCCTGGTGGCACTGCTCCTGCGCATCTCGGACGCGGCGCGCGCGCCGAAGTCCACGCCGAAGCCGCGGCCGCAGCAGCCGGCCATCGCCGACCAGTTCACTGTCATGGTGGAGCGTCCGAAATGAACACACCGCTCCGCCGGGTCGGCCTCGCCATGATGGCGATGATGCTCCTGCTGTTGGGCAACGCCACGTACGTGCAGGTCATCAAGGCCGACGACTACCGCAAGGACCCGCTGAACCGGCGGGTGATCCTGGACCAGTACTCGCGGGAGCGCGGCCAGATCATCGCCGCCGACGGCACGCCGCTGGCCAGCGTGCAGCGGGTCGACGACCGGTTGAAGTACCTGCGGACCTACGCCAACGGCCCGGCGTTCGCGCCGGTGACCGGCTACTTCTCCACCCTGTACGGCGCGGGCGGCATGGAACGCGCCGAGGACGACCTGCTCAACGGCTCCGACGACCGGCTGTTCGCCCGCCGGGTGTCGGACCTGATCACGGGCCGCGACCCGAAGGGCGGCAGCCTCCAGCTGACCATCGACGCGAAGCTCCAGCAGGCCGCGTACGAGCGGTTGCAGGGCGTGACCGGCACGGTGGTGGCGATCCGGCCGCAGACCGGGGAGATCCTGGCCATGGCCAGCACCCCGTCCTACGACCCGAACGTGCTGGCCAGCCACGACGTCGACGCGCAGGAAGAGGCCTGGACCGGCTACGACGCCGATCGGAACAAGCCGATGCTCAACCGCGCGGTGCACGAGAACTACCCGCCCGGTTCGACGTTCAAGCTGGTGGTCACGGCGGCGGCGCTGGCCGAGGGCAAGAACAAGGACACCCAGGTCGACGGCCGCCCGGTGATCACCCTGCCGGGCACCGACACCCCCCTGCCGAACTTCAACGACACCGTCTGCGGCAACGGCGTGACCGCCACGCTCCAGGAGGCGCTGGCGAAGTCGTGCAACACGGCGTTCGCGGTGCTGGCCGCGGAGCTGGGCCCGGACAAGCTGCGCGACCAGGCGGCGAAGTTCGGCATCGGCGAGCAGGACCTGTCGATCCCGCTGTCGGTGGTGCCCTCGACGCTCGGCCCGATGTCGGACAAGCCGTCGGTCTACCAGACCGGCATCGGCCAGAAGGACGTCCGGGTGACGCCCCTGGTCAACGCGGTGCTGGCGGCGACCATCGCCAACGGCGGCGTGCGGATGCGGCCGCACCTGGTCGGCAAGGTCCTCGCGCCCGACCTCCAGGTGATCAGCGAGACCAAGCCGGACGAGGCCGACGAGGCGATGGAGCCCGAGCAGGCCAAGGCGCTGCGCGACATGATGATCGCCTCGGAGAACAACACCGGTGGCGGCGGCAAGCTCAGCGGCGTCACCGTCGCGTCCAAGACGGGCACCGCCGAGCACGGCGACGACGTCCGCTCGACCAACCCGCACGCCTGGTACGTGGCGTTCGCGCCGGCCGAGAAGCCCGAGATCGCGATCGCGGTGATCGTGGAGAACGGCGGTCAGCAGGGCCTGTCCGCCACCGGTGGCCGGGTGGCCGCGCCGATCGGTCGCGCGGTCATCGGCGCCTACCTCGGGGGCCGCTGATGCTGACCTCCGGCCAGTTGCTCGCCGAGCGGTACCGCTTGAGCAAGCGGATCGCCGTCGGCGGCATGGGCGAGGTCTGGGAGGCCGACGACACCCGGCTGGACCGCAAGGTCGCGGTGAAGGTGCTCAAGGCGGAGCTGAGCGGCGACGCCGAGTTCCTCAACCGGTTCCGCATCGAGGCGCGCACCACCGCCTCGCTCAACCACCCCGGCATCGCCGCGGTGCACGACTACGGCGAGACGGCGTCGATCCCGGACGGGCCGGAGGACACGGCCTACCTGGTGATGGAGCTGGTGGAGGGCGAGCCGCTGGCCGCCATCATCGCCCGCGGCAGGCTGAACGCGGACCGCACGCTGGACGTGCTGGAGCAGGCGGGCAACGCGTTGCAGGCCGCGCACGAGCGCGGGCTGGTGCACCGGGACGTGAAGCCGGGCAACATCCTGGTGACGCCGACCGGCAAGGTGAAGATCACCGACTTCGGCATCGCGAAGGCCGCCGACGCGGCGCCCGTGACGCACAGCGGCATGGTGATGGGCACGGCCCACTACATCGCGCCGGAGCAGGCGCTGGGCCACGCCGCCGAGCCCGCGTCGGACGTGTACGCGCTCGCGGTGTGCGGCTACGAGTGCCTGACCGGGCACCGGCCGTTCCTGTCGGAGAACGCGGTGACGGTCGCCATGATGCACATCCGCGACCTCGCGCCGCCGCTGCCGCCGGACGTGCCGCCGGGCCCGCGGGCGCTGATCGAGGCGACCCTGGTCAAGGACCCCCGCCAGCGCTACCGCAACGGCGGCGAGTTCGCGTCGGCGGTGAGCGCGGTGCGGGCCGGCCAGCCGCTGCCGGCCCCGTCGGGCCTCGCGATGGCGGTCGGCGCGCCCCTGGCCGCGCCGATGACGCCGCCAGCGCAGCGCACCCCGCCGGGCACCCCGCCGGGCATGCCGGTGACCCACCCGGGGTCGCGCCCGGGCATGCAACCCGTCCCACCAGCCGTGAGCTCTCCGCACACGGGTGCTTTCGGTCCGTTGCCGCCCGGCGCGCGGCCACCGGGGCGCAACCGCGCCGTGCTGTGGGTTATGGTCGCTGTGCTGGTGGCCGCGCTGCTGGTGCTGGGCCTGGTCGTCCTGCGGTGGGCGCTGAAGGACGACGAGGTGCCCGGCGGGGCGAACCAGCAGGGCACCACGAGCGCCCGCCCGTTGGACGACTCGACCGATCGCCTCCCCGGCAAACCGAAGGTGACGATCAAGGAATCCGACTACGTCGACCGGCCGGTGGACGAAGTCGCGAAGGTGCTGTCCGGGCACGGCCTGGAACCCGAGGTGCGCTCCGAGGACGGGGGCGCGCCGCGGGACCCGGCGCGGTGCCTGGTGTCGGACGTGGCGCCGACCGGTGAGGTCTCGATCGGCTCACGGGTGACGGTGACGTGCGTGCCGACTTGATGACCGGGCGGCACGGAAGCGAACGCAAGGCTTGAAGGTGAGACCGTTGACGAGGAGCGGGACGAAGCACTGATGAGCACTCCGCGACTGCTCTCCAACCGCTACGAACTGGGTGAGACGCTCGGCTACGGCGGTATGTCGGAGGTGCACAAGGGCCGGGACGTCCGGCTCGGCCGCGACGTCGCCATCAAGGTGCTGCGCGCTGACCTCGCCCGCGACGCCCAGTTCCAGGAGCGGTTCCGCCGGGAGGCGCAGAACTCGGCGGCGCTGAACCACCCCGCGATCGTCGCGGTCTACGACACCGGTGAGACCCAGACCGAGTACGGCCCGCTGCCCTACATCGTGATGGAGTTCGTCGACGGCCGCACGCTGCGCGACATCGTCAAGACGCAGGGCCCGCTGTCGGCCAAGCGGGCGATGGAGGTCATGGCCGACGTGTCGGCCGCGCTGGACTTCAGCCACCGGCACGGCATCGTGCACCGGGACGTGAAGCCCGCCAACGTCATGATCACCCGGTCCGGCGCGGTGAAGGTGATGGACTTCGGCATCGCGCGGGCCGTGCACGACGGCCAGGCCGCGGTGACCCAGACCGCCGCCGTGATAGGGACCGCCCAGTACCTGTCGCCCGAGCAGGCGCGCGGCGAGGCGGTGGACGGCCGCTCCGACGTGTACGCGTCGGGGTGCGTGCTCTTCGAGCTGCTGACCGGCGAGCCGCCGTTCACCGGCGACTCGCCCGTGGCGGTGGCCTACCAGCACGTGCGGGAGGACCCGAAGCCGCCGTCGGCGCTGAACCCGAAGGTGCCGCCCACGCTGGACGCCATCGTGCTGAAGGCGATGGCCAAGGGACCGGCCAACCGCTACCAGTCGGCCGCGGAGCTGCGCGCGGACCTGGTGCGCGTGCTGTCGGGGCAGCGCCCCTCCGCGCCGGCCGTGATGACGGCCGAGGACCGCACCGCGGTGCTGAACCAGTCGTCGACCGCGCGCACCGAGGTCACGCCGTCGACCGGCGGCAGGCACCGGCCGTCGGCGGTGCGCGAGGAGGCCGAGTACGACGCGCTCGCCGAGGAGGAGCAGGAGCGGCGCGCCCGGCGCAAGAGGGCGGTGATGATCGGGCTGGTCGTCCTGCTGTGCGTCGCCGTGCTCGGGCTCGCCGTGTGGATCACCACGTCGCTGATGTCCGACGACGAGACCAACACCCCGACCGCGGACAAGGTCAAGGTGCCGGTGCTGATCGGCAAGGTGCAGTCGGCGGCGCAGGCGGAGCTGGAGGGCCAGGGCCTGCGCTCCACCATCGAGCTGCTGCCCTGCCAGCCGGGCCCGCGGCAGGGTTCCCAGCTGTCGTGCACCGCCGACCAGATCGGCAAGGTCGTCTCGACCGACCCGCCGGCGAACGACGAGGTAGCCAAGCGCTTCGAGGTCAAGCTGGTCATCGGCACCGCGCCCGAGCCCGCACCGGTGCCGAGCGTCGTCGGCCTGAGCCCCGCGGACGCGCAGAAGAAGCTGGAGGCCGAGAGCTGGGTCTACCAGCAGGCCACCCAGACCGTGGAGACGGAAGACCCGAACCTGGTCGGCAAGGTCGTGTCGCAGTCGCCGGACCCGGGCACCAGCGCCCCGAAGGGCAGCGCGATCACGGTGACGGTGGGCAAGGCCCCGGGCACCGTGCAGCTGCCGGACGTGACCGGCCAGACGCTGGACAACGCGCGCGCCACCCTCGAGGGCAACGGGTTCAAGGTGCAGACCAAGGAGGTCGACAGCGCCGAGTCCCTCAACAAGGTCATCGCCCAGAACCCCGGCCCCGGCCGGGCGGAGAAGGGCACGCTGGTCACGTTGAGCGTGTCGAAGAACAACCAGTTCCTGATGCCCGACCTGCGCGGGCTGACCGAGAACCAGGCGCGCAGCAAGCTGAGCCAGGCGGGCTGGAGCGGCAACGACCTGACCGTCAGCGACCGCGAGTCGGTCAACGACATCGGGCAGAACAACAAGATCCTGGACCAGGAGGTCAAGCCGAACACGGCCACGGCGAAGAACGCGCGGATCAACGTGATCCTGGGCGAGTTCAAGGTGGGCGGCGGCGGACCGACGACCACCCGGTAGTGATCGGTGCGAAGGGGCGCCCCTCCCGGTTCGGGAGGGGCGCCCCTTCGTCGGACCGGGTGGCGCTACTTCCGGTTGGCCGCCGCGGCGAGTTCGCGCATGCCGCCCTCCAGCTGCGCGACGGTCGTCTCGGGCACCTCGAAACCGCACACCGCGAGCCAGTTGGCCAGCATCCGGTGGCCGCCCTCGGTGAGCACGGACTCCGGGTGGAACTGGACGCCCTCGACCGGCAGCTCGCGGTGGCGCATCGCCATCACGACGCCGGACTCGGTGTGCCCGGTCACCTCGAACTCGGCCGGGATGGTGTCCGGCAGCACGGTCAAGGAGTGGTAGCGGGTGGCGGTGAACGGGCTGGGCACGCCCTTGAGCACGCCGCCGCCGTTGTGGTGCACGACGCTGGTCTTGCCGTGCAGGAGTTCCGGCGCGAGGTCGACCGTGCCGCCCCACACCGCGCCGATGGCCTGGTGGCCCAGGCAGACGCCGAACACCGGGACGCCGCGGTCCGCGCAGTGGCGGATGACGTCCATGCTCCGGCCCGCCCTGTCCGGCGTGCTCGGCCCCGGGCTGACGAGGACGCCACCGACCTCGGCGACCTCGTCCAGCTCGACGGCGTCGTTGCGCCGGACCACGCACTCGACCCCGAGCTGGGCCAGGTACTGGACGAGGTTGTAGACGAAGCTGTCGTAGTTGTCGACCACGAGCACGCGCATGGCGCCCAGCGTAGCCGTGACCAACCTCTCGCCAGAAGTGAGCTTAGGCTCACCTAACGTGGAGGCATGACCCGATCCCTGCGCGTCGCCGTCATCGGCGCCGGCCCCGCCGGCACCTACGCCGCCGACCTGCTCACCAAGTCCGCGGCCGAGTCGGGTACCGACGTCGCCGTCGACCTGTTCGAGCGCCTGCCCGCGCCGTACGGCCTGATCAGGTACGGGGTCGCGCCGGACCACCCGCGCATCAAGGGCGTCGTCACCGCGCTCCAGCGCGTGCTGGACCGGCCGGGGATCCGGTTCTTCGGCAACGTCGAGTACGGCGTCGACCTCAAGCTCGACGACCTGCGCCACTTCTACGACGCCGTCGTGTTCGCCACCGGCGCGGAGAAGGACCGGCCGCTCGACATCCCGGGCATCGACCTGGCCGGCTCCCACGGCGCGGCGGAGTTCGTCTCCTGGTACGACGGCCACCCCGACGTGCCGCGCACCTGGCCGCTGCGGGCGCGGGAGGTGGCCGTGCTCGGCGTCGGCAACGTCGCCCTCGACGTCGCCCGCGTGCTGGCCAAGACCGCCGACGAGCTGCTGGGCACCGACATCCCGGACAACGTCTACGAGGGTCTGCGGTCCAACCCCGTCACCGACGTGCACGTGTTCGGCCGCCGCGGCCCGGCCCAGGCCAAGTTCACCCCCCTGGAGCTGCGGGAACTCGACCACTCGCCCAACGTCGAGGTGGTCGTGCACCCCGAGGGCATCGACTTCGACGCGGCGAGCCTGGCCGCGATCCGGTCGAACAAGCAGGTCGAGATGGTGGTCCGGACGCTGCAGGAGTGGGCGATCCGCGACGTCGGCGACCGCCCGCGCCGGCTGTACCTGCACTTCCTCGAAGCGCCGGTGCGGGTGCTCGGCTCGACGGAGGTGACCGGGCTGCGCACCGAGCGGATGGAGCTGACCGGCGACGGGGGCGTGCGCGGCACGGGCGAGTTCACCGACTGGCCGGTGCAGGCGGTGTACCGGGCCGTCGGCTACCTGTCCACGCCCCTGGTGGACCTGCCGTTCGACCACGGCACCGGCACCGTGCCGCACCGGGCGGGTCGGGTGCTGGACCTGGCCGAACGGGCGCTGCCGGGCGTCTACGCCACCGGGTGGGTCAAGCGCGGCCCGGTCGGGCTCATCGGCCACACCAAGGGCGACGCGCTGGAGACCGTGACGAGCCTGCTCGCCGACGCGCCCGCGCTGCCCGCCGCGCCGGCCCGCGACCCCGGGGCCGTGGTGCGGTTCCTGGAGCAGCGCGCCGTGCCGTTCACCACCGCGGCCGGGTGGCTCAGGCTCGACGCGCACGAGGTCGCGCTGGGCGCCTCGCGCGGCCGTGCCCGGGTCAAGGTCGTGAACCGGGAGGAGATGACCGGGATCGCCCGGCCATAGCGGTCACGGGGGCGGTCACCGGGGCGGCTACTGGGGCGTCGTCACGTTGTTGAAGGGCAGCTTCGGCTCGGCCCACGGGAAGACGACGAACATCAGCAGCGCCACCACCCCGGCCACGAGCACCAGCGCCTCCAGGACGCGCACGGGCAGCGGGCCGGGGAGGTGCCGCCAGATCCACCCGTACATCACTGCTCCTTCATCTCTTCGGGCACGAAACCGGGCGCCTTCGGGTAGCTCATCGCCAGCACCGAGTGCACGATCAGCCGCTGCTTGTCGGAGAACCGCGGGTGGCAGGTGGTCAGCGTCATCAGCGCCGCCTGCTGCGCCGCGGGCACCTCGCCCTCGAAGTGCGGCACCGGGCTGATCACCTCGCCCTGGGTGGGCAGCACGATCTCCTGGCCGACCGTCTTGTCGTACGGCGCGCCCAGCGGGGAGACCTTCGCGCACTTCGGGTCGGACTGCCGCTGCGCCCAGCCCGCCGCCTCGCCCGCCTTCGGCAGCACCCGGTAGACGAACCAGTGGGTCTGCGTCTCGACCACGATCGCGTCGCACGAGTTCAGCAGGTCGAGGTCGTTGAAGGGCGCGCCCTTGCCGACCCGGTGGCCCGCCACGGAGAAGTTGCCCGGGTCGCCGGGCAGCGCCGTGCCCTTGTAGTGGCCGGGTCCGATCTCCAGGTCCTTGTCGGTGGTGCCCTCGACGATGGAGAACCGGTAGTCCGGCCCGAAGGAGGGGATGTACATCTTGGCGAACGCCTGGCCGTCGAGCAGGTCGTACCGGGCCTGGCGCTGCTCGTCGGCCTCGACGGTGTTGGAGTTCCACTGGTCGTCCAGCGCGTGGGTCGCGTCGTCCTGCTTGCCGGCCGAGATGAGGTCCGTCACGTACACCTCGTAGACCACGAACAGCAGGATGACGAGGCCGGCCGTGATGAGCAGCTCGCCGAACGCGCGGACGGCCTTGCGGGCCGCGCTGTCGGGCGGCGGTGCGGGGCGGTCGCCCTCCTCGTCGTAGGGCTCCTCGTCCCCGTAGTCGTCGTAGTCGTCGTAGACCTCGGCGGGGTCGTCGGCGGGGTCCTCGACGGGCGGGATGACCTCGGTGGGCGGGTCGACGGGGCGGGGACGGCGCTGCGGCGCCGGCGGCCCGGCCGGGCGGCCGTTGGGCGGCGGCGGGAGGCTGCCGGAGAACGCGTTGGTGTAGCGGGTCGCGTCGGCGTCGGGCGGTCCGGGCCGGGGTCGGGGCGCGCTGCCCGGTGTCACACCGCCCGGTGTCACACCGCCCGATGTCACGCCGCCCGATGTCACGCCGCCCGATGTCACGCCGCCCGGGGTCACGCCGCCCGGGTGGGCCCCGCCCTGGCGGGCACCGCCAAGCCGCGCGGCCACCTCGGAAGTCCCGCGGCCCGAACGCGGGGGTTCCCCGCGCACCGGTTCGACGTAGGCGGTCTCCTCGGCGTGCGGTGACACCGGCGGGGCAACGTCCTCGCGCCGGGCGCGGCGCGGCGGCGGGTACCCGTTCGCCGGTTCGACCGGGGGCGCGGCCTCGTCCCGGCGGGCGCGGCGGGCCGGTGGTTCCATCTGGGGCGGTTCCCCGTAGGACCACCCGTTCGGGGACGGGCTCCCCGCCCGGCGCACCGGCTGCTCGGGGCGCGGTCCTCCCCGGGGCGGCTCGGCGGGCGGGACCTCGCCCCGCAGGGCGCGCCGACCCGTCGGCGGCGGGTCGGCGGGGGTCGGGTAGGACTCCCCCGGACGGCTGAAACCTCCCGCCGGGGTGGCCGGGCGGTTCGGGCCGGCCGGGCGGGGCACCGGGCGCTCGACACCGGCGGGTGGGGTCGGCGGGCGGTCGAAACCCGCCGGTGGGGTCGGTGGCCGGTGGGGGCCGGCAGGCTGGTCGAAGCCGCCCGGCGGTGTCGCCGGCCTGGGAAAACCGCCCGGCGGCGTCGGCCGGCGCGGTGGTTCGCCGGTCGGCTGGGACGGGTGGGGCGTGGGGCGTGGCGGCCGGCCCGGCGGGCCGCCTTGCGGCGGAGGCGGGTCGTAGCTCACCGGAAAACCTCCCAAGCCGAACGTTCCAGGACTACACGGTGCTTCAGGGACCTGCTCGGTTACGTTAACGTGTTCATCCAGCGGTGGACGTGAACTCGCGGCCACTGGAGACCTATCCACCCGTCAGGCGAGGACAGCATGCCCAAGTCCAAGGTCCGCAAGAAGGCCGTCTACACGGCGCCTGCCGATCGCCGCACCCCGGTGAAGGTCAAGGCCGCGGGGCCGTCGCACCCCGTCTACGTCGCCGTGATGCTCGGCATGATGCTGTTGGGGCTGGCGTGGCTGGTGGTCAACTACATCGCGGGCGAGAAGGTCCCCGTGATGATGGACCTCGGGTCCTGGAACTTCGGCATCGGGTTCGCCCTGATGATCGTGGGCTTGCTGATGACCATGAAGTGGCGCTGACCGCGGACTACGCCGAGTGGCCGACGGCCCGGACGTGCACCACGTCCGGGCCGTTCCGCGTGACCGGGTGGTTCACCGGGCTCACCCACGGATCACGAAGCACACAGCTGTAAGTCATCCCCAATGGGGACAACTCCTGTGGACAACTTTGCGCCTCGGTGCACAAGCGCCGGTCGGAGGCCCCAGTTGTCCACAAGTGCGGCAGACTCGAAGGCGTGAACCCACCCCGCACCTGGTCGCCCCAACCCGGCATGGTCGGCCTCGCCTGGGGCCTCGCCGCCGTGTTCCTGCTGGTCACGATCATCAGCTCGGACCCGATGAGCCGGGTGTTCCTCGGCCTCGCCACGCTCGTCCAGCTCGCCCTGGGCGCTCACGGCACGTTCGTGCGCCCGAGGCTGCTGGTGGACGACTCGGGCCTCACCGTGCGGACCCTCTCCGGGCCGCGCCGCCTGCCGTGGCACGAGGTGAAGGTGCGCCTCGTGCGCACCCGCAGGTTCGGCCGCGAGACGCCGACCCTGGAGCTGGACTGGCAGCACGGCGAGGACGAGCAGCTGTTCGTCCTCACCACCGTGGACCTGGGCACCGACCCGCGCGACGTCGCCGACGTGCTGCACGCCCTGCGCCCGTGACCGCCGGTCAGACCAGCTGCCCGGTGCGCACGAGCGCGAGCACCACCAGCACCGCGACCGCGGCCACCACGGCGCCGGCCTGCCAGGTGGCCCGCCTCGGCGCGGGCGCGTAGACCAGCCCCGCCGTCAGCAGCGCGCCGACCACCAGGCCGCCGATGTGACCCAGCAGGGAAATACCCGGGAGGGTGAAGCTCAGCACCACGTTCAGGCCGATCACGCCCAGCGCCGGGCCGGGGTTCAGCTTGAGCCGCAGCACGGCCACGAGCATCGCGCCCATCAGGCCGTACACCGCGCCGGACGCCCCGGCCACCACCGTGCCGAGCCCGCCGAACAGGTACACCGCCACGCCGCCGCCCAGCAGCGACACCCCGTACAGCGCCGAGAACCGCGCCCGGCCGAACACCGGCTCCAGGTCACGGCCCAGCACGTACAGCGCGATCATGTTCAACGCCAGGTGCAGCGGTCCGAAGTGCAGGAACCCCGAGGTGACGAGCCGCCACCACTGCCCGTCCGCGGCCACCGCGGGCGTGTACATCACCAGGTCGGCGAACAGGTCGGCCCGCTGGTTGGTCGCCACGCTGCCCGCCTGCGCCGCGGTGATCGCGAACAGCAGCACGTTCACCGCGATCAGCACCGGCGTCACCACCAGGCGCTGCGAGAACTGCGCGCCGACGAACGTGCGCGGCCGGCGCACCGAGGCCCGGCCCTGGTTCACGCAGTCGACGCACTGGTAGCCGACGGACGCCTCGCGCAGGCACTCCGGGCACGCCGGCCGGTCGCAGCGGACGCAGCGCAGCCCGGTGGCCCGATCGGGGTGGCGCGGGCAGACCGGCAGGTCCGGCCGCGCCCCGATCGGCTCACCGGGCGGCGGGTAGGTCGGGTGGTCGGCCACTCAGGCCCGCTCGACCGAGACCTTCTCGATCACCACGTCGGTGACCGGGCGGTCGCCGGCACCGGTCGGGGCCGCGCCGATCGCGTCCACGACGTTGCGCGACTCCTGGTCCGCGACCTCGCCGAAGATCGTGTGCTTGAAGTTCAGCCACGTGGTCGGCGCGACCGTGATGAAGAACTGGGAGCCGTTGGTGTTGGGCCCGGCGTTCGCCATCGCCAGCAGGTACGGCCGGTTGAACTGCAGCTCCGGGTGGAACTCGTCCGCGAACTTGTAGCCGGGGCCGCCGCGACCGGTGCCCGTGGGGTCACCGCCCTGGAGCATGAAGCCCGAGATCACCCGGTGGAAGATCGCACCGTCGTAGAACGGACCGGACGACTCGCCCTTCGCGTTCGGCTCGGAGTAGCTCTTCGTGCCCTCGGCCAGGCCGACGAAGTTGGCCACCGTCTTGGGGGCGTGGTCGGGGAAGAGGTTGATGCGGATGTCGCCCTGCGAGGTGTGCAGGGTGGCCGTCACCTTGGTCCCGACGAACGATTCGTTGCTGTCTGCCACGCACCCCATCGTGCCATCACCGGGCGCGGGGGTTGGGGAAGGGGCACGATGGGTATTGCCTGGACGTGACTGACCGACAGCTTCTGGAGCGAGATATGGATGAGGTAGACGCCATGACCCGGGCCGGGGAGTCGGTCGGCAAGGCGGTGCGGGCTGTCCGCCGCAGTGCCGTCCGCGCTGGTCACGTCGGTGCGGACGCGGCGGTCCAACTCGCGGAGCGCGCCGAGGGCAAGCTCGCCGAGCGCGGCGTGACCAGGGACTACGTCCGGGGTCTCGTCGCCGACAAGGCGGGCGTGCTCGTGGAGAAGGCCGAGGAGTACGAGAAGTCCACCCGGCGCGGTCGCAAGCAGCTCGCGAAGAGGGCCAAGGGCGTTCGCAAGGAGGTCGCGAAGGCCGCCGAGCGGGCGCGCAAGGAGGCCAAGGTGCGCGCGAAGGACGTGCGCAAGGCCGCGAAGCAGGCGCGCAAGCAGATGGCCGCGGCCAACCAGCCCAAGCGTCGCCGGTGGCCGTGGGTCCTGGGCGTGTTCGCCGCCGCCGCGGTGGCGGGCTACGTCGCGCTGACCAAGCGGCCGCAGGAGGTGCACCTGGAGGAGGACGTGGAGGTCACGCCCGACGCCACGACGACGACCGGCGCTCCCGCCGCCGCGGAGTCGGTGCGCCCCCAGGCTGCCCGCAACGGCCAGGTCTCCGACCAGCACAGCCGCAGCTGACCGCAGTTCCGCTTCGCGCCCGCCACCCCCGCGGTGACGGGCGCGAAGCCCTGTCCGGCTAGAGGCCCAGGTTCCCGACCACGGTCTCGGCGACCGTGCGCGCCTTCACCGTCTGCTTCTGGTTGCTGGTCACGACCACCGCCGCGCCACCCTTGGCCACGGCGTACACCGCGCCGGTGTCGGTCGTCAGCGAGCCGCCGCTCCACCCGGCGGGCACCGTCGCGGGGTTCGAGTCCGCGACCGGCGCCGCCCGGTCGACCACGGCCTTCGCCGTCGCGGGCTCGCCCCGGAACACCCACACGGACAGCTGGACCTCCGTGGCGTTGGCGTAGAAGAAGCAGGCCGGGTCGGGCTGGTCTGCGGACAGCCGAACCTTCCGCACCAGCTGCCCGTTCGCCTCCTGCACGACCGAGGACGCCAGGTACGGGCACTGGCCGTCGGTGCTGGGCTCCGGCGCGGGAGGCGGCCCGGCGGGCTTCGGTGTCGTCGTCTTCGCCGCCGCGCTGGTCGTGGTCGCCGCGAGGGGCGTCGAGGTGGTCGCCTCGCTCGCGCAGGCGGTCAGCGCGCCGAGGACCAGCAAGGAGGGCAGGGCGGTGAGCAGCACTCGGTTCATAGGGGCGCCAGTCAATCAGATGGTGGACAGCGAATCGACACGGTGACCACCTAGGCACGCACGGTGAACCACCATTACGGTTGTCCCTACCCTGCCGGCCGCCCCTGCAATGTGAGGAACTGAGTCAAGATGAACTTCTTTGACCGCGGCCGAGACCACGCCATCGCGGTGTTCCGGATCGTCGTCGGCGCGCTGTTCATGTGCCACGGCGCGCAGAAGCTGTTCGGCGTGCTGGGCGGCAAGGGTGCCGTCTCGATCACGGACTGGCCCGCGGGCCCGGCCGGTTTGATCGAGCTGGTCGGTGGCGCGTTGATCGTCATCGGCCTCGGCACCCGGGTCGCCGCGCTGATCGCGTCCGGTTCGATGGCCTACGCGTACTTCGTCGTCCACCAGCCCGCCGGGCTCCTGCCCATCCAGAACAAGGGCGAGCTGGCCGCCGTGTACGCGTGGGTGTTCCTGCTGCTGGCGTTCACCGGTCCCGGCGCTTGGGCCGTGGACAACGTGATCGCCGCTCGCAAGCAGCGGGAACCCGTGCTCGTCAACGCATAGCAGTGGGCAAGACGAGGGCCCGCACCCAGCGGCATTGGGTGCGGGCCCTCACTTGTCGCCTTACCGCGAGTGCCGCCCCCGGCCACCCGTGGGATGACCGGGAACCGCCCGTCCAGTAAAACACGAAACCCGAAACTTTCGCGCCCCCCACTCGACGGGGATCCGCCGGAGGCCCGGAAAACACTTCGAGCGAGGCGGTTCGCGCAGTTCGCGAACTCACCTCGCTCGGAGCGAGAGGATGGAGACGAGGGGAATCGAACCCCTAACCCCCGCCTTGCAAAGGCGGTGCTCTGCCAATTGAGCTACGTCCCCTCGACGGGGGCGGCAGACCGACCGCCCTCGCGGGATCAGGCGGTGGGGGCCGTGGCCTCGCGCCACAGGTCCGCGTCGGCCTTCGCCGAGCGGCTGCGCTTGACGAAGAACAGGACCGCACCGGCGACGGCGACAAGTGCGATGATCTTCTTCACGGCGATTCCCCTCTGCAACACCTGTGAACTTCCGGTGGGCCTAGGAGGACTCGAACCTCCGACCTCTTCGTTATCAGCGAAGCGCTCTAACCGTCTGAGCTATAGGCCCTCGGGGCAACGACGGAAAGACTACAGCACCCCCCGTCGCCGCCCCAAATCGGGTGGTCGTGGATCACTCGCGCTCGGACAACGTCACTTCCAGGCCGCCGGCCAGGTCCGCCGAGACGTTGTAGACGAACGACCCGACGGTCGCCAGGGCGGTGAACAGCACGATGTTCACCGCGCCCACGATCGCCGCCACGCCGAACACGCGCCCGGCGCTGATCAGCGGGTCACCGCTGGGCTCGTTGCCCTGGAGCAGGTCGTTCGCGGTGTTGTTGATCTTGTCCCACACGCCCATGCCGTTCAGCACGCCGTACAGCACGCCGACCGCCACGAGCCACACGAAGAACAGCGCCACGCTGAGCACCAGGGCCAGCTTGAGCACCGACCACGGGTCGACCCGCTTGACCTGCAGGCTCGCCCGCCGCGGACCGCGCCCGGGACGGCGGGCCGTCGGCGTGGCCGCCGCCGGACGCCCGTTCGCGCCGCCCAGGTTCACCTGCGTGCGCGCCGAACCCGCGCCCACCAGGGGTCGGGCCACCGCGACCGTGTCCGGGTCGCTGGCCGGGTACGCGGGCTGCGCCGCCTCCTCCTGCTCCTCCGGCGAGGACACCAGGTCGGCCGGGCCGACCTGCTGCGCCTCGCCGTACCGCGTGTCGCTCGTCACGCGCTGCCACGGCGGCGGCCCGGCGTGCCCGTCGTCCTCCGCGGCCGGCCGCTCGACCTTCACGGTCTTGCCGTCGGCCGCCGTCGCGCCGGCCGCGGACGTCTCGGGCTGCTCGGACGCCCCCGGGGCGTCGACCGCCGGCTCCTCGGCGCCGGTGGGCGCGCCGCCCGCCGCCGGTGTCGACCCGGCACCTGGCCGGGTGATCACCGCGGTCTTGTCCTCTGGCTTCTCGGGTGGAGTCACGAGCAGTCCCTCAACCTCTCGTTCGCGCTAGTTGGCAGGCTCGGCCTGCCCACCGTCGGCGGGACCGACGGCCGGGTTCGGGTCGGCGGCCTCGGCGACCGCGCCACCCTCACCACTGGTGACGTCCGCCGGTTCATCGGCGTTGCGCGCCACAGCGATCAGGGTGGTCCCTTCACCGAGGTTCATCAACCGGACGCCCTTCGTCTGCCGCCCCGCCTTGCGCACCTCCTTGGCACTGGTCCTGATGACCCCGCCCGAAGAGGTGATCGCGTACAGCTCGTCGTCGACGTCGACGATGAGCGCGCCGACCAGCCTCCCACGCCTGCGGTCGTGCTGGATGGTGAGCACACCCTTGCCACCCCGACCCTGGACCGGGTAGTCCTCGATCGGAGTGCGCTTGGCGTACCCGCCATCGGTGGCGACCAAAACAAACAAACCCTCTTGGACGACGCCCATCGACAGCAGCTCGTCACCGCTGTTGAACCGCATGCCCAGCACGCCCGACGTGGCCCGGCCCATCGGCCGCAGCGCCTCGTCGCTCGCGTGGAACCGGATCGACTGGCCGTCGGCCGACACCAGCAGCAGGTCGTCGTCCGCCGAGCACAGCACCGCGCCGACCAGCTCGTCGTCGTCGCGCAGGTTGATGCCGATCAGGCCACCGGACCGGTTCGAGTCGAAGTCGGACAGCTTCGACTTCTTGACCAGGCCCTTCTTCGTCGCCAGCACCAGGTACGGCGCCACGTCGTAGTTCTTGATCTGGATGACCTGGGCGATCTCCTCCTCGGGCTGGAAGGCCAGGAGGTTCGCCACGTGCTGGCCGCGCGCGTTGCGGTTGGCCTCGGGCAGCTCGTACGCCTTCGCCCGGTACACCCGGCCCTTGTTCGTGAAGAACAGGATCCAGTCGTGCGTGGAGCACACGAAGAAGTGCTGCACGATGTCGTCCTGCTTGAGCTGCGCGCCCTGCACGCCCTTGCCGCCGCGCTTCTGCGAGCGGTACAGGTCCGTCTTCGTGCGCTTCGCGTAACCCGTCCGGGTGATCGTGACGACGACGTCCTCGACCGCGATCAGGTCTTCCATCGACACGTCGCCGTCGAACGGCACGATCCGCGTCCGCCGGTCGTCACCGTGCCTGTCCACGATCGCCAGCAGCTCCTCGCGCACGATCGCGCGCTGCCGCTCCGGCTTGTCGAGGATGTCCTTGTAGTCCGCGATCTCCAGCTCGATCTCGGCGAGCTGGTCGACGATCTTCTGCCGCTCCAGGGCCGCCAGGCGGCGCAGCTGCATCTCCAGGATCGCGTTGGCCTGGATCTCGTCGACGTCGAGCAGCTCCATCAGGCCGGTGCGCGCCACCTCGGGCGTGTCCGACCGGCGGATCAGCGCGATCACCGCGTCGAGCTGGTCGAGCGCCTTGACCAGGCCGCGCAGGACGTGGGCGCGCTCCTCGGCCTTGCGCAGCCGGAAGCGCGTGCGCCGGACGATGACCTCGATCTGGTGCTTCACGTAGTGCCGGATCATCTGGTCCAGGCGCAACGTGCGCGGCACGCCGTCGACCAGCGACAGCATGTTCACGCCGAAGGAGTACTGCAGCTGGGTGTGCTTGTAGAGGTTGTTCAGCACCACCTTGGCCACCGCGTCGCGCTTGAGCGTGATCACGATGCGCATGCCGGAGCGGCGGTTGGACTCGTCGGCGATGTTCGCGATGCCGGTGAGCTTCTGGTCGC
Organism: Actinosynnema sp. NPDC053489; assembly: GCF_044544865.1. Classification (NCBI taxonomy): domain Bacteria; kingdom Bacillati; phylum Actinomycetota; class Actinomycetes; order Pseudonocardiales; family Pseudonocardiaceae; genus Actinosynnema; species Actinosynnema sp. NPDC053489. The sequence continues at coordinate 174,321 of NZ_JBITXT010000006.1, read as the reverse complement.
GGACCAGCGTGGCGATGTTCTCGACCAGGTTGTCCGGGTTCACCTGGTAGGGGAGCTCGGTGACGACCAGGATCGTCCGCCCCTTGGCGTCCTCGTCGATCTCGACGACCGCGCGCATCTTCACCGAGCCGCGGCCGGTGCGGTAGGCGTCCTCGATGCCCGCCGTGCCGAGGATCTGGCCGTAGGTCGGGAAGTCGGGGCCCTTGACCCGCTGGATCATCGCCTCCAGCGTCTCCTCGTCGGAGGCGTCGGGGTTGTCCAGCGCCCACACGACGCCGTCGGCGACCTCGCGCAGGTTGTGCGGCGGGATGTTGGTCGCCATGCCGACCGCGATGCCCGAGCTGCCGTTGATGAGCAGGTTGGGCACCCGCGACGGCAGGACCGTCGGCTCCTGGATGCGGCCGTCGTAGTTGTCGCGGAAGTCGACCGTGTCTTCCTCGATGTCGGCCAGCATCTGCATGGCCAACGGCGTGAGCCGGCACTCGGTGTAGCGCATGGCGGCTGCCGGGTCGTTGCCCTGGGAGCCGAAGTTGCCCTGGCCGTCGATCAGCGGGTAGCGCATCGCCCACGGCTGGGCCAGGCGGACCAGCGCGTCGTAGATCGCGGAGTCGCCGTGGGGGTGGTAGTTGCCCATCACGTCGCCGACCACGCGGGCGCACTTGTTGTAGCTGCGGTCGGGGCGGAAGCCCGAGTCGAACATCGAGTACAGGACGCGGACGTGCACGGGCTTCAGGCCGTCGCGCACGTCGGGCAGCGCTCGTCCCACGATCACGCTCATCGCGTAGTCGATGTACGAGTTCTGCATCTCCTGCTGGATGTCGCGCGGCTCGGTGCGGTCTCCACCGGCCGGGGGCAGCGTCGTCTCGCTCAAGGTCCTACTTCCTTAACCAGGGGCCGGGGGTGGTCAGACGTCGAGGAACCGCACGCCCTTGGCGTTGCGGGTGATGAACGCGCGGCGGGCTTCCACGTCCTCGCCCATCAGCACGCTGAACAGCTCGTCGGCCGTCGCGGCGTCGTCCATCGTGACCTGGGTCAGGACCCGGTTGGCCGGGTCCATCGTCGTCTCCCACAGCTCGGCGGAGTTCATCTCGCCGAGGCCCTTGTAGCGCTGGATGTTGTCGTCCTTGCCGATCTTCTTGCCCGCCGCGAGGCCCGCCTGGATGATGCCGTCGCGCTCGCGGTCGGAGTAGGCGTACTCCGGCTCGGCGCGCTGCCACTTGATCTTGTACAGCGGCGGGTTCGCCAGGTACACGTGGCCGTTCTCGATCAGCGGGCGCATGAAGCGGAACAGCAGGGTCAGCAGCAGGGTGCGGATGTGCTGGCCGTCCACGTCGGCGTCGGCCATCAGCACGATCTTGTGGTAGCGCAGCTTGGAGATGTCGAAGTCCTCGTGGATGCCCGTGCCGAACGCCGTGATCAGGGCCTGGACCTCGTTGTTCTTCAGCACGCGGTCGATGCGCGCCTTCTCCACGTTGATGATCTTGCCCCGGATCGGCAGGATCGCCTGGAACATGGAGTCCCGGCCCTCCTTGGCCGAGCCGCCCGCGGAGTCGCCCTCCACGACGTAGATCTCGCACTCCTCCGGGTTGGTGGAGCGGCAGTCCTTGAGCTTGCCGGGCAGGCCGCCGATGTCCAGCGCGCCCTTGCGGCGCACCAGCTCGCGGGCCTTGCGGGCGGCGATGCGGGCCTGCGCCGACGACACCGCCTTGGTGACGATCGTCTTCGCCTCGTTCGGGTGGCGCTCGAACCAGTCCGCCAGGTGCTCGTTGGTGGACTTCTGCACGAACGACTTGGCCTCGCTGTTGCCCAGCTTGGTCTTCGTCTGGCCCTCGAACTGCGGCTCCTTGAGCTTGACCGACACGATCGCGGCCAGGCCCTCGCGGATGTCGTCGCCGGTGAGGTTCGAGTCCTTCTCCTTGAGCAGCTTCTTGTCGCGCGCGTACTCGTTGACCACGCGGGTCAGCGCGGCGCGGAAGCCCTCCTCGTGCGTGCCGCCCTCGTGGGTGTTGATCGTGTTGGCGAACGTGTACACCGACGGCGTGTAGCCGGTGTTCCACTGCATCGCCACCTCGACCTCGAGGTCCTCGCCCTTGGCCTCGAACGAGACGACCTTCTGGTGCACGGCCTCGCGGGTGTGGTTGATGTGGCGGACGAAGTCCTCCAGGCCGCCCGGGTAGTGGAAGGTGCGCTCGCGCACGCCCGCCACGTGGCCCTCGGCGTCGGCCTCCGCGTCGGCGTCGACCACCCGCTCGTCGCGCAGGATGATCGTGAGGCCCTTGTTGAGGAACGCCATCTCCTGCAACCGGCGGGAGATCGTCTCGATGTTGTACTCGGTGGTCTCGAAGATCTCCGGGTCGGCCCAGAACGTGATGGACGTGCCGGTGGCGTCCGTCGGCTCCCCCTTGCGCAGCTCGTGCGCGGGCTTGGTGGCCTCGAACCGCTGGTTCCACGTGAAACCCTCGGTCCTGACCTCCACGTCGACGGCGCTGGACAGCGCATTCACCACGGAGATGCCGACGCCGTGCAGGCCGCCGGACACCGCGTAGGAGTCGCTGTCGAACTTGCCGCCCGCGTGGAGCTTGGTGAGCACCACCTCCAGCGTCGGCTTCTTCTCGACGGGGTGCATGCCGACCGGGATGCCGCGACCGTCGTCGATCACCCGGACGCCGCCGTTGGCCAGCAGCGTCACGTCCACGACCGTGGCGTGGCCCGCCATCGCCTCGTCGACCGAGTTGTCCACGACTTCCCAGATCAGGTGGTGCAGACCGCGCTCGCCGGTGGAGCCGATGTACATGCCTGGGCGCTTGCGGACCGCTTCCAGGCCCTCCAGGACGGTGATCGAGGACGCGTTGTACTCATTCTTCTTGGCTGCCACGGGCCTGGTGTCTCCTCGGACTTCACGCGACTGGGACCGTCGCCGGGCGACGCTGGGTTGCGCTACCCCTCCGATTCTACCGGGGCAGACCGACAGAAACCGACTTAGGACACCCCTGGTTCGCTCACAGGCGGCCCGAAGTGAACGACGATGGGTGCCGACGGCCGTTCACGGGGTTGAAATGGGCTGATGAGCGCTCACCGCGCCACAGGATCGCCGCTGCGGCCCTGACGTCCCTCATCCATAGGTGTCACGTGGTCCGCGGCCCGGGACGTGCCTGGGGCCGTAACGCCAGCTCGGGGCCGCCGGACCCTGCACCTTCAGGCTCTTGACCACGCCGTCGCCGACGCCCGCCGCGATGCGCTTGAGCAGGTCGCGCTGGAGCAGGCGCAGCTGCGTGGCCCACGCCGTGGAGTCGGCCTGGACCGTCAGCTCGCCGTCGGCGAACGCCACCGGCTGCGCGTGCTCGGCGACCTCCTCGCCGACCAGCTTCGGCCAGCGCGCGAACACCTGGCCACCGGCCAGCCGCTCCACCCAGCCGCGGTCGGCGGCGATGCGGGCGGCGAGCCTGCCCAGCGGCTGCGGGTCGCGGTCGTCCGGGCCGGGACCGGACCACCGGCGCCGCCGCCTGCCGACGGCACCGGTCGCGCCGCGGCGCACGCCCCGCGCCCCGCGCTCCTTGGCGGAGGCGCGGGCGGCTTCGAGCGCGGCGCGGGCGAGGTCGGCACCCCGCAATCCACCCACAGGTGTGACTCCAGCTGTGGATATGTCCGGTTCTGGCGACGAGTTATCCACACCATCCACAGGGTTGTCCCCAGATGTGTGTCCACTCACACCCGTTCGGCGCAATTCGTCAGACACGCCGCACCTCCCCGTGGCGGACGTCGAACCGCAACCCGTCCAACTCCTCGGGCACGTCCTCCGCGACCGCCGCCGTGATCAGCACCTGCTCCGCGCCGGCCGCCACCTTCGCCAACTGGCGCCGCCGGCCGCGGTCCAGCTCGGCGAACACGTCGTCCAGCACGAGGACCGGCTCGGCGCCCTCGGCGCGCAGCAGCTCGTACCCGCCCAGCCGCAGCGCCAGCGCGAACGACCACGACTCGCCGTGGCTCGCGTAGCCCTTCGCGGGCAGGTCGCCCAGCGCCAGGTCCAAATCGTCGCGGTGCGGGCCGACCAGGCACACGCCCCGCTCGACCTCCTGCCCGCGCAGCCGCTGCAGCTCGGCGAGCAGCGCCTCCTCCAACGCGCCCCGGTCGTGCGTGCCGGGGAACGCCTCCCCCAGGCTCGACCGGTACGCGACCCGGGCCGGCCGCGACTCCGGCGCGACCTCCGCGTACGCCGCGGCCACGTGCGGCGCGATGTCCGCGACCAGGTCCAGCCGCGCGGCCAGCAGCTCCGCGCCGTGCCGGGCCAGGTGCCCGTCCCACACGTCGAGCGTGCCGACGTCGGCGTTGCGCGCCGCGCGCACGCTCTTGAGCAACGCGCCGCGCTGCTTGAGCACGCGCTCGTAGTCGCCCCGCACCCCGGCGTAGCGCGGGGCGCGGGTGGTCAGCAGCTCGTCCAGGAACCGCCGCCGCTCGCCGGGGTCACCGCGCACCAGCGCCAGGTCCTCCGGCGCGAACAGCACCGTGCGCAGGATGCCCAGCACGTCGCGCGGGCGGGGCACCGGGCCGCGGTTGATCCGCGCCCGGTTCGCCTTGCCCGCCGTGATCTCCAGCTCGACCAGCAGCTCGCGCCCCTCGTTGACCACCGCCGCGCGGACCACCGCCCGGGGCGCGCCGTGCCGGATCAGCGGCGCGTCCGCGGCCACCCGGTGCGAACCCAGGGTGGCCACGTAGCCCAGCGCCTCGACCAGGTTGGTCTTGCCCTGGCCGTTGCGCCCGACCAGCACGCTCACGCCCGGCTCGAACGCCAGGTCCGCGTGCTCCCACGACCTGAAGTCGGTGACCTGCAGGTGCCGGACGTACAACTCGGGTCAGCTCTGGGTCGAACCGGAACCGGAGGAAGGGCCCGCGGCCTGCACGGCGTGCCCGCCGAACTGGTTGCGCAGGGCCGCGACGGCGCGCATGGCGGGCGAGTCGTCCTGCCGCGAGGCGAACCGGGCGAACAGCGCCGCGGAGATCACCGGCGCGGGCACCGCGTGCTTGATCGCCTCCTCGACGGTCCACCGGCCCTCGCCGGAGTCCTCGACGTGGCCGCGCAGGTCGTCCAGCTCCGGGTCCGACTCCAGCGCGCGGACCAGCAGGTCCAGCAGCCACGAGCGGACCACGGTGCCGCGCTGCCACGCCTTGATGGTGGCGGGCACGTCGTCGACCAGCTCGGACGCCTCAAGCAGCTCGAAGCCCTCGGCGTAGGCCTGCATCAGGCCGTACTCGATGCCGTTGTGCACCATCTTGGCGAAGTGGCCGGCGCCGACGGAGCCCGCGTGCGCGAAGCCCTCCGCGCGCGGGCCCTCCGGGCGCAGCGCGTCGAAGATCGGCATGGCGCGCTCGACGTGCTCGGCGTCGCCGCCGACCATCAGGCCGTAGCCGTTCTCCAGGCCCCACACGCCGCCGGACACGCCGCAGTCCAGGTAGCCGACGCCCTTCTCGCCCAGCGCCTTGGCGTTCACCTCGTCGTCGGTGAAGCGCGAGTTGCCGCCGTCGATGACCAGGTCGCCCGGCTCCAGCAGCTCGCCGAGGTCGGCGATCGTGTTCCGGGTGATGTCACCGGCGGGCACCATGACCCACACCACGCGGGGTGCGGAGAGCCTGCCGACCATGTCGGCGAGCGAGTCGGTGTCCGAGACTTCCGGGTTGCGGTCGTAACCGACCACTTCGTGCCCCGCGCGGCGGATGCGCTCGCGCATGTTGAAGCCCATCTTGCCGAGGCCGACGAGTCCGAGCTGCACGGTCGTTCCTCTTCCCTACGTCTGTGGTCGTCGATCTTTGTCGATCAGCCGGGCAGGCGCACGGGCATCAGCAGGTAGAGGTAGCCCGGCGCCACGTTCCCATCCTCGTCCACCGGCTTGAGGAGCGCGGGTCGGCTGGGTGTGGTGAAGGACAAGTGCGCCCTCGGCGTGCGGACGGCCTGCAGGCCCTCCAGCAGGTAGGTGGGGTTGAACGCGATGGTCACCGGGTCGCCGGTGTACTCGACCGGCAGCTCCTCCTCGGCGCTGCCCTCGTCGTCACCGCCCGCGGACAGGCGCAGGCCGCCGTCCACGAACTCCAGCCGGACCTGCGTGCCGCGCTCGGCGACCAGCGACACGCGCTTGATCGCCTGCACCAGCGCGTCGACCTCGATGATCGCGGCGGCCGAGTGCTCGGTGGGCAGCAGCTGGCGGTACTTGGGGAAGTCGGCGTCGAGCAGGCGGGTGGTCGTGCGGCGGCCGGTGCCGGACAGGCCGAGCAGGCCGTCGTTCGCGGCGAGGGACAGCTCGATCCTCGCGCCGGACGCGCCGAGCGTCTTCGCCGAGTCGTTGAGCGTCTTGGCCGGGACGAGCACGGCGACCTCGCCGAGGGACTCGTTCGGCTCCCACGGGAACTCGCGCATGGCCAGCCGGAAGCGGTCGGTGGCCACCAGGGTCACCTTGCCCTCGCCGATCTCCAGCCGGACGCCGGTCAGCATCGGCAGCGTGTCGTCCTTGCCCGCCGCGACGGCGACCTGGGCGACGGCCTCGCCGAAGACCTCGCCCGGCAGCTCGCCGGCGAGCTGCGGCATGGTCGGCAGCTGCGGGTAGTCCTCCACCGGCATGGTCGGCAGGCTGAAGCGGGCGCTGCCGCAGGAGATCGTCATCCGGGAGCCGTCGACCGCGATCTCGACCGGGTGGTTGGGCAGGGCCTTGGTGATGTCGGCCAGCAGCCGCCCGCTCACCAGCGCCTTGCCGCCGTCGGCGATCGTGGCCGGGACACCGCACTGCGCGGACACCTCGTAGTCGAACCCGGACACGGTCAGCGCCTCGCCCGAACCGTCCTCCGCCCCGGCGTCGAGCAGGATCCCGCCGAGCACCGCGACGGGCGGCCTGGACGGCAGGCTGCGGGCGACCCAGGCGACGGCGTCGGCCAGGCCGTCGCGCTCGACGCGGATCTTCATGAGGCGTCCTTCCTCAAGTCGGCATGACCGACAACAGCATGCGTTGCGGTGGGGTTGGGGAGCCGCGGCCCTCGCCGGATCTTGCGACCCTCGGCGCGGAGGCTCCCCACCGTAGAGCGTCGGGGCGGAGTTCGTCACCTCGGGGCGGCACCCGGGGTCGGGCCCGACCGGGCGTCCGTCCCCGGGGGCGACCGCCGCCTGTTTTTTCTTTGTTCATCTCTTCAAGGGAAGACAACAGCAACAGCAGTAAGGGCTGTGGATTGTGTGGACAACCGTCGTTCTCGCAGGTCGCCCCGCGCCTGGAGGTGTGGACGGACACGGGGTGTCACCCGGGGACAAGTCGGCGCACCCGGGGAGAACTGCCGGGCTCCTCCGTTCGGTCCACAGGAAGGCCGAGTTGTCCCCGGGTTAATCCCCGGGTGTGGGCCGAGTTGTACCCGGGTGCTGCACAGGGTGATGGTGGCCCGAATCTCCCCCGACGGGGCACTCCCGGAGGGCTGTGGACAACTCGCGGCCCGCCGTTCACCAGCGCCGTCGAGGGGGCCGGGTCGTCGGGCGACCTCGGGAAACGCCCTGGACCCGGCCCCGGTGGGGCGGGGGTACCTCACACGGGTGACCCGAAACGACCCCCGCTGGTCCATACCCCCGCGCCCGGGTGTTCACGCCTGTGCGTCGCGGGTCGGCGGGGTGCGGCGGAGTGGGGGCGGGTGCGGCACCCGGGTGCCGGGGGCGGATCGGGACGGCACCCGGGTGCGGCGCGGGTCGTCCCCGGGTGCGACGGCGGCACCCGGGTGCGGACGGGGTGCCGGCGCGGCCGGGCGCGAGACGGCGCAGAGGGGCGGCGCAGAGGGGCGGCGCAGAGGGGCGGCGCAGAGGGGCGGCGCAGAGGGGCGGCCGGGCAGGGGTAGCCGGGAGAGGGCGGGTCAGGCAGGGGTGGCAGGGCAGAGGGCGGGTCGGCCAGAGAGCGGGTCGGCCAGAGGGGCGGTCGAGCAGAGGGCGGGCCGCGAGCGGGTACGGCGGTGAGCGGGCGCGGCGGTGAGCGAGTGGGTCGCGAGCGAGCGAGCGAGCGGGCGGACGGTCGGTCGGTCGGCGACGGCGGCCGGGGCCATGGCCGGGCGCCGGTGGGCTCGGGGCGGGTGCCCGGCCCGCCGTCGCGGCCGACCCGGTGGACCGGGTCGCGAGGACGACCGGTGGACGGCGAAGGCCGCTGTCGGGTGCGGTCCGCGTTGGTGCGCAGGAGCGCGGCGGGGCGACAAGAGGTGCGGGCAGCGGGTGGGACCGGCGCGGGGGTGCCGTCGGCCGGGGTGTTCGGCCGGCGCGGCGGGTCGGATGTGCGCGCGGGGGTCGGCAAGGGTGACCGAGAGCGCCTCAATCACCCGGAAGTGGGAGGCGCAAGCGTTTGCGCGATCAGGGGGTGTGGCGGGCCCGCTGCTTGATGCGCGAGGTCAGCTCCTGGACCTGCTCGTAGACGCGGCGGCGTTCGGCCATCTCCTTGCGGATCTTCTTGTCCGCGTGCATGACCGTCGTGTGGTCCCGGCCGCCGAACGTCTGGCCGATCTTCGGCAGCGACAGGTCGGTCAGCTCCCGGCACAGGTACATGGAGATCTGCCTCGCCTGCGCCAGCACCTTGGTCTTGCCCGGCCCGCACAGGTCGTCTATCGACACCGAGAAGAACTCCGCGGTGACCGCCATGATCGTCGGCGCGGTGATCTCCGGCGCGTGCGAGTCCGGGATGAGGTCGCGCAGCACTATCTCCGCCAGCTGCACGTCGACCGGCTGCCGGTTCAGCGAGGCGAACGCCGTCACCCGGATCAGCGCGCCCTCCAGCTCCCGGATGTTCCGCTCGATCCGCGCCGCGATGAACTCCAGCACCTCGGCGGGCGCGGCGAGGCGGTCCTGGGCGGCCTTCTTGCGCAGGATCGCGATCCGGGTCTCCAGCTCCGGCGGCTGGATGTCGGTGATCAGGCCCCACTCGAACCGCGTCCGCAGCCGGTCCTCCAGGGTCTCCAGCCGCTTGGGCGGCCGGTCGGAGGACACCACGATCTGCTTGTTCGCGTTGTGCAGGGTGTTGAAGGTGTGGAAGAACTCCTCCTGCGTGCCTTCCTTGCCCTCCAGGAACTGGATGTCGTCGACGAGCAGCACGTCGATGTCCCGGTAGCGGCGCTGGAAGGCGACCTTGCGGTCGTCGCGCAGGGAGTTGATGAAGTCGTTGGTGAACTCCTCCGTCGACACGTACCGCACGCGCATGCCGGGGAACAGCCGCTGCGCGTAGTGGCCGACGGCGTGCAGCAGGTGCGTCTTGCCGAGCCCGGACTCGCCCCAGATGAACAGGGGGTTGTACGCGCGGGCGGGCGCTTCGGCCACGGCCACGGCGGCGGCGTGGGCGAAGCGGTTCGACGCACCGATGACGAAGGTGTCGAAGTTGTACTTCTCGTTCAGCCGGGTCTGCGAGGACGCGGGGTTGGCCGGCCGGGTGTACGGCGTGCCGCTCGGCGCGGCGTGGCCGCCGCTGAACGTCGGCCAGATCTCGGTGACGGCGGCGAGCGCCTCGCCCTCCTCGTCGACCTCCTCGCCCTCGCCCTCGGCGTCACCGCCCTCGGTGTCGGCCTCCACGACCAGGCTGCCGTTGACCGGCACGACACCGGCGGGCACGCCCACGGGCACGGGCACCGGACCCGGCAGGGGCGGCGCGGCTCCGAGGACGGGCATCGGGGCGGTGCCGGGATCGGGCGAGTCGACCTTCACGGCCAGCGAGACGGCCCGGCCCAGCCGGCGGGACAGGGCGGCGGTGATCGGTTCGCGCAGCGCGCGCTCGATCGCCTCCTTGGCGAAGTCGCTCGGCGCGGCGAGCAGCGCGGTCCCGTCGAGCAGCCCGATGGGTCGGGTCACGCGCATCCACGCGCGCTGTTGCGGGGACAACGTGCTGGCGGCGAGCTCCTGCACGACCTGCTCCCACACGAGACCCAGATCGGCCTGGTGGTCGGACACCTCCGCGCTCCCCTCCCCTCGTGACGGCTCCGCGGTCAGTCCCCCGGGAACTTCCACGACGTGGACACGGAGAATAGAGGCATCCACAGAGTTATCCACAACTGTGCACGAACGGGGCCCGGAGCGCAGCGGATCCCCCGTTGCTCCCGAGCACCCGCGACCGGCGTGGCGGCGGCTGTCGTCCCTCGTGGGCCCGGCCCGATCCGCCCGCTTCCACCCGCGAAGGCAGCACGCTAACAAGGTGCGGGCCCTGCCACAAGGCGTGCGGTCGCGCAAGTGGTTTCCGCGCGCCGGGCGGGTGGTCGACCCGCCTCCCGCGCCCGGGGGCGACCCCGATTTGAACCGCGCCCCCGGGGCTGCGTACCCTCGTAACCGTCTCCCGCTTGCGTGGGGTGCTTTTCGCGCGCCTAAGGCTAGTTCGCTGGGGACAACCACAGACCTGCTTGGCAGTTAAGCACCGGGAGTCCGACCGTGAGCAAGGGTAAGCGCACCTTCCAGCCCAACAACCGCCGCCGTGCCAAGACGCACGGTTTCCGGCTGCGCATGCGCACCCGCGCCGGTCGCGCCATCCTGGCCGCGCGCCGTGGCAAGGGCCGCAAGCAGCTGTCCGCCTGATCGCCGCAGCGCCGTGCTGCCCGCGGCCAACCGGCTGACCCGGAGCCAGGACTTCGGCCTGGTGGTCCGCCGAGGCCGCCGGGCCGGCCGGTCCCGGCTGGTGGTGCACGTCCTGACGTCGGCGCAGCCCACCTTGGACCCGTCCAAGGTGGGCTTCGTCGTGAGCAAGGCCGTGGGCAACTCCGTGGTCCGGCACCGGGTGAGCCGCAGGCTCCGGCACCTGGTGCGGGACCGGATCGGGGGGTTGCCGCCCGGAACTTCGCTCGTCGTGCGCGCGTTGGCACCGTCAGCCGATGCGGACAGCGCCGAGCTCGGCCGAGACCTCGACGCGGCGCTGCGCAAGGTGCTGCGATGACGACGACCACCCGGGTGAGCCCCGTAGTCCGGGCGCTGCTGCTGCCGGTGCGCTTCTACCGGAAGTTCATCTCACCGGCGCTGCCCCCGACCTGCCGTTTCCACCCGAGTTGCAGTGCGTACGCGGTGGAGGCGTTGACCGTCCACGGTGCGCTGCGCGGTTCCTGGCTGACCCTGCGCCGGCTGGGCCGCTGCGGACCCTGGCACCCTGGTGGCCTGGACCCGGTTCCGCCGAGGCGAAACGCGGTCCCCGACCTTCCTGCCGAGGAGTAGCTAGTGCTCAACTTCATCTACTACCCGGTGTCCTTCATCCTGTGGTGTTGGCACTGGGTGTTCGGCCACATCTTCGGCGAGTCGAGCGGGTTCGCGTGGGCCCTGTCGGTGGTGTTCCTCGTCTTCACCCTGCGCGCGCTGCTGTTCAAGCCGTTCGTCGGCCAGGTCCGCTCGATGCGCAAGATGCAGGAGTTCGCGCCCGAGCTGCAGAAGATCAAGAAGAAGTACGCGAACGACAAGCAGCGCCAGGCCCAGGAGATGCAGAAGCTCCAGGCCGAGCACGGCGTGAACCCGCTCGGCGGCTGCCTGCCGATGCTGGTGCAGATCCCGGTGTTCATCGGCCTGTTCCACGTGCTGCGGTCGTTCAAGCCCGGCTGGGGCGAGGTCTACTTCTTCGACGCCAAGGGCGTGGAGTCGTTCGTCAACGCCAAGCTGTTCGGCGCGAACCTGTCGACGTTCATCACGATGCCGTACGACAACCCGGGCCAGCCGTCGCTGACGGACTTCGGGACCGAGCGCAGCTCGGTGCTGCTCGTCGCCATCCCGTTGATGATCATCGCGTCGATCGCGACCCACTTCACCGCGCGCCACTCGGTGGCCCGGCAGACGCAGGCGGCGACGGACAACCCGCAGACCGCGATCATGAACAAGCTGACGCTGTACATCTTCCCGCTGGGCGTGCTCGTCGGTGGCCTCTTCTTCCCCATCGCGATCCTGCTCTACTGGCTGAGCAACAACGCGTGGACGCTGGGTCAGCAGTACGTCGTCTACCACCGCATCGACCGCGAGGAAGAGGCGAAGAAGGTCGAGGCGACGGCGCAGCGGTCCGCGCTCGCCCCGAAGCCGGGCGTGAAGCCCGTGACGAAGCCGAAGCCCGGCCAGAAGCCGCAGACCGCCCGCAAGCCGGCGGGTGCCGCCGGCGCCGCGTCGGCGGGCGCGCAGCAGTCGACCACCCAGTCCGTCGACGGCACGGCCACGTCGGCGGCGACGGACGGCGACGGGTCCGCGTCGACCGCGAAGCCGTCCACCGAGGTTCCCGGTCTGAGCCCAGACCGATCCCCAGGCAAGAAGCAGGGCAACAAGAAGCGTCGTTGACCCTGGAGAGGAGACATCGTGTCGGAGACGTTGCAGGCGGCCGACGTGGACGCACCGGGGGCCGACGACGCCCCGCCGGCGCGGTCGGGGAGTTCGGAGGACCTGCTCGTCCAGGAGGGCGACATCGCCGGGGACTACCTGGAGCGACTGTTGGACCTGCTCGACTACGACGGCGACATCGACCTCGACGTCGAGGCGGGTCGGGCGATCGTGAGCATCGACGGCGGTGACGACCTGGAGAAGCTGGTCGGTCCCCGCGGCACGGTCCTGGAGTCGTTGCAGGAGCTGACCCGGCTCGCCGTGCAGCAGGAGACGGGCGTGCGCAGCCGCCTCATGCTGGACATCGCCGGCTGGCGCGCCGGGCGGCGCGCCGAGCTCGCCGACCTCGGCCGGACGACGGCGGAGAAGGTGCTGGCGACGGGCGAGAAGGTGCGGCTGCACCCGATGACGCCGTTCGAGCGGAAGGTCGTGCACGACGCCGTCGCCGCCGTGGCGGGCGTGCACAGCGAGAGCGAGGGCGAGGAGCCGCAGCGCCGCGTGGTGGTGCTGCCGAAGCCCTGATCGGTCCTCACCGGTTCGTGCCGACGACCCCGGTCCCCTGGTGGGGCCGGGGTCGTTTCACGTCCGGGGTCGGCGTCCTCTTTCCTTCGTCGTGTTTCACGTGAAACGGTCGTGGCATGAGTGGGAACATCCGCAACCTCCGCGTCGCCGCCTACGCCGTCATCATCGAGGACGGGCGGATGCTGCTGTCCCGGTGGCTCGGGCCGGACCGGCCGCGCTGGATCCTGCCCGGCGGTGGGCTCGACCACGGTGAGGACCCGTACGACGCCGTCGTGCGCGAGGTGTTCGAGGAGACCGGGTACCGGGCGGAGGTGGACCGGTTGCTCGGCATCCAGAACGTATACGGGCCGATGGTGCGGGACGGGATGGAGGTGGACTACCACCGCATCCGGATCATGTACGAGGCGCACGTGGTCGGCGGCGAGTTGACGTACGAGGTCGGCGGCAGCACGGACCAGGCGGCGTGGTTCCCGGTGGACGAGGTGCCGGGGTTGGATCACGTCGAGTCGGTCGACTACGCCTTGGAACTCCTCCGCGTGCAGCCGAAGGACGGTCGGATCACAAGTTTCACGTGAAACGCGCCGACATGGCGCTCGGATTTGGCGTGTCGGCGGGGTGATCCGTCATAGTGGGGACTGGCACATCTCGCGGGGCTCATCGCCTCCTCGGCGAGACGCCCAACCCCATCGCCCACGCTCGGTCGCCCCGGTGTCCGGTGTGGTTTCACGTGAAACGTCCCGGACGGAGACATGGCCGCAGAGGTGGAAGACCGCGCGAAGAAGGTCTTCGGTGACCACTACGACAAGGCGGTCGCCTTCACGGCACTGCTCACCGAGCACGGCGTCGAGCGCGGGCTCATCGGCCCGCGCGAGGTCGACCGCCTCTGGGAGCGGCACGTCCTGAACTCGGCCGTCGTGGCGGAGCTGTTCCCCGAAGGCGCACGGGTGGTCGACGTCGGCTCGGGGGCGGGGCTGCCGGGCATCCCGCTGGCCATCGCGCGTCCGGACCTCGACCTCACGCTGCTGGAGCCGATGGCCCGGCGGGTGGCGTGGTTGACCGAGTGCGTCGACGCGCTCGGGCTGGAGGTCACCGTCGTGCGCGGGCGGGCCGAGGAAGGGCCGGTGCGGGAGCGGCTGTCGGACAGCGACGTCGTGACGGCTCGCGCGGTGGCCCCGCTGGAGCGGTTGACGCGGTGGTGCCTGCCGCTGCTCCGGCCCGGCGGGCGCCTGGTGGCACTCAAGGGCGAGAGCGCCGCGGAAGAACTGGAACGCGATGCCGAGGCGGTGCGGCGAGCCGGGGGCGTCCGGCCGCGCGTCACCACCTGCGGTGGCGAGGTGCTCGACCCGCCGACGACGGTCGTGCTCGTGGAGCGCGACGAGCAGGCGAGCCGCCGTGACGGCACGCGTCGCAAGAGGAAGGATCGGTGAACGTGTACCCCGACCCCCTGCAACCTGTGTTCCAAGAGGCCGGTGTTCCACGTGAAACCGAGCCCGAAGGTGTGGTGGGCGGTGGCCGAGCGCCCCGCCCGACGGCTGACCCCAACTTGGCAAACAACGTGGAACCGGCAGGAGACACCAGCACCGTGTGGACCCCGATCGCGGAAGAAGCGGCACGCGCCACCCGCGTCCTGCACCCCGACTCCCTCCAACTCCCCCGTCCCGACCGCCGCCGGGTCATGGTGGTCGCCAACCAGAAGGGTGGCGTCGGCAAGACCACCAGCACGGTGAACCTGGCCGCGGCGCTGGCCATCCACGGGCTGAAGGTGCTCGTGATCGACCTCGACCCGCAGGGCAACGCCAGCACGGCGCTCGCGGTCGACCACCGCTCCGGCACGCCGTCGGTGTACGAGGTGCTGATCGGTGAGCTGTCCGTGGCGGAGGCCGCCCAGGTCAGCAACCAGTCCCCCAACCTCTACTGCGTGCCGGCCACGATCGACCTGGCGGGCGCGGAGATCGAGCTGGTGTCGATGGTCGCCCGCGAGTCGCGGCTGAAGGAGGCGCTGAGCCCGGAGGCGCTCGACCCGATCAAGCCGGACTACGTGTTCATCGACTGCCCGCCCTCGCTCGGCCTGCTGACCGTCAACGCGATGGTCGCCGCCCAGGAGGTGCTCATCCCCATCCAGTGCGAGTACTACGCGCTGGAAGGACTGGGCCAGCTCCTGCGCAACATCGAGCTGGTGCAGGCGCACCTGAACCCGACGCTGAACGTGTCCACGATCCTGCTGACGATGTACGACGGTCGCACGAAGCTCGCCGACCAGGTGACCAGCGAGGTGCGCGGCCACTTCGGCGACACGGTTCTCCGGACGGTGATCCCGCGGAGCGTGAAGGTCTCGGAGGCTCCGGGATACGGTCAGACGGTGCTCACCTACGATCCCGGCTCACGGGGCGCGATGAGCTACCTGGACGCGGCGCGGGAGATCGCCGAGTTCGGCGCGGAGATGAGGTCGGCATGACGGAACAGCGCAAGGGCGGCCTCGGTCGCGGGCTCGCGGCCCTGATCCCGAGCGGTCCGCCCTCCGGCACGCCGGCTCCCCCGCCGGTGCGGACCGCGGCCGGTGGGCCGGCCAACGGGTCAGCCGCCCCTGCGCCCGCGCCCGCCGCACCGACCGGTGAGGTGGCCGGCGCGGTGTACCAGGAGTTGCCGGTCACCTCGATCCGGACCAACCCGAAGCAGCCCCGGCAGGTGTTCGACGACGAGGCGCTGCGGGAGCTGGAGCACTCCATCCGCGAGTTCGGGCTGATGCAGCCGATCGTGGTGCGGGCGACCGGTGCGGACACCTACGAGCTCGTCATGGGCGAGCGGCGGTGGCGGGCCACCCAGCTCGCGGGGTTGAAGACCATCCCGGCCATCGTGCGGCAGACGGCCGACGACGTGATGCTGCGGGACGCGCTGCTGGAGAACATCCACCGCGTGCAGCTCAACCCGCTGGAAGAGGCGTCGGCCTACCAGCAGCTGCTGGAGGAGTTCGGCGTCACGCACGAGGAGCTGGCCGACCGGATCGGCCGCAGCCGGCCGGTCGTGACCAACACGATCCGGTTGCTGAAGCTGCCCCTGCCCGTGCAGCGCCGGGTCGCGGCCGGGGTGCTGTCGGCCGGGCACGCGCGGGCGCTGCTCGGGGTCGAGGACCCCGGGGTGCAGGAGGAGCTGGCCGCCCGGATCGTCGCCGAGGGGATGTCGGTCCGGGCCACCGAGGAAGCGGTGACGCTCGCCAAGGGCGCCGAGCCCGCCAAGGCCAAGGCCGCTCGCCGCAAGCCCGTCCAGGCACCCGGGTTGCAGGAGTTGGCGGAGCGGTTGTCCGACAACTTCGACACCCGGGTGAAGGTGGAGCTGGGGCAGCGGAAGGGGCGGATCGTGGTGGAGTTCGGGTCGGTGGACGACTTGGAGCGGATCATCCAGTTGATGTCGCCGGAGGCGGCGCAGCGGGTGCGCTCGGGGCCCGGTTCCGCGTAGCCGGGTGCCGGCGGGGCGGTGCTGCCGTCCGGCTCGGTTTGGCGTGGGGCACCCGAACCTGTGTCAAACCGGGCCGCCGCGGGCGGTTGCGGCGGTCATGGACGGGTTTGGGTGCCGTTCTCGCGGCGAGGTCGAGAAACGGACAAAAGGGATTCGTTCGAGGTGCAAGGGATCACCAAGGGGCCTTTTGTCACGGTGATGATTGCGGCCCGTGTCCTTGTGGACACGGGCCGTGGTGGGTGAGGGGTGGTCAGCGGGTGACGGCTCGCTCGACCAAGGCCGCGTAGATGTCCCCCAGTGACTGGCCGGCCGCTTCGACGGCCATCGGCAGGAGGGACGTCTCGGTGAGGCCTGGGGAGACGTTGACCTCCAGGAAGTGGACCGTGCCGTCCGGGGCGACGACGGCGTCCGTGCGGGAGACGTCGCGCAGGCCCAGGAGGCGGTGGGCGGCCACGGCGAGTTCGCCGACGGCCTGGGCGGCCTTCTCGTCCAGCCGGGCCGGGGCGTGGAAGTCCGTCAGGCCGGCGGTGTACCGGGCGGTGTAGTCGTAGATCCCGCTCTCCGGGACGATCTCCACCGCGGGGAGCGCGTAGGGACCGTCCGGGCCGTCGACGACGGACACGGCGACCTCGACGCCCTCCACGAAGCGCTCGGCCAGGACCGTGTCGCCGTAGGCCAGGCAGCCCACCATGGCGGCCGGCAGTTCGGCCGCGTCGCGCACCACCCGGGCGCCCAGGGCCGAGCCGCCCTGGTCCGGCTTCAGCATCAGCGGCAGGCCGAGGCGGTCGAGCATGGCGTCCAGGACCGGTTGCGCGCCCAGTTCCCGGAAGGACGCGTGCGGGAGGACGGCCCACTCCGGGGTGGCCAGGCCGGCCCGGGCCAGTTCCGCCTTGGCGGTCGGCTTGTCCCAGGCACGGCGGCAGGCCCGCGAGTCCGTGCCGACGAACGGCACGTCCAGCAGTTCCAGGATGGTCTGCACGGAGCCGTTCTCGCCCTCGCCGCCGTGGAGGGCGACCACGACGGCGTCCGGGCGGTGCTCCTTCAGGCGGGTGAGCAGGGTGCCGTCGGCGTCCCACTCCTCCACGACCAGGCCGGCCGAGCGGAGCGCGGCGGACAGCCTGCGACCGGATCGCAAGGACACCTCCCGCTCGTGCGAAAGGCCCCCGGACAGGACTGCGACCCAGCGGTTGGACAACGTCTACTCCTGATCAAGCGGTGTCGGGCGAGGGGTTGTGCGGGCCCGAGACGGCGCGGCCCACGGTCGGGCCGAACGTCTCGTGCAGCTCGATCTCGTCCTTGATGACGTTCGCGAGCCGGCGCACGCCCTCGCGGATGCGTTCCGGCGTCGGGTAGCAGTACGAGATGCGCAGTTGGCGGCTGCCCAGGCCGTCGGCGTAGAAGCCGGTGCCCGAGGCGTACGCCACGCGCTGGGTGATGGCGCGGGGCAGCATCGCCTTCGTGTCGATGCCCTCCGGCACGGTCACCCAGACGTAGAAGCCGCCGTTCGGCTTGTTCCACGTGGAACCAACCGGCATGTGCTGCTCGAGGGACGAGATCGCCGCGTCACGGCGCTCCCGGTACGCCTCGCGGTAGGTCTTGATCTGGCCCTTCCAGTCGTGCGTGGCCAGGTAGCGCGACACGATCAGCTGGTTCAGCGTCGGCGGGCACAGGGTGGCCGACTCCGCGGCCAGCACCAGCTTCTCCCGCACGGCGTGCGGGGCCAGGACCCAGCCCACGCGCAGGCCCGCGGCGAAGGTCTTGGAGAACGAGCCCAGGTAGACGACGTTGTCCGGGTCGGTCGAGCGCAGCGCCGGGTAGGTGACGCCGTCGAAGCCCAGCAGCCCGTACGGGTTGTCCTCCACCACGAGGATGCCGTGCGCGCGGCAGATGTCGAGCACCTCGGCGCGGCGCTGGACGGCCAGGGTGACGCCGGCGGGGTTGTGGAAGTTCGGGATCGTGTAGAGGAACTTCACCCGCCTGCCGGACCGCTCGACGGCGGCGACGGCCTCGCGCAGCGCCTCCGGCACGAGGCCGTCGGCGTCCATGCCCACGTGCACGACCTGGGCCTGGTAGGCGGCGAACGAGCCGAGCGCGCCGACGTACGACGGGCCCTCGGCCAGCACGACGTCACCGGGGTCGCAGAAGATCCGGGTGACCATGTCCAGGCCCATCTGGGAGCCGACGGTCACCACGACGTCGTCCGGGTGGGCGTTGATGCCCTCCAGCGCCATCACGTCGCAGATCTGCTCGCGCAGCTCGGGCACGCCCT
The DNA here is from genome assembly GCF_044544865.1 of Actinosynnema sp. NPDC053489. NCBI lineage: Bacteria > Bacillati > Actinomycetota > Actinomycetes > Pseudonocardiales > Pseudonocardiaceae > Actinosynnema > Actinosynnema sp. NPDC053489. The sequence goes on along the minus strand of NZ_JBITXT010000006.1, from coordinate 155,767 downwards.
GGGCGCTGCCGTACTGGAGCGCGACCAGGCCCTCCGTGGCGACGACGTCCGCCACCTCCGCGCTGAGGGACTCCAGCGGCAGCGCTGCCAGGTGGGGCATCCCTCCCGCCAGGGACACCACCTCAGGCCTGCTCGCCACCGCGAAGAGCGCCCGGATCTCCGACGCCGTCATGCCCGCCGTGCGCGCGGCGTACCGGCGCAGGTGGGGGTCGAGGCTTCTGGCTCCCTGCCTGGGAGGCTGTCCGGGTAGGTTCACGGGAAACTCCGTAGGTGGCTGTTACCGGCGGGTCGGTTCCCGCCCGAGTGTAACGGCCGTCCCGTTCGGGGTATCCGCCTTCCGGGCGGGGGTCCACTCCGCTTATCCTCGTGGGGGGATGCTTTCGGGGGCTTGGAGGTCGGGGTGTCGCGTCGTGTCGTGGGCGTCACCTTGGACAACCTGGAGCACCTCTCCAAGCACAGCCGGACGTGTGTGTTCTGGGAGCTCGCGCCGCACCTGAAGGAGCAGGCCGAGGAGTTCGGGGACACCGAGTTCGAGAAGGAGGCCTGGGTCTCCAGCGTGCTGCTGGAGTGGGGCTCCTGCGGCCGCATCATCTACCTGGACGGGATCCCCGCCGGTTCGGTGTTCTACGCGCCCCCCGCGGCCGTGCCGAGGTCGTTGGCCTTCCCCACCTCCCCCGCCAGCCCCGACGCGGTGCTGATGACCGGGCTGGAGGTGCTGCCGGAGTTCCGCGGCGGCGGTCTCGGGCGGGTGCTCGTGCAGACGGTCGCCAAGGACCTCACCCGTCGTGGCGTGAAGGCGATCGAGGCGTTCGGCGACAACCGGCCGGACGCGGACGGGCCCGGCTGCGTGACGCCCGCCGACTTCCTGCTCCAGGTCGGCTTCAAGACGGTCCGCCCGCACCCCCGGTGGCCGCGGTTGCGGCTGGAGCTGCGCAGCGCGTCCTCGTGGAAGGAAGACGTCGAGGCGGCGCTGGAGCGGCTGCTCGGCTCGGTGACGGTGTCGACCGCGGCGGAGCCCAGCTTCAAGCCCGTGTGAGGGCCGTCAGAAGCGGTCGACCTCGCAGTTCTCCAGCGTGCCGCCCTGGAGCAGGTCCAGCGCCTGCTCGCTCACCACGAGCTGCCCCTGGTCGGTGACGCCCAGGTCGTCCACGCCCGCCTGGCCGGTCACCTCCAGCCAGTGGAACGTGGGCAGCTCCTTGCCCTCCAGCATCTCCTGGGCCTCTTCGGAGAGCGTCACGGTGGCCCGGCGCACGCGGAAGGCGTCCAGGCCGCTGTCGACCAGCGTGTCGGCCAGGTCGTCGGTCACCAGGTAGACCGGGAACGCCTCCACCAGGTCGTCCCCGGCCCAGTCGGTGATCTCGTAGTGCACGGCTTCGATGCGCGGCGGCTGCGCCCCGAGGTCGATCACGGTGCCCTCGCCCAGCGCACCGGCGACCTCGGCTTCGAGGCGGTAGAACTCCATCGTGCTCCTCACCGGCAGCGTGGAGGGGTGGTGGTGGCCGCGGCTAGCGGAGCTTGCCCGTGGCCACCTCGTGCCGCAGCAGGTCGTCCATGGTGAACGTGCCGGTCGGCTGGTCGTCCTTGCCGAGCAGGTACAGGCGCTTGACCGCGACCAGGATGCCCTCGGCCACCACGTCGCGGAACGACGGGTTCGCCAGCCGCTGCCGGTCGCCCGGGTTGGTCAGGTAGCCCACCTCGACGCGGACGGCCGTGCAGCGGGTCATCCGGAGCATGTCCCAGGTCTTCGGGTGCGTGCGGCAGTCCAGCAGGCCCGTCCGGGCGACGATCTCGCGCTGGATGAACCCGGCCAGCGCCTCGCCGACCGTGGACGACGTGCCGTTGCCCGTGCCGAAGTGGAACGTCGCCACGCCCGCCGCCAGCGGCGAGGCGTTGCGGTCGGCGTGCAGCGACAGGATCAGGTCGGCGCCCGCCTCGTTGGCGAACCGCGCCCGCTCCCCCTCGTCCGGGTTGTGGTTCGGCCCGCGGGTGAGCAGGGCCTCCATGCCGGTCGCGGCCATCTTGCCCTCGAGCAGGCGGGCCAGGTCCAGCATCACGTCGGCCTCGGACACGCCGTCGACCACGACACCGCGGTCCTCGCCGCCGTGACCCGGGTCGATGATGATCCGCTTGCCCGACAGGCGCGGACCGGCCCGCCGGACGCGCTCCTGCTCGCGCAGGAACACCGGCCGGCCGCCGCGCACCTTGGGCTGGAGCTGGCGCAGCGCGCGGACCGTGTCCGGGCCGCACATGCCGTCCACGATGAGCCCGTAGTCGCGCTGGAAGCTCCGCAGCGCCTGCTCGGTCTGCTGGCCGAACTCGCCGTTGGGCCGCCCGGCGTCGTAGCCCAGCTCCAGCAGGCGCTCCTGGAGCGCGAACACGTCGTCTCCGGTGACCGGCTGCGCCATGAGGAACGCGAGCGGCCGGTCGCCGAGGCGGTAGGTGGCGTCGCGCAGCGCCCGGTAGGTGGCGGGGCCGACGACGCCGTCGGTGATGAGGCCCCGCTGCTGCTGGAACGCGCGCACCGCGTGCTCGACCGGCAGGTCGAACACCTGGGACGGTTGCGGGTCGGACAGCAGGCCGAGCTTCGTCAGCGTTGCCCTGACCTCGGCGACGTCCGGACCGAAGTCCCCGCGGCGGAGTAGCAGCATGCACCCCTCGCTCACTAAGGCGTCGACATCCATCGACGCGAACTTGACGCCCTATTGTGCCTTGCTCGCGCCGATGCCACGGATGGGGCTACTACGAGTGGTTACAGCTCCACAAAAGGGTGACCCGTCCGTCTTCGGTGGAGACGGACGGGTCACCCGGGAGGCTGAGCTCAGAGCACGTCGGACAGGTCCTTGAGCAGCGCGGCCTTCGGCTTGGCGCCGACGATCTGCTTCACCGGCCTGCCGCCCTGGAACAGGATCATGGTCGGCACCGACATGATCTGGTAGTCCCGCGCGATCGACGGGTTGGCGTCGATGTCGAGCTTCGCGATCGTGATCTTGTCGGGGTGCTCGGCGGCGATCTCCTCGAGCACCGGGGCGACCATCTTGCACGGGCCGCACCAGGTCGCCCAGAAGTCGACCAGGACCGGCTTGTCGCTGGTCAGCACGTCGTCGGTGAAGGTCTGGGCGGACGTGACCACGGGGGTGCCTGCCATGTCGTTTCTCTCCCTCTGCGAAAGGTGGTTCAGCTGGTGGTGACGGGCTCGCCGTAGCCGCCGCCCACGTGCTCGGCGGTGACGGCGGCCTCCGTGGTCCCGTGCTCGGCCAGCCAGCGCTCCGCGTCGATCGCGGCGGCGCAGCCCGAGCCCGCGGCGGTGATCGCCTGGCGGTAGGTGTGGTCGACGAGGTCGCCCGCGGCGAACACCCCGTCGACGTTCGTGTGGGTCGTGCGGCCGACCACCTGGACGTAACCCTCGCCGTCCAGCTCGACCTGGCCCTTGACCAGCTCGCTGCGCGGGTCGTGGCCGATGGCGACGAAGAAGCCGGTGAACGGGTGCTCGGTCACCTCGCCCGTGCGGGTGTCGCGGGTCCGGACGCCGGTCACGGTGCCGCCGCCCTGGCCCAGCACCTCGACGACCTCGGCGTTGAGCAGCCACTTGATCTTCTCGTTGGCCCGCGCGCGCTCCAGCATGATCTTGGAGGCGCGGAACTCCTCGCGGCGGTGGATGATCGTGACCGACCGGGCGAACTTCGTCAGGAAGGTCGCCTCCTCCATCGCCGAGTCGCCGCCGCCGATCACCGCGATGTCCTGGTCGCGGAAGAAGAAGCCGTCGCAGGTGGCGCAGGCCGACACGCCGCGGCCGAGCAGCTCCTGCTCACCGGGGACGTGCAGGTAGCGGGCCGCCGCGCCCATGGCGAGGATCACCGCGCGGGCGGCGTACCGCTTGCCGTGCGCGGTGACGTACTTGACCGGGCCGTCGAGCTCCACCGAGTCGACGTCCTCCGCGCGCAGCTCGGCGCCGAAGCGCTTGGCCTGCTCCCGCATCTGCGCCATGAGGTCGGGGCCCATGATGCCGTCGCGGAAACCGGGGTAGTTCTCGACTTCGGTCGTGGTCATCAGCGCGCCGCCGTACTGCGAGCCCTCGAACACCAGTGGATCGAGCTGGGCACGCGCCGCGTAGACCGCCGCGGTGTACCCGGCGGGCCCCGATCCCACGACGATCAGGTTCCGAACGTCCGACACCCTCGACCTCCGTTAGTCGCTCCCGGACCTGGATCACCCGGCCCGGCTCTTCGCTCAACGGATCGTAGGGTGCGGTAATTCCGCCCCTTCTCGGTGAGTTGGGCTACGCCCCCGGCTACGGCTGGATCGTGCTGTTCGCCAGTACGCCGTCCGGGTTGTCCGGCCCGCAGGTGCGCGGGTCCACCACCACGATCCGGTACGAGCCCGGGGTACCCCCGGGGAGGATCGCCATCACGGCCGGTTTGTCGTCCAGCGTGATCGGGCTCACCCCGAGGGGCTTGCCGGCGGTGATGTTCGCGCCGCGCAGGCAGTCGGCGAGCTGCTCCTGGTTCTCCAGCGGGCCGTAGTTCTGCGCCTTGAGCACGTCGCCGAACACCGGGCCGAAGTTCCGGCCGCGCACGGCGGGCATCCGGTCGCCACCGGGCGGGGCGGAGCTGCCGGTCACCGGCGTGGTGGAGGGGTCCGGCTGGGCGATGCCGCCGTCGCCCGCGGTGTTGTCGCGCGGGATGGCCACCACGGCGACGCCGACGGCGACCGCGGCCGCCGCGAGCAGCCCCGCGCCCCAGCCGAGGCGCTTGGCGCGACGGGCGCGAGCCCGGTCGAGGTCGACCACCGGTGCGGTGGGCCGGGCCTCCTCGGCCAGGGCCGCGTCGATCCGGTCGGCCACGTGGCGCGGCATGGGGATCGGCGGCAGGTCGCGCAGGTCCGCGAGCGTCGCGTCGAGCGCGGCGAGGATCTCGCGCGCCTCCGGGTCGTTCTCGACCAGCGGCCGCAGCTCGGCCTCGGTCTTGGGGTCCAGGGCGCCGGCGTGCAGGTCGGCCAGCAGGTCGACGGACCACGGCGGCCCTGAACGCCGCGCATTGCCGGTCATCGTTCCTCCAACTGACGTCCCTGTTGCACCTGCACATCGTTCACTGGGACGTTCGCATCTGCACCCTGGTTCCGGAGGTGCCCCAGAACTTTGGCGAGCTTGGCCCGCCCGCGGGCGCACCTCGACTTCACGGTGCCCTCCGCGATGCCCAGCAGCTGGGCCGTCTCGGCCACGGAGTAGCCCTCGACGTCCACCAGCACGATCGGGGCGCGCTGCTCCTCGGGCAGCTCGTTGAGGGCCGCCTGGACCACCAGGCGGGTCTCGCGCTCGGCCATCGCGTCGCGCGGCGACACCGGCTCGCCGGGGCCCGCCTCGGGCAGCGGCACGGTCGGCCTGGTTTGTCGCCTGCGCATCCGGTCCAGGCAGGCGTTGACGACTATTCGGTGCAGCCAGGTCGTGACCTGGGACTCCGCCCGGAAGCCGGCCGCCGCCCGGAAGGCCGAGATGAACGCCTCCTGCAACGCGTCCGCGGCCTCGTCGGGGTCGCGCAGCGTGCGCAGCGCGACGGCCCACATGCGATCTCGGTGCCTGCGCACGAGCTCGGAGAAGGCATGGGGGTCACCCGCGGCGTGCGCCGCGATGAGGTCTGCGTCCGAGCTGGCTGCGGCGGTCACGCGCGGGAGCCTATCCGGCCGCGGCAACCCGGCGGCCCACCGCCCGCGACTACCGCCCGCGGCTACTGCGCGCGGGTGTAGACCAGCTCCGCGATCTCCGAGCGGTTGTTCTTGCCGCTGCCCGCCAGCTTGGTGATCCACACCAGCACGTGCTGGGTCGGCTCGTGGTCGGCCAGCTGGACCTGGGTCTGCCCGGCCGACAGGGTCGCGGTCGCGATGACCTTCGTCTCCTGCAGCGGCACGCCGGGCGCGCTCGCGACGCGGATCTCCACCACCGTGCCCTCGCTGGGCGAGGTGATCGTCACCGACGACAGCTTCACCGGCTCGGCGAAGCCCGCCATCAGCCCGATGCCCGGCTTGAGCGCCGGGAACGGCTGGAAGTAGTTCTCCGTCTGCCACACCGTGGTCGGGTTGCCGTCGACCGCGCGGTTGGCCCGGTTGGCGTTGTCCGGCTGGTTGGTCACGTCGTACACGCCGACGGACGCGGGCTGCACGGGGCCGGCCGGCTGGGGCGCGGGCGGCGCGGGCTGGCCGCTCTGCCCGGCCGGGGTGGACTGGCCGATCACGACCGTCGGACCGCCGCCGCCGGTCGGCTCGTCGCTGAAGAAGCTGACGATCTGCACGCCGAGCCAGGTGATCACGGCCAGCGTCGCGACCGCGAGCACGGCCACGCTGATCATCAGCTTGCGCTTGTGCTCCTTGTCGCGGACCGGGCGCTGCGTGGTCCACACCGCGCCGTCGTCCGCCGCGTCGTCGGGCACCGGCCGGATCAGCGCCGTCTGCGCCTCGGACTGGGAGATCTGGTCGAGCACCTGGAGGATCGCCGCGCTGGTGCGGATGCCGCCGACGCTGGTGTCCTCCAGGCTGCGCACCGCCACCGACGACAGCTCGTGCGGCACGTACGGGTGCAGCACGCTCGGCGCCAGCACCGCGCCGTCCGGGCCGGTGGGCGCGACGGGCACGCCGTCCGGACCGTCGGGCAGCGCCCACTTCCCGGTCAGCAGCAGGTAGAGGATCGCGCCGAGGCCCTTGACGTCGTCGCGGGCGATCGCGTCCGGCCGGGGGCCGGGGAACGCCAGCCGCAGCCTGCCGTCGGTCGTCACGCGGATGCGCTGCGGGTGGTCCGCGCCGAGCACCAGGCCCGCGTGGTGGGCGCCCTCGATCGCCGCGCCCAGCGGTTCGAGCAGCCGCGTCGCGGCGCCGGCGGGCAGCGGGCCCTCGGTGACGAGGTCGAGCAGGTCGGTGCCCTGGGTCCACTCCGCGACGATCACCGCGAGGATGCCCTCGTCGAGCCGGATGCCCGCGCCGGGGGTCAGGACGTCGATCACCCGCGAAACACCCGGGTGGGTGAAGCTGGAGGCGTGCATCGCGCGTTCGGCGGTCCGCTTCGCGCGCGCCGCCGCGGCCTGGTCGGCCGGGTTGCCCACCAGCACGGTCAGCGCCACGTCGCGGTTGAGCTGCCCGTCCCGGGCCCGCCACAGGTGCGCGTCGCACCTGCGGTCCACCCCTGACCTGGCCAGCAGCCGGTAGCGGCCGTCGCCGATCACCCCGCCGGGCACCAGCGAGGTGTTCTGGATCGGACCGCTGCTCACGGGGCCGAGGGTACGGGACCGGGCCGGGTCGCAGGTGTCAACGGCGACCCACCAAACGACTGATCTTGGCCACGGCGGGTCGCACCTCGGGCACCCGGAACAGGGCCAGCAGCAGGAAGCTCAGCGGCAACCCGACCACCGCCTCGATCACCACCTCCACCCAGGCCGCCACGACCCGGGACTCGATTCCCACGAGGTGGACGGCGAGCCACGCGAGCCCGGTCGCCGCGCCGAACGCGATCGCGGACGCCACGACCGTGAGGCAGATCGTCCAGGCGGTGTAACCGGTGCGCAGGCGGCCCAGCCGCAGCCGCAGCCAGACCTGCCCGACGAGCGCGCCGACGACGAAGCTCAGCGACATCGCGATCGAGACGCCGACGGCCAGCTTGTCCTGCGGCACGATCGCCAGGAACCCGTACAGCAGGCCGACCCGCACCACGACGATGATCCCCTGGATGATCGTCGGCGTGCGGGCGTCCTTCATCGCGTAGAACACGCGCAGCTGCAGCAGCGTGATCGCGTACGGCACCAGGCCGAACGCCGACAGCGCGAGCGCCGTGCCGATCGCCTCGCCGCCGCCGACGCCGGACCGGCCGAACGAGAACAGCGCCAGGCCGATCGACACACCCGACACCGTCATCAGCGCGCTGAACGGCATCAGCAGGATCGACGACATCCGGTTGCCCAGCGCCAGGTCGCCGACCAGCCCGTCGGTGTCGTGGGCCGCCGCCGCGCGGCTCATCTTCGGCATCAGCGCCGTCAGCAGGGACACGCCGAGCACCCCGTACGGCACCTGGGCGATCAGCCACTGCATGTTGTAGACGGTGATCGCGCCCCGGTCGTGGGTGGCGACGTTGGTCAGCACGACCATGCTGACGAAGCCGAGCGCCACGTACAGCAGCACCCAGAACGCCAGGCCGCCGAACTCCGACAGCCGCCGGTCCCAGCCCCACCGCCAGCGGAACCGGAAGCCGGTCCGGCGCAGCGCCGGCACCAGCACGGACGCCTGCAGCGCCACGCCCAGCATCGTGCCCAGGCCCAGGACCAGCAGCTTCGGCTGGCCCATCCGCACCGGGTCGAGGGAGATCTCACCGGGCATCAGCCAGTAGACGACCAGCGTGGCGATCACCACGACGTTGTTCAGCACCGGCGCCCACGTGGGCAGGCCGAACACGTGCCGGGTGTTGAGGACCGCGCTCAGCAGCGCCGACAGCCCGTAGAAGACGATGCCCGGCAGCACCAGGTAGGCGAACGCCGTGACCAGCGCCGGGTTGGCGTTGGAGGAGTTGATGAACAGCGCCGTCAGCAGCGGCGCGCACGCGATGGCGATGACCGTGCCGATGCCCAGGACGACCGCCGACATGGTGATCATCCACTGCGCGTAGGACTCGCCGCCGTCGCCGTCCTCCTTCTCGGCGCGCACCAGCAGCGGGATGGCCACGCTGGTCAGCACGCCGCCGAGCAGCAGCTCGTTGATCATCGTGGGCAGCGTGGTGGCGACCTGGTAGGAGTCGTTGAGCACGTCCACGCCCACGACCGTGATCAGCAGCAGCTTGGACAGCAGCCCGGAGGCCCGGCTGACGATCGTGGCGACGGCCATCGAGCCGCTGGCGCGTGCCAGCGACGGGCCCTGCTGCTGCTCCTGCTGCTCCTGCGTCACCGTGCTCGTTCCGCTCAACTCGTGCTCGACCTCTCCGGCGGTTTGACCCCACGCGCGTCGTCCGGCACCTGCGCCGAGGCCGCCCGCGCGGCGCGCACCCGACGGTAGATGCGCCGCGCGGACAGCAGCACCAGCGCGGCGCCCGCCAGGCAGGTGATGACCACGGTGATCGTCCCGTACGCCGAGGACGACACCTCCAGCCGGGCCCGTTCGCCCAGCTCGACACCACTGGTGGTGACGAGGCGGACGTGCACCGGGAACCGCCCGGACCGCTGCACCTCCACCGGTACCCGCACGAGGCGGTCGCCACGCGCGGGCAGCTCGACGTCCGCCAGCTCCTTGGCCACGATGCCCGGTGTGTCCTCGATCACGATCCGGACCGTGATCCGGACGTCGAGCCGGTTCTTGATCGACAGCGGGATGGGGCTGTCGCCGGAGCCGAGCAGGATCGGGCTGTTCGGCTCGGTCACCGTGACCTGCGACTGCAACCCGTCGATCTGCTCCCGGCCGACCGACAGCGCGGCGCGCGCCCCGTCGTCGTCGTTGCGCCACGCGCCGGAGACCGCGCGCAGCAGCGTCAACCGGAGCGGGCCGATCAGCTCCCCCGGCTCGGCGGAGGCCGCGTCCGGCTGGCTCATCGACTCCGCGAGCCGGTGCAGCCGGCCCCACGACTCGGCGACCGCGGCGGTCACCGAGGGCGGCACCTCGCGGGCGCCCGCCTCGACCGGGTAGCTCAGCGCGGCGGTCCGCCCGGGCGGCGGCGCGAGCAGCGCCTCCATCCCGACCGGGGTGGCGAACCCGCCCGCGACCAGGGACTTCACCGTGCGCAGCAGCGTGTCGACCTCGCCCGTCGGCGCGTTCCACCGGCGCGGCGGCGCGAGCACCACGTTCTGGCCCGTGCTCTGGAACCCGGCCCGGAACGTGAGCGCGGCCAGCGCGTTCTGCACCGAGACGGGCCTGGTCTCGCTCGGCGTGGTCACGCCCGCGACCGGCCGCGCCGTCGCCGCGCCGTGCAGCGCGTCGGACACCATGCCGTCGACGCGCACGGCGGTGACCGGCTTCCCGGCCGCGTCGAGCCGCACGGGCTCGGTGCCGGGGGTGCCCGCGACGGCCGACTGGTCCACCACCAGGGACGTGACGCCCCGGGCGGTCAGGTTCGCCAGCGCCTGCTGGTCGACCACGCCGTCCTCGGGCCAGGCCAGGCCCTGCGTCGGCTGCACGCCCAGGACCGCGCGGACCACGTCCGCGCCGGCCAGGGACAGGTCGACCATGCCGGTCAGCTCGGCGCGGGACAGCGCGACGACGTCCGCGTCGGCGTCGGGCAGCGCGATCACGCACCGGCCCGCGGCCAGCAGGCGCAGCCGGTCCAGCCACAGCCCGGCGGCGCTCCTGCCCTTGCCCGCGCCCTGGCCGCGCACCTCGTAGCCCTGGGTCATCGCGTTGACCGTGCGCAGCAGGTCGGGGTCGACGGCCAGGCACACGCCGGTGGCCAGCGGGCCGGCCAGCGCCGACTCGTAGGCCATGAGCAGGCCGTACAGGCGCCCGCCCATGGCCAGGGAGCCGGCCAGCTCGTCGTCGGTGAGCACGAGGGGGCTCGCGGTGACCACGCGCGGCCGGTCGGCCAGCGGCCACAGCACGGTGAGCTTGGCGGGGTTCGCGGGCGGGGTCGGCGCCTGCCCGCCGGGCATCGCGAGCACCGGCAGCAGCGTGCTCAGCGCGGCCAGCCGGGCGCGACCGCCGTAGTCGGGGACGCCGTTGATGTTGGCCAGGATCGGGTAGATGCCCGGTTCGGTGATGCGCAGGGACGTCGGGTCCGCGCCCCGCAGCGGCACGGTCAGCCGGAACGGCTTGGACTCGTCCTGCTCGAGCCGGTCGGTGACCGGGGTGAAGCTCGGCTGGACGGACTCCGCGTCGGTCGGCTCGCGCAGCGCCTTGCGGACGTCCTCCTCGCTCGTCAGCGGCTTGCCGCGTTCCAGGCGCAGCTCGATGTCCTCCAGCGCCCGGTCGCCGACGTTGACCACCTTGCCGGAGATGGTGATCGAGTCCGGCCCGTCCGCGGTGATCACCCGCGGGGTCATCTCCTCGACGTCCAGGCGCAGCCAGACCTGCGACTGCTGGCCCGGTTGGCTCGACAGCGCCCTGGTCGCCCACACCTGCGTCGCGGGCGCCGGCCGGATGGGCAGCCGCCCGCCGTCCGCGGGCGCCGCCGGCGCGGCGGACGCCGTCGTCACGAGGAGGACCCCCGCCGCCGCCAGTGCGGACAGCAGCCGTTTCACGCCGACTCCGCTCCGTCCGTCTGGTACTCGGAGAGCAGTTCGGCGGCGCGGCGCACCAGCCGGCGCTCGTCCGCGTAGGCGAGCCGGTCGTCCAGCTCGCCAAGGGGCACCCACGCCACCTCGGTGACCTCCACGTCTTCATCGGACAGCTCGCCGCCCAGCGCTTCCAGCAGGAAGTGGTGGACGGTCTTGTGCACCCGCCGGTCCTCGGCGACGAACCAGTAGTCGATCGAGCCGAGCGGGCGCAGGACCCTGCTATGAATACCGGTCTCCTCGGCGACCTCGCGCACCGCGGTCTGCTCCGCCGTCTCGCCGGCCTCGATGTGGCCCTTCGGCAGCGACCACAGCAGCCGCCCGCGCCGGTCCAGCCGCCCGATGATCGCGGCGCGGTGCTGCTCGAAGTCCAGCACCAGCCCGCCCGCCGAGGTCTCGTCGACGGTCTTCAGCCGGCGACCGCGACGCCGGTTCCGGCGCCTCGGCTTGGGACCGCCGGAGCGACCGGACGACTGGGGCATGCCCTGATGGTAGTGGCGGCCGGCATTGACCGGGCGTGACTGCCAGGTGGCCGGCGGTGATCGACGGCGCCGCGAGCCGTTCGGACCCGCCGCCGCCGACCAGTAGGCTGGCTCCTCGTGTCCGGACCCATCGCCCCGACCGCGACTTCCCCCGAGCAGGACAATGCCGTGGTGCAACCGCTGAGCGCCCTGCCCGTCGCCGACGAACTGGCCGCCCGCTTCGCCGCGGCCGGCCACCGGCTGTACCTGGTCGGCGGCAGCGTGCGGGACGCCCTGCTCGGGCGGGTGCCCGGCGACCTCGACTTCACCACCGACGCCCGGCCGGCGCGGATCCTGGAGCTGCTCAAGGGCTGGGCCGACGCGACCTGGGACACCGGCATCGCGTTCGGCACGGTCGGCGCGACCAGGCGCGGCCGGACCGTCGAGATCACCACGTTCCGGGCCGACAGCTACGACGGCGTGACCCGCAACCCCGAGGTGACCTTCGGCGACAGCATCGAGGGCGACCTGGTCCGCCGCGACTTCACCGTCAACGCGATGGCCTACGACCTGCTCGACCGGCGGCTGGTCGACCCGACCGGCGGGCGCGAGGCGCTGGCCGCGCGGGTGCTGGACACGCCGGCGACCCCGCAGGAGTCCTTCAACGACGACCCGCTGCGGATGCTGCGCGCGGCCCGGTTCACCTCCCAGCTCGGCTTCGCCGCCGCGCCGCGGGTGCGGGAGGCGATGGCGGCGATGGCGGGCGAGCTGGGCCGCATCACCGCCGAGCGGGTGCAGGCCGAGCTGGCCAAGCTGCTCACCGGCGCGCACCCGCGGGCGGGCGTGGAGCTGATGGTCGAGACCGGGCTGGCCGACGTGGTGCTGCCCGAGCTGCCCGCGATGAAGCTGGAGATCGACGAGCACCACCAGCATAAGGACGTGTTCCACCACTCGCTGGTCGTGCTGGAGCAGGCGATCGACCTGGAGGACGGTCCGGAGCCGGACCTGGTGCTGCGCCTGGCCGCGCTGCTGCACGACATCGGCAAGCCGGACACCCGGCGGTTCGAGGACGGCGGCGGCGTGTCGTTCCACCACCACGAGGTGGTCGGCGCGAAGATGGTCCGCAAGCGCTTGCGCGCCCTGAAGTTCTCGAAGGAGGTCGTCGAGGACGTCGCCCAGCTCGTGTACCTCCACCTGCGGTTCCACGGCTACGGCGGCGGTGAGTGGACCGACTCGGCGGTCCGCCGCTACGTCACCGACGCGGGCCACCTGCTGCCCCGGCTGCACAAGCTGGTCCGGGCCGACTGCACCACCCGCAACCGGCGCAAGGCCAACGCGCTCCAGCGCACGTACGACGACCTGGAGCGCCGCATCGAGCGGCTCGCCGCCGAGGAGGACCTCAAGCGGGTCCGGCCGGACCTCGACGGCAACGAGATCATGCGGCTGCTGGGCCTGCCCCCGGGCCCGCTGGTGGGCCGGGCGTGGAAGTTCCTCAAGGAGCTGCGCCTGGACCGCGGCCCGCTCGACCACGACGAGGCGGTCGCCGAGCTGCTGGAGTGGGCCCGCGCGGAGGGTGTCCAGCCCCCGGTCGACTGATGTGACGTGACCAACGCCAAGTGAACCGACCCGGCGTTCGGGTTGGCCAGTAACACGCCGTTGCGGGACCATGACTGTGTGCGTCGAACGCGCACTGGGGGTGGTGTCGCATGAACGCTTGGGGATTGTCCGAGGGGGGCGCCCGGGCACAGGGGTTGGCCGAGCTGACCGACCGGCAGCGGGCCGTGCTCCGCTGCCTGGCCAGGGGGCTCGCCGACCACGAGATCGCGCGGGTGCTGGCGCTGAGCCAGCACCAGGTCGGGGCGGTGGTGACCGAGATCCTGCGCGCGCTGGACCTCCGCGACCGGATGGCGGCGGTGGTCTACGCGCACGAGACGGGCATCATCCGCCTGCCGCTACCGCGGTGAGCCGCCGCGCGAGCGCTTGACCAGCAGCAGGTAGCCGAGCAGACCGAGCAGGTAGGCCGTCGCCGCGGCGAGCAGCAGGCCGGGCGACCTGCCGTCCGGCGGGACGACGGTCGCCGCCGCGGTGACGGCCGCCACCTGCGTGACGTTGAACAGCGTGTCGTACAGGGCGAACACCCGGCCGCGGACCTCGTCGCCGACGTCGCCCTGCACGGCCGCGTCCACGCACAGCTTGACCACCTGGCCCGCGAACGTGAGCAGGAACGACGCGGCCAGGGTGGTCGGCAGCAGCATGGGCAGGCCCAGGCCGAGCTGGGTGGTCGCGGCCAGCAGCAGCGCGCAGCACACCGTGCCGCGCCGGCCGAGCAGGTCCACCGCGCGGTCGGTCACCAGGCCCGCCAGCAGGATGCCCGCCCCGCCCGCCACGGCGACCTCGCCGAGCCCGGGCAGGCCCGCGCGGAACGGGCCGTAGTCGGTGAACGCGTTGCGCATCAGCAGCAGCGTCAGCAGCAGCGACGCGCCGAACGCCAGCCGGTGCGCGAGCAGCGCCAGCAGCACCGCGGCCACGCTCGGGGCGCGCCAGACGGCCCGGGCGCCGTCCAGGAGGCCCAGGGCGACCGCGGTGACCGTCCGCCGCGGTTCGTCCACCCGGTCGGGGCCCAGCGCGCCACGCGCGAAGCGGGAGGCCAGGAAGGCCGCCCCCAGCGACCCCGCGACGGCGACCACCGTGGTCCACGCCGAGCCGTCGTCACCGGAGCCGAACACCGCCCGCAACCCGACCGCGCAGCCCGCGCCGAGCACCGCCGTCAACGCGCCCAGCGTGGTGACGAACGCGTTCGCCTCCACCAGGTGGTCCTGCTCGACCACGTGCGGCAGGGACGCCGACAGGCCCGACCCGACGAACCGGCTCACGCCGGTGACGACCAGCGCCGAGGCGTACAGCGGCACGCCGTCGAGCCCGAGGCCCACAGCCGCCGCGGTGAGCAGCACGAAAACAGCCCGCGTGAGGTTCGCCACCACCAGCACCCGGCGGCGGTCCCACCGGTCCAGCAGGGCGCCCGCGAACGGGCCGACCACCGAGTACGGGAGCAGCAGCACGGCGAACCCGGCCGCCACGGCCAGCGGGTCGGCGTGCCGCTCGGGGTTGAACAGCACCGCACCGGCGAGGCCCGCCTGGAACAGGCCGTCACCCCACTGGGCGGCCAGCCGGGAGGCCAGCAGCCTGCGGAAGTCCGCCAACGCCAGGAGTTTCCGGACCCCGAGGTGGTGCTTCGCCGCGGTGGTTCCGGCAGTGGTCACGGTGGTGAGCCTATGCCCGCGGACCCCGTGACCACGAAGGCCGGACCCGCGTGGGGTCCGGCCTCCCTGGCGCCAGGCGCCCGGTCGCCTCTCGGCGGGTGGCACTACGCGGCTCCAGCCGGACGGTATTCCGCGTAGGCGTTCAAGTGGGCCCGGGGGACTCGATGGCGCCTGACGGTCCTTGCAACGAACACCGTAACCCGGATGTTCCCGACCGCGTCGGGTCGCCGCGTCGCCCGGGCCGCTCGCCCCGTCTGGGATCATGCGTGGTGTGCGCCCTGATGCCGAGGTCGAACCGGGTTCCCTGCTGGTCGCGGCACCGAGCCTGACCGACTCGAACTTCCGCCGGACGGTGGTCTACGTCATCGACCACCGGGACGAGGGCAGCCTCGGCGTGGTGCTGAACCGCCCGAGCGAGGTCGCCGTCCACGACGTGCTGCCCGCGTGGGGCCCGCACGTGAGCCGACCGCAGGCCGTCTACATCGGCGGTCCGGTGGAGCAGAAGACGGCGCTGTGCCTGGCCGCGCTGCGCACCGGGGAGGACCTCGCGTCGCTGGACGGGGTGGTCGGCGTGCACGGCCCGGTGGCGCTGGTCGACCTCGACGCGGACCCGGACGTGCTGGTGGCGAAGGTGCGCGGGATGCGCGTGTTCGCCGGCTACTCGGGGTGGGGCGAGGGCCAGCTCGGCGGCGAGATCGCCCGCGGCGACTGGATCGTGGTGAAGGGCCTGCCCGACGACGTGCTCACGCCGCCGAACGTCGACCTGTGGGGCCGCGTGCTGCGCCGCCAGGGCATGCCGACGGCGCTGCTGGCCACGTTCCCGACGGACATCCGCCGGAACTGAACCGGGTGAGCGGGGGTCAGGCGCGGGTCAGCACGCCGCAGCCGCCGCCCGAGCCGGAGCACGCGCAGCCGCCGCACCCGGCGGGCGCCGGCGCGGGCATCGCCTCGGCGGCCCGGTGGCCCAGCACGCCGCCCGCGCCCGCGACGACCACGCTGCCCACCAGCCCGACCAGGCCGACGACCAGCGCCAACGCCGGGTTCACCACCGCCGCGACGGCCGCGACCAGCGCGATCGCGCCCGCGGCCAGGTTCGGCACGCCCGCGATCCTGTTGGCCAGCGCGAACGCCTCGTCGTCGCGCAGCGTGGCCTTGGTGCGCACGCCGAAGAAGCGGTTGCGGCGCAGCCCGCCCCGCACGCCGAGGAAGCCGATGGTCGCGAACGCGACACCGATCAGGCCCAGCACCACTGGCAGCACGATGTTCACGGGTCGAGGGTAGGCCGATCCTTCGATCTTGGTCGAACCAGCCCCGGCTTCACCCGGACGTGTCGGCCCGCCGCCCGCGCGGGAGCCGGGGGCCTCACCCGCTTCACCTCGCTCGCGCTGCGCTGATACCTTGGACCCATGAGCACGGCCCGCCTGCTCCTTAACTAGCCGCGCAGACCACGCAACCCGGTCCGCGCGGCAACCCCTCACGCCCTTCTCGGCTGGGGGGTTTCGTCATGTCAGGGGCAGGTACCGATGGAGAGGGACATCCCGATGAGCACGGACGCGGCGGACGCGACGCCCGCCTACCGCTACACCGCCGAGCTGGCGGGCGAGATCGAGCGGCGCTGGCAGCGGCACTGGGAGGAGCGGGGCACCTTCCACGCCCCGAACCCGGTCGGGCCGCTGGAGGGCGACGTGCCCGCCGACAAGCTGTTCGTGCAGGACATGTTCCCGTACCCGTCGGGCGCGGGCCTGCACGTCGGGCACCCCTTGGGCTTCATCGGCACCGACGTGTTCGCCCGGTACCACCGGATGAACGGCCGCAACGTGCTGCACACGATGGGCTTCGACGCGTTCGGCCTGCCCGCCGAGCAGTACGCGGTGCAGACCGGGCAGCACCCGCGCGAGACCACCGAGGCCAACATCCGGACCTACCTGCGGCAGATCCGCAGGCTGGGCCTGGGCCACGACGAGCGCCGCCGGATCTCCACCATCGACCCGGCGTACTACAAGTGGACCCAGTGGATCTTCCTGCAGATCTTCAACTCCTGGTACGACCCGATCGCCCGCAAGGCCCGGCCCATCGCCGAGCTGGAGGCGCAGTTCGCCTCCGGCGAGCGCCCCACGCCGGACAAGCCCTGGGCGGAGCTGTCCCGCGCCGAGCGGGAGAAGCTGCTGGGGCGGCACCGCCTGGTGTACCTGTCCGAGGCGCCGGTGAACTGGTGCCCCGGCCTGGGCACCGTGCTGGCGAACGAGGAGGTCACCGCGGACGGCCGCAGCGAGCGCGGCAACTTCCCGGTGTTCCGCCGCTCGCTGCGCCAGTGGATGATGCGGATCACCGCCTACTCCGACCGGCTGATCGACGACCTGGACCGGCTGGACTGGCCGGACAAGATCAAGGCGATGCAGCGCAACTGGATCGGGCGCTCGCACGGCGCCCGGGTCAAGTTCGCCGTGGCCGGGCACGACGGCGTGGACGTCGAGGTGTTCACCACCCGGCCCGACACCCTGTTCGGGGCCACCTACCTGGTCCTGGCGCCCGAGCACCCGCTGGTGGACGTCGTCGCCTCCCCCGAGCGGGCCGACGCGATCGCCGCCTACCGCGCCGAGGTCGCGCGCAAGTCCGAGCTGGACCGGCAGGAGAACAAGGAGAAGACCGGCGTCTTCACCGGCGCGCACGCGGTCAACCCGGTCAACGGCGCGCGCATCCCGGTGTACGTGGCGGACTACGTGCTGATGGGCTACGGCACCGGCGCGATCATGGCGGTGCCCGGCCAGGACCAGCGCGACTGGGACTTCGCCACGGCGTTCGACCTGCCGATCGTCCGGACCGTGCAGCCGCCGGAGGACTTCGACGGCGAGGCGTACACCGGCCCCGGCCCGGCGGTGAACTCCAGCCACGAGGGCAGCGTCAGCCTGGACGGGCTGGACGTGGACGAGGCCAAGAAGAAGGTCGTCGCCTGGCTGGAGGAGCAGGGCCGCGGCGAGGGCACGGTGCAGTTCAAGCTGCGCGACTGGCTGTTCTCCCGGCAGCGGTACTGGGGCGAGCCGTTCCCGATCGTGTACGACGAGGACGGCACGCCGATCGCGGTGCCGGAGTCGATGCTGCCGATCGAGCTGCCCGACGTGGACGACTACTCGCCGCGCACGTTCGACCCGGAGGACGCGGCGTCCGAGCCGTCGCCGCCGCTGTCGCGCGCCGAGGACTGGGTGACCGTCGAGCTGGACCTGGGCGACGGGCCGAAGCGGTACCGCCGCGAGACCAACACCATGCCGAACTGGGCCGGTTCGTGCTGGTACCAGCTGCGGTACGTGGACCCGACGGACCCCGACCGGTTCGTCGACGAGGAGAACGAGCGGTACTGGCTGGGGCCGCGCCCGGCCGAGCACGGCCCGTCCGACCCCGGTGGCGTCGACCTGTACATCGGCGGCGTGGAGCACGCCGTGCTGCACCTGCTGTACGCCCGGTTCTGGCAGAAGGTGCTGTTCGACCTGGGCCACGTGTCCGGTGACGAGCCGTACCGGCGGCTGTTCAACCAGGGCTACATCGAGGCCTACGCCTACACCGACTCGCGCGGCGCCTACGTGCCCGCCGAGCGGGTCGAGGAGCGCGACGGGAAGTTCTTCTTCGAGGGCGAGGAGGTCCGCCGCGAGTACGGCAAGATGGGCAAGAGCCTGAAGAACGTCGTCACGCCGGACGAGATGTGCGAGAAGTACGGCGCGGACACGTTCCGGCTGTACGAGATGTCGATGGGCCCGATGGACGTCTCGCGGCCGTGGGCGACCAAGGACGTCGTCGGCGCGCAGCGGTTCCTGCAGCGGGTGTGGCGCAACCTGGTCGACGAGGCCACGGGCGCGTCGCGGGTCACCGACGAGGAGCCGGGCGAGGACGCGCTGCGGCTGCTGCACAAGACGATCGCGGGCGTGCACGACGACTTCGCGAACCTGCGCTACAACACCGCGGGCGCGAAGCTGATCGAGCTGAACAACCACGTCACCAAGCACTTCCCGGGCGGGGCGCCGCGCGCGCTGGCCGAGCCGCTGGTGCTGATGCTGGCCCCGTTGAGCCCGCACGTCGCGGAGGAGCTGTGGGCGAAGCTGGGCCACGCCGACTCGCTGGCGCACGGCCCGTTCCCGACCGCGGACGAGCGCTACCTGGTCGAGGACACCGCGGAGTACCCGATCCAGGTCAACGGCAAGGTCAAGGCGCGGGTCGTCGTGCCCGCGTCGGCGTCGGCGGACGAGGTGCGGGAGGCGGCGCTGGCCGAGGAGAAGGTGGCCGAGCTGCTGGGCGGGGGCTCGCCGCGCAAGGTGATCGTCGTGCCGGGACGGCTGGTCAACGTGGTGCTGTAGCGGGTCGGGGCACGGCCCTCACGGACGGGGCAACTGGGCGGCCACCTCGGTCATCGCGTCGAGCAGGTCCGGCTCGACGTGCCCGGTCGCCGGTTCGGACTCGGCGATGGTGATCGTCGTGTCCTTGATCTCCGACCAGTAGTGCGCGGCGGTGAACCGCACGTCCGGCAGGCCGACGACACCGCCGCTCAGCGGCACCACGTCGCCGGAGCCCGCCACGTCGACCACCCGGTCGAACTGGCGGGCCTGGTTGCGGCCGGGGAAGGTCACCCAGACCACGGACACCACGGCCGCGTTGCCCGCCTGGTCGCCGACGGCGAGCAGGAGCCGGTCCAGGGCGGTGCAGGGCGTGCGGGCGAAGAAGTCGCGCACCTGGCCGAACGAGTTGCCCTGGCAGTCGAGCTCCTGCTTGACCGCCTGCTTGCTGATGCCGACGCCGAGGTGGCCCATCGCACCGGCCGCGTCACCGCCGCGGGCCGCGCGCTTGGCGTCCCACTTGCGCACGCCGATGCTCTGGACCGGCGCGGCACCGCCGCCACCGCTCGCCCCGGAGTTCAGCGCCGCGCCACCGGCCCCGCCCGCGCCCGCGAGGACGACGAGCACCGCGGCCACCAACGCCACGCCGCCGGATCCCTTGTCGGAACTCTTCCCCGCCACCATCCCCCCCGGCCCGAGACGTTCTCGCCGTGCGGCACACCCATGCAACCGGCCGGGACGCCGGTGGTTGCGGTGCGATCCCGAAAAGCCCTCGAACGGACCAGCAGGTGTGCCCGGAAGGCGCACCTCACCGTTGCGGAGGGAAACCCATCCCGCCCAGGATCTGCGCCAGCATCGAGTCGAACAAGGGCTCGGGGTTGGAGACCGCGAACGGGAAGCGGCCGAAGACCTCCAGGGCGACGTGGCCGTAGATGCGGACCCACGACTGGGTGATGTGGTAGACCGCGCCGAGGGGCATCGCCTCCTCGGTCACGTCCACGCCCCGGCCGTTGACGGTGGCCAGCAGCACCGTGCGGAACGCCGCCAGGTCGGCGTGCAGCTCCCGCGGCACGTCGTCGCCGCCGAGGCCCTCGGGCAGCGGGTGGCCCGCGATCAGCCTGCCCGCGACCTGGAGGAAGACCCGGCCGAACTGGTCGCCGACCCGGTCGCGGTCGCCGGGCGACGCGCCGAGGGCGCCCTCGGTGGAGGCGAAGACCAGGGTGAACTCCTGCGGGTGCGCGAGCGCCCAGCGGCGGAAGCCCCGGCACACCGCGTACACCTGCGCGCTGACGTCGTGCTCCTCGATGCCGGTCAGCTCGGCGTCGAGCTCGGCGGCCAGGTCCGTGCAGACGTCCTCGGCGAGCCTGCGCAGCAGGTCCTCGCGCGAGTCGTAGTACCGGTACAGCGCCGGGGCGGTGATGCCGACCTCCCGCGCGATGGCACGCAGGGTGACCGCATCTCGGCCGTGCTCCACGAGCAGGGCGCGGGCCTGTCGCCGGATGTCCCGCTCGGTCTCCACGCGTAGCCGTTCGCGGCGAGTGGCTTCGGTCATATGTCACCCAATCAGGTTGTCCACGCTGTTCACCCGGGTATACCTTCGGGTGGTCTAGTGAACGGTGTTTACGTAGTTGACGCCATTCACCCAACGGTAACCCACCTGCCTGGGAGGACGCGTGTTCGCGAAGTGGGGATCGGTGGCGTACCACCGCAGGTGGGTGGTGCTGATCGCCACGGTGGTCCTGGCGGTGGTCGGCGGCATCTGGGGCCTCGGCGTCTTCGACCGGCTCAGCCAGGGCGGCTACGAAGCCCCCACGAGCGAGGCCGCGCGGGCCAACGAGGTGGCGCAGGACGCGTTCGGCCGGCAGGGCGGTGACGTCCTCGTCGTCTACGGCACCACCGACCCGGCGCGGCTGGAGCGGATCGGCGGCGAGCTGGCCGACCTGCCCCCGGACGCCGTCCTCAAGGTGTCCCCGCCGCTGCCCTCCCCCGAGGGCGGCAAGTCGCTCGTGGTGATCACGCTGCGCTCCGGCGACTCGAACACCCAGCTCAAGCAGTACGAGCAGATCGCCGACCGGCTCCGGGTCGACGGGGTGGACGCGCAGGTCGGCGGCCTCGTGCCGACCCAGAAGGCGATCAGCGACATGTCCGCCACCGACCTCACCAAGGCCGAGGCCGTGTCGCTGCCGATCGTGCTGCTCCTGCTGGTGGTCATCTTCGGCGGGCTGGTCGCCGCGTCGCTGCCGGTGCTCGTCGGCGGCCTGGCCATCGCGGGCTCGCTCGGCGTGCTGCACGCCGTGTCGCTCGTCGCCGACGTCAACTCCTTCGCCGTCAACGTGGCCAGCCTCCTGGGCCTCGGCATGGCCATCGACTACGGGCTGTTCATGGTCGGCCGGTTCCGCGAGGAGCTGGCCGCCGGCCGCGCCACGCCCGACGCCGTCCGCCGCACCGTCATGTCGGCGGGCCGCACCGTCCTGTTCTCCGCGACGCTGCTGGTGATCGCGCTGGCCGGGTTGCTGCTGTTCCCGCAGGGCTTCCTGAAGTCCCTCAGCTACGGCGGCATGTCCGCGGTGGCGATCGCGGCCGTCGTGTCGCTGACCCTGCTGCCCGCGCTGCTCGCCGTGCTCGGCCACCGCGTGGACAAGCTCGCCGTGCCGTGGCGCAAGCGCAAGGCGCCGTCCGAGGCGGGCTGGCGCGGGCTCGCCGGCCGCGTGATGAAGCGCCCGGTGCTGTTCGCGCTGCCGATCGTCGTGGTGCTGGTCGCGCTCGGCTCCCCGTTCCTCGGCGTGAAGTTCGGCGAGGTCACCGAGAAGGTGCTGCCCGAGGGCAACCCGGCGCGCGTCGCCGCCGAGACGATCAACACCGAGTTCGCCGCGCTGTCCAACTCCGGCTTCAAGATCGTCGTCACGGGCGACCCGTCACCCGCCGACGTGCAGCGGTTCGCCGGCGAGGTCGGCGCCGTGGCCGGCGTCGGCGAGGCCCGGGTGGCGGCGGAACCCGCGAACGGCGTGTGGCTGATCAACGCCGGGCTGGAGCACGACCCGCTCAGCGACGAGTCCAAGCAGGCGCTGCGCGACGTGCGGGCGCTCGACGGCCCCGGCGACGAGGTGCTGGTCGGCGGCAGCACCGCGATGGTGTCCGACAGCCTCGACGCCATCGCCGACAAGCTGCCGCTGATGGTGGCCCTGCTGGTCGGCGCGACGTTCGTGCTGATGTTCCTGGCCTTCGGGTCCGTGCTGCTGCCGGTCAAGGCCGTGGTGATGAGCGCGCTGAGCCTGTCCGCCACGTTCGGCGTGCTGGTGTGGGTGTTCCAGGACGGGCACGGCGCGTCGCTGCTCGGCGTGACGCCCGCGCCGCTGGAGTCCGGCATCGTCGTGCTCATGGCGGCCGTGGTGTTCGGCCTGTCCACGGACTACGAGGTGTTCCTGCTGTCCCGCATGGTCGAGGCGCGCGGTCGCGGTGCGTCGACCGAGGAGGCGGTGACGGCGGGCCTGGCCAAGACCGGCCGGGTGATCACGGCGGCGGCGCTGCTGCTGATCGTGGTGACCGGCGCGTTCGCGTTCTCGCAGATCACCATGATGCGGTTCGTCGGCGTCGGCATGATCCTGGCGCTCGCGCTGGACGCCACCGTGGTCCGGATGCTGCTCGTGCCGGCGGTGCTGAAGCTGCTCGGTGACGCCGCCTGGTGGGCACCCGGTCCGCTGCGGCGCATCCAGGAGCGCATGGCGATCCACGAGGAAGCGCCCGCCGAGGACGAGAAGCAGCCCCAGCCCGCCTAGGACGACGGGTCGAACGGCTCGAACGCGATGGCCGTGGTGGCGACACCGCGGCCGTCGTCCTGCAGGCCGCTGAGCTGGTACGTGGTCAGCACCCGGTTGTCGGCGCTGTCCAGCACGGTCGCCGTCTTGCCGGTGGACAGGAACACCCGGCGGTCGCCGGGCGCGATGGCCAGGGTCTTCGCCCTGAGCCGCAACGCCTTCGCGACGTGCGTGGTGGTGTCGACCACGGCGACGCGGCGGTTCAGCGCGACGTACACCCGCCGCCCGTCGGGGGTGACCGCGATGCTGCCCGCGCCCCTGCCGACCGGCGTGGACCAGCGCACCACGTCCGCGTGCGGGTCGATCATCGACACCGTGCCGGCGCCCCCGGCCGCGTCGACCGAGCTGACGTAGACCGCGTCGCCGTCCGGGCCGACCGCGACGTGCTGCGGCATGCCGCCGACGTCGATCGTGGTCTTCGGGGTCGCGGACGCGGTGTCCAGCACGCTCACCGTGCCGTCCTGGGAGTTGGCCACGTACAGCCGGCGGCCGTCCGGCGTGATCGCGATCCCCTGCGGCTGCGCTCCGGCCTTGATCGCCGCGACCAGCCGGAACGACACCGGGTCCACCACGGCCACCGCCCCGCCGCCGGTGACGTAGAGGCGTTGGCCGTCGGGGCGCAGCACGGCCTGCGCGAGCTGCGCGCGGGTCTCGATGCGGCCGGTCACCTCGCCCGCCACCGGGTCGACCGCCGTGATGACGCCGGCCCACCCGTTGACCACGTACACGCGCCTGCCGCTCGGCCCGACCGCCGCGCCCGTCGTCCACGCGCCGGTGTTGGCGCTCGCCACGACCTGGCCGTCCTTCGTGTCGAGCACCTGCACGCGGCCGTCGTGCGACACCACGTACGCGCGCGGCACGGACCGGCCGGCGGCGGTGACGACGTGCGACCGCTCCTGGCCGGCGGCGGAGAGGGCGGCCGCGGCGAGGACCGCGGCGATGCCCAGGGCTGCGGTGCGTCGACGTCGCCACATGGCTGGATGGGAACACCGCCGCGCGACCGGTTCCACCGCGGTCCCACCGACGAGCGCCTTTTGTGCCGGACCGGGTGACGGGACCGGGGCGTTGCGCCCGGCGCCGGTCGCTCGGGGGGCGAAACGACCGACGCCGGACCCCTGCCGGTGCCGGAGCACCGGTGGTCGAACCCCGACGACGTAGACCTCTACACCAGGTTGACGCAGCCCGGGCCGTTTTGGATCCCGAGGGCTACGAATCAACCGAAATTCGCCGCGTTGCCACCAACTTGGCGTAACGCGTGCCGGCCGTGAGCAGGACGAGGCCCGCGCCGATGAACGCCAGCACGCGCGCGATCCCGTCCAGCGCGGCCAGGTCGAACAGCAGCAGCTTCGCCACCGCCGCGCCGACCAGCACCAACCCGGCCACCCGCAGGGGTTTCCGGTCGATGCCGCGCACCAGCAGCACCAGTGCGGCGACCGTCCACGACACCGTCACGATCGAGTGACCGAAGAGGAATCCCGTCACGTCCTGCGACACCAGCAGCGCGGCGCACAGCACGACGCCCGCCGCCGCGTACAGCAGGACGACACCCGTGACGACCCACGGGAACGGGTGCCTGCCCAGGACGCCCAGGCTCGCCGCGACCCACGGCAGCAGGACCGCGAGGACACCCAGCACCGAGGCCGTCAGCACGCCCGACACCAGGAACCCGGTCGGGTCGGGGACCCGGGGCTCGTCCAGCAGCAGCCGCGGCGGCACGGCGTCGGCCAGGGTCAGCAGGGAACCGACCACGCCGAACGCGAACGACCCGAGCAGCGGGCCGCGCGAGGCGAGGACCTTCGCCACCGCCGCCAGCACCACCGCCTCCGCCAGCACCACCGCCGCCCGCGTGCCGCCGTCGAGGGCCAGCGCCGTCGCCTGGAACGCCGCGAACACGCCGACCGCGCCCACCGCCGCGGCGAACTCGCGCGGCAGCGACCGCCGCCCGACCGCCCACAGCGCGAGCATCACGACCGCGACCGCGCCGGCGACACCCGCCCCGAGGGGCCGGTCGAGGACGGCGGTGGTCAGCAGGGCGGGCAGCGGCGAGCCGGCGGCCAGGGCCAGGGCGGTGCGGTCGCCGGGCCGGGCGCGGACCGACAGGACGGCCGCGGCCACGCCGACCACGGCGGCGAGCAGGGAGGTGCCGGCCAGCGCCCACCCGTCCGCGCGGCCGATCACCAGGACGGAGGCGAGCAGCGGCGGGACCCCGGCGGTGACCGCGAGCCACGGCCAGTCGCGCTTGAGGTGCACCGGGCTCGCCGCGATCTTGAGGATCAGGAGGAACGCCACGAGCAGCGGCGTGAAGCCCTCGGTGAGGACGGGCGCGCACAGGGCGCAGGCGGCGACCACGCCGATGGCGAGGGCGGGCGAGTCCCAGCGCAGCGCGAGCAGCAACCCGCCGCCCGCGATGAGGAGCCCGACGGCCAGGCCGCCGCCCCCGGGCAGGTAGGCGTAGATCGAGGTCGCCGCGATGACGTCCAGGTAGAGCACCGCGATGCCGGTGGCGGCGAGGGCGAGCGCGCCCGTGCGGCCGGCCGGCGTGCGGTGCAGCCGGAGGCCGAGGCCGACCAGCGCGCCACCGAGCCCCGCGCCGCCCAGGACGCGGGGCAGGGGGCCGAGGTAGCCGCGCTGGACGGCCAGGACGAGGAGCAGGACGACGCCGAGCAGCGTCACCGCGCCACCGACCCAGGCGAGCAACCTGCTCCCCGCGCCGTCCCTGGCGAGGCGGTCGAAGAGGGTCGGGGCGGGAGGCGGCGGAGGGGCGGGCGCCCAGTACGGGACGGGCGCGGCCCACCCGGCGTTCTGCGGGGCCGGGGGGTGGGCGGCGGGCCCGGGGACCTGCGGGGCGGGGCTCGCGGGGTGGCCCGGCTGGGACCCCTGCGCCGCCACTCGGGCCGCCGCCGCTTGGGCTGCCGCCGCTTGGGCTGCCGCCGCTTGGGCTGCCGCCGACTGGGACGCGGCTGAGGGCGACCCGGTCGGCTGGAACGAGGGCTGGAACGAGGGCTGGTGCGCGGCCGGTTGAGGCCCTGCCGGCCGGGGTGCTGCCGGTTGGGGTGCAGCCGGCTGGGGTCCGGCCTGGGTGGTCGGCTGGGAGGTGGCCGGTGCGGTCGGGGGCGCGGTGGTCGGGGCGGCCGGGGGCGGGGTGGTCGCCGCCCGGGCCGTGGTCGGTTCCGGCCGGTCGGCGGTGGTGGCCCGCGCGGCCGGTGCCGTCGGTGCGGTCGGGGTGCCGACGCGGTGCAGTTCGCGGCCCACCTCCTCCAGGCGGCGGCCCAGGTGGCCGAGTTCGTCTGCCAGCCGCGTCAAGGCGTCCTGCCCGGTACCGGTCATGCGACCAGGATCGCCCGCGCCCCCGGTGCCCGGAATCCGTACCACTACTCAACCCGCCACCGGACCGATCACGCCAGGACGTGGCAGAGTTGCGCACCGTGACTGTTCTCGTGCTCGGCTCGGCCAACGCGGACCTCGTCGTCGCGGTGCCCCGCCGCCCGGCCGGCGGTGAGACGGTGCTCGGCGGCGACACCGTCGTCCTGCCCGGCGGCAAGGGGGCGAACACCGCCGTGGCCGCCGCACGGCTCGGCGCGTCGGTGGCGCTCGTCGGCGCGGTCGGCGCGGACCAGTACGGGGAGTTGCTGCTGGACTCCCTGTCGTCCTCGGGCGTGCGCACCGACTTCGTCCGCACCTCGTCCCGGCCGACGGGCCTGGCCTACATCACCGTCACGCCGGACGGCGAGAACTCGATCGTGGTCGCCCCCGGCGCGAACTCCGACGTCGGCCCGTCCGATGTGGACGCCCTGACCTGGGACGACGTGTCGGTCCTGGTGTGCTCGCTGGAGGTGCCCGTGCCGACGGTGGCCCACGCGGTCCGGGAGGCGGCGGCACGCGGGGTGCGGCCGGTGCTGAACCTGTCGCCGGTGGTGGAGGTGCCCGCGGCGGCGCTGGAGCTGCTCGACCCGCTCGTCGTCAACGAGCACGAGGCCGCGTCGCTGGCCCCGACGCACGAAGCGCTGCTGGAGCTGGGTCCGAAGTCGGCCGTGGTCACGCTGGGCGCACGCGGCGCGGCGGTCGTCACCCCCTCCGGCGTGGTCGGGGTGACCGCCCCGGAGGTGTCCGTTGTGGACACGACGGGAGCGGGCGACGCGTTCGCGGGCGCGTTGGCGACCGGCCTGGCGTCCGGCTCGTCGCTGGTCGAGGCGGCCCGCTTCGCCGCGCGGGTGGCCGCGGTCTCGGTGACCGGACGCGGTGCCCAGCCGTCGTACCCGACGGCGGAACAGGTGCGGGCGGCCGGATAGCGCGGTGTCGGCCGGTCCTTCACGTCCCGTCGACCCGGGGAGTATGGTCTAGACCATGGCGAGCGCACGGCTGAGCGGTGTCGGGGTCAGTTCCGGGCGGGCTTCCGGCCCGGTGGTCCGGGTGGCCGAACCCCTGGGCGAACCGCCCGCCACACCCGCGCCGACCGACCCCGCCGCCGAGGCCGCGCGGATCGCACCCGCCGCCGAGGTCGTCGCGGCCCGGCTGCTCGAACGGGCCGCCGCCGCCGAGGGCGAGGCGAAGGACGTGCTGGAGACGACCGCCGCGATGGCGGCCGACCCCGCGCTGCTCGCCCAGGCCGAGAAGCTCGTGACGGCCGACGCCCTGCCCGCGGCACGGGGCGTGCACCAGGCCGCCGCCGGGTTCATCGCCGCCCTCGAAGCGGCGGGCGGCTACATGGCCGAACGCGCCCGCGACGTCCGCGACGTGCGGGACCGGTTGGTCGCCGAACTGCTCGGCGTGCCCGCCCCCGGCGTGCCGCCGCTGCCCGCGCCGTCGGTCCTGGTGGCCCGAGACCTGGCACCCGCCGACACCGCGGGCCTGGACCCGGCCAAGGTGCTCGCCCTGGTCACCGAGGAGGGCGGCCCCACCTCGCACACCGCGATCCTGGCCCGGTCCCTCGGCATCCCGGCCGTGGTCGCGTGCCGCGGCGTGCTGGACCTCGACGTGCCCGCCCTGCTCGTGGACGGCGACACCGGCGTGGTCGAGGCGTCCGACGGCACGGTCCGCTCGGCGCACGTCGCCGGCCGGGCGGAGTGGAACGGCGTCGGCGCGCTGGCCGACGGCCACCGGGTGAAGGTGCTCGGCAACGTCGGCTCCCCCGCCGACGCGGTCGCCGCCGCGGCCGGCGGCGCGGAGGGCGTCGGCCTGTTCCGCACCGAGTTCTGCTTCCTGTCCGCGACCGCCGAGCCGTCGGTGGACGAGCAGCGCGAGGCGTACGCGGCGGTGCTCGCGCCGTTCGCGGGCAAGCCCGTCGTCGTCCGCACGCTCGACGCCGGCGCGGACAAGCCGCTGCCGTTCCTGGCGCCCGAGCCGGAGCCGAACCCGGCGCTGGGCGTGCGCGGCCTTCGGGTCGCCTTCGACCGCCCGGACG
Source organism: Actinosynnema sp. NPDC053489 (assembly GCF_044544865.1). Taxonomy (NCBI): domain Bacteria; kingdom Bacillati; phylum Actinomycetota; class Actinomycetes; order Pseudonocardiales; family Pseudonocardiaceae; genus Actinosynnema; species Actinosynnema sp. NPDC053489. Next base: position 127,292 of record NZ_JBITXT010000006.1, on the reverse strand, counting down.
TGCTGGAGCGCCAGCTCCGGGCGATCGCCCTGGCCGCCGCCGACACCGGCGCCGACGTCTCGGTGATGGCGCCGATGGTCGCCACCGCCGCCGAGGCCGCCTGGTTCGTGGAACGCGCGCGGGCCGCCGGCATCGCCCGCGCGGGCGTGATGATCGAGATCCCGGCGGCGGCCCTGGCCGCCCGCGAGGTGCTGGCCGCGGTCGACTTCGTCTCGCTGGGCACGAACGACCTGGCCCAGTACCTGTTCGCGGCCGACCGGCAGGTCGGGGCGGTGGCCGCGCTGAACGACCCGTGGCAGCCCGCCCTGCTGCGGTTGATCGAGCTGGTTTGCGCCGCGGGCACGGCCCTGGGCAAGCCCGTGGGCGTCTGCGGCGAGGCCGCCGCCGACCCGCTGCTGGCCTGCGTGCTGACCGGGCTGGGCGTGACGAGCCTGTCGATGAACCACACGGCGCTGGCCGGCGTCGGCGCGAAGCTCGCCTCCACGACGTTCGACCTGTGCCAGCTGGCGGCCCGCGGCGCGGTCGCGGCGGCCGACCCGGCTTCGGCCAGGTTGACCGCCCGCGCGCCTCACTGACGCACGGCGTCCAGCAGGGCGTCGCGGACCAGCCGGATCAGCGGGTGGTCCTCGCTGCCCCGGCGCACGGCCGCCACCACCCGGCGCATCGGCGCGGTGCCGCGGACCGGGACGCCGCGCACGGCGTTGCGCGGGACCAGGGCGACCCCCGCGCCGGCGTGGACGAGCGCGCCGATGGCCCGGAAGTCGTCGGACGTGTGCGTGATCCGCGGCGCGAAGCCGGCGTGCTCGCAGGCCAGCTGCACGACGTCGCGCACCGGGTTGCCGGGCAGCGGCACGGCCCAGTCGTCGTCGGCGAGGTCGGCCAGGTCGACCTCCGCGCGCCCGGCCAGCGGGTGCGCCGGCGGCAGCACCACGTCGAACGGCTCGGTGTAGAGCGGGAACCTGGTCAGCCGGCGGTCGTCGGTGCGCAGCCGGTACTCCTCGGTGATCGCCAGGTCGACCTCGCCGTCGAGCAGCAGCGGCACGCTGGCGTGCCCCTCGACGTCGCGCACCCGCAGCGTCACGGCCGGCGCGGACACCCGCAGCGCGGCCAGCGCCGGCGCGACCACCTGCGTGATCGCCGACGCGAAGCTGCCCACGTCGACCCGGCCCGTCGTGCCGGCGGTGAACGCGGCCAGCGTCGCCTGCGCCCGCTCCAGCTCGGCGGCCACCGCGTTGGCGTGCCGGACCAGCAGCTCGCCCGCCGCCGTCAACGACACCCGCCTGCCCCGCCGCCGCAGCAGCTCCTGCCCCACCTCCGACTCCAGGGCGGCCAGCTGCTGCGACACCGCGGACGGCGTGAGGTGCAGCGCCTGCGCCGCCGCCGTCACGGTGCCGTGGTCGGCGAGCGCGCGCAGCACCCGCAGCCGGCGCGGGTCGATCACCGCGACGCACCCCTCCGGTGCGCGACCGGCACCGGTGGGGTACCAAGTGGCATGCGCTCCGACGGCACCCCCGGCCTGGTCATCGCGGGACTCGGCCTGCTCGTCCTGGTCGTGTTCGGCTTCATCGTGCCCAGTGTCCGGGCCGGCGGGTTCGCGGTGGACGGCACGGTGGTGGTGCTGTCGCTCGTCGTGCCCGCGGTCCTGCTGGTGCTCGTCGGGATGCGCAAGCGCTAGCTCACATGCGGTCGCGGGCCGCCACGAACGCGTCGACCGCGCGGTTGACGTCGTCGGTGGAGTGCGCGGCCGACATCTGCGTCCGGATGCGGGCCTTGCCGTGCGGCACGACCGGGTAGGAGAAGCCGATCACGTAGATGCCCTGCTCCAGCAGCAGGTCGGCCATCCGGGACGCCCGCGCCGCGTCGCCGATCATCACCGGGATGATCGGGTGCTCGCCGGGCAGCAGGTCGAAGCCCGCCTCGGTCATCCGCGACCGGAACAGCGCCGTGTTCTCGCGCAGCCTGGTCAGCAGCTCGCCCGAGGAGCTGAGCAGGTCCAGCGCGGCGATCGCGGCGGCGGTGATCGACGGCGCGAGGGAGTTGGAGAACAGGTACGGCCGCGACCGCTGCCGCAGCATCTCCACGATCTCGGCCCGCCCGGAGGTGTAGCCGCCGGACGCGCCGCCCAGCGCCTTGCCCAGCGTGCCGGTGACGACGTCCACCCGGTCCTGCACGCCGAACAGCTCCGGCGTGCCGCGGCCGTTGGGGCCGGTGAAGCCGACCGCGTGCGAGTCGTCCACCATGACCAGCGCGTCGTACCGCTCGGCCAGGTCGCAGATCTCGTCCAGCGGCGCGAGGTAGCCGTCCATGGAGAACACGCCGTCGGTGGCGATGAGCCGGTAGCGGGCGTCGGAGGCGTCCTTGAGCTGCCGCTCCAGGTCCTCCATGTCCCGGTTGCGGTACCGGAGGCGGCGGGCCTTGGACAGCCGCACGCCGTCGATGATCGACGCGTGGTTGAGCTCGTCGGAGATGATCGCGTCCTCCGCGCCGAGCAGCGTCTCGAACAGGCCGCCGTTGGCGTCGAAGCACGAGCTGTAGAGGATCGTGTCGTCGGTGCCCAGGAACTCCGACAGCCGCCGCTCCAGCTCCTTGTGCGGCTCCTGCGTGCCGCAGATGAACCGCACCGACGCCATGCCGAAGCCCCACCGGTCCAGCGCCTCGTGCGCGGCCCGGACCAGCCGCGGGTGGTCGGCCAGGCCCAGGTAGTTGTTCGCGCAGAAGTTCAGCACCTCGGCGCCGGAGCCGACCCGGACCGCGGCGTTCTGCGGCGTGCCGATCACCCGCTCGGCCTTGTAGAGCCCGGCCGCGCGGATCTCGTCCAGGCCGGTCCGCAGGTCCTCGCGCATCGCGCCGTACATCAGTGAGCTCCCGTCCAGTCGAGGATGACCTTGCCGCACACGCCCCCGCGCGCCGTCGCGAACGCCTCCTCGAAGGCCGTGTAGTCGAACCGGTGGGTGATCACCGGCGACAGGTCGAGGCCGCCCTGCAGCAGCACGGACATCGAGTACCAGGTCTCGAACATCTCCCGGCCGTAGATGCCCTTGACGTGCAGCATCTTCAGCACGACGCTGCTCCAGTCCACAGCGAAGTCCTCGGTGGGCAGCCCCAGCACGGCGATCCGGCCGCCGTGCGCCATGTTGCCGATCATCTCCTGCAGCGCGACCGGCTTGCCCGACATCTCCATGCCGACGTCGAAGCCCTCGGTCATGCCCAGCTCGGACTGCGCCTCGGAGACGGTGCGCTCGGCGACGTTGAGCGCCAGGTCGACGCCGACCTCGCGGGCCAGCGCGAGCCGGTGCTCGCTGACGTCGGTGATGACGACGTTGCGCGCGCCCGCGTGCTTGGCCACGGCCGCCGCCATGATCCCGATCGGGCCCGCGCCCGTGATCAGCACGTCCTCGCCGATGACCGGGAACGACAGCGCGGTGTGCACGGCGTTGCCGAAGGGGTCGAAGATCGCCGCCACGTCCAGGTCGACGGGCGTGCGGTGCACCCACGCGTTCTCCTCGGGCAGCACCACGTACTGGGCGAACGCGCCGTCGCTGTGCACGCCCAGGCCGCGGGTGTGGGCGCACAGGTGCCGCCGGCCCGCCTTGCAGTTGCGGCACGAGCCGCAGACCAGGTGGCCCTCGCCGCTGACCAGGTCGCCGACCTCCACCCCGGTCACGGCGGGGCCGGTCTCCACCACCTCGCCGACGAACTCGTGCCCGAGCACGAGCGGGGCGTGGACGTTGTGCGCGGCCCACTCGTCCCACGAGTCGATGTGCAGGTCGGTGCCGCAGATGCCGGTCCGCAGCACGCGGACCACGACGTCACCCGGCCCGGGGGCGGGGTCCGGGACGTCGGTCAACGACAACCCCGGCCCGGCGGTCGTCTTGACCAGTGCCTTCATGCGGGCGAGTGTGCCCCCGGCCCGTTGTGCAGTCCATCAGGACTTTCTGAATTCACTCGTAAGTTCCGCTTCACAGGCGATGTTGCGCGCCATGCCGCCGAACACAATCCCGTGGAACGGCCACACCACCCACCAGTACACGTGCCCGGCCAGCCCGCGCGGCACGAACACCGCGCGCTGCCGGTAGACCGACCCGCCGCCCTCCGCCGGCGCGACCCGCAGCTCCAGCCACGCCAGGCCGGGCACCCGCATCTCCGCCCGCAACCGCAGCAGCCGGCCCCGGTCGACCTCCTCCACCCGCCAGAAGTCCAGCGCCTCGCCGACGTGCAGCCGCACCGGGTCGCGCCGGCCGCGCCGCAGCCCGACCCCGCCGACCAGCCGGTCCAGCCACCCGCGCACCGCCCAGGCCAGTGGGAACGAGTACCAGCCGTGCTCGCCGCCGATGCCCTCCACGACCTGCCACAGCCGCTGCGGCGACGCGGCGGTCCGCCGCTCCCGCACGTCCACGTACGACGAGCCGCCGGACCAGTCCGGGTCGGTCGGCAGCGGGTCGGCGGGCGCGCCCGGCACCGACGCCCCCGACCAGCGGGTCTCCACCTCCGCGTCGCGCACCTTCGCCAGCGCGAGCGCCACCGCCTGGTCGTAGCCGGTGGTGCGGCCCGGCAGCAGCACCTCGATGTCGTGCTCCCGGCACACCACCTCGTGCACCAGCGACTCGATCAGCGGCGAGGCGATGGAGCGCGGCACGGGCGTCACCAGGTTCACCCAGTGCGCCGACAGGCGGGGCGTGAGCAGCGGCACCGGCAGCACCCGTCGCCGCCGCAACCCGGCCACCCGCGCGTACCGCAGCATCATGTCCAGGTAGGTGAGCACGTCGGGCCCGCCGATGTCGAACGCCCGGTTCACGTCGTCGGGCAGCCGCACCGCCTCCACCAGGTACCGCAGCACGTCCCGCACGGCGATCGGCTGGATGCGGTTGTGCACCCACCGGGGCGTGACCATGACCGGCAGCCGCTCGGTGAGGTAGCGCAGCATCTCGAAGCTGGCCGACCCGGACCCGATGATCACCGCCGCCTGCAGCACCACCGCCGGCACGGCGCCGCTCAGGAACACGTCGCCGACCTGCTTGCGCGAGGCCAGGTGCGGCGACAGCGCCACGCCCGGCGGGTGCAGCCCGCCCAGGTAGACGATCCGCCGCACCCCCGCGGCCGCCGCGGCGCGCGCCGTGTTCTCCGCCGCGCGCCGGTCGGCGTCGGCGAAGTCCGGGTCGCTCAGCGAGTGGACCAGGTAGTGCACGACGTCGACGTCCCGCACCGCCGCGTCCAGCGACGCCGGGTCGAGCACGTCGCCGCGCACCACCTCGACCCGGTCGACCCAGGGCACGTCCCGCAGCTTGCGCGGGTCGCGCACGAGGCACCGGACCCGGTGACCCGCGGCGAGCAGCCGGGGCACGAGCCGTCCGCCGAGGTATCCGGTCGCACCGGTGACGAGGCAGAGCACCCACCGATCCTCGCCGCGGGACGGCCGTCCCGCACGACGGCGTCACGCGTGCCGGAACCAGCGGCCCTTCTTCTTGATCTCCACGTTGCCCGCGCGCACCTGGCCGTGCACCACGAAGTGCGGCCGGCCGTTCGCGCCCGAGCCGACCTTGTCCTTGAGGTTGCTCGCCGCCAGCTCGACGCCCTCGGCGTTGACCGAGGCGCCGTCGGGCAGCAGCAGCTTCACCGACCCGGCGGTCACGTCCAGCTCGATGTCCACCACCGCGTGCGGGATGGACGCCTGGCGGAAGTCCAGGTCCGTCGACCCCATCCGGCTGCGCACCACGAGCTGCCGCGGCACGGTCCAGTTGCCCTTGCGGTTGACCGCCGACATGGTGGCCTTGAGCTCCTGCCGGTCCGGCGGCACGGCGACGAGCTGCTCGTTGTGCACCATGCCGGGCAGGTCCAGCAGCACCGCGTTCAGCTCGCCGCGGGTGCGGGCGGCCAGCGCGGTGTCGGTGCGCTCGGTGAACTCGTCCAGGGTGATCAGGCCCCGGCCGATCGCCTTCTGCAGCAGGCCGACGACGTGCTCGCGCTCGGCGTCGGACACCCGGAAGTCCTTCGGTTCGGTCATGGCTCAGCCCTCCGGCTCGACGTCGAGCCCGTGCTCGATGGCGTACCGCGCCAGCTCGACGCGGTTGTGCAGTTGCAGCTTGCGCAGGGTGGACTGCACGTGGTTCTCCACCGTGCGGTGCGAGATGACCAGCCGGTTCGCGATCTGCCGCGCCGTCAGCCCCTTGGCCACCAGCCGCAGCACCTCGGTCTCCCGCTCGGTGAGCTGCGGCTTGTCGTCGTCCGGCGTGGCGGCCATCCGCCGGTACTCCCCGAGCACCAGCCCCGCCAGCCCCGCGGTGAACACGGCGTCGCCGGCCGCGGTCCGGTTCACCGCCTCCACCAGCTCCTCGGCCGACGCCGACTTCACCAGGTAGCCCGACGCGCCCGCCTTCACCGCCTCCAGCACGTCGCTGTGCTCGCCGCTGGCGGACAGCACCAGGACCCTGGTGCCCTCCAGCGACCCGGTGATCATCGTGGTCGCCTCGACCCCCGTGCCCTCGCCGAGGTTGAGGTCCATCAGCACCACGTCCGGCCGCACCGCGCGGGCGATGCGCACCGCGGACGCGGCGTCCCCGGCGGTCGCGACCACCTCGAACCCCCGCTCGGACAGGTCGCGCGCGACGCCGTCGCGCCACAGCGGGTGGTCGTCGACCACCATCACGGACACGCTCATCGGTAGACCCGCACCTCCCACTCGGCGCCCTCCCCCGGCCCCGTCTGGAGCTCAAGGGTCCCACGCAGCGCCTCGACCCGACCCCGGATCGACTTGGCCACGCCCATCCGGCCCTCCGCCTCGGCGGAGGCGAGCCTGCCCTCGGGGATGCCGGGACCGTCGTCGCGCACGCTGACCACGACCTCGTCGCCGAGGTCCTCCAGCAGCACCCACGCCCGCGCGTCCGGCCCGGCGTGCTTGTCCACGTTGGACAGCGCCTCGCGCACCACCGCGGTCAGCTCGAACGCCGTGGCCGCGGGCAGCATCACCCGGGTGGCCGGGGTGGACACCTGGAACCGGGACGTGGCCAGGAGCTGGAGCGCCGGCCGCAGGTCCGCTTCGCCATCCACAGTGGACTCGGTCGGCGCGGCGGCCACCAGCGACCGCAGCGCCACCTCCTGCTCGCCGGCCAGCGCCGCCAGCTCCGCCGCCTCGCCGCCCAGCTCCGTGCCGCGCTTGCGCACCCGGGCCAGCACCTGGAGCACCCCGTCGTGGATGGAGCGGGCGAGCCGCTCCCGCTCCGCGGTGGCCGCCTCGGTGCGCAGCGCCTGCGCCAGCCGCACCGCCGAGCGCCGGGCCGTGGACGAGGCCATGCCGACGACGAAGCCGGCACCCGCCAGGAGCACCACGTCCCGCACCAGGTCGACGCTGAGCCCGCCGCGGTTGAGGTAGGTGCTCAACCCGACCGCGAACCCGGAGGCCGCCCCCGCGACCTGCCCGCCGAGCGCGCCCGCCGCCACCGGCGGGCAGGCCGCCCAGATCGTGGTGATCAGCGGGACGTTGAACAGGAACTGCGCGTCGGTCATGATCAGCTGCGAGAGCGACATGAGGCCGCACGTGACGGCCAGGTCCGCCGCCACGACCCACGGCCGCCGCCCGCCCTCCCGCCCGTAGGCGTGGATGGTGAACACCGACCACAGCGCCATCGCGGCGATCGCCGACCACGCGAGCCACGGGCGCTCGTACTGCGAGTGGTGGACGACGACGTTGCCCAGCGCGAACAGGAACGTCACTACGCGTAGCGCCACCGTTCCCCGCCAGAGGTGCGAGACGGGGTCCTCCATGGCCGCTGTCCCCTGGTCGGGCGGCTTCGTGTGCACGCTGTGCTCCCTTCGCCCCCCAATCTTGCCGTGTCGGAGTGGCCCAGCTAACCCCCAGGTGGCCGTCTGTTCCGATACCGACACCTGTGGAAGGCTGACGGGAGTCACCGAGCGTGATCTCGTGGGGCCTGCTCGCCCCCGGGGTGGGGATCACGCCGGTGTACCGCTGTGGCGAGGGAGGGCCGAGCGTGCGCCACTGGCCAATGTGGACGCTGCGGCGCTCCGCGCTGGCCTACTGGCTGCTGGTCGACGTCCTCGGGCTGGCGGTCGTCGTCTACGCCATCGTCACGTCGCCGCAGCCCGCGCCGGGCGAGATCGGCCGGTTCGCGGCCATCGCCGGCACCGCGGGCGCGGTGGTCATCGGCAGCTCGATCCACAGCCACCGGGTCGGCGAGGCCGCCCGCAACCCGTGGGCCGCCCACCTGTGCTACCTCACCGCGGGCGTGGTCGCGCTGCCGTGCAACCTGCTGGTGCTGCTGCTGTTCGGCCCGGCGTTGCACGGCGTGCTCACCCAGCGCCCCGAGTCGCACCGCTGGGTGTTCACGCTGTCCGCGACCGCGCTGGCGGTGTTCGCCACCCGGTTCGCCATCGGCTGGGTCGAGCCCAGCGCCGACCTGGCCGTCATGGTGCTCGGCGCGACCGTGCTGCTGGTGGTGCGCGCGGGCCTGATCGCGCTCGGCCTGAAGCTGCGCAGCCCCGGCGCGCCGGGCGAGGAGGTCGTCGGCGAGCCGATCGACGTGGTGCTGGGCGTCGTCGCGGTCAGCATCGGCGGGCTGATGGGCTTCGCCGCGCTCGCCACGCCGGTGCACGCGCTGATGGCCGGACCGCCGCTGGCCCTGCTGGAACGGGCCGCGCAGCTGCCGCAGTGGCGGCGCTCGGCGCAGCGGGACGCCAAGACCGGCCTGGCCAACGCCGTGCACTGGGACGGCCGGGCCCGCTACGAGCTGTCCAAGGCGCGGGCGCGCAACCGGCCGATGGCCGTGATGCTGCTCGACCTGGACCACTTCAAGCGCGTCAACGACGAGGTCGGCCACCTGGCGGGCGACTCGGCCCTCAGCGCGGTGGCCCTGCTGCTGACCGGCACGGTCCGGCGCGGCGACCTGGTCGGGCGCTTCGGCGGCGAGGAGTTCGTCGTGCTGCTGCCCGACGCCGAACCGGCCGTCGCCCGGTCCGTGGCCCAGCGCGTCCGGCACGCGGTGGCCGACCTCGCCGTGCCGACCGTCCGCACCGACGGCCGCGAGCACCTGCTCACCGGGCTGACGGTGAGCATCGGCGTGGCCACCACCCAGCGGTTCGGCTACGAGCTGCCCGACCTGCTGGTGGCCGCGGACGCCGCGCTGCTCGCGGCCAAGGGCTACGGCCGCAACCTGGTCGAGATGGCCTGACGGCTACCGCCTGCCGCTGTGCCCCGCGTCCGGGTCCTCCCGGTCGTCGAGGTCCTCGACGCGGTCGCCGCCCGTGTCGACGGGTCCGCTCTCCTGCGGTTCCAGCACGTCGACCTGGCGCGGCTCGACGCCCCGGTCCGACTCCGACAGCAGCGACCGGATGCCGGAGTTCAGCACCGCCAGCAGCGGCACGGACAGCAGCGCGCCCGCGATGCCGCCGACGACCAACCCGGCGGTGATCGCCAGCACCACCGACAGCGGGTGCAGCTTCACCGCCCGGCCCAGCAGCAGCGGCTGGAGCACGTGGCTCTCCAGCTGCATCACGCCGATCAGCACGGCCAGGATGATCAACGCCTCCAGCGGCCCGTTCGCGACCAGCGCCACCAGCACCGCCACCGCGCCGGTGATCACCGCGCCGACGATCGGGATGAACGCGCCGAGGAACACCAGCGCGGCCAGCGGCACCACCAGCGGCACGCCCACGATCCACAGGCCGATGCCGACGCCGACCGCGTCCACCACGGCCACCAGGGCGGTCGCCCGCACGTACGACACGAGCGAGGCGAACCCCCGCCGCCCCGCCACGTCGGCCCGCGCGCGGACGTCGCGCGGCACGATCCGGACCAGGAACCGCCAGATCCCGTCGCCGTCGTGCAGGAAGAAGATGAGCGTGAACAGCGCGAGGATCAGCCCGGTCAGCAGCTCGCCGACGGTCGCCGCCGTGGTGAGCGCGCCCGAGGTGATCTCGGACTGGTTCGCCTTGACCGTCTCGACCACGCGGTCGAGGTACTGCTGCAGCTGCACGTCGCTCAGGTGCAGCGGCCCGTCCTTCAGCCAGCCCCGGATCGTGTCCAGGCTGGCGCTGACCTGCTCCTGCAACTGCGGCAGGCCCTTGGAGAACTCGGTGATGACGAACGTGAGCACGCCGCCGACGACGGCGATGCCCCCGACGAGCACCACGCCGGTGGACAGCCCGCGCGGGATGCCCGCCCGGGTCAGCTGCGACACCGCGGGCGACAGCAGCGCGGCGAGCAGCAGGGCCACCCCGGTCGGGATGACGATCGTGGCCAGGAACCCGACCACGTGGAACACCACGTAGAGCGCGGCGACCACCGCCACGAACCGCCAGCTCAACGCCGCGCTCACGCGGAGCAGCCGCGGCACCCTCTCGCTGATCTCATCACTGCCCGTCACGCCGATCACGGTAGCCCGCCGCGCGGCACCGGTGGCACCCGTCGGACAGCCGGGTCGGCATGTCGAACCCCACGTTTCGGATTCGGGCAAAAGCCGGCGCGACGCGCGGCGCGGGTGATCGGATCGGCGGCATGACCGCCGAGCAGACCGCCGAGGACGCCGTCCGGGCCGCGTTCGCCGCCGGGAGCACCGCGCGGTTCGACCCCGGCTCGCCCGCGCCGGAGCGCTCGGTCCGCGGCGAACTGCTCTCCGCGCTGCTCGCCGCCGGCGGCCCGACCTCGGCGCTGAGGCTGGCCGGCGCGCACGTCACCGGCTCGTTCGCCCTCGAAGGCGCGCGCGTCGAGCACGTGGTCGACTTCCTCGGCTGCACGTTCGAGCAGCCGCCGGACCTGCGCATGGCCCGCCTGGTCGGCCTGCGGATGCGCGGGTGCGCGGTGCCCGGGCTGTGGGGTCGCAACCTGCGCGTGGACAGCGACCTGGCGCTGGAGGCCGGGTTCACCAGCGACGGCGCGGTGGACCTGACCGACGCCTCGGTCGAGGGCACGTTCCGGCTGGCGGGCGCGGTGCTGCGCGGCGACGGCGACCACGCCCTGCTCGCCGCCCGCGTCCGGCTGTCCGGCTCGTTGCAGGCGATCGGGCTGCGCGCGGACGGCGAGGTGCGGCTGCGCGGCGCGAACGTGGGCGGCAACGTCCACCTGGGCGGCGCCCACCTGCTCAACCCGGGCCGCAACGCCCTCGACGCGACCGGCGTCGCCGTCGCGGGCACCCTGTTCTGCGGCGCGGAGGGCGGCGGGTTCACCGCCGAGGGGCGCGTCCTGCTCGACGGCGCGCGGGTCGGCGGCAGCGTCGTGTTCTCCGGCGCCCGCCTGCACGCCAGCGTGGTCGACCGGCCCGTCCTGGTGCTGCCGCGCGGCACCGCCGACGAGGCCGCCGCGCTCGTCGCCGACCGCCTGCGGGTCGAGGGCAACGTCGAGCTGGACGACGGCTTCACCTCCTCCGGCACGGTCCGCCTGCCCAACGCCGACATCGGCGGCTACCTGCGGCTGTCCGGCGCGGAGATCGGCCGCCGGGACGCGGCGCGCGACCCGGCCGACGACACCGGCGAGGTGGTCCAGCGCATCCCGGTGGCCCTGCACGCCGACGGCATCCAGGTGCGCGGCGACCTGGAGGCGCGCGGCGCGGTCAACGGCGCCGGCGAGCGCGAGGGCGCGTTCACGGCCCACGGCCAGGTGCGCCTGGTGGACGCCCACGTGCGCGGCAGCGCCTCCCTGTCGGGCGTGCGGCTGCACGGGCCCGGCATCGACGTGCTGTTCGCCGACCGGCTCCGCGTCGGCGGCACGCTGTTCCTGCGCGACCTGCGGGCGCGGGGCTCGCTGCGGCTGCAGAACGCCGAGATCGGCTCCACCCTCGACTGCTCCGGCGCGTCCCTGCTCGCGCCGCGCCGCCGCCCGGACGGCACGGTGAAGCCGTCGCTGGACGCCCGCGTCGCGAACGTGGGCAAGGACCTGCTGTGCAGCCACGGGTTCACCGCTGCGGGCGGCGTGCGCATCCGGTTGGCCGAGGTCGGGAAGATGGCCACCTTCGCGGGCGCGCGGCTGGGCGGTCCGGGCGGCGAGATCGCGCTCAACGCCTACGGGCTCACGGTGAGCCAGCTCGTGCTGCGGCTCTCGGAGGACCAGGTCCCGGTCGGCCGGGTGGTGCTGACCCGGGCCGCCGCCACGACCGTCGTGGACGGGCCCGGCCTGTGGGCCGCCACCGGCGGTGTGGACGTGGAGGACTTCACGTTCCGCTCGATCACGTCCACCCCGCACGTCGACGTGCGGACCCGGCTGCGGTGGCTGCGGGAGGTGCAGCCGGACTTCGCTCCGGGGCCCTACGAGCAGCTCGCGGCGGTGTACCGGGACGGCGGCGAGGAGGAGCTGGCGCAACTCGTGCAGCTGGAGAAGCAGCACCGGCGCTACTCCGAGCTGGGCGTCGCGGGCCGGGTGTGGGGCTCCCTCCAGCGCTGGACGGTGGGCTACGGCTACCGGCCGTGGCTCGCGATCGCCTGGCTGACCGCGTTCTGGCTGGCGGGCTCGGCGTGGTTCCTGGGCCACGAGATGCCCAAGCTCAACGACGACGAGTCGCCGTCGTGGAACGCGTGGCTGCTGGCGATGGACCTGCTGATCCCGATCGTGGACCTCGGCCAGGACGGCAAGTGGCGGTTCAGCGGCGCCTCGCAGTGGATCTCCAGCGGGTTGATCGCGGTGGGCTGGATCCTGGCCTCCACGGCCGCCGCCGGCGCGGCGCGCGTCCTCAAGCGCGTCTGACCACATTCCGCAACGACTGGAAAACGGTCCGCATTCGTCACACGATCCGGCGAACCCGCTCGCGATCGCGTGCACCGGGCCGTCGGCTGCTGGCAGTCTCTCGTCGTCGGCGCGATCACCCGGTGATCCTCCGCGTCGACCAACCCAGCGCTCCGGTGGAGGTTTCCAGCGATGTCACGCGTCGACCAGCGAGTGGGGACGGGGGCGAGCCGCGTTCGGCGGCTGCTCACCCGCACCCTGCTGGTCGTCGGCGGGACGCTGGCCGGCACCGCCGCGGCCTGGGCGCTGTCCACCTCCTCGGCGTCCGCGCAGGTCGGAGTCGACCAGGTCGCCGAGGTGGCGCACGGCACCGTGTCGGCGGGCGCGGTGGAGGGCGCGGTCGAGGCCGCGCTCACCCCGGTCCGCGAGAGCCGCGTCGGCGAGGCCGTGCGCGAGCTCGACGCGGCGCTGGGCGCACCGCGCGTCCCCGAGCCGACCGCGCCCCGCCTGCGACAGGTCGCGGAGGACATCCGCGGCGCCGTCGACGGCGTGGGCGGCTGGTTGCGGCGCGGCTCGTCCGCCCGGTCGACCGCCGACGAGGTCGGCGTCGTCGTGGCGCAGCCCGTCACCCAGACCACCCCGGTCACCACCGCCGTGCCGGTGTCCGCCGGCACCCCGGTGGTGCACGGGGTGTTCGCCAAGTTCAGCCGCACCTGGCTGGACGCGTCCCGGCAGCCCGTCGCGGCGCTGCCGGACGCCGGCGGCCGTTCCCTCCCGGGAGACCCGTCCGGACTGCCGTCGATGCCGTTCGCGCCGCTCGGCGCGCCGGCCCACTGCGCGTGCGGTGGCGACGGCTCCGGCGTTCCCGGTGGCGGCAACGGCCCCTTCACGGTCGTCTCCACCGACCGCACCGACTCCGCGGTGGCCCGGGCGCTGTTCCCCGCCACCGAGCGGAACCACGTGATGCCCGGCAAGCAGCCCGGCATCACGCCCGACTGACCACAGCGCGCGGTCCGCGGCAGCTCATCGTCGAGCTGACCCGGTAAGTCGACCGTCGCGCTGCTTCCGCGTGCGCTCCGACCCGGTCGACACACCGCGCCTGCGCCCCCTGAAGAACCGGGTGGTCGTCGTCTCCCACGCGGCAGCCGCGTCCGACCACCCCACCACCTCCCGCCAGGGAACCGGAAGAAGGAGATCCCATGCAAACCTGGGCCAAGCGCGGTTTGAAGACCGCACTTGTCACGGGTGGTCTGCTGATGCTCGGCACGGGCATCGCTTCAGCCCAGGAGAACGTCAACCCCGACGCGCCGCCGAACCCGCTCGACGCGAGGCTGCGCGTCCCGGTCGACGTCGACCACAACAACCTGGGCACCCCGGTCGGCAACCACGACCTGCCGACCCTGCACCAGGAGATCGGCACGCCGAGCGCCACCGACGGCCCGCTGCGCGACCTCGACCTCCAGGGCAACCCGCTGGTCCGCACCACGCACGAGCGGCTGACCGGCGTCGACGCCTCGGGCCTGGCCCGCGGCAACACCGCCGACGCCGACGTGGTCGTGCCCGTCAGCGCGTGCGGCAACGCCGTCGGCGCGGGCGGCAACGCCTACAGCGACGGGCTCTGCGCCCAGTCGGCCACCAGCTCCGGCGACATCCGGACCGACGGCTCCTACGGCCCGCTGGCCGGCAACGTGGCGCACGGCGCCGCCGCCGTCTCGCCGCAGGTCAACGGCAACGCCATCGCCGCACTGGCCAACGCCGAGTCGCGTTCGGCCTCCTACCAGCGCGCGGTCGCCGGCGACAACATCGAGACCTCGGGCCGCGACGGCTCGCTGTCGGGCAACATCGCCGCCGTCCAGGGCGCGGTGCCCGCCCAGGTGACCAACAACGCCGTCGCCGCCGGCGGCAACGCCCACAGCGAGGCCACGTCGTCCAACGACGCGCAGGCCACCGGGTGGCTGAGCACCACCGGCGACCGCAGCACCGGCGGCGGCAACGTCGTCGGCGTGCCGGCCGCGCCCGTCGTCGCGGTCACCGGCAACGGCATCGGCGCCGCCGGCAACGCGGACGCCGCCACGGAGAACCAGGCGAGCGCCGACGCGGGCACCACCACCCGCGAGCGGACCGACCTGCCGATGTGGACGGTCACCTCGGGCAACGACGGCACCGCCGCCGGCAACGTCGTCCAGCCGGCGTTCGCGGGCCCGGTCGCCGCCGGCGACAACACGCTGACGGGCCTGGGCAACGCGCGGGCCACCAACGCGATGGCCCACGACGCGGAGGCGGGCGGCAACAGCTTCACCTCCAGCCAGGACTCGGTGCTGTCGGGCAACTACGCCGACACCCCGGTCGCCCTGCCGGTCTCCGGCGCGGGCAACGCGCTGTCCGGCCTGGGCAACACCTCGTCCCGGCACGCCAACGAGGCCACCGCGGTCGCGGGCGGCGACACCTACGCCAACGGCGACCGGTCCGTGCTGTCGGCCAACTCGGCGAACCTGCCCCCGGCGGGCGCGGCCGACCTGTGCGGCAACGGCGTGACCGGCGGCGGCATCGCCGACGCGGAGTGCCGCAACGACGTCCTCGCGGACTCCGGCGGCTACAACGGCACGACCGGCAACGACGCGGTCGGCTCCGGCAACATCGCCCAGGCGCCGCTCGGCCTGCCCGCCGAGGGCTTCGGCAACGGCGTCGGCGCGGCGGGCACGCCCACCGGCCGGGCCACCGAGAACAAGTCCGTGCGCTCCGGCCGGGTCGCGAACAGCGTCGACGACAACGGCACGGTGTCCAGCAACGTCGTGTCGACCCCGACCGCCCTGGGCGGCCAGGTCTTCGGCAACGCGGGCGGCGCGGTCGCCAACCCGACGTCGCAGACCGACAGCGACACCGAGATCGACCTGGGCAACCCGCCCCGGGCCAACGGCAAGCACGGTTCGGCGTCCGGCAACATCGTCCACGTGCCCACCTCCAACCCGGCCCAGGTGTTCGGCGACTCCGCCGTCGCGGTCGGCAACGGCTCGTCCGACACCGACAGCAGGCTCGACTCCCGCTCCGGCGGCTCGGCGATCACCACCGGCGACGAGGGCTCGCTGTCGGGCAACGTGCTGTCGGTGCCCGAGGCGTCCTCGCCGCAGGTGTTCGGCAGCGCGGTCGGCGCGGGCAGCAACGTCGAGTCCGAGAGCCGCAACCAGTTCGGCTCGTACTCGGGCGGCGACGTGCAGACCTCCGGCGACGACGGCTCGTTCTCGGGCAACGGCATCGGCACGCAGCACTCGGTGCCGCTGCAGGTGTTCGGCGACGCCGTGACGGCCGCGGGCAACGGCCAGTCGCAGACCGACAACCGGACCGGCCTCGTCGCGGGCGGCGGGCACCTGACCTCCGCCGAGGACAGCGCGTGGTCGGGCAACCTGCTCACCGCGCCCACCGGCGTCACCCCGACGCTGCACGGCGACGCGGTGACCGTCGGCGGTCTCGCGGACGCCGCGAGCGGCAGCCGGTCCACCAGCGAGTCCGGCGGCGTGACGACCACCGAGGGCCGCGGCCCGGTCAGCGCGCACGACGTCGAGGTGCCGACCGAGGCGTTCGCCCGGCTGTTCGGCATCCCGGTGGACGTGCTCGGCACCGCCACCGCGAACGCGCAGGACCACAACGACGTGCGCACCGGCGACGACCGCGGCGACGACGCCAAGGTCACCGAGGCGAACCGGGGCATCCAGCTCCCGGCGAGCGTCGACAGCCTGCTGCGCGCCACCGAGCTGCCGGACCTCGGCCTGGTGAGCCGGCTGGGCCAGTACACCGTGCCGCTGGGCACGCCGGGCCTGGACGAGCTGCGCGGCCTGCCGATCCAGGGCGTCCACCGGCTCCGGCTGCCGGGCAGCGGCCTGCTCGCCCGGGCGGTCCCGACGCCCGACGCCCCCGACCTGGACGCCCCCGACTTGGACGCCCCCGACGCGGCCGCGCCCCTCCACGCGCTGTCGCAGGCCCGCACGCCCGAGGCCGGAGGCCCGATCTGGGCCCTGTCGCAGGCCAAGCTGCCCAGCGCGGAGGGCCCCGTCGGGGCGCTGTCGCAGGCCAAGCTGCCCGCGGCGGTCAGCGGTCCCCTCTCCGCGTTGGCGCAGGGCGACCTGCCGACCCAGCAGCTCCCGAGCCTGGCCGCGGTGTCGTACCTGACCGAGGAGCTGCCGGTGGTCGGCGGCGTCGAGCAGGCCCGGCGCGTCCTGCCGCCGGTCGCCGGCGCCGTCCGCGCGGTGCCGGTCGTCTCGACCGTGACCCGCGCCGCGCGGTCCGACGTGGACGAGCGCTCGTTCGGCGGCACCCTGCCGGTGGCCGGGGACCTGGCCACCACGCAGGGCATCCCCGCGGTCGACGACGTGCCGGTGCACAGCCTGGGCGGCGGTCGCACGGTGTCGTCGCTGCCCGTCGCCGCGCCGGCCGGGCTGCCGTTCGTGCTGCCCGTGCCCGGTGTCGCGCAGCCGCGCAGCGAGGCCCCGCTGGTGCCGCCGATGGCGTTGAGCGGCCTGAACGTCAACCCGCTCCAGGGTGCGGCCGGCCCCGCCCGGTTCACCGACACGCAGGCCCCGGCCCTGGCCGACATGGACGCGCGCACGCTGTTCACGGCGCTCGAGGACACCGCCGTGCTGCCTCGCATCTGATCCGCCCCGCACCCCACCACCGGACCCCCGGCGCGCACCGCGTGCCGGGGGTCCGGTCGCGTCCGGGGTCAGTGGCGCAGCAGGTCCTCGACGTGCGCGACGACCGAGTGCACCGGCGCCTCGCCGTCGCTGGTCACCCAGCACACCCGCACGCCGGTCCGCACGCGCTCGCCGCCGAGCCGGACCGCCCGCCCGGCCAGGTCGCGCACCCGGGCCGCGACCTCCTCGCCGCTGCCGTCGGCGTGCTCGGCGACCACGGCGAACGAGTCGCCGCCGTACCGCGCCACCGTGTAGTCCGCGCGCAACCCCTGCCGCAGCCGCTTCGCCAGCACGGTCAGCATCTCGTCGCCGCGGGCGAAGCCGTGGGCCGCGTTGACCGCCGCCATCCGGTGCACGTCCGCCAGCACCAGGGACGCCAACGTGCCGTGCGTGCGGGCGCGGGTCAACGCCTGGTCCAGCCGGTCGAGCAGCAGCGCCCGCCCCGGCAGGCCGGTCAGCGCGTCGAGCAGCCCGGCGCTGTGCGGCACGTCCGCCTGCACCGGCCGCAGCAGCACCAGCACCTGACCGCGCACCACGATCGGGTAGTACTCGGCCCACACCTGGGCGTGCGGCAGGACCACCGGGATCGTCAGCGGCGACCCGGTGCGCAGCACCTGCGCGGCCAGCTCGGCGCAACTGGGCAGCAGCGCGCCCGAGTCGTCGCGGGCGCGGGCCGCACCGAGCAACGAGGACGCCATCGGGTTCGCGGCGAGCACCGTGCCGTGCTCGTCCTGCAGCAGCACCCCGACCGGCAGCCCGGTGACGAACTCGTCCCACACCGCGCGGGAAGCCGTGGTCTGCCCGGTACTCATAGGACTCGTGCCCTCCGCTGAGGCATGGCCTGTCCGTGAAGAGCCTCCCCGCGGGTAGCGGGCATTTCAATAGGCCCGACGCCACCCGGTCCGGTGATCTTTGGCCGGTGGTGTAACGCCCAGCCGGTCCAGCATCCCGGCGAAGTCCTCTTCGGACACGATCGGCACCCGGTACGCCCGCGCCCGCCGCGCCTTGGTCGACAGCGTGAACGGGTCGGCGGCCACCACCACGCGGGTCGCCCTGGTCACGTGGCCCTGGCTGACGAGACCCGCCGACGCGGCCCGGTCCACCCACTCCTCGCGCGGTGCGGCCATGCGCCCCGTGAACACGACCCGGTCGCCGTGCGCCAGCGCCACCGACCCCGGCCGCCACGACACCGGCACGGCCGACCCGCGCCGCACCTCCACCACGTCGTCGGGCAGCGGCAACCGCGGCGCGGGCTCCGCCTCCGGCACGCCGAACCCCAGGTAGTGGGCGAACAGCCGGGCCGTGGCGCGGGCGTCGTGCAGCGCGGAGTGCGCCGAGTCGAGCACCACCCCGGCCGCCTCGCAGCACGCCCGCAGCGACCGGCCGGCCAGGCCCGGCAGGTACCGGTCCGCCAACCGCATGGTGCACAGGCCCGTCACCGCCAGGTCGACCCCGGCGCGGGCGAACTCGGCGGTCAGGAACCGGGCGTCGAACGACAGGTTGTGGGCGACGACCACCCGCCCGGCGAGCCGGGCCGCCACCGCGCCCGCGGCCCGGGCGAACGTCGGCGCGTGCCACACGTCGGCCGCGCGGATGCGGTGCACGTGCTGCGGCCCCAGGTCCCGGCCGGGGTTGACCAGGGTGCACCACTCGTCGACCACCCGGCCCGCGCCGTCCAGGCCGACGACGGCCACCTCCACCACCCGGTCCGCCCCGCCCGCGGCGAACCCGGTCGTCTCCACGTCGACCACCGCGTACCCCATGATCGACGAACCCTACCGAGCACGGTCACCGGCCCAGCGCGCGGAGCACGAGGTCCACCACCAGGTCGGCGAACCCACCGGTCAACGGCGCCGCCCGCAGGAACCACCGCTGGTAGACCGGCCCCACCAACAACTCCACCGCCGCCGACACGTCGACGTCGGCCCGCACCTCCCCCGACCGCTGCGCCCGGTGCAATCGCTCCTCCAGCGCCATCCGGCGCGGCACCAGCAGCAGCATCACCAGGTCCGTGCGCTCCTCGTGCACCAGCAACCGGCACACCTGGTCGAACCGCCGTTCGGCCAGCTCCTCGACCACCGCCCGCAGCTCGCGCCGCAGGTCCGCGTCGAGCCCGCCGCCGACGGCGTGGTCCACCGCGGCCGGTCCGAACTCCACCAGCGCGTCGAACAGCAGCGGTCCCTTCGACGGCCACCACCGGTAGATCGTCTGCTTGCCCACCCCGGCCCGCGCCGCGACCGCCTCGACGGTCAACCGCGAGTACCCGAGCGCCTCGACCAACTCCAACGCGGCCACGAGGATCGCCCGCCTCGAACGGTCGCTGCGCCGCGCCGCGTCGGGTGGCATCTTTCGATCGTAAGCGCATTGCCGCGGTCGCAACGACGTGCGAACGAGCGGTGAACGGCTCGTGAGCGCCGTGGTCGGGCGGCCGGGTGGAGCCGTCGGCGTCACGCGGGCGGTGCTCCCCGAGCCCCGACCGGTCCGGCCGCGCGCCGCGCGACGACGCAGGCGTGGGGCGACAGGCCGTACGCGCGGCGGAACTCGCGGCTCAGCAGGCCGGCCGGCACCCCCGCGTCCCGCGCGAGCGCCACCACGTCCAACGGCCGCGCCGGCTCCCGGTCGATCCGGTCCCGCACCCGGCGCAACCGGGCCAGGTCCGCCAGGCGCCGCGCCTCGGCACGGGCGCGCGCCCACCCCGGCAGGCACCTGACCGCGCCCCCGTCAGCCGAGTTCCCGGATCCGGACGAGGTTGCCCGCCGGGTCGCGGACCGCGCAGTCCCGCACCCCGTACGGCTGCCGCGTCGGCTCCTGCACCACCTCGGCGTCCCCCGCCCGCACCCGCTCGAACGTGCCGTCGAGGTCGTGGGTGGCGAGCTGGATCCAGCCGTAGGTGCCCTTGGCCATCATCTCCGCGATCGTCCGCCGCTCGTCCTCGGTGACGCCGGGGTCCGCGCCGGGCGGCGCGAGCAGGATGCACGTGTCCGGCTGCCCGACGGGCCCGACCGTGATCCACCGCATCCGGCCCTGGCCGACGTCGCCGCGCACCTCGAAGCCGAGGGTGTCGCGGTAGAAGGCGACGGACGCGTCCGGGTCGTCGTGCGGCAGCACGCTGGTGTGAATCGTCAGGTCCATGCCGGTCAGGCTAGGTGGGCCCGCCCGGCCGGCGCTTCCCGATCCCTGATCAGCCCTGGGCCAGGTCGGCGAAGCGGCTGTAGTGCAGCTGGTGGGCGACGGTGATGGTGGCCGTCGGGCCGGCGCGGTGCTTGGCGATGATCAGGTCCGCCTCGCCGGCGCGCGGGTCGTCGCGCTCCCACGCGTCGGGGCGGTTGATCAGGATCACCATGTCGGCGTCCTGCTCCAGCGAGCCGGACTCGCGCAGGTCCGACAGCTGCGGCCGCTTGTCGGTCCGCTGCTCGGGACCGCGGTTGAGCTGGCTGATCGCGATCACCGGCACCTCCAGCTCCTTGGCGATGAGCTTCAGGTTCCGGGAGAACTCCGAGACCTCCTGCTGGCGGGACTCGGTGCGCTTGCCCGACGACATCAGCTGGAGGTAGTCGACGACCACCAGCCGCAGGTCGTGGCGCTGCTTCAACCGCCGCGCCTTCGCCCGGATCTCCATCATGGTCAGGTTCGGCGAGTCGTCGACGAACAGCGGCGCCTCGCTGATCTCGCTCATCCGCCGCGCCAGCCGCGTCCAGTCGTCGTCGCTCATCCGCCCACCGCGCATGTCGCCGAGCCGGATGCGCGCCTCGGCCGACAGCATGCGCATGACGATCTCCGTGCGCGACATCTCCAGCGAGAAGATCGCGCTGGTCAACCCGTGCTTCACCGAGCACGACCGGGCGAAGTCCAGCCCCAGCGTCGACTTGCCCACGCCCGGGCGGGCGGCGACGATGATCATCTGGCCGGGGTGCAGGCCGTTCGTCAGCTCGTCCAGGTCCGCGAAGCCCGTGGGGATGCCCAGGGACGAGCCGCCGCGCGAGGCGATCGCGTCGATCTCGTCCATGGTGGGCTGGAGCAGCTCCTCCAGCACCACGTAGTCCTCGGTGGTGCGGCGCTCGGTGACCTCGTAGATCGCCGCCTGCGCCCGGTCGACCACCTCGTCCACGTCGGCGCCTTCCGCGCCGTTGTAGCCGAGCTGCACGATCCGCGTGCCCGCCTCGACCAACCGCCGCAGCACGGCCTTCTCCGCCACGATCTCGGCGTAGTAGGAGGCGTTGGCGGCCGTCGGCACGGTCGCGATCAGGGTGTGCAGGTACGGCGCGCCGCCCACGCGCAGCAGCTCGCCCCGGCGCTCCAGCTCGGCGGACACGGTGATCGGGTCGGCGGGCTCGCCGCGGCCGTACAGGTCGAGGATGCAGTCGTACACGGCCTGGTGCGCGGGCCGGTAGAAGTCGTTGGGCGCGAGGACCTCGACCACGTCGGCGATGGCGTCCTTGCTCAGCAGCATCCCGCCGAGCACCGACTGCTCGGCGGCGAGGTCCTGCGGCGGCTGCCGTTCGAAGCCGGGCTCGGCCATGCCCCGGTCGTCCACCAGCGCCACCGTGAGCTCACCCCAATCTGCTGCCGTGCGGTTTGTTGTACCTCGTGGGTCCGACAATGTCCGCCACGCCACGCCCGTGGTCCAGCGACGCTAGAGCCACCTGGATGGCGTAGGCAAACCCACCTGTGGACAAGCCGGTGGACAGCTTGGGGATGGTCGCGCCGAGCTGACCACAGGGCTGGGGAAAGCTGTGGACAACCTGGGTACAACTCGGGCCCAGACAAAAGTCTGCGCAGCTCAGGGCCTGTGGATAACTTTGTGGAAAAGTCGTTGGTCACACCGTCGGCGTGTCGCGTGTAACCGGCGGCACGGCGTGTCGCGCCCAACGTGTCACAGGAGTTGTCCACAGCCGGACGCGCGAAGGCGCCGCCCGGCCAGAACACCTGGTCGAACGGCGCCTCCGCCGCGTGGTGCGGGTCAGATCGCGTTCGCGACCTCGACCGGCAGCGCCACGGTGACCTCCGGGTGGAGCCGGACGTTCACCGAGTGCCTGCCCAGGGTCTTGATGTGACCCGAGATCTCGACGGCCCGCTTGTCCAGCGTGGGGCCGCCGGCCGCGCGCACGGCCGACACGACGTCGGCCGAGGTGACGGAGCCGAACAGCTTCTTCGAGCCGGCCGCCGCCTTGGCCTTCAGCGTCACGGAGCCGAGGCCCTCGAGCGACGCCTTGATCTCCTTGGCGTGGTCCAGGTCGCGGACCCGGCGGGTCTCCTGCGCCCGGCGGATGACCTCGACCTGCTTGGCCGCGCCCTTGGTGGCGGCGATCGCCAGGCCGCGGGGCAGCAGGTAGTTGCGGCCGTAGCCGTCCTTGACCTCGACGATGTCGCCGGGGCCGCCGAGGCCGGTCACGTCAGCGGTGAGGATGAGCTTCACGATGCCGTCCCCCTTCTCAGCGAGCGGTCGAGGTGTAGGGCAGCAGCGCCATCTCGCGGGCGTTCTTGACGGCGACCGCGACGTCGCGCTGGTGCTGGGAGCAGTTGCCGGTGACCCGGCGGGCGCGGATCTTGCCCCGGTCCGAGATGTACTTCCGGAGCAGGGTGGTGTCCTTGTAGTCGATCAGGTTGGCGTTCTTGTCCTTGCAGAACGCGCAGACCTTCTTCTTGGGCTTGCGCACAGGCGGCTTGGCCATGTGTGGACTCCTGGTATTACGCAGTGAGGTGTGGGTGGACCGGGTGCCGGTCTAGAAGGGGGGCTCGTCGGCGAAGCCACCGGAGCCGGCCGGGGGCGCGGAACCCCACGGGTCGTCGGCCGGGGCGCCACCGCCGCGGGACTGACCGCCGCCGCCACCGAAGCCGCCGCCGCCGTCACCTCGGCTCACCTTGTTGACCTTCGCGGTCGCGTAGCGCAGCGAGGGGCCGATCTCGTCGACCTCCAGCTCGATGACGGTGCGCTTCTCGCCCTCCTTCGTCTCGAAGGAGCGCTGGCGCAGCCGCCCGGTCACGAGCACGCGCGAACCGCGGGTGAGCGACTCGGCCACGTTCTCCGCGACCTGCCGCCACACGTTGCACCGCAGGAACAGCGCCTCGCCGTCCTTCCACTCACCGCTCGCCCGGTCGAACGTGCGGGGGGTGGAGGCCACGGTGAAGCTCGCCACCGCGGCGCCGGACTGGGTGAAGCGGAGTTCGGGGTCGGCGGTCAGGTTCCCGACCACCGTGATCGTCGTCTCGCCTGCCATCGTCGGGTGGCCCCTAGGCCTTGACGGCGGTCTTGGCGGAACCCCGCGCGCCTGCCTTGGCGGGCTCGCGGCGGATGACCTTGGTGCGCAGCACCGTCTCCTGGAGGCCGAGCTGGCGGTCCAGCTCCTTCACCGCGTCGGGGGTCGAGATCAGGTCGAGGACGGCGTAGATGCCCTCGGAGTTCTTGTTGATCTCGAAGCTCAGCCGGCGCTTGCCCCACACCTCGACCTTCTCCACGTTGCCACCCGTGGTGCGGATGACGTTGAGGAACGTGTCAAGGGACGGCGCGATCGTGCGCTCGTCGAGACTGGGGTCGAGGATGACCATCACTTCGTAATGACGCATGAAGACCACTCACCTCCTGTGGACTCGGCGGCCACGGACGTTCCGTGGCAGGAGGGTCGTCGCGTCAGCAACCCGTCCAGGGTAACAGGCGGTGAGAGGTGCCCTTGACCTGGTCTCAGGCGGCGGCCCGGCGCAGCACCCAGGTGCGCACCAGCGCGCCGGTCACGCACGACAGCAGCAGCACCGCCAGCAGCACGGGCGCGGCCACGCCACCGCCCATCCGGCCGGAGCCGGGCAGCGCCTGGGCCCGCCCCGCGGTCTGCACGCCGTCGGAGTCGTCCGCGCCGGGCACGCCGTAGCCGGGCCGGTAGCCGCTCACGCCGCCGCCGTAGCGCACGCCGGGCGAGGGCGCGAACTTGCCGGGCACGGCGAACGGCAGGGAGCCGTAGCCGAACAGCGGCACGCGGCCGAAGTTGCCGCCCCACGGGTTCGAGCCGTACAGCGGCAGGTCCAGCGCGCCGACGCCGCCGGTGGGCCGGTCGGCCGGGGTCTGGCCGGCGGGCTCGCCCGCGCCGGGCCGGGACGTGCCGGGGTCGGTGCCCGGCTGACCGGTCTGCGGCGGCTGGGTGGGCGCGGGCCTGTCCGGCTGCCCGGGCAGGCCGGGCAGCTGACCGGTGGCCTGCCCGGAGGCGTCGGCGAGCGCGCGCGACCCGTCCTGCACGGGCGCCGCGGCGGCGTTCACGCCCTGCACGGTGATGCCGCACAGCTTGGTCAGCTCGGTGCGCACCCCGTTGGAGAGCGTGACGATGATCGGTCCGAGCAGCGGCAGCTTGGCCAGCTCGGCGTTGACCTTGTTCGCGATCTCACCGCCGGTGATCACGCCGGAGCCGGTGGGGATCGCGCCGACCGGGATGGGCGGCAGCGCGGAGAACGCCTGGCGGAACGGCTCGGCCAGCGGCGGGCCGAGCAGCGGGATGGCCCGGATGACCTGCGCGACCGGGTCCAGCACCGCGCCCGGGCTCAGCGCGACCGGGGTGCCCGGCGCGCCCTGCACGGTGGTGGCGCAGCTGCCCACGACGACGGGTTCGGCGGCGGCGGCCGATCCGGAGCCCGCGACGGCGCCGGCCGTGCCGACCGCGAGCACGACGGTCGCCGCGCCCACCAGCCGAGTGAGCCGGATCCGCATGTCTGGACCTCCTGGCCTGGTGCCCGCGCTTCCCGTTTCCTACTTACAAGTAACGAGCGTAGGTGCTGATAGTGACGCGGGCCATCCCCTCCGCTGACAATTTTGTCATCGCCGGCGGTGGGCGGGGCGTTGCAGCGCCCGACTACCCTGCACGGCATGCGCATCGGGGCCCACGTCCGCGACGACGACCCGCTCGGCGCCGCCGCCGAGCGCGACGCCGACGTGGTCCAGTTCTTCCTGGCCGACCCGCAGGGGTGGAAGGCGCCCAAGCCGCACCCCCAGACCGACGGGTTGCTGGCCTCCGACCTGGACGTCTTCGTCCACGCGCCCTACCTGGCCAACGTCGCGTCGCTCAACAACCGCATCCGCATCCCGTCGCGCAAGATCGTGCTCCAGCACGCCGAGGCGGCGGCGAAGGTCGGCGCGAAGGGCCTGATCGTGCACGGCGGGCACGTCACCAAGGGCGAGGACCCCCGGGAGGGCATCGCCAACTGGCGCAAGATGTTCGAGCGGCAGGCGGAGAGCGGCGGCTTCGCGGTCCCGATCCTGATCGAGAACACCGCGGGCGGCGAGAACGCCATGGCGCGCACGTTCGACATGCTCGCCAGGCTGTGGGACGCCGTCGGCGAGTTCGACGCGGGCTTCTGCCTGGACACCTGCCACGCGTTCGCCTCCGGGGAGGACCTGGTCGGCATCGTGGACCGGGTCAAGGCCGTCACCGGCCGGATCGACCTGGTGCACCTCAACAGCTCGCGCGACGGGTTCGGCTCCGCGCGCGACCGGCACGCCAACATCGCCACCGGCACCATCGACCCGGACCACCTCGTCGCGGTGGCCGCCGCCGCGGGCTCGCCGGTGCTGGTGGAGACACCGGACGAAGGGCAGGCGGCGGACATCGCGTTCCTCCGCGAGCGCCTGGGCGGGTGAGCGTGGCGCGGGAGGTGGCGGCCGGACCGGGACGGGCGGGCGCCGGGTCGCCCCCGCCGCGCTTCGGCCGGGCGGCCCTCGCCGCGGTCGTCCTGCTGTGCGGGTTGACGATGTTCGCCGGGTTCCTCAACAAGGACCGCTGCACCGGGCCGGAGTTCGACCAGTGGGGCCGCAGCGCGCCGGACTACGAGAAGCGCAACAAGGCCGACGTCTGCTACTCCGACATCCAGCACCTGTGGATCGGCCGTGACGTCGACCGGCACGTGTTCCCGTACGTGCACGGCGGCATCGACGACCGGGGCGTGCTGGTCGGGGGCGCGGTCGAGTACCCGGTGCTGACCGGGCTGCTGATCTGGGCCGGTGCCGTCCCGGCGCACGACGACGCGCAGTTCCTGCTGTTCTCGGCGCTGCTGCTGGCGCCGTTCGGGCTGGCGACCGCCTGGCTGCTGGGCGGGTTGAGCCGGTGGCGCGCGTTGGTCTGGGCGCTCGGGCCGCCGCTGGTGCTGTACGCGTTCCACAACTGGGACCTGCCGGTCGTGTTCTGCGCCGTGGCGGCGGTGTACGCCGTGCACCGGGGCCTGCGGGACCGACCGCTGGTCGACCGCGCGGTGGTCGCGGCGGTGCTGCTGGGCCTGGGGTTCGCGCTCAAGCTCTACCCGGCGCTCTTCGTCGTGCCGCTGGCGCTGTACGTGCTGACCGGCGGTCCCGGCGGGCGGGAGCTGCCGCGCGGAGCGCGCTACGACGTGGCCGGCGCGGTGAAGGTCGTGACGGCGGCCGTCGTGACGGTGGCGCTGGTGAACCTGCCGTTCATGGTCGCCGGGCTGGAGGGCTGGCAGGCGTCGTTCGCGTTCCAGGGCCTGCGGCGGGTCGACATCACCACGAACTCGATCTGGTTCTGGGGGCTGCGGCCGTTCCTGCCGGAGCCGCAGATGCAGGCGCTGGTCGGCGTGCTGTCGCCGGTCGCGATCCTGGCCTCGTTCGGGCTGGCGGTGTGGCTGGGTTGGCGGCGGCACCTGCGCGAGGGCACCTACCCGTGGGTGCAGGTGTCGGCGGCGATGCTGTGCGGGTTCCTGCTGCTGCACAAGGTGCACTCCCCGCAGTACACGCTGTGGCTGGTGCCGATGTTCGTGCTGCTGCGGGTGCACTGGGGCTGGGTGGTGGCGTACTTCGCGGCCGACCTCGCCATGGGCGTGGGCATCTTCCGCTGGTACTACGCCCTCCAGTTCGGCGAGCCGTCGGGGATCTACGACGGGTTCTCGGCGCAGGCGGTGGTGATCGGCGTGTGGGGCCGGGCGGCGTTGCTGGCCGCGCTGTTCCTGGTATTCCTGAAGTCCGAGGTCACGTTCGTCGACCGCGGGCCGACCCGCCGGCCGGAGCCCGCGCCCGCCGGGTGAGTCGCGGCGGCGGCGCCCGGAGGGGAGGACGCCGGTGGACGACCGGGGGTTCACCGTCGAGCGGGTCGTGGCGGACGCGCTCGCCACGTGGGACGGGATGCGGCGGCGGTCCGGCCGGCGGGCGGGTGACGAGCGCTTCCGGGAGTGGTTCTTCGAGGTCGTGCCGGCGGCGCGGTTGGGCGACGACCGGGACACGCACGCGGTGCTGTCGTTCGAGGTCGCGGTCGAGCTGTTCGACCGGGGACGGGTCCACGACGCGTTCGCGGTGCTGCGGTGGCTCGGGCGGCACTTCGCGGCCGCACCCGACGTCGGCACGCGGGTCCGCGCGGTCATGGCGCTGACCGACACCTGCGCCGAGCGGGCGACCGACCGGGAGGCCCGGGACCTGGCGATCGGCGTGCTGCGCGACGTGGTCGGCTCCGTGCACGCACCGGTGGACGTGCCGGTGCAGGACGCGTTGTGCCGGGCGCTGTCCACCGCCGCGCGCCTGAGCGGCGAGGGCGTCGTGCTCGACCGGGCGACGACCCGGCGGCTCGTCTCGCTGTGGCGCGGGCTCGCGGACCGGTGCCGCGGCAGCGCCGACCCCCGGCTGCGCGACTGGCGGGCGCACGCGCTGGGCAACGAGGCGTTGCTGTGGTTGCAGGTCGGCCGCGAGGACCGCGCCCGCCGCGCGTTCGCGGCGATCACCGCCGAGTTCGGCGCGGACCCGCCCGCGCCGGGGTCGGGCATGCCCGGGTCGGACGTGCCCGGGTCGGATGTGCACCGGTGGGTCACCCGCGCGCGGTACGCGCCCACCGTGCTCGACCGGTTCGACGTGGGCGAGGCGGTGCTGCGGCTGGACTACCTCCGGCGGCAGCGGTACTGGGACCGGCGACTCCGGTTCCGAGGGCTGGGCTTGGCCCACTGGCTGCTCGCGGGCGCGCCGCGCAACCGGCTGCGGCTCCTGGCCCGGCGGGCCCGCGAGCGGCACCGCGCGTCCGTCGGCCAGGTGCGGGCCTGGTTGTGCGCCGGCGAGCCGTTCGTGCTGCTGCTGCGCAACTTCGACCTCACCGAGCGGTCGGGCGTCGCCGACCGCTCCCGGCTCGGGGCGGAGGACGAGCCCGACCACGTGCGGGTGATCACGATGACCGCCGGCGCGGCGGCGCTCGCCGAACTGGCCGCCGGGGTGCCGCTGGTCCTGGTCGCCAGCACGACGGCGGGCGAGCTGGAGGTCGTCCCGGACCCGGGCGGGTTCACCGCGCCGGTGCGGCTGTACCTGCCGGACGAGACGTGGTTCGACACCGTCTCGACGCTCGCCGGGGTGGCCGGGCAGGTGGTCGTCTGGGCCGCCGGGCTGAGCGCCGGGCTGGCCCGCGAGCTCGACGCGCTGACCGCACTCCGGCGCACCGACGACACCCTGGTGGTGCTCGAACACCCGGTGGCGCCCTCGCCCGTGCTGCCGGGGACCCCCGGTGAGCCGCTGACCGCGGACCACCCGGCCCTCGCCCCGTTCCCGCACGTCGTCCCGGCGGAGGAGCTGCGGGGCAGGCGCGTGCCCGAGTGCCCGCCGCTGGTCCGCGTCCTCGACCGGCTCGACGCGGTCCGCCAGGAGCCGGTGGAGCGCCGGCTCGCCCGGCTCACCGGGCGTCAGACCGGCTGAACCTCCTCGGTCCGCCGCCGCGTTGCGGCCCGGCGGCCCGACCCGGGCCACCGCAGCGCGAACCGGTCCGGCGCGGCGTCGAACGCGCCGCCGCACGGGTCGTCGTCACCGGCCTGGCGCACCTTGTCCAGGTCCGGCCGGTAAATCTCGCGCACGATCAACGCGCACAGCACCAGCACGGCCACGTCCCGCACCACCACCGCGCCCAGGAACCAGTCGATCGGCAGGCCCTTGTTCTCCACGCCCAGGTAGAAGAACATCCGCGGCGCCCAGACCAGCGCGTCCACCGCCATCCACGCCAGCAGCAGCTTCCACCGCGGCAGCGCGAGCACCGCCAGCGGCACGAGCCACAGCGAGTACTGCGGGCTCCACACCTTGTTCGTCAGCAGGAACGCGGCCACCACGAGGAACGCCAGCTGCGCGAACCGCGGCCGGCGCGGCGCCGACAGGGCCACGAACCCGATCGCCGCGCAGCACACCAGGAACAGCACGGCGCTGACCGTGTTCAGCACCTCCGGCGCCTGGCCCTGCACCAGGCCGGGGTCGAAGCCCCGCCACCCCGTCCACTGCGCGATCACGTTGTACAGCGAGTCCGGGTCGACGCCCCGCTCGGTGTTGAGCCGGAAGAACTCGCGCCAGCCCGCCGGGTAGAGGTAGGCGATCGGCGCGTTCACCACCGCCCACGTCGCCAGCGCCGCGCCCAGCGTGGTGAACCCGGCCCGCAGCCTGCCCGCCCGCCAGCACAGCAGCAGCAACGGCCCGAGCAGGAACAGCGGGTACAGCTTCGCCGCGCCGCCCAACCCCAGCAGCACGCCCGCCAGCACGGGCCTCTTGCGCGCCCACGCGAGCATGCCGGCGGTGGCGAACGCCGTGGCGAGCGTGTCGAAGTTGGTGAACGCGTGCACGATCACCAGCGGCGAGACGGCCACCAGGACCGCGTCGTACGGTCGTCGCCTGGCCAGCTGCGCCACCGCGTACGCGGTCACCAGCCACGCCAGCGCCAGCCACAGCGCGGTGATGTTGAAGTACACGATCACCGTCATGGGGTTGGGCAGCCACCCGGACGCGGCGATCGCCGTCCAGCCCTGCGCCATGCGCGCGTTGAGCAGCTGGAACATGCCCGTCAGCACCGGGTACTCCATGTACCGCACGTGCGCGGTCGGCTTGCCCTCGTCGTCGACCCACGATGTCTTGTAGGGGAACGTGTCCGGCTTGTCCAGCCGCTCCGCCGTGTACAGCGGCACGGTGTCGGAGTAGCACATCGCGGTGAACTGCTTGCTGCCCCGCCAGTCGAGCTGCGCCACGCCGTTGTCGTCCACGTACTGCTGGACGCACGGCGACTTCTGGAACCACGCCAGCGCCAGCGTCACCACGGCGAACAGCAGCACCACCCGCAGCGGCGTCCAGAACCACTGCCGCCCGACCGACGCGTGCCGCCCGACCGGTCCGCCCAGCGGCCTGCTCGCCGTGCGGGCCAGCGGCTCGGTCCAGGTGGGGTTGACCCGCTCGGCGGGCGTGAGCGAGTCGGTGTCGTCGGCGTTCGCCTGCGTGTGCTGCGAGGGGCTGGCCACGGTGACGGATGCTACGGGCACGGGTCAACGGAAGTTGTGAGGTCGTCTCCGCCACCGGCCCGCCCGGAGCGCGAAGAGGGGCCCGGCACCCGGCCGGACCCCTCTCGACGTGCGTGCGACGCGGGGCGTCACCCCGTCGGCGGTCGCACCGGGTCGGGCTCGTTCTGGTCCGTCGTCGTGGGGGTGGTCGGGCACGCCAGGCCCACGCAGGGCCGGGGCGTCTTGGTCGTCGTCGGCGGGTTGTTCGGCCGGGTCGTGGTCGGCTCCGTCGTCGTCGGCCGGGTGCTCTCCTCTTCCTTCTTCGGCGTCGTGGTCGTCGTCGTGGTGGTGACCACGGGCTTCGGGTCGTCGAACTCGTTCAGCCTCGCGGGCTTCGGGAACGGCTCCGCGGGGGTGCCGGCGAGCGCCCGGTCCATGAACTTCTTCCAGATCTGACCCGGCAGGCCGCTGCCGAAGATCGGCCGGTTCTGCGCGTCCTTCAACGCCACGTTGCCCTCGTCGCGGCCGAGCCACACCGACGTCGACAGCGACGGGGTGTAGCCCACCATCCACGCCTTGGAGTTCTGGCTGGCGTCGTCGGGCAGCTCGTGCGTGCCGGTCTTGCCGGCGCACTCGCGGTCCGCGCACGCGATGCGCGAGGTCTTCGGGATCGGCCGCAGCGCCTCGGTGACGTTGTCGGCGATGTCCTGGTTCTTCTTCGGGTCCGGGTCGAACGCCTGGCGCGTCTGGTCGACGTGCTGGTAGACGGCCTTGCCCTCGGCGTTGGTGATCTTCGAGATGAAGAACGGCTCGTGGTAGGTGCCGCGCGCGGCGAACGTGGCGTACGCCGACGCCATGTCGAACGGCCGGACCTGCGCCTCGCCGCCGCCCAGCGCGATGCCGACGTTCGGCGGGCCGCCGTTCTCGTTGACCAGCAGCTTCTTGCTCTGGCCCTGCACCTCGACCGTCTCCGGGATGCCCGCCGCGTGCGCCGCGTCGGCGACCGGCACGGTGCCGACCTCCAGGACCATCTCGTAGAACACCGTGTTCAGCGAGAGCTCCATGGCCTTGCGGATGGGGCACCGCTCGCCGCACTGGTTGTTCGGGTCGGACGCGTTGCGGATCGTGATCGGCCGGTCGCCGACGTTGTTGAACGTCTTCGGCGAGCGGCCGTCGTAGGTCGACCCGAGTCCCTTGCCCGCCTTGAGCGCGGCCACCAGGTCGAACGGCTTGAACGACGAGCCGGCCTCCTGGAGGGTGTTCGTCGCGTAGTCCAGGCCGGTGCCGTCCTCGCCCGCGTAGTACGCCCGGACGGCGCCCGTCTGCGGGTCGATCGCGGTCAGCGACGACTTCAGCTCCTTGGGCTGCGGGCCCATGACCTCGCGCACCGCTTCCTCGGCCGCCTGCTGCTTGGGCGGGTCGATGGTGGTGTGCACGGTCACGCCGACCGACTGCGCCTTCTTCACGTCCCACTCGACCTTGGCCATCTCCTGCAGGACCTGGTCGCGGATGTGCATCCGCGGCCCGCTCAGGCCGGAGTTGTCGGTCTGCTCGATGGGCGTGGGGAACTGCTCCGAGTCGCGGTAGGCCTGGTCGATCCACTTGTACTCGAGCATCTGGTTCATCACGTAGTTCCAGCGCTCTTGCGTGTACGCGGGCTGCTCGGACCGGCTCGGGTTCTGGATCATGCCCGCCAGCAGCGCGGCCTGCGAGTGCGTGAGGTCCTTCAGCTCGTTGAGCCCGAAGTACGCCTTCGCGGCCGTCTTGATGCCGTAGGCGCCCTTGCCGAAGTAGATCGTGTTCAGGTACGCGGTGAGGATGTCCTTCTTGTCCTGCTGCTGGGACATCTTGTACGCGGTGACGGCCTCGGTGAACTTGCGCGTCAGCGTCATGTCGGCCTGGTCGGTGGCCTCCTTGACGTACTGCTGCGTCAGGCCCGAGCCACCGCTCTGCTCGCCCTTGAGCTGGTAGTAGCCCGCGCGGGCGATGGCGGTGAGGTCGAAGCCGACGTTCGTCTCGAACGTCGGGTCCTCCGCGGCGAAGACGGCGTGCTTGATCGTCTCCGGCAGGTCCTCGTACTTGACCATCGTGCGGTTCGCCTCGCCGGGGGCGTACTTGGTCATCTCGGTGTCGTCGGCGTAGAGGATCGTGATGGCCTTGCCCTGGTCGGCCGCCACCGCCTCGGGGTTGGGCACCTCGACGACCTGGTAGGCGATGGCGAACGCGGCGACCGGTGCCAGCAGCATCAGCCCGAGGGCGATGTAGCTGATGCGGCGCACGCGGCGCCAGACCTTCTTGCGGCGCACGACGCGGGCCTCCTCCTCGGTCAGCTCCTCGTCGTACTCGTCGTCGTAGAACGGCTCCAGCTCGACCTCGTCCTCGCGGTGCGTGAGGAGCTCGGGCTCGCGGGGCGCGGTCTGGTAGACGGGCGGGAGCAGGTCCGTCGGCTCCTCGCCGGGGCGCCGCTGCGGGCCGCCGGGCGGACCGCCGGGTCGGCGCGGACCGCCGGGGCCACCGGCCGGGGGGCGTCCGCCGGGCGGCACGGGGCCGCCGCCGGGAGCGCCGGGTCGGCGCTGGCCACCGGGAGGCGTGGGACGGCCGGGCACGCCGCCCGCGGCCGCCTGGGCGTCCTGGGGCGTGCCGGGGCGGCCGGGCACGTGGCCCGCCTGGCCGTCACGGGGAGCGGTGGGGCGTCCGGGCGCGTTGCCCGCCTGGGCGTCCTGGGGCGTGCCGGGGCGTGCGGGCGCGTTGCCGGCCGGGCCGGGCGGGGGTCCGCCGGGCCTGCCGCCGGGGGTGGGGCCGTTCGGCCCGGCCACCCGGCGCGGCGGCGGACCGCCGCGGGGCGCGCCGCCGGGCGGGGGGCCACCCGCCCGCGGGATGCCGCCGGGGGGCGTGCCGGGCCGGGCGGGGCCGCCCGGCGGGGTGCCGTGCCCCTGCCCGGGGCCGTCGACCGGAGAGCGCGCGAAACCACCTGGTGGGGTGTTCGGACGCTCCGGCTGATCCCCGGCGCCGCGGCGCGGCGGGTGGCCGCCGCCGTCCGGGTCCTCCCCGGTCGGCCATTGCGGCTCCGCGCCACGGTGCCTGTCGTCATGCTGGTCGTTCACGAAATGGCCTCCCAGACCGGCGTGCCGGTGCACGCGGTTCGGTGGTCGTACGCCGCTGCTCCAGGCCGGAGCGGCGCCCGCGGTCGGAGCAGGTTCACTCCGCCGCGGTCCTCCTGCGCGGCTTGCGAGCGTTCCGGCCGCGCGTACCCAGGACGTATGACTGCACCAGGTGGTTCCAACTACATGTGCGGCAAACCTCGACCACGTACACGGTGAACTCCTCGTAGAGGGTCGCCATGCGGGCCAGCTCGTCGGTGGTGCGCGCGGACCCGGCCGCGTGCTTGAGCTCGTCGCCGTAGACCCAGGACACGAGGGTCAGCGGTTCCTTGCGGCACACCGGGCAGGTCACATCGCTCGGCCGGCCGTGGAACTTCGCGGCCCGCAGCAGGTACGGGCTCGCGTCGCAGACCTCCATCGTGCCCACTCGGCCCGCGTAGACCTCCGCCAGCAGCGCACGGCGCTGCAGGGCGTAGTCCACGACCTGGCGTTGGGTCGACACGACGACCAGAGTACGTGCCGCTCCGACGGCGACGATGGGCCGTTCAGGGCAGTGGGCCGAAGGCAGGGGTCGCGGTGTGGGAAGCGACACGTCACCACTCAGCGCGGATGTATCGCACCGATATACTGGCCACACCCATCGGCGCTCATCGCGAGGAGGTGCTACGTGCTGGAGTTCGCGGTCCTGGGCCTGCTGCACGAAGCGCCCATGCACGGCTACGAGCTGCGCAAGCGCTTGCACGAGTTGCTGGGGGCGTTCCGCGCGTTCTCCTACGGGACGCTGTACCCCACGTTGCGCAAGTTGCAACGCGGCGGCCTCATCGTCGAGGAAGCGCCCCAGGAGGACTCGGCCCGCTGGGGCCGGCGCGCGCGCAAGGTCTACAAGCTCACCGCGGAGGGCAAGGAGAGGTTCGCCGAACTGCTGGCCAACGCCGGCCCCCAGACGTGGGACGACGACTCGTTCGGCGTCCACCTGGCGTTCTTCTCCCGGACCCCGGCCGAGATCAGGATGCGCATCCTGGAGGGCCGCAGGCGCCGCGTCGAGGAGCGCCGCGAGGGGCTGCGCACCTCGTTATCGGCCACCAGCGAGCGCATCGACCGGTACACCCGGGAGCTGCACCGGCTCGGGCTGGAGAGCACCGAGCGCGAGGTGCGGTGGTTGAACGAGCTGATCGCCCACGAGCAGGCCGAGCAGCGCGAGCGGGATCGATAACCCCCCGAATACGAGCACGGAAGAAACATAAGGAGGACTCGGCATGGGCGACAACCGCCGCACTGTTCGAGTGGCCATTGTCGGGGTCGGCAACTGCGCGGCGTCGCTGGTGCAGGGCGTCCACTACTACCGCGATGCCGACCCGAGCACCCGCGTGCCCGGTCTGATGCACGTCCGGTTCGGCGACTACCACGTCAGCGACATCGAGTTCGTCGCCGCGTTCGACGTGGACGCCAAGAAGGTCGGCACGGACCTGTCCGAGGCCATCGGGGCGAGCGAGAACAACACGATCAAGATCGCCGACGTCCCGCCGCTCGGCGTCGTCGTGCAGCGCGGCCACACCCTCGACGGCCTCGGCCGGTTCTACCGGGAGACCGTCGAGGAGTCCGACGAGCAGCCGGTGGACGTGGCGCAGGCGCTGCGCGAGGCGCGGGCCGACGTGCTGGTGTCCTACCTGCCCGTGGGGTCCGAGGAGGCCGACCGCTTCTACGCGCAGGCCGCGATCGACGCCGGTGTGGCGTTCGTCAACGCGCTGCCGGTGTTCATCGCCTCCGACCCGGAGTGGGCCGAGAAGTTCCGCGCGGCGGGCGTGCCGATCGTCGGCGACGACATCAAGTCGCAGGTCGGCGCCACCATCACGCACCGCGTGCTGGCCAAGCTCTTCGAGGACCGCGGCGTGCAGCTCGACCGCACGATGCAGCTCAACGTGGGCGGGAACATGGACTTCCTGAACATGAAGGAGCTGGAGCGGCTGGAGTCCAAGAAGGTCTCCAAGACGCAGGCGGTGACCTCGCAGGTCGACCGCGACCTCGGCAAGCGCAACGTCCACATCGGCCCGTCCGACTACGTGGCGTGGCTGGACGACCGCAAGTGGGCGTACGTGCGGCTGGAGGGCCGGGCGTTCGGCGACGTGCCGCTGAACCTGGAGTACAAGCTCGAGGTGTGGGACTCGCCGAACTCGGCGGGCATCATCATCGACGCGGTGCGCGCCGCGAAGATCGCCCTGGACCGGGGCATCGGCGGCCCCATCCTGTCGGCGTCGTCGTACTTCATGAAGTCCCCGCCCGTGCAGTACTCGGACTCCGAGGCGCACGAGGCGGTCGAGGCGTTCATCCGCGGCGACGTGGAGCGCTGAGTCCCACCCCACTGGGTCCCACCCCACTGGGTCTTACCCCCGCCGGCCCCCGCACCCGAGGTGCGGGGGCCGGCGCGTCCGGGTCAGCGCTTGGACAGCCGCAGCGACTGCCACGACCCGTCGGCCGTCCACCCGCCGTCGACGGGCAGGGCGACGCCGTTGACGAAGCCGCTGCGCGCCGGGTCGGCCAGGAAGGCGACGGCCTGCGCGATGTCGTCCGGC
The DNA here is from genome assembly GCF_044544865.1 of Actinosynnema sp. NPDC053489. NCBI lineage: Bacteria > Bacillati > Actinomycetota > Actinomycetes > Pseudonocardiales > Pseudonocardiaceae > Actinosynnema > Actinosynnema sp. NPDC053489. The sequence goes on along the minus strand of NZ_JBITXT010000006.1, from coordinate 91,075 downwards.
ACCGCGAACCGGCCCATCGGCACGTGGTCGGTGATGTCGGCGTCGCCGTAGTGCCCGCCGGCCTGCGACTCGACGTCCATCTCGGTCTTCACCCAGCCGGGGCACACCGCGTTGACCCGCACCCCGCGCCCGCCCCACTCGACGGCGAGCGTGCGCGTCATCCCGATCAGGCCGTGCTTGGTGGTGTTGTAGGCGGCCCGGTCGGCGACCCCGCGCAGCCCGGCCACGGACGCGATGTTGACCACCGAGCCCGCGCCGCGGGCCAGCATCAACCGGCCGAGCGCCTGCGTGAGCAGGAACGGCCCGGTGAGGTTCACCGCGAGCATCCGGTCCCACTGCTCCACCGACGTGTCCTCGAACGGCACGATCCCCGCGATGCCGGCGTTGTTGACCAGCACGTCGACCCGCTCCCCGACCCGCTCGACCACCCGGCCGACGTCCGCGGGCGAGGACACGTCCCCGACCACGCCGCCCTCCGTCTCCACGAGGTCGAACCCGACCACCTCGTACCCGTCCTCGCGCAGCACCTCGGCGACCCGCGCCCCGATCCCCTGCGCCGCACCCGTGACCACCGCAACTCGTCGCTCCATGGTGGGCAACGCTAGGGCGTCGGCAGCGCCGCGGGCAGGTCCGAGAGCTCGCGCAGGACCGTGACGCGCGCCAGCACGGCCGGGTCCGGCGGGAAGTGCGGGTTCGGGACGGCGTAGACGGTCAGGCCCGCGGCCAGGGCGGCGCGCAGGCCGTTGGTCGAGTCCTCCACCGCGGCGCTGCGGGTCGGGTCGACGCCCAGCCCGGACGTGGCCAGCAGGTACACGTCCGGCGCGGGCTTGCCGGCGCCCGCCTGCTCGCTGGAGACCGCCACCCGGACGACGTCGGTCAGGTCGGTGGCCGCCAGGAACGACTCGATCAGCACCGGCGGCGAGGAGCTGGCGATGGCCACCGGGCAGCGCGCCGCCACCTCGCGCACCACCTCCACCGCGCCGGGCAGCACCGGAGGTCCCCCGGCGTAGCGCTCGGCCATCTCCCCGATCACGCCGGACGCCGCCTCGGCCGGGGTCAGGCGCACGCCCACCTCGGTGACCAGGTAGTTCGCCCATTCGGGTGTGCTCATGCCCTGCATCGCCCTGGTCGCGGCGGGCAACCAGGCGCCGCCGTGCCGGGCGGCGAAGGACCGGCGCACCTCGTCCCAGGTCCGCTCGGAGTCCACCAGCACGCCGTCGAGGTCGAACACCACCGCATCCACACCCGTGACCGTAGTGTGAGTGGTCTTACTTCGCCATGCTAAAGAAAATCGGTTAGGCTGGCTAAGTGAAATTCCTGGACCAACCCCGTCAGGTGTGGGTCACGGCGTTCGCCGCGGTGATCGCGTTCATGGGCATCGGGCTCGTCGACCCCATCCTGCTCTCCATCGCCGAAGGCCTGCACGCCACTCCGTCGCAGGTCACCCTGCTCTTCTCCTCCTACCTGGGCGTCCAGGTGGTGGCCATGCTGTTCACCGGCGTCGCCTCCGCCCGCTTCGGCGCCAAGCGCACCCTCGTCGGCGGCCTGGCCCTGATCGTGCTCGCCACGGCCCTGTGCGCGCTCGCCGGCAGCATCGGCCAGCTCGTCGGCCTGCGCGCCGTCTGGGGCCTGGGCAACGCCTTCTTCATCGCCACCGCGCTGTCGGTCATCGTCGGCGCGGCCACCGGCGGCCAGAAGGGCGCGATCCTGCTCTACGAGGCCGCGCTCGGCCTGGGCCTGTCCGTCGGGCCGCTGCTCGGCGCGCTGCTGGGCAGCATCTCGTGGCGCGGCCCGTTCGTCGGCACGGCCGTGCTGATGGCCGTGGCGCTCGTCCTGTGCTCGGTCTTCCTCGCCAACGACAAGCCCCAGCACGAGATCCGCCTCCTCGACCCGCTGCGCGCGCTGCGCCACCCCGGCCTGCTGCGCACCGCGATCGGCTCCGCCCTCTACACCGCCGCGTTCTTCGCCGTGCTGGCGTGGTCGCCGTTCGTGCTCGAATGGGGCGCGGTGCGGATCGGGCTCGTCTTCTTCGGCTGGGGCGTGTGCGTGGCCGTCTCCAGCGTCTGGCTCGCGCCGCGCCTGGCCGACCGGTTCGGCGACCGCCGCACGACGGTCGTCGCGGTGCTCGCGTTCGCGGTGCTGATGCTCGTCATGGCCGTGCCCAGCAAGCCGCTCCTGGTCGTCGCCGTGATCGTCAGCGGTGTGGTGTCCGGCCTGCTCAACACCCTGTTCACCAGCGCCGCGATGAGCGTGAGCCCCGCGCCGCGCCCGGTCGCCAGCGCTGGCTACAACTTCCTGCGCTGGCTCGGCGGCGCGCTGGCCGCGACGTTCGTCGGCCACCTCGCGCAGCCGTTCGTCGTCGCCGCCGCCTGCTGCGCCCTGGCCGCCGGCCTGCTGACCCTGGGCCGCCGCGCGTCCCGGCACGCCGTGCCGACCGAAGCCATCCTGGTCGGTGAGGACCTCGTGGGTTGACGACGGGTGAACGTCGGCCTACTGCAGTTGGTCCGGACCGACTGCAGGAGGTCTACTGCGCCCTGAGCAACGACGTCGACTGCGGCAAGCCGGGCGAGGAGGGCGCGACCGAGCCGAACCCGCGCCTGAACAACAAGCACGGGCAGGTGCTGGAGCTCACCGAGCGCGGCGGCGACGCCCTGGCCCTCGCGTTCTCCTGGGACCTCATGCTGGTCTGCGGCGACCCCGCGTCGCCGGACACGGACTTCACGGGCTACGACAAGAGCCGCGTGTCCCCCATCTCCAGCGCGGACGACGTGGCGTTCGACCGGCACGGCGACCTGTGGATCTCCAGCGACTCGGCGGGCGCGCTCGGCGGGAACAACGACGGCCTGTACGCGGTGCCGGTGCCCGGGGCGCAGCGCGGCCACCTGAAAGCGTTCCCCACCGTGCCGCGCGGTGCGGAGACGTGCGGGCCGGTGATCGGCGAACGCGTGGTCACGGTGTGCGTGCAGCACCCCGGCGAGGTGGCCGGCGCGAGCGCGGACAACCCGGCCTCGCACTGGCCCGACGACGGCGACTCGCCACCGCGCCCGGCCGTCGTGGCGGTGTGGCGGGACGGGCGGCGCATCGGGCGGTGACCCGGTCGCGGTCCGCACCCGGCCGGCGACGCGTCGTGCGGCCGGGTGGTCCCCTTCCGCCGCCGGTCGAGGTGTTCGCCTCTCGTTCACCTCGAAGTCCGCTGGACGAGGAGTTGCCCTCTTACGGTCGCCCGGTTCCCACTGAGCGATCTCGGAGGTCCGCGTGTCCTCGTCCACCGATCGAGGGCGGCGCCTGCTGCCCCTGCTGCCCAACCACCCGCTCGGACGTTCGGCGATCACCTGCAAGTACCGCTGCGGCGACGCGTGCGCGCACGAAGCGCCCAACACGTCCGACAACGCCTACTTCGGTGACGTCGTCAACGAGGTCGTCCGCCGGCGCGGCCTGCTGAAGGCCGGCGCGGTCCTCGCCGTCGCGGGCGCGGGTGCCGGGTTGGTCGGTGTCGGCACCGCCGCCGCGAAACCCGGCGTCGAGACCGACGCCGACCTCGGTGGCGGCCGCCGCCGCGACGGCCTCAACTTCGCCGCCGTCGCGCCCAACACCGAGGACCGCCTCGTCGCGCCCGAGGGCTACGAGCAGGGCGTCGTGCTGCGCTGGGGCGACCCCGTGGTGCCCGGCGCGCCCGCGTTCGACTTCGACCACCAGACGGCCGAGGCGCAGGCCAAGCAGTTCGGCTTCAACAACGACTTCCTCGGCCTCGTGCCGCTGAACGGCCACGACGAGTGGCTGCTCGTGGCCAACCACGAGTACACGACCGAGGAGTTCCTGTTCAAGAACTGGGACGCCAACAACCCCACCCGCGAGCAGACCGAGATCGCGTGGGCCGCGCACGGCCTGTCCGTCGTGCGCGTCGAGCGGGACCGGCGCAGCGGCAGGCTCGTGCCCAAGCCGGACCGGCGCTACAACCGCCGCATCACCGCGACCACGCCGTTCAAGGTGACCGGTCCCGCGGCGGGTTCGGCGCTGCTCAAGACCTCCGCCGACCCGACCGGCACGAGGGTGCTGGGCACGCTGAACAACTGCGCGGGCGGTGTCACGCCGTGGGGCACGATCCTGTCCGGCGAGGAGAACTTCAACCAGTACTTCGCCAACGCGGGCGCCGTCACCGACCCGGTGGCCAAGGCGCGGCTGGCCCGCTACGGCCTGTCCGGCGCGGCCACCACCCGCAAGTGGGAGCGGTTCGACAAGCGCTTCGACGTCACGCAGGAGCCCAACGAGGTCAACCGGTTCGGCTGGGTCGTCGAGATCGACCCGCTCGACCCGGACTCGACCCCGGTCAAGCACACCGCGCTGGGCCGCTTCAAGCACGAGGGCGCGAACGTCATCATCGCCCGCGACGGCCGCGCGGTCGCGTACATGGGCGACGACGAGCGCTTCGACTACATGTACAAGTTCGTCTCCGATGAGAAGTACAAGCCCGGCAACAGCAAGTTCGCCCGTGAGCACAACAAGAAGCTGCTCGACAAGGGCACGCTGTACGTCGCCAGGTTCACCGGTGACAGCCCCGTCGCCGAGATCGACGGCACGGGCAAGCTGCCCGCCGACGGCGAGTTCGACGGCAGCGGCGAGTGGATCCCGCTGGCGGCGGGCGACCGGTCGTTCGTGCCCGGCTTCACCGCCGAGGAGGTCTACGTCTACACGCGGCTCGCGGCGGACGCCGTCGGCCCGACGAAGATGGACCGCCCCGAGGACGTCGAGCCGAACCCGCGCAACCGCCGGGTGTACGCGGCGCTGACCAACAACACCGACCGCGGCAAGGCGGGCAAGGAGGGCGCGACCGAGCCGAACCCGCGCCTGAACAACAAGCACGGCCACGTGCTGGAGCTGGAGGAGCGCCGGGGCGACAACACCGCCACGGCGTTCTCGTGGAAGCTGCTGCTCGTCTGCGGTGACCCGAACTCGGCCGACACGTACTTCGGCGGCTACGACAAGAGCCAGGTCTCGCCGATCTCGTGCCCGGACAACGTCGCGTTCGACGCGCGGGGCAACCTGTGGATCGCCACCGACGGCAACGCCCTCAAGTCCAACGACGGCCTGTTCGCCGTGCCGGTCGAGGGCCCGTACCGCGGCCGGGTGAAGCAGTTCCTCACCGTGCCGAGGGGCGCGGAGACGTGCGGCCCGGTCGTCGAGGACGACTTCGTGCTGGTGTCCGTGCAGCACCCGGGTGAGATCGACGGCGCGTCGGCGGCCAACCCGCTGTCGCACTGGCCGGACGGCGGCACCTCGCAGCCGCGCCCGTCCGTCGTCGCCGTGTGGAAGAAGGACAAGGGTCGCATCTGCGGCTGACCCGTGTGTCGAACCTCCAGGTCCCGTGTGTCGAACGCCCAGGACCCCCGAGTTCCACGTTCGCGTCCCTTTTGAACGTGGAACTCGGGGGGCGCGAGCGTTCGACACACGGGACCTGAGCGTTCGACACACGGGGGTTAGGGTGCGGGCATGGAACGAGCCGTAGCCCTGGTCACCGGAGCCTCGCGCGGCATCGGCGCGGCCGTCGCCCGCGCCCTCGCGCCGACCCACGAGCTGCTGCTCGGCGGGCGCGACGAGGCCGCCCTGGCGGAGCTGGCCGGCACGCTGCCCGCGGCACGCCCCTGGCCCGTCGAGCTGACCGACCCCGACGCCCTGGCCGCCGCCACCGGGGGCCTCACCCGCCTGGACGTCCTGGTGCACAGCGCGGGCGTCGCCGAACTCGGCCCGCTCGCCGACGTCACCGCGGCCACCTGGCGCCGCACGCTCGACGTCAACGTGGTCGCCGTCGCCGAGCTGACCCGGCTCGCGCTGCCCCTGCTGCGCGCCGCCCGCGGCCACGTCGTGCTGATCAACTCCGGCGCGGGCCTGCGCGCCAACCCCGACTGGGGCGTGTACGCGGCGAGCAAGTTCGCCCTCCGCGCCTACGCCGACGTCCTGCGCGCCGAGGAGCCCGACCTCCGCGTCACGTCCGTCCACCCCGGACGCGTCGACACCGACATGCAGCGGGGCGTCCGCGCCCAGGAGAGCGGCGACTACCAGCCGCACCTCTACCTGACCGCGGACTCCGTGGCCCGAGCCGTCGCCACCGCCGTCACCGCGGCCGACGACGCGCACTTCACCGAGGTCGTCGTCCGACCCCGGCCACGCCTCGGGTGACGGCTACCGCAGCCGGGCCGCCACCTCGCGCACGCCCGCCTGCGCCTCCCGCCGGTCGACGTTCGTCGTCTCGCCGTCGGCCACGACCTGCCTGCCCGCCACCCACACGTCCTTGACCCGGCGCGTGCCCGACGCCCACACCAGGTTCGCCAGCACCTGCTCGTCGGGCGCCTCCAACCCGGTGGCGAACGCCGGGTCGTCCACGTCGACGTGCACCACGTCACCCCACCGGCCCGGCTCCAGCGCGCCGAGGTCGTCCCGGCCCAGCGCCGCCGCACCGCCGCGGGTGGCCAGCAGCAGCGCGTCCGCCGCGCGCATCGCCGTCGCGTCACCCGTCGTCACGCGCGACAGCAGCGCCGCGAGCCTGGCCTCCTCGAACAGGTCGAGGTCGTCGTTGGACGCGGGCCCGTCCGTGCCGAGCCCGACCGCGACGCCCGCGTCCAGGTAGGACCGCAGCGGCGCGATGCCGGACGCCAGCTTGGTGTTCGAGCCGGGGCAGTGCGCGATGCCGACCCCGTGCCGGGCGTAGATGGCGACGTCCTCCGGCGACAGGTGCACGGAGTGCGCCGACAGCACCCGGCCGCCCAGCACGCCCGCCTGCTCCAGCAGCCGCGGCACCGAGCCGTGCGACTCCCGCTGCGCCAGGTCCTCCTCGGGCGACTCGGCCACGTGCACCTGCACGAGCGCGCCCCGCTCGCGCGCCTCGCCGGCGATCTCGCCGAGCGCCTCGGGCGACAGGATGTAGGCCGAGTGCGGCCCGTAGCTCAGCTCGACCCGCTCGTCGGGCCCGAACCGCAGCCCGTCGGCGTCGATCCACCGGGTGATCTCGTCCGTCATGGGGCGCCAGGGCAGCCCCGGCAGGTCCATGATCGCCGCGCCGAACAGCACCCGGGACCCGGCCGCCAGCACCGCGTCCGCGAGCTGCTCGCCGTGGAAGTACATCTCCGCGCTGGTCGTCACGCCGTTGCGCAGCATCTCGACCGCGCCGAGCAGCATGCCGACCCGGATGTCCTCCGGCTTCATCCGCGCCTCGGCCGGCCACATCGCCTCGCGCAGCCAGCGCAGCAGCGGCAGGTCGCCGCCCATGCCGCGCAGCAGCACCATCGGGCTGTGCGCGTGCGCGTTCACCAGGCCGGGCAGCAGGATCCCGGTCAACCGGCGCACCTCGCCGGTGAACTCCGGCGCGTCGGCCGCCGGGCCGACGTGCGCGACCCGGCCGTCGACGACGTCGACCACGGCGTCGCGCAGGACGGTGCAGGCGGGATCGCAGGGCAGGACCACGGGGGCGTGCAGGCGCAGCGACATGCCCTGATCCTGCCGCACCCGAACGAGCGACACACAACGTGGCCGGGCACGCCTCGCGGTGTAACCCGAACAGTGGGTTTGACCTTTTGGGGCGGTGTTCACCCGCAGGTCGGTCGTAATCTCCGAAAAGTTGGGAGAGGTGGTGGTCCCGCTGATCCGGCGAAGGAGTGACGGTGGCTCGTAACGGTGCTAGTGCCCAACCCGTCGAGCGGCGCGGCAGGGGGGAGCCCGCGGCGGCGGTCCTGCGATCGGAGGCGGACTTCGCCGAGCCGGGCCTGTCCCGGGAACGGCGGTGGCTCGCGCTGTTCCTGCTGGTGCACCTGGTGGACGAGCACGGCCGGTTGGGCACCGCGTACCGGCGGGTGCTGCGGCGGGCGGCGCGGAACCCGGAGCACTGGGCGCACGGCCGGTCGCTGGGCTCGGTCCGGGCCGAGGTGACCCGCTGGATCGGCGTGCAGGCGCGGCCGGACAGCGTCCCGCCGTGGGACCGGGTGGTGAGCCTCGTCGACGCCGCCGTGCACCCGGCGAGGGCGCCGCAGGTCCTGGCGACGGCCCGCCACCTGCACCGCCTCGTCACGGGCGAGGCGCCGGACGACCCGCGGCCGCGCTGGCTGGACCCGTCGGTCGACCCCATCACGACCTCGATGATCGGCGGCCCGGAGTGGGCGCGCCGGCACGGCCTGCCGGTGCCCGAGGGCGTCGGGTTCGACGTCGAACCGGAGCCGGACGCGCTGCCGGACCGGGAGTCGAGCGCGTACGAGATGCTGTGGACGGTGGTGCGGGTGCACCGCGACGCGGAGGCGCGCATCGCGGAGCTGGAGCACCAGGTGCGCCAGCTGCACGCCGAGAACGCCAGGCTCACCGGGGACGTCACGAGCTGGCTGGGCGACTACCGGCCGACGATCCCCGACCAGGACCGGGGCCCGCGCGCCCGCCGCCCCGTGGCCGACCGCCACCTCGACCCGGACGACCCGGCGCACGCGTTCACCTACCCGCTGCCCGTCGAACTGCCCGCGTCCCACCCCACCGCGGGATGAACCGGCGCGCGGTGCGGTCGGGCGGTGCGGCCGGTCAGCGGACCACGGGCAGGGTGGCGCGGACCTCCCAGCCGCCGCCCGGCCGGGCACCCGCGCTGAACCGGCCGCCCAGCAGCTCGACCCGCTCCCGCATGCCCACCAACCCGTAGCCGCCGGACCCGCCGACCGGCGCGGCCTTGCGCGCGCGCCCGTCGTCGGCCACCACGACGTGCACCGCACCGTCCGAAACGGACACCGAGACGTCGACCGCGGACGCGCCCTCGGCGTGCTTGCGCGCGTTGGTCAGCGACTCCTGCACCAGCCGCAGCACCGAACGGCCCAACGACGGCGGCACGGACCCGGGCAGGTCGACGTGCAGCCGCACGGGCTGCCCGGACCGCTCCACCACCCCGCGCACGTCGTCGGCCAGGTCGCTGGACGCGGTCGGCGCGTCGGCCTCCGTGCCGCGCAGCGTGCCGACCAGCCGGCGCATCTCGGCCAACGCCTCGTTGCCGCTGCGCACGATGATCGGCAGCGCCTCGCCCGCCGCCGCCGGCACGGCCTGCGCCGCCTGGGCGTGCACGACCATCCCGGTGACGTAGTGCGCGACCACGTCGTGCAGCTCGCGCGCCAGCGCCATGCGCTCGGCGTGCTGCGCCGCCGCCACCTCGGCCCGCACCGCGGTCGAGCGCTCCCGGTCGCGGGCGCGGAAGTACAGCCCGGTGCCCAGCGAGAGCGCCAGCAGCACCGCGCCGCCGACCACCTGCTCCCACGGGCCCGGGCCGGCGTAGGTCTGCGGCCAGTACCGCGACCAGTAGTCCGGCCGCACCACCCCGGTGGCGGCGGACACCGCGACGAGCACGGCGACCGCGACGGCGGCGCGCCCCAGTGGCTCCTGCCGCACGACGACGGCGACGACCGCCATCACCGCCGCGGCCTCGGAGATGACCAGGCCGCCGATCGCGGGCACCACGGGGGCGACGTCCAGCAGCCGCAGCACGACCGAGGTCACGGCCACCGCGGTGGCCGCGGTCAGCGCCGCGTCGAACGGGCGGCGCGGCGCGAGCACGGCCAGCGCGCACACCGCGGCCGTGCCGGGCAGCTGCCACCAGGCGGCCTCGCCGAGCACCTCGCCGCCGAGGAAGAAGAGCAGGGCGCACGCCAGCGGCCACTGGCGGCGCAGGAGGGTCCGCCAACCGAGGTGAGTGCTCTCCACGGGACCTCACCGTAGGTGGTCGTGGTGCGGGGCGCGTCCAACCCCGGTCGGGTGGTCCGTCAACCGCCAGGCTGACCCGAACGCGCACCGAAACACACCAGTGGCCGATGTCGGATGACGAATCCCGGGGTGACTCTGGAGGGGCGAGTCGGGGAACGGGAGGACACCATGTTCGGAGTGGTAGCCACGTGGGCGGGTGCGGTGCTGGGCCTGCTGGTGCTGGTGCTGATGGCGTTGGCGGGCGTGTTGGTCGACTCCCAGCGCTGAGGGGGTCAGCCGCCCTCGGCGCGGCGTCGGAGCAGTTCGGCGAGCCGGCCGGGTTGGTGGGGCCGGGTCGTCTCCTCGGGGGTGGGTGAGAAGCGGGCGGGACCGCCGGCGCGGGCGCGGCGGGCCGCCACCGGGTCGAGCCGGAACGCGGGCCGGTTGCCGGAGTGGCGCTGCCGCGAGCGCAGCCACGACAGCCGGTGCAGCGATTCCGCGTGGTGGTCGGTGATGGTGACCGACGCGAGGTCGAACGAGTGCAGCACGGCCCGGTTCAGCTCGACCACGGCGCGGTCGCGCCACAGCGAGCGCTCCGCGGACGTGTCCAGGCCCAACGCCTCGGCGACGGGCCGGGCGGCGCCGTAGGCGTGCTCGTCGGCGAGGCTCCGGGCGCCGATCTCGGAGCCGACGAACCACGAGTTGAACGGCGCGGCGGGGTAGGTGACGCCGCCGATGACCAGGCGCGTGTTGGTGATCACCGGCACGGCGTGCCAGCGCAGGCCGAGCCGGCCGAACCAGGGCAGCTCGGGGTGCTCCAGCAGCACCTCGTGCACCACGTCCGGCGGCACCGCGAACAGCCGCACGCCCTCGTGCGCGGTCTCGACGACCAGCGGCAGCAGGTCGAAGCGACCGGGCGGCGCGGGCGGGCGCCACCCCATCCCCCGCACGGCGTCGGTGAACCCGCGGTAGCGGCGGTCGCCGGAGCCGTCGGCATGACCGGCGTAGCGGACGAGCTGCTCGTTCCAGATGCACGGCCCGGACGCGGTCGGCGCGTCGGGCGCGAACACCGTCACCAGGGGGCGGATCTCGCCGCCGTTGGTGGCCAGGCGCAGGTGCTCGACGCACTCGGCGGCCACGGCGGCGGCGTTGCGCAGGCCGCGCAGGTCGCGGACCTTGAGCCGCCGCCACGGCACGCCGCTGGTGCACCAGCCGGAGTCGCGCAGCGCGACCCGGGCGCCGTAGGCCAGTTCCTCGGCGGTGTGGCGGTAGGTGCCCGTGTCGGCGATCTCCTCGCGCACCCGGGCCAGCCGGCCGCCGACGGGCCCGGCCTCGGGGTGGGCGACGTGGAACATGCGGAGGAACCCCTCCGCCGCGTCCACGTCGAAGGTGGTCGGTCCGTTGTCCACTGCGGTCACGGACGGCAACCGTAGTTGCGGAGCCGGGTCACCCGTCACTGCCAGACGGGGCACATCGGGTGATCGACAAATCGCACTCGATCCGGTGACGAATCCACGCGGAGTCGTCGCGTCGACCCGGTGGAGCCGGGACTTTATGCCACGGTCAGGTGAGTTCCACCCGCTCGAACATCAGGTCGTGGCTGACCCGGTCCTCCTCGACGGCCCGCTGCTCGAACTTCGTCACCGGGCGCCACGGCGGTCGCGGCGCCCACCCGTCGTGCCGGTTGCGCAGCAGCGGCTCGGCGGAGCACACCTCGAGCATCTGCTCGGCGTACTCCTCCCAGTCCGTGGCCAGGTGCAGCGTGCCGCCGACCCGCAGGCGGGTGGCGACCAGGCGCACGAACTCCGGCTGCACGAGCCTGCGCTTGTGGTGCTTCTTCTTCGGCCACGGGTCGGGGAAGTAGATCCGGACCTCGGCGAGCGCGCCGGGCTCCACGTGCTCGGTGAGCAGGTCGACCGCGTCACCGCGCAGGACCCGCAGGTTGGTCACGTCGAGCGCCTCGGCGCGCAGCAGCAGCTGCGCGAGGCCGGGCTTGTAGACCTCGACGGCGACGTAGTTGACGTCGGGCGCGGCGGCGACGAGCTGCGAGGTGGTCTCGCCCATGCCGGAGCCGATCTCGAGGACCACCGGGGCTTCGCGCCCGAACCACTCGTCGAAGCGCACGGGACCGGCCGGGAGCGCCTTGACCTCCTGGCCCAAGCGCTCCCAGTGGCGGTCCCATGCGCGCTGCTGCCCCACGGTCATCCGTTCGCCGCGTTGCACGTAGCTGACGACGGATCGGTGGTGCGGCGGTCGCTGGTGGCTGGACGTCACGGGCGTACAGCCTAGGTGGTGCGCTAGGCGATGCTCTCCAGGTCCTCGATCTGCTCGCGCAGCTCGGCGGGGGTGAACTCGATGGGTTGGCGCCGACCGGGTCCCCGGTGCGCCGGGAGCAGGTCCACGAACCCGGGGTGCCGGTCGGTGAACTGCACGGTGGTCGGTTCCGCGGGCCCGTACACGCCGCTCTCGGACGGCACGAACTCCCAGTAGCCGACCTCGCCCTCGCTCGCCCACGGGACGAACACCCAACCCGGTCGGCTGCCCAGCAACCGGGTCACCTCGTCCTCCAGGGCGAACGCCTCCGCGCGCGAGGCGATCCTGCCCCGGTCCAGGGCCCTGAGCCACCACGGCGCGGGTGCGTCGGGGCCCACCGCTCGGAACATGGCGAGCACTTGCTGCTCGTCGGCCCGGTGGATCCAGGCCCGACGGCTCTCGGCGGGCGAGTCGGCCAGGCCGACGCCTCCCGCGGCTTCGATGGCGTGGGACCATTCCAACGCCAACAGCGGTTCGACGCGAAGGGTGTGGTCGCGTTGACTGGGCAGGCCCTTGCCGGGCAGCTCGTTCGACCCGGTTGCCGAGTCCTCGGCGTTCAGGTCCGGATCAAGCACCGTCACGGGTTCACCTCCGGGGGGTTCCTTGACGGGGGGTATCCGAATTCGCGTGCGGGCAGGGGCGCCCGCCTCACGATTCGCGCTTTCCATCTGACCCGTTTCAGAAGCTTTTGTCATGGGGCTGTGCCGGAGTTCACGACGTCTTAACGAGAGGCTTACTCCGACTGCCGGAATCCTGAACTGTGAAACACGAACGACATGGAATATCTGTGATGCCGAACACAGGGGGAATTGGGTGACGGGGAGAGCGGCGGTCGTCGCCGTGCTGGTCGCGCTGGCGCTCCCGGGCACGGCCCGGGCGCAGACGATCGAGGAGCAGCAGTGGCACCTGGCCGCCTTGGGCATCCCGGCCGCGCACGCCACCAGTCGCGGTGACGGCGTCGTCGTGGCGGTGGTCGACTCGGGCGTGGACGACACGCGCCCGGACCTCGCGGGCGCGCTGCTGCCGGGCGCCGGGTTCGGCTCCGCGAGCGGCACGGACGGCACCGAGGACAACGACGGACACGGCACGGCCATGGCGACGCTGATCGCCGGCCGGGCCGTCGGCGGTGGCGCGCTCGGTGTGGCACCGGCCGCGAGGATCCTGCCGGTGTCGGTCGGCGCGGACGGCGACAAGTTCACCACCGCGTCCGTCGCCGAGGGCGTGACCTGGGCCGTCGACCAGGGCGCCGACGTGGTCAACCTGTCCCTGACCTCGCTCGCCACGCTCACGCCCGACCTGCTGCGGGCGGTCAACTACGCGTTCGACCACGACGCCGTGGTGGTCGCGGGCACCGGCAACGACGGCGACGAGCACGTGGGCGCGCCCGCCAACATCAAGGGCGTCATCGCGGTGTCCGGCACGATCGAGGGCAACGGGCCGTGGCCGGAGTCGAACACCGGTCCGGAGACCGTGCTGGCCGCGCCCGCGCGCCGCATCGTGACCGCCGTGCCGCCGAAGGTCGTGGACAGCGGCTACGCCGAGGTGGACGGCACGAGCGCGGCGACGGCGCTGGTCTCGGGCGCGGCGGCGCTCGTGCGCGCCCGCTACCCGGAGCTGGACGCGGGCAACGTGGTGAACCGGCTGGTCGCCACCGCGACCGACCTGCTGGCGCCGGGCCGGGACACCGTGACCGGGTTCGGCCTGGTCAACCCGGTCGCCGCGCTGACCGCCGACGTGCCGCGGGTGGAGCACAACCCGCTCGCGCCGCCGCGCGCGCCCTCGTCCGAGCCGGCACCGCCGCCCGCGCCCGGCGACGACCGGGCCGCGCCGCCGACCGGGACCGACGGCGGCACGCGGTTGCTGGTGGCGTTCGGCGGGCTGACCGCGGTGGGCGCGGTGGTGGCCGTGGCGGGCGTCCTGCTGGCCCGGCGGAGTCGAATGAGGCGACCGCACGCGCCGGTCGTCACGGAAATCCCGCCGCCGTCCGACGACTTCTGGCGCGGCGACCGGCACTGACCCGGGTCGCGGCCCGGGAATCCGTTTCCCGGGCCGCGGCGCGAGAACCGGTCACTCGGTCGAGTGGTATTCCACCGATTCCTTCGTGAGTTGCATGAACGCCTCTTCGAGGGAACCGAGTTGCGGGCTCAACTCGTGCAGCGTGACGCCGTTCGACGCGGCCAGCTCGCCGATGAACGACGGCTCGACCCCGTGCACGACGAGCGCGCCGTCCGACGTCGCCGCCTCGGTGACGCGGGCGTGGCCCGCCAGCAGCTCCCGCAGCCGGTCCAGGTGCGGCGAGCGGACGCGGACGGTGTCCTCGGTGGCGTCGGCGATGAACCGCTCGGTCGTGGTCTGCGCGATGAGCCTGCCGCGCCCGATCACGATCAGGTCCTGCGCGGTCTGGGCCATCTCCGAGAGCAGGTGGCTGGACACGAAGACGGTCCGGCCCTCCTCGGCCAGCCGGTGCATGAAGTGGCGGATCCAGAGGATGCCCTCGGGGTCCAGGCCGTTGACCGGCTCGTCGAACAGCAGCACCTCCGGGTCGCCGAGCAGCGCGCCGGCGATGCCCAGGCGCTGCGACATGCCGAGCGAGAAGCCGCCCGCGCGGCGCTTGGCGACCTGCGTGAGGCCGACCACCTCCAGCACCTCGTCGACGCGCCGGTCCGGGATGCGGTTGGAGCGGGCCAGCCACTGCAGGTGCGCCCGGGCCGACCGGTTGGGGTGCACCCACTTCGCGTCCAGCAGGGCGCCGACCACGCGCAGCGGCTCGCGCAGCGACCGGTAGTCCTGCCCCCGCACGGTGACCCGGCCGCGGGTCGGGCTGTCCAGGCCCAGGATCATCCGCATGGTGGTGGACTTGCCCGCGCCGTTCGGGCCGAGGAAGCCGGTGACGCGCCCGGGGCGCACTGTGAACGACAGGTCGTCCACGGCCGCGGTCGTGCCGTAGTGCTTGGTGAGGCCGCTCGCTTCGATCATGACATCTCCCGTCCGATCAACCGCACGTGCCGAAACGTAGGGCAGGGGAGCCCGGGCCACCTCCCCGAAGGGTGACCCGGGCTCCCCCTTCCCCGGCCGCCCGCGCGCCGGTCCCCGTCACCGGCGGCGCGGGCTCCCCTCGTCAGGCGTCGCGCCGCTTCACCACGACGAGCGAGATGACGAAGATCACCAGCGCGATGCCGGCGAAGTAGGCGAACGAGCCCCACGGGCTCAGCTCGCCGACCGCGAGCGGGCCCGCGCCGTCCGGGATCGGGCTCGGGTCCGGGTCGCCGAGCACGAACTTGCCGGCCACGGTGAACGGCATCCACTTCTGGATGTCGTCGCCGATGTTCGGGATGAACCCGACCACGCTCTCGATGACCAGCGCGAACACCAGGATGATCGACACGGCGCCCGCGGTCTGCCGCACCAGCGCGCCCACGCCCAGGGCGAGCAGCGCGCCCGCCGCGTAGACCAGGCCGACGCCCGCCACGTGCCGCCAGTCGTTGGCCGTGGTCAGCGCGAGCTGCGAGGTGTCGTCGGCGAGCAGCCAGCTCACGCCCCAGGAGCCGAACGCGGCGGCCTCGCCGACCAGCCCGGCCAGCAGCATCACGACGACGGCCTTGGCGATCATCGGCGAGATGCGGTCGGGCACGGCCTGGAACGTCGCCTTGATCGTGCCGAACCGGTACTCGGTGGTGACCGCGAGCGCCGCCATCACCATCACCACGTACAGGCCGAACGTGTGGGTGAACACCGCGCCGACCACCGGCAGCGGACCGGTCCAGTTGGCCGAGATCAGCGCGGTGAGGCCGATGGTCAACCCGAGCGCGAGGAGCATGCACCACCACGGCGAGCGGGTGGTGAGGAGCTTGATCCGTTCAACGGCGAGCAGAGTCATCGGTGGTCACTTCCCCGTCTCGGCGAGTTCGGCGTGGTACTCCACGGAGTCGCCGGTGAGCTGCATGAATGCCTGTTCGAGCGAACCGCGCTGCGGGCTCAGCTCGTGCAGCACCACGCCACCGGCCGCCGCGATGTCCCCGATCTCGTCGCTGAGGGCGCCCGACACGGTGAGCGAGCCGTCGGCGTCCTCGCGGACGGTGAAGCCCTTGTCCACGAGCATCGCGCCGAGCCGGTCCGCGTGCGGGCTGCGCACCCGGACGGTGTTCTCGGTCGACCGCTCGACGAACTCGGTGGTGGTGGACTGCGAGATCAGCTTGCCGCGGCCGATGACCACGAGGTCCTGCGCGGTGAGGGCCATCTCCGACAGCAGGTGGCTCGACACCAGCACCGTGCGGCCGTCGGCGGCCAGGCCCTGCATGAACTGGCGGATCCAGAGGATGCCCTCGGGGTCCAGGCCGTTGACCGGCTCGTCGAACAGCAGCACCTTCGGGTCGCCGAGCAGCGCGCCGGCGATGCCCAGGCGCTGCGACATGCCGAGCGAGAAGCCGCCCGCGCGGCGCTTGGCGACCTTGGTCAGGCCGACCATGTCGAGGACCTCGTCGACCCGGCGGTCGGGCAGGCCGTTGGACTTGGCCAGCCACTGCAGGTGCGCCCGCGCCGAGCGGTTGGGGTGCACCCACTTGGCGTCGAGCAGCGCGCCGACCGTGCGCAGCGGGCGGTCCAGCTGCGCGTACGGCTTGCCGTCGATGAGCACCCGGCCCGAGGTCGGCCGGTCGAGGCCGAGGATCATGCGCATGGTGGTGGACTTGCCCGCGCCGTTCGGGCCGAGGAACCCGGTGACCCGACCGGGCTCGACGGTGAAGGACAGGTTGTCCACCGCCACCGTGTTCCCGTAGCGCTTGGTGAGGCCGACAGCCTCGATCATGGTTTCTCCCCTGGACGACATCCCCCGGAACTGTGGTGAACCTTGCCCGATCCGGGAGCCGCGCACATCGGTCTGTAGTTGACTCGTCGGTGCGACTTCAGTCTTATCGTCCTCGCTACCTCGGTTGTAGTAATCCGTGTTCACCCTGAGTCGTCCCCGGTCCTGCCCCGGGTCGTCCTCGGGGTCGCGGCCGGCTAGGCGCCGAAGTACCGGTCCAGCACGGCCGCCGCGCCGTCTTCCAGGATCGTCCCGGTCACCGCGTCCGCCGCTTCCCGGACGCCGACCGGCGCCTGGCCCATGGCGACGCCGTGCGCGGCCCACCGCAGCATCTCCACGTCGTTCGAGCCGTCGCCGATGGCCAGCGTGTCCTCCCGGGCCACGCCGAGCGCCACCCGCAGGTCCTCCAGCGCCGCGCCCTTGGTCACGCCGGGCGGCGTCAGCGTCAGCCACGGCTCGGTGTGGTCGCACGACGCCGTCACGCCGGGCAGCTCCACGTCCAGCAGCCGCAGCGCCAGCTCCTCGGGCGTGCGGCCGCCCCAGCGCACGACCAGCCGGGACGTGCGGGTGGCCACCAGCTCGGCGCAGGGGACCTCGCGCACCTCGCCCCACAGGTCACCGTCGGGGAACCGGCCGAACGACAGGTTCCCCACCCCGGTCAGCTCGACCGCGAACACCGCGCCGGGCAGCAGGGCGCGCAGCCGCTCGACCGACGGGCCGGGGTCGAACTCGACCTTGCGGACCACCTCGCGGGTGCCGGTGTCCCACCAGACCGCGCCGTTGGAGCAGAGGGCGGTGGTGTCGCGCAGGCCGAGGTCGTCGAGGACGGGTCGGGTGCCGACCAGGCTGCGCCCGGTGGAGAGGACCACGTGCGCGCCGCGGTCGACGGCCCGGCCGATGGCCGCGCGCACGGCCGGTGCGACGTCCTCGCGACCCACGGGGGTGATGGTGCCGTCGATGTCCAGGGCGATGAGGCGGGGTCTCCAGGTCACTGGTGTCACCCTACTGGGCGAGGGTTATTGAACCGTGGTTCAATAACCGGGTGGCACGACCGAAGACGATCACGGACGAGCGGTTGCTGGCCGCGGCGGCGGAGGTGATCGGCCGCCGGGGGCCGGGGTTCACGATCGCCGACGTGGCCGAGCGCGCCGGCGTCTCGGTGGGCACGGTGGCCGGGCGGTTCGGCTCCAAGAGCGGCCTGCTCCGGGCGTTGACCCGGCAGACGTCCGACGCGAACGTGCGGCGGATGCGCGAGGCGGCGGCCGCGGCGGCGGACCCGGTGGCGGGGCTGCGGGCGGCGCTGCTGACCTGGTTCGAGGACCTGACCGACCCGGTCGAGGCGCAGCACCACCTGGCCCAGCTCGGCGTCGACCTGATCGACCCGGAGCTGCGGGCGCTGCTCGCCGAGCTGTACGGGGCGACCGAGCGGACCGTGCTGGAACTCGCCCGGGGGGTGGAGCTCCCGCGCGGTCCGGGACCGGAACGCGCGGCGCGGGTGCTCACCGGGTTGCTCTACGGCGTGTCGATGGACTGGTCCGTCCGCCCGCGCGGCGAGCTGGCCGACCGGCTGGCGGAAGACGTGGACGCGGTGCTGGACGCGTGGAAGGGGAGATGATGTCGGCGTTGCGGGGCAGGGTCGCGGCGGTCACGGGGGCGACGCGGGGCGCGGGGCGCGCGATCGCGGTCGAGCTGGGCGCGGCGGGCGCGACGGTGTTCGTCGGCGGCCGGTCGACGCGCGGGCGCAAGTCGCCGATCGGCCGGGACGAGACGATCGAGGAGACCGCGGAGCTGGTCACGGCGGCGGGCGGGCGCGGTGTCCCGGTGCGGTGCGACTTCACCGTGCCGGAGGACGTGGACGCGTTCCGCGCCCGGATCGAGGCCGACGGGGGCGGTCGGCTGGACGTCCTCGTGGACGACGTGTGGGGCGGCGAGGCGGACACCGAGTTCGGGGTGTTCTGGGAGCAGGACCTGGACAAGCAGCTGCGGATGTGGCGCAACAGCGTGGAGGCGCACTTCGTCGCCCTGCACCGGCTGCTGCCGCTGCTGGTGCGCGAGCCGGGCGGGCTGCTGGTCGAGGTGACCGACGGCGACAGCGACGAGTTCTACAGCGGGTCGCTGGCCTACGACTCGGTGAAGGTCGCGATCCGGCGCATCGGCACGGTGATGGCGAAGGAGCTGGAGCCGTTCGGCGGCACGTCGGTCGCCGTCACGCCCGGCTTCCTGCGGTCGGAGCAGATGCTGGAGCACTTCGGCGTGACCGAGGAGAACTGGCGCGACGCGATCGCCAAGGAGCCGCACTACGCGATGTCCGAGACGCCGCGCTACGTGGGGCGCGGCGTGGCGGCGCTGGCCGCCGACCCGGACCGCCACCGGTTCACCGGCAAGGCGCTCGCGTCCTGGACCCTCATGCGAGAGTACGGCTTCACCGACCTGGACGGTTCCCGACCGGACTGGGGCCGCTGGTACGAGGAGGTCTACAAGGCGGGCGTCGACCCGACGACGGCGGACGCGTCGAAGTACCGCTGACCCGGTGGCCCGCGGTCCGGCCCGGTCGGACGTCGCCGGTCGGACGTCGCCGGTCGGACGTCGCCCGTCGGACGTCGCCCGTCGGACGTCACCGGTCAGACGTCACCGGGTCGGACCAGTCCCGTCTCGTAGGCCAGCACCACGGCCTGCACCCGGTCGCGCAGCTCCAGCTTCGCCAGGATGCGCCCGACGTGCGTCTTCACCGTGGCCTCGGACAGGAACAGCTTGCGCGCGATCTCGGTGTTCGACAGCCCTTTGGCGATCAGCACCAGCACCTCGCGCTCCCGCTCGGTCAGCGCCTCCAGCACCGCCGCGTCGCGCAGCTCGCCGCCGCCCTCGCCGAGGAACCGGCTCAGCAGCCGCTTCGTCACCGACGGCGAGACCACGGCGTCGCCGCTGGCCACCGCGCGCAGCGCCGACACCAGGTCACCGGGCGGGGTGTCCTTGAGCAGGAACCCGGACGCGCCGTTGCGCAGCGCCGACAACGCGTACTCGTCCAGGTCGAACGTGGTCATCACGAGCACCTTCGCGGTGCCCGCCTCGGCGATCCGCTTGGTCGCCTCCACGCCGTCGAGCACCGGCATGCGCACGTCCATCAGCACCACGTCGGGCCGCAGCCGGTCCGCCAGCTGCACGGCGTCGAGCCCGTTGGCGGCCTCGCCGACTACGTCGACGTCCTCTTGCGCGCCGAGCACCATCCGGAAGCCCATCCGCATGAGCTCCTGGTCGTCCACTAGCAGTACGCGGATCACGCCGTCCCTTCCGTAAGCCACCCGCACCCTATGACGGGACCAGCGGCAGCACGGCGCGGACCCGCCACCCGCCGCCGGGGTTCGGCCCCGCCTCCAGCGTGCCGCCGAGCACGCCCGCGCGCTCGCGCATGCCGATCAACCCGTTGCCGCCGGACACCGCGACCAGGTCGTGCGGCGTGCCGAACCCGTCGTCGGCCACCTCCACCTCGACCCGGTCGCCCGCCTGCGCGACGCGGACGGTCGCCGTGGCGCCCGCGCCCGCGTGCTTCAGCGTGTTGGTCAACGCCTCCTGCACGATCCGGTAGACGCCCAGCCCGAGGCCCGCGGGCAGCGCGGACAGGTCGCCCGCCGTCTCCAGCCGCACGGGCAGCCCGGCCGCCCGGCAGTTCTCGGTCAGCTCGTGCAGGTCCCCCGCGTCGGGCTGGGGCACCCACTGCGTGCCCGACTGGTCCTCCGACCGCAGCACGCCCAGCAGCCGCCGCAGTTCCGTCAACGCCTGCCGGCCGGTGTCGGCGATGGTCCGCACCGCCGCCTCGGCCAGGTCGGGGTTCGACCGGATCGCGTAGCCCGCGCCGTCGGCCTGCACCACCATGACGCTCACCGCGTGCGCGACCACGTCGTGCAGCTCGCGCGCGATCCGCGACCGCTCCTCGCCCACCGCGATGCGCGCCTGCTGGTCGCGTTCGGTCTCCAGCAGCTTGAGCCGCTGCTCCAGCTCCCTGTTGTAGGCGCGGCGGGCGCCGACGAACTCGCCCATCGCCCAGCTGAACCCGAACACGACCGCGATCACGAACACCATGAACGCGGCCTCGGTGCCCGCGCCCATCGGCCACAGCGCCCACACGAACGTGCCCAAGGCCAGCCAGATCGCGTAGACCAGGCCCTGCCGCCTGCCGACGTAGGCCACCACCGTGTACAGCGCGACGGCGAGCGCGAAGTCCGCCATCCGGATCGGCAGCCCGGTCCGCAGGTCGCCGTGGGTGAGCAGTTGGAGCACGCCGCCGAACAGGATCGCGTACGACGAGCCGAGCGGGTGCCTGCGCCGGAACACCACGGGCACGATGAGCACCGCGCCGACGAGCACCAGCGTCGTCCCGGCCACGTTCGACCAGCCGGACGCCAGCGACGCCAGGTCGGCCAGCAGCAGCAACCCGGCCATCAGGGAATCCCCGAAGACCGGGTGCGCTCGCATCCACAGGCTCAGCCGCCGCACGTGACCAAGGTTAGGTACCGCTCACGGGCCGCGCGTCGCGCCACGGGCTGACCCCCGCCTAGTCCTCCAGGCGGACGACCCCCGCGACCTACCGGATGGTCTTGACCTGCGTGGGGTCGACCTCGGCCTCGGCGACCCCGACGCGCGGCGCGGGCGCACCGTGCACGGGGGCCTCGACGCGGGTCTGCGGCGGCACGGACCGCTGCTGCTCGTACTGGCGGTGCTCCTCGGCCATCTCGTCGGCCAGCTGCTGCTGGAGCTGCCGGTCGCGGATGCGGCCCAGGATCATCATGGTGACCGCGTGCACCAGCGCCAGGACCAGGAGCATGACGCCGAGCTTCACCACGACGTCCTTGACCGGGTCCCCGGTCTGGACGGTGATGATCGACACGATGGCGAGCAGGCCGAGCACCACGAGGTGGAACAGCACGGTCGCCAGGCGCGTCATCGACCTCGCCGCCTCGGGGTCGCCGTACGCCCGGCTCATGTACCCCCTGCCGCTGCGATAGATCAGCTGACCGTCGATCAGCACCAGCACCACGCCGAGCAGCAGGAACACCGCATATCCCTGTTCCATGGCGGACCTCCCTCGTCGATCGCGGAAATACCCGCGTCCCCGCGTTCGCAAACCGGACGTCACCCTGACGTGGCACGATCTCCGGCGTGACGACGCAGGCCAAGCAGCTCGCCGGTCCGCTCTCGGCGGCGGTGGCGAACCTCTGCGCCGGCCTGCGCCCGCAGGTCTCGCCCGCGACCGCGGCCGGGTTGGGCGAGGTGCTGCGCCGGTTGTCCGCGCCCCTGCAGGTCGCCGTCGCCGGTCGGATCAAGTCCGGCAAGTCGACGTTGGTGAACGCGCTGATCGGGCGGCGCGTGGCGCCGACGGACGTGGGCGAGTGCACCCGCCTGGTGACCCGCTTCCAGTACGGCACGGTCGACCGCGTCGAGGTGGTGTTCACCGACGGCCGCAAGCAGGTGCTGCCGTTCGAGGCCGACGGCTCCATCCCGCCCGACCTCGGCGTGGAGGTCGACCGCGTCTCGCACGTCGAGGCCTACCTGACCAACGCGGTGCTGCGCGACCTCACGGTGATCGACACGCCGGGCCTGGGCTCGCTGGACGCCGCGTCGGTGGCGCGCACCGAGGCCCTGCTGGGCGCCGCGCCCGACCCGGACGGCCTGGACCCGGTGTCCCGCAACGCGGTGGCCGGCGCGGAGGCCGTCCTCTACGTCGTCACGCAGGGCGTGCGCGCGGACGACCAGCAGGCGCTGGCCGCGTTCACCGCCGCCACGGCGAGCCGCGAGGCGGGCCCGGTCAACGCGATCGCGGTGCTGAACAAGGCGGACACGATCGCCGCCGAGACCGTCGAGGGCTCCGGCGGCGACACGTGGCGGGCCGCCGTGCTGCTGGCCGAGCGGCAGGCGCTCACCCTCAAGCCGCGCGTGGCCGACGTGCTGCCGGTGATCGGCCTGGTCGCCGAGTCGACCGAGACCGGCGGCTTCACCTCGGCCGACGCCGACGCGCTGCGCAGGCTGGCCGAGCTGGACGAGGCCACCCGCGAGACGATGCTGATCTCGGCCGACCTGTTCGCGAGCTGGGAGTGCGACGTGCCGGTGGGCACCCGCTCCCGGCTGCTGGAGAAGCTCGACCTGTACGGCATCCGCAAGGCGCTGGAGGCCGTGGACGCCGAACCGGGCATCACGGCGGGCGCGCTGCGCCGCAAGCTGCTCGACGCCTCCGGCCTGGACGGCGTGCGGGCCAAGCTGAACGCGGTGTTCCGGTCGCGGGCCGACGGCATCAAGGCCGCGGCGGCGCTGGCGTCGGTGACCGCGCTGGCCGCCGCCTCCGGCGACCCGAACGAGCGGCAGCGCGTGCACGACGCGATCGAGGTGCTGCTGGCCAAGCCGGAGGCGCACCAGCTCCGGCTGCTGGAGGCGTTGACGCTCGTCGCGTCGGGCGCGGTGGCGATGCCCAACGACCTGGTCGAGGAGGTGCTGCGGTTCGGCAGCTCGCCCGACGTCGCCGAGCAGCTCGGCCTGCGCGGCAGACCCGCCGGGGAGCTGATGGCCTACGCCCTGGAACGCGCCGGCTGGTGGCGCTCCTTCGCGTCGTTCGGCGCCACGCCCGCGCAGAGCCGCGTGGCGCACGTGGTGCACCGGGCGTACTTCCTGATCTGGCAACAACTGCGGGGACGGCGATGAGCGGAACGGAACCGGGCGGCACGGCGTCGGACCACCCTGTGGAGACCCACCCGGGAGCGGCGACGCTGGAGACCACCATCGCCGACGAGCTGCTGGACCAGGCGTTGGCCGAGCGGCGCGCGCTCGTGCAGCTGTGCCTGTACGCGCTGGACCGGGCGCGCAGCGCCGGCGTCGTGGAGCGGCTGGAGGAGGGCCTGGCGGCCATCGGCGTGACCGCGCTGCGGCCCGACGGCGAGCGGTTCGACCCGTCGCGGCACGAGGCGGGCGGCACCGTGCCCACGGGGGACGCGTCGCTGGACGGCGTGGTGGCCGAGACCGAGGTCGTCGGCTTCGCCGATCGCGGCCGGACGCTGCGCGCACCCGTCGTCACCGTCTACACCGCGCGATGACCGGCCTGCCGCAGCTCGTCCGGCAGACCAGGGAGAAGCTGACCGCCCTGGTCCGCGCGATCGACCCGTCGGCGGCGTCGTTCGTCGAGACCCGGCGGGCCGGCCCGGCGTCGGTGGTGGTCGTCGGCGAGACGAACCGGGGCAAGAGCTCGCTGGTCAACGCCCTGCTGGCGACGCCGAACCTGTCGCCGGTCGACGCGGAGGTCGCCACCGCCACCTACCTGGTGTTCCGGCACGGCGCGCAGTGGTCGGCCCGCGCCTGCTACGCCGGGTCGATGTCGCCGGTGCCGTTCGACCGCTCGGAGATCGTGAACTGGGTGTCGGCGGCGCACGAGCTGCCCGAGGGCATGCTGCCGCCCCGGTACGTCGAGGTGGAGGCCCCGATCCCGCTGCTGGAGCGGCTGTCCGTGGTGGACACCCCGGGCGTGGGCGGCTTGGACTCGGTGCACGGCGAGCTGGCCGCCGAGGCCGCCGCCACCGCGACCGCGCTGCTGTTCGTGGTCGATGCCTCGGCCCCGTTCACGCGGGGCGAGCTGGACTTCCTGCGCACGGTCGGGGAGCGCGTCGAGACCGTGGTGTTCGCGCTGACCAAGGTCGACCAGTACCGCGGCTGGCGGCAGGTGCTGGAGGCCGACCGGGCGCTGCTGGCC
The DNA here is from genome assembly GCF_044544865.1 of Actinosynnema sp. NPDC053489. Classification (NCBI taxonomy): domain Bacteria; kingdom Bacillati; phylum Actinomycetota; class Actinomycetes; order Pseudonocardiales; family Pseudonocardiaceae; genus Actinosynnema; species Actinosynnema sp. NPDC053489. The sequence continues at coordinate 66,545 of NZ_JBITXT010000006.1, read as the reverse complement.
GAGCACGCGCCGAGGTTCCGGGACGCGACCTTCCACCCCGTGTCGTCGCGGATGTTCGAGCTGGCCGCCCGGGCGCCGAACCCGGACGCGGCGGCGATGCTGCGCGAGCGGTCCGGGGTCGGCGCGCTGCAGTCGGCGTTGCAGGACCTCGTGGTCGGCCGGGCGGCGATGCTCGGCGAGGCCAACGCCCTGCGCGCGCTGGCGACCGTGCTGGACGAGCTGATCGCGCGCAACGAGGCGGACAAGCGCGCGTTGTCGTCGGGCGAGGAGGAGGCCGAGGCGCTGCGCGGGCGGCGGGACGAGCTGAACTCACAGCGCCGTTCGTCGACGCGCGGCTGGCAGGTGCGGCTGCGCGGCGAGGTGCAGCGGGCCCGGGTCGAGGGCTCGCACGAGGTCAGCCGCCAGATGCGGGACGTGCAGGCGTGGTTCCGCACGGCCGTCGACTCGGCGTCGCGGGAGCGGCTGGCCGCGCTGCCGCAGGAGGTCGACGCGGCGCTGCAGGTGGTGTCCGGCCGGATCAGCGCCGGGCTGGCCGCGCGGCTGGGCCGGGTGGCGGACGCGGCGCTGGCCGACCTGTTCTCCCCGGAGGAGCTGGCCGTGATCCGGGGCCAGTTCGCGCGCGGCGCGACGCCGCCGGTCGTGCTGCGACCGCCGGAGAAGCGCGTCCCGACCGCCGAGGACAAGCTGCTGGTGTTCATGGGCGTGTCCGGCGGGCTCGGCGCGGGCAGGCTGGCCGCGCTGCCGCTGGCCGGGCTGGGCGTGGCGGCGCTGAACCCCGTCGTGCTGCCGGTGACGATCGTGCTGGGGCTGGGCGCGGGCTGGTGGATGGCCCGCACGCGCAAGCACTCGGCGGACAAGCAGCACGTCAAGCAGTGGCTGTCGGACGCGATCGCGGACGCCCGGTCCACCGTGGACCAGTTGGTGGCGGAGCAGCTGATCGAGGCCGAGCAGCAGCTGTCCCTGGCGCTGGACGAGGCCCTGGGCAAGCGGGTCGAGGCGATCGAGGCGGAGCTGCGCGAGGTCGACAAGGCCCTGCGCATGGAGGCCGGCGAACGCACCAGGGCACTGCAGTCCGTCACCAGGCGCCTGACCGAACTGACCGCGGGCCGCGCGAAGGTCGACGACCTGCTGTCCCGCATCCGCGCCCTGCGCGACCGGGCCTGAACCGGAACTTCCCCGGTGGAACCGAACAGGCATAACGTGAGTCGAACCGGCACAGAGCACGCAGGAGGGCGGGAACGGTGTACATCGACGAGACAGGCGCGACCGACGGCGAGCTGAAGGTCACGGTCGGCGACGAGGAGTACACCGCCGAGGCGAACTACGACCTCGACCAGGACGGTGTCGAGGAGAGCGTGGTCATCGAGACCGACGACGGCGGGCACCTCGCGTTCAGCGACACCGACGGTGACGGCGACGCGGACCTCATGAGCTCGTTCGACGAGGACGGCGACCTCACCGGGCAGGCGCGGTTCGACGAGGGCTCCGGCGAGTGGGTCGCCGTCGACCCGTCCGACGACCACACCGGGCAGACCAACACCAACGCCGGCAAGTCCGTCGTCGTGGACGTGGAGGGCGGCGCGGACCAGAACGTCGGGCCCGCCACCGAGGACACCGACAACGACGGCCGGGCCGACACGGCGGTGGTGAAGGACGAGGACGGCGACACCTGGCTGTTCACCGACGCCGACGGCGACGGCACCGCCGACCTGGCCACCGAGATCACCCGGGACGGCGAGGTCACGGTGTCGCGGCACACCGGCGAGGACGAGTGGACGCAGGTCGAGCACGGTCGCATCGGCGAGGACGGCAAGTACGCGCCCGACGGCGACGAGGCGTGGTCGAACGGCCTCACGGGCTCCGAGGAGAAGGTCACGGTGTCGGGCGTGGTCCGCATCGACTCCGTCACCGGCCAGTGGATCAGCCCCAACTGACCCCGCTCGCGCGCCGGCGCGCCACCCCCGTCGCGGAGGTGGCGCGCCGGGGTGCGGCTCAGGACTTGACGAAGGCCGCGATGTCGGCCAGCACGAGCGTGTCGGCGAGGAAGCCGATGTGCGTCTGGCACAGCACGTAGTTGTTCGTCGCACCGCTGAGCGGGGTGCTCGTGTAGGGCAGGATCACCCCGTCGCACGGCGAGTACCACGTGGCGTAGCGGGTGCTGCCGGGCGTCTCGTCGCCGCTGCTGATCTGGTTGATGAACGACGAGCCCGGGAACATCTGCTGGCAGGTGACGAACACCAGGCACGAGCCGGCGGCGGTGGTGCCGTGGTTCGCGCCCGCGATGGACGCGAGGTGGCTGACGCTGGTGTTGCCGCCCAGGACCTTCAGGTAGTACTGGCTGACCAGGCCGCCCATCGAGTGGTTGACGATCGCCACCTTCGACTGGCCGGTCTGCGACTTCACCCGCTCGACGAACGTGGCCAGGCCGCGGGCATTGGTCACGTTGTCGCCGTAGGAGTTGTACTCGTAGGCGAACAGCCGGGTGCTCGACCACCCGGCCGCGCGGAACACGGTCTCGGCCGCGACCCAGTTCGAGGCGTTGCCGGTGTAGCCGTGGACGAACACGACCGGTGTGCTGGTCGCGGCGTTGGCCGCGGGGACGGGCGCGAGCAGGGCCAAGCCGAGTGCCGCCAAGACTCCGATGACTCGACGCACGTGGTCACCTCCGGGTGCAGGGGAAAAGCCTGTGCCTCGGAGCGTGGCCCTTCACCGACGGCCCGACATCGGTGCAATCACTTGTCGAGGGAGACCAGGAATGCGCGCCAAGCGCTTTTCCGGACATTCAGGGCGGGCCCGTCGGCGTTCTTCGAATCCCGAACGCCCACCGTCGTCCCGCGGAACCGCACCTCGACGCACGCATTGCTGCCGCCGGAACTGCGGCTGCTCTTGATCCACCCCGTGTCGCGCGCGATCACGTGCCCTCCTCGATCCGCCCGATCAACAGCGCCCGGGTGTCCGCCCGGCTCAGCGCCAGCTCCCTGACCCGGTCGAAGATCCGCTGCATCGGCTCGACGTCCTCGGGTTGATCGTAGTAGGGGGCGGGACCGTGCAGGCTCGTCGCGAAGCTCACCGGTGTGGACTGGGCGAAGTCGAGCACCACCAGGCCACCGCCCAGCGCCGGGTTGTCCGCGGTGCCCGCCGGCACCACGGCGATGTCGAGGTCGGGATGGCTCTCCAGGAGTTGGAGCAGGTGCAGCACCTGACCGCGCATCACCGACTCGCCGCCGATGACGTGGTCGAGCGAGTCCTCGGTGAAGACGACTTCGATCCGCTTCGGGCTACCGGTCTCCAGCACCCGGCGCTGGTGTTCGAGGCGGAAGGCGGTGCGCTCGGCGGTCTCCGTCTCGGAGTCGGGCCAGTGGATGGAGTTGGACACCGCCATGATCGCCCGGACGTAGTCCTTGGACTGGACCAGGCCCGGGATCACCCCGCACTCGTACCAGCGGACCCTGGTGGCCGCGGCCTGCAGTTCGGCCAGGCGTTGGAAGGGCTCCGGGAGGTTGTCGACGTATCCCCGACGCGGTGCCCGTCGCCTCGCCGCGGCACCGAGGGCCAGGATGGTCTCGCGCTCGCGTCCCCGCGCGCCGTAGAAGTCGAGGAGCTTGGTCAGCTCGTCGACCCCCAGCCCGCCCTTGCCGTTCTCCACCTGGCTGATCCGGCCCGCGGTGCGGCCGATCGCCGCGCCGGCCTCGCCCTGGGACCTCTTCGCCTGGTTGCGCAGCCGGGTGAGGGCGAGCCCCAGTTGGAGGCGCTCGATGGTCTGCCGCGCCAGCGCCATGTGTCCACTCCATCGAGTTATCGCTAACGGGCTATCTGAACCCTAATCTATAGGGGTTACTCGGCGTGTCCGGTGATATACAACCAGGTAGGAGGAGAGGTATGGCGCAGAGGGTGATCCGCAAGGAGCGGGAGCGGCGGGAGTGGTTGCTGCGGTGCCAGGACGACCGGGGTGAAGCGGCCGTGTGCACGATCAACGTGAACAACGGCGTCCTGGAACTCCTCGGCTCCGGCGACGAGTTCTGCTTCCAGCTCGAGGACACCTCGATCGCGGACTTCCGGGCGGCGCTCGACGCGGCCATCGCCCGCGCCGAGACGGACCTGGCCGGGAATCCGGGTGCGGAGGTCGTGCCCCTGTCGCGATGATGCGCGCACGGTCATCGGCCCAGTGACGGCGAGGGCGGCGACGGCGAGGGCGGCGCGAGCCGCGAGGACGTGACGGCAGTGTGGGTGGCCGACCGGCCGGACCGCGTCGCGGTTCGAGGTCGAGGACGGCGGGATCCACGTGCTGGTGCCCTTCGCGCGGGTCGCCGCGGACCGGGAGCGGGCGTCCGACCACCCGCGGGACAGGTGGTGTGCGTGTTCGGCGAACCCCTTGTGGTGCAGGTGGAACAGCCGTCGACCGCGTTGCCGGGATCGCCGGCGCGCTGTTCCTGAAACGGTTGAGAAATCCGGCATTGTGGCGCGGCAATTTTTCGTCACGTTGTGAGAGCGCTCTCACGATCACCCCGGTTCAGTCACCTGAACGTGTGGCGATCGACGCACTCGCGACCCTTGCATTCCACCGACTAAAGCCCAGGTCACAGCCTGATTTGTGGTGATCGGGTGCTGAATCGATTCCAGAATCGGTTTTGTGAGCCAGCCGACAGGTCGGATGTGCGTTACCCGGGATTAACCCGGCTAACCTCCGTCTACCCCTTAAACGGCACGCCCTCCACCGGGCGGGCGGTGCCATTCCCGAGGACGTCCCACCAGGACAACGGCGTCCGCCGTGGGCTGGCGCTCAGCTAGGAGACGAGACGAGATGACGGCAGTGACCATTCCCGGTCTCGACCACGCACCGACCAACCACGCGCGCCTGGTGTCCTGGGTGCGCGAGGTCGCCGAGCTGACCTGCCCCGATGAAGTGGTGTGGGCCGACGGCTCCCAGGACGAGTGGGATCGGCTCACGGCCAAACTCGTGGACGCGGGCACCTTCGTCCCGCTGAAGAAGAAACCCAACTCGTTCTGGGCGGCCTCGGACCCCACCGACGTGGCGCGGGTCGAGGAGCGCACGTTCATCTGTTCGGTCGACCCGCGGGACGCGGGCCCCACGAACAACTGGATGGACCCCGCCGAGATGAAGTCGATCATGACCGAGCTGTACCGCGGGTGCATGCGCGGTCGGACGATGTACGTGATCCCCTTCTGCATGGGCCCGCTCGACGCCGAGAAGCCGATGCTGGGCGTGGAGATCACGGACTCGGAGTACGTGGTCGTCTCGATGCACATCATGACCCGCATGGGCACGAAGGCGCTGGCGCGGTTCGGCGAGGACGCCGACTTCGTGCAGGCGCTGCACTCGATCGGCGCGCCGCTGGAGCCGGGCCAGGACGACGTGCCGTGGCCGTGCAACGAGACGAAGTACATCACCCAGTTCCCCGAGGAGCGGATGATCTGGTCGTTCGGCTCGGGGTACGGCGGCAACGCGCTGCTGGGCAAGAAGTGCTACTCGCTGCGCATCGCCTCGGTGATAGCCCGCGACGAGGGCTGGCTGGCCGAGCACATGCTGATCCTCAAGCTGACCTCGCCGGAGCAGAAGTCGTACTACATCGCGGCGGCGTTCCCCAGCGCGTGCGGCAAGACCAACCTCGCCATGCTGGAGCCGACCATCCCGGGCTGGAAGGTCGAGACCCTGGGCGACGACATCGCCTGGATGCGGTTCGGCGAGGACGGCCGGCTGTACGCGGTCAACCCGGAGAACGGCTTCTTCGGCGTCGCGCCCGGCACCGACTACCACACCAACCCCAACGCGATGCGCACCATCGAGAAGGGGAACTCGCTGTTCACCAACGTCGCGCTGACCGACGACGGCGACGTCTGGTGGGAGGGCATGGGCGAGCCGCCGGCGCACCTGACCTCGTGGAAGAAGCAGGACTGGACGCCCGGCGGCGAGGAGCTGTCGTCGCACCCGAACTCCCGCTACTGCACGCCGATCGCCCAGTGCGACATCAAGGCCCCCGAGTGGGAGGACCCGAAGGGCGTGCCGATCTCGGCGATCTTCTTCGGCGGTCGCCGGGCCACCACGATCCCGCTGATCACCGAGTCGCGCGACTGGCAGCACGGCGTGTTCATGGGCGCGACGCTGTCCAGCGAGACGACCGCGGCGGCCGTCGGCAAGACCGGTGTCGTGCGGCGCGACCCGATGGCGATGCTGCCGTTCATCGGCTACCACGCCGGTGACTACTTCCAGCACTGGATCGACACCGGCAAGTCGGCCGACGCGGACAAGCTGCCGAAGATCTTCTACGTGAACTGGTTCCGCCGGGGCGAGGACAAGCGGTTCCTGTGGCCCGGGTTCGGCGAGAACTCGCGCGTGCTGAAGTGGGCCGTCGAGCGCATCGAGGGCAAGGCCCCTGCGGTGGAGACGCCGATCGGGCACGTGCCGACCGCCGACGCGCTGGACCTCGACGGCCTCGACGCGCCGACCGGGGACGTCGAGGCCGCGCTGCGGGTCGACGCCGAGGAGTGGCGCGCCGAGATCCCGATGATCGAGGAGTGGTTCGCCAAGATCGGCGAGAAGGTGCCGACCTCGCTGCGCGACGAGCTGGAGGCGCTCAAGCTCCGCCTCGGCTGAGCCCGCACCCCCGAGGTGTTCTCGGCGTGAGACCCGGTGGCCAACGGCGTCCACCGGGTCTCTTCTCGTTCGCCCCGGGGTCCCCGCTCGGGCGCGGTCCGGTGGCGCCGGGGGAGCTGTCCCCAGCCGCGCCGCCGACCGCGAGGGTGATCGAAAAGGCCGGTTCGATGGTGTTCGAACCGGGTACCCCACCCCTTCGTCCGTGCTCAGGCCCTTGATCGAGCGCGGCGGACCGGTTCCGGTGTGCCCGGTGTCCGCGGTGCCGCCCCGGCGGCGGTACGAGTTGTCCACAGGGTGTGGATGGAACTGTGCACAGCCTGTGGGTCGGTGCGTCCAACCGGTGGACGGGCCGACCGGTGGTGGACGGGCAACCGGGCGGCGGGTGGGTCAGGCCGGCAGCGGGTTGCGGCCCAGGCCCCACAGCCGACCGCTGAACGGGCGCGTCGCCTCGGCGTAGCAGACCGCCGACGTCCACCCCTCCGACCACGCCTGGCTGCCGAACGCCCGCCAGGACGCGAAGACGTCCTCCCGGTCCGCGCCGACGTAGTTCCGCACGGCCCGCGCGCAGTGCTCGGCCGCCCGCGCGTTCACCTGCTCCAGGGCGGGAGCCGGGTCCCGCGGATCGCCCAGCGTGAGCACGCCCGGCACGGCCTCGGCCCGGTGCGGCTGGTCGCAGGTGGTGATCCCGGCGTCCTTGGCCTCGCCCGGCGAGGCGGTCGCGCACAACTGCACCGTGCCGAACCCGGCGGCCTTGAGGAGGTCCTTCGCGCCGGCCTTGCGCCGCACCCGGCTGCCGTCCGGCTTCAGCTCCACCACCGCGCACACGCGCCAGCGGTCGCCCCTCGCCCAGCCGTCCCGGCTCGGCCACCACGCGTGCGCCTGCAGGCGGGTGGCGTCGTGGTCGGCGCTGCCGAGGTAGGCGGTGAGCGCGGCGCGGCACGCGGGCAGGGCGGCCCGGCGCAGGTCCCGGTCGCCGGGGTAGTCGGCACCCAGGCCGTCCAGCACGCCGACCTCGGTGACCTCGGCCTCGTGCTCGGTCGCGCAGTCGAGCACCTCCAGGCCAGTGTCCGTGCACTGGCCGGCCTGGGGCAGCCGGTCGACGGTCGGCGTGAGCGAGGGGCGGACGACCTCGGCGTCCGGCACCCCCGGCACCGGGGTCGTGCAGGCGGCGAGCGACAGCGCGGCCAGTGCCACGACCGCCGCCCGCCAGCCCTCCACGCGGTCAGACTACTGACACCAGTGCGACCACCTGGTCGACGATGGCCCGGCGGTCCGCCTCGAAGGCCGCGTCGGTGAGCGCGGCCTGGTCGGCGGGCTGGCCGAGCACCGGCGTGTGCAGGTGACCGCCCGCCGTCGCCGTGGCGCCCAGGCCCAGCCGGAGCCGGTTCGCCCGGTACATCGACTCGTTGGACAGGTAGTCGCCGCCGCTGCCGCTCGCCGCCGCGGCACCCGGCGTCGGCTCGTCGGTGCGGCAGCTCGGCGTGCCCGTGCCGGGGGTCGTGCCCAACGGCCACTCGCAGAACTCGCGGTTGTAGAGCACCGGGAACGGCGTGGTCCCGGCGTCGACGAGGCGCTGGTGCGGCAACGTGGTCTCGATGAACTCCAGCGCGGGCTGCGGCCACCCGGCCGCGTCCGGCACCACGCCGCGCACGGACACGTCGTCGTTGTCGGGGAACCCGCCGCGCCACCGCCCGGCCCACCGCTCGACGTCGAACCGCCCCGGCCTGCCCTGGCTGATCGTGACCACCGCGGCGGGCCGCGCCGCCAGCGCCGTGCCGTAGAACCGCTCCACGACGCCCCGGTCGAACGCGCCCCACAGCACCGGCAGCACCGCCGCCTCCACCACGACCGGTCCGGACGGCGTGTCGAGCACCCGGCCGTCGAGCCGCAGCGCCGCCGCGCCCGCCGGGTTGCTGCGGCGCACGGACGTGCCGCTGAGCTGGAACGGGTCGAACCCGGTGACCGCCACCCGCCGCACCCCGCCGGTGAACCTCAGGTCGTGGACGCCCCGGGAGGCGCGGTCGAACGACTCCACCAACCGCGCCCGGTCGGCATCGCCGAGCCGCCACCCCCGCGGCTGCCACTGCCGCAGCGCCCTGGTCCCGAGCAGCCGCGCCCAGTACAGCGGCCGGTCGTCGTAGGAGTCCCACCCCTGCTGCTCCTGTGTTCGCTGCTCCTGTGTTCGCTGCTCATGGGCACGCTCCACCGCAGCCCGCCACAGCTCCGCGCCGCCGGTCAACGCCCACGCGGTCGCCTGCGCGCGGGTCAGCGGCTCGCACAGCCGGGCGGTGAACCGGCCGACCTCGTCGTCCAGGCCGGCCAGGCGGACCAGCTCGGGCCCGACCTCCGGCCCGTCGGGCGCCAGCCGGTCGACCAACCGACCCTCCTCGACGGTGAGGGGCGCGGCCGGGTCGAAGCAGGGCGCGGGCTGCGCGTGCGCGACGCCGGGGAGGGCGAGGAGGGACAGACCGAGGAGGAAGGCGATCACTGCGCGGAGTCGTCTGGTCACCCACCGATGCTGGCCGACCGCGGTCGGGTGGAGGAACCCGCCGAACGGCCGCCGCACCCACCGGCCACCGTTTTCACCCGTTCGGCCACGGAGGGCGGCAGGTCCACCAGGGGTCCACCGGTCCCCCGGGGACCGTTCGACGATCACGCCCCCGGGTCGGGTTCGGCAGGCCGAAGAGGCGTTGCCCGACCACCTCGACCGCGCCGGGCGGCAGGTGGGTCGGGGGCCTGCGCCTCACGCGGTAGTTGGTCACGATCCAACTACGTCATCCGTCGGTTACCCACCCGACATGGTGACGGCTGTCCCCCTGTCGACCTACCATGCGCGACACCGCGTCACCGGGCCGCCGTACGGAGGGGCACATGCCGTCTGCTCGAAAATCCAGCCTCCGCTGGAGCAACTGGAACCTGCTGCTGCTGGTTCCGCTGCTCATGCTCGTCACACCCTGGTTCAACTCCGACGAGCCGAGGGTGCTGGGGTTGCCGTTCTTCTACTGGTACCAGTTCGCCTGGGTGCCCGTGGGCGTGCTGTGCGTCGGCCTGGTCTACGTGAAGACGAAGGACCAACCCGTCGTCGAGGGCAAGCCGGACCTGCTCGGCGTTGACGACCTGGACGAGGGGGCCAAGTGATGCAGTGGACCGAGTTGGTGGTGTTCAGCGCGCTGTTCCTGCTGGTCACCGTCCTGGGCTTCGTCGCGGCGAAGTGGAAGGCGGGCGACACCCTCGACCACCTGGACGAGTGGGGCCTGGGCGGGCGCAAGTTCGGCTCGTGGATCACCTGGTTCCTGGTCGGCGGTGACCTCTACACCGCCTACACGTTCGTCGCCGTGCCCGCCCTCGTCTTCGGCGCCGGCGCGCTCGGCTTCTACGCCCTGCCCTACACGGTCGTGCTGTACCCGATCGTGTTCCTGCCGCTGGTGCGCATGTGGTCGGTGTCCCGCGTGCACGGGTACGTGACGCCGGCCGACTTCGTCCGCGGCCGGTACGGCTCGCACTGGCTCGCGCTGCTGGTCGCGATCACCGGCATCGTCGCCACCATGCCCTACATCGCGCTCCAGCTCGTCGGCCTGGAGGCCGTGCTGCGCACGATGGGCCTCAACGGCTCCGGCATCCTCGGCCACCTGCCGCTGTTCATCGCGTTCGTGATCCTGGCGCTCTACACCTACCAGTCGGGCCTGCGCGCGCCGGCGCTCATCGCGTTCGTCAAGGACACGCTGATCTACATCGTCATCCTGGTCGCGGTGATCTACCTGCCCGGCAAGTTCGGCGGGTGGGGCGCGGTCTTCGACAGCGCGCAGGCGAAGTTCGCGGCGACCGAGAACAAGGCCGACGGCATCCTGCTCACCGCCAACAACCAGCTCCAGTACGCCACCCTGGCGCTGGGCTCGGCGCTGGCGCTGTTCCTGTACCCGCACTCGCTGACCGGCATCCTCGCCTCGCGCGGCCGCAACGTGATCAAGCGGAACATGGTCGCGCTGCCCGCGTACTCGCTGCTGCTGGGCCTGCTGGCGATGCTGGGCTTCGTCGCCATCACGGCGGGCGCGAAGCCGATCACCAACCAGGCCACGGGCCGCCCGGACACGAACACGATCGTGCCGGTGCTGTTCGGCCAGGAGTTCCCGAGCTGGTTCGCCGGCGTCGCGTTCGCGGCCATCGCGATCGGCGCCCTGGTGCCCGCGGCGATCATGTCGATCGCGGCGGCGAACCTGTGGACCCGCAACATCTACAAGGAGTACCTGAAGAAGGACGCCACGCCCGCCCAGGAGGCCAAGCAGGCCAAGCTGGCGTCGCTGGTGGTGAAGTTCGGCGCGGTCGCGTTCATCGTGTTCATCGACCCGCAGTTCTCCATCGACCTGCAGCTCATCGGCGGCGTGATGATCCTGCAGACGCTGCCCGCGGTGGCGATCGCGCTCTACACGCGCTGGTTCCACCTGTGGGGCCTCGTCGCCGGCTGGGTCGTCGGCATGGGCTACGGCATGTGGCTGCTCTACAACATCGGCAACCCGGCCGTCGGCAAGGCGCACTTCGCCGGTTCCGCGCTGCCGCTGGACAAGCTGTCGCTGTTCGGCTGGCACCCGTTCGCCGGCTCCACCGTGCAGGTCTACGTCGGCGCCGTGGCCGTCGTGGCCAACCTGCTCGTCGCCGTCGTCGTCACGCTGATCGCCAAGCAGACCAAGGCGTTCAACGGCACCGACGAGACGCGGGCCGAGGACTACCACGTGGACGAGGACAGCGACCGGGTCAAGCCCGTCGCCGTCCACTAGCCCGCACCACCGCGTCGAGCCCGTCCGGCCACCCGCCGGGCGGGCTCGACGCGTCCGGTCAGCGCTTCAGCATCCGGGTCACGCCCGCCGCCACGGTGGTCGCCAGCACCCAGCCCATCACGATCAGCCCGGACGCGACCCACTGCGCCCCCTCCGGGGTGTGCCAGCGGTTCTTGTTGCCGAAGTCCACGATCGGGACCACCAGGTCGATGGTGAACAGCCACGGGTTCCACGTCAGGTGGTCCTGCTCGTTGATCTCCGACAGCGCCGGCCCCGCCGCGAAGTACAGGCTGCCCACCAGCCACGTCGCCACTAGCCACGCCAGCGCCCGCGCCGGCCGGTAGCCGTAGCCCACCATCGCGCGTTGCAGCCAGCTCCACAGCAGCACGAGCGGGCGCAGCCCGCGGCGGCCCTCGGCGACCGCCCGGTACCGCAGCCGCTGCTTCTCCACCAGCACGGTGGCCGCGTGCTCGTCGTTGCCGCCCGCCCGCAGCATCTCGGCGAACTGGTCGTACGGCCCGGGCCGGTACGTGCGCCGCATCGCTTGCCGCAGCCAGCGCAGCCGCCGGTCGACCTCCGCGTCGTCACGCAGGTCGATCGGGTGCCGCAGCGAGTCGTAGCGGAACTCCTCCAGGTCGATCCACCCGGTCGCGCCCCAGAAGTGCTCGTTGTCGTCCAGCACCGTGCAGCGGACCTGCCGCAGCGTCACGTCGCCACGCGGCGGGCCGATCGGCGTCAGCTCCAGCTCCGGCACCGCCATCCCGAGCAGGTTCAGCGCGTGCGCGTCCAGCTTGTCGCCGAGGACCGCGCCCGCGAACGTGGCCATCCGGCCCACCTGCGCCCGCCTGGCCCGCACGCCGCCGTGGGCGACGAACTCCTTCGCGCCCCGCGCGCAGATCAGGTCGCGCCCGATGACCGCGCCGCCCACGTCCAGCGACGGCTTGCCCGCCGGCTGGTGCCGGTACCGGCCCGGCTCGGTGATCCGGCTGCCGCGCAGGTCCAGGTTCGCGCCCACGTGCACGCCCCGCAGCTCCAGCCCGCCGGTCACCTCGACCTCGCGCGCGGCGAGGTTGCTGCCGACGTGCGACCGGTTGCCCAGCACGGCGTCCGCCCGCGGGTTGTCCAGGGTGGACCGGTCGAGGATCAGGCTGCCCTTGGCCCGCAGGTCGACCATCCGCAGCTGGCCGCGCACGGTCGCCTGCCGGCCGATGAGGTCGCCGCCGATCGTCGTGCCGTCCAGGTGCAGCGCGCGCCCGAAGCCCGTCGGCTCCGCGGTCTCGCCGGCCAGCGCGCGGCCGTAGCCCGTGGGCTCGCCGTCCGCCGCGCCCATCGCGTCGAACGCGCCGCCGGACAGCGACAGCGTGCCGCCGAGCGTGGCGTTGACCATGCGCACGGTGCCCGCGCTGGTGAAGCCGCGGTCGAGCTGCACGTCGCCGTCCACCGCGATCCGGTCGAACACGAGGGTGGCGTCCGGGTCGGCGTGCGGGTCCAGCGCGTCGTCGTCGGCCCGGCCCTCGGCGGCGGTGGTGCCGCGCAGCGTCAGGGCCGACTCGACCCGCGCGCCGGCCAGCAGCACGGTGCCGCGCACCGCGCAGCCGATCATCAGCAGGTTGCCGCCCACGTGCAGCCCGGTGCCGTTGACCGCGTGGCCGCGCGGGTTGGTCAGCGAGCCGCCGCTGAGGTTGCAGTAGCCGCCGACGTGCGCGCCCGCCATCCGCAGCTCGCCGGTGACGCGCACCCGCTGCGCCAGCAGCCCGCCCGCCACCCTCAACCGGTCGGCGTGCAGCGCGATCGCGCCCGGCACGAGCAGGGCGCCGTCGCGCAGCGTCAGCGAACCGGCCAGGTCGGCGTCGACCAGGTCCACCAGGCCCTCGACCGTGCTGCCGGCGAGCGAGACCTCGTTGGCGCAGCTCAGGTTGCGCGCCGACAGGCCCGGTAACCAGCAGTCGGCGAACTCGATCCCGGCGAGCTTGCCCTGCCGCAGGTCGGGCGGCTCCTCGAACCGGCAGCGCACGAACTCCAGCAGGTACGGGAACTCGACCGCGCGCAGGTCCAGCGCGCCGGTCACGAACCGGTCCGCCACCCGCACCACGGGCGGCACGCCCGCGCGCCGCCGGGGCAGCCGCCACGTCCCGTCCGGCTCGCCCGGGCCGCGCAGCACGTCGGCCGCGGCGACCCGGGCGGAGCGCGGCGGGCTGGGGTCGAACACGTCCAGCCCGCGCGCCCCCGACTCCGTCATGTGATCGACAATGCGGGGTGCGCCGCCACCTTGGCAAGCGATCCGCACCGGGGATCAGGAGTCGCGCGGCCCCTGGTGCGTCGGGTCGAGCACGCGCGCCAGGAACGACTGCGTGCGCTCGTGCCGCGGCGCGCCGATGACCTGCTCGGCCGGGCCCTCCTCGACCACGTGGCCGCCGTCCATGAACAGCACCCGGTCGGCCACCTCGCGGGCGAACTGCATCTCGTGCGTCACGACGAGCATGGTCATGCCCTCGTCGGCGAGCTGCCGCATGACGCCGAGCACGTCGCCGACCAGCTCCGGGTCCAGCGCCGAGGTCGGCTCGTCGAACAGCATCACCTCCGGGTCCATCGACAGCGCCCTGGCGATCGCCACGCGCTGCTGCTGGCCGCCGGAGAGCTGGCCGGGCATGGCGTTGACCTTCTCCGACAGCCCGACCCGCTCCAGGTTGCGCAGCGCCACCTCCTGCGCCTGCTTCGCGTCGCGCTTGAGCACCTTGCGCTGCGCCACGGTGAGGTTGTTCAACACGCTCAGGTGCGAGAACAGGTTGAACGACTGGAACACCATGCCGATCTTCGTGCGGGCGGCGTCGATGTCCACGTCCGGGTCGGTCAGCTCGACGCCGTTGACCACGATCCGGCCGCCGGACGGCTCCTCCAGCAGGTTCACGCAGCGCAGCAGCGTGGACTTGCCCGAGCCGGACGGCCCGATGACGCACACCACGTCACCGCGCTCGACCCGCACGTCGATGCCCTTGAGCACCTCCAGCGAGCCGAACGACTTCTTCAGGCCGGTGATCTCGACCGCCACGTCGCTCATGCCGACACCCCCAACCCGGTCGATTCCGGCGTGCTGATCTTCTTGCCGCCCGTGCGCCGCTCCAGGTACCGCGACAGGTGGCCCAGCGGCAGGGTGATCAGCAGGTAGCACAGGCCGACCACCAGGATCGGGGTCAGCGACGGCGACCGGCTCAGCGTCTCCCGGCCGAACTTGGTCAGCTCGTACTGGTCGCGCGCCAGGCCGATGATGTAGATCAGCGACGAGTCCTTGGTGAGCAGGATCAGCTCGTTGGTCAGCGGCGGCAGGATGATCCGGAACGCCTGCGGGATCACCACGGTCACCAGCGTGCGGCCCGACGACATGCCCAGGGACCGGGCGGCCTCGATCTGGCCCTTGGGCACCGCCTGGATGCCCGCGCGGATCGTCTCGGCCATGTAGGCGGCGCCGACGATGCCCAGGGCGAGCATCACCGTCGAGTAGATGTCGAACTGGATCTGGAACGCGAGCGGCACGCCGAAGCTCAGCGCGATGAACACCAGCAGCGCCGGGACGCCCCGGAAGAACTCGATGTAGACGGTGGCCAGCCACCGGTACGGCGCGACCGGGGACAGCTTCATCAGCGCCAGGACCAGCCCCAGGACCAGGCCGAACGCGAAGCCGAGCGCCGTGTAGGCGAGGGTGTTCTTCAACGCCACCGTGATCACGCCGGGGAACATCTCCGCGGCGATGTCGAGGTTGAAGAAGCTGCGCTGGATCTCGCTCCAGTCGGCGACGACCGCCAGGACGGCGACCACCACGACGAGCAGGACGTACTGGCTGACGCGGAACGCCTTGGCCCGTTGTCGCTTGGAGAGTGCCATGTGGGTTACCTCGTGGGTGGGGTGGACAAGGCGCGGGGCCGGTGCTGTGGCAGCACCGGCCCCGCGGTCAGCCGCTTACTTCGACTCCGGCTTCTTGCCGAACCACTTCTCGTAGATCTTGTCGTACTCGCCGCCGTCCTTCGCCTTCTTGAGCACGTCGTCGACCTTCGTCTTCAGGGCGCTGTTGCCCTTCTTCAGGCCGATGCCGTAGCTCTCACCCGTGTCGAACTCCTTGGTGACCTGGGTGTCGGGGAATTCCTTGGCGTAGTCGTAGAGCACGCCGTTGTCGTTGATGGCCGCGTCCACCGCGCCGGTGCGCACGGCGGTCTCCATCAGCGGCAGGTCCTCGAACTGGACCACGGTGTAGCCGAACTTCGCGGCGTTGTCGTTGGCGTACTTCTCGCCGGTGGTCTCGAGCTGCACGCCGATCTTCTTGCCCTTGAGGTCCTCCAGGGCCTTGACCCCGGAGTCCTTCTTGACCAGCAGCGCCTGCGAGGCGTCGAAGTACGGCTCGGAGAAGTCGATGACCTGCTTGCGCTCGTCGGTGATGGTCATGCCGGCGGCCGCGAGGTCGCACTTGCCGGTGTTGAAGACCTCGCCGGAGGTGATGGTCTCGAACGGGGTGTCGAAGATCTCCTGCGTGACGCCCAGTTCCTTGGCCACCAGGTCGACCAGGTCGACGTCGAAGCCGACCGTCTTGTCGCCCTCCGAGAACTGGAAGGGCTTGTAGGACAGGTGGGTGCAGGTGACCAGCTTGCCGCTCTGGACCAGGGAGATACCGGACCCGTTGTCCTGCGAGCCGGTGTTGACCTTGGTCGCGCACGCCGTCATCGTGGCCGCCAGGGCGAGCACGGGGAACAGGGCGAGCGCAGCGTGCCTGGTACGACGGGCCACGGCGTCACTCCTCGTAACTGTGTCGGTCGAGTGTCCGGCATACTGCCACTTGGGTGACGGGGTGGACAGCACGTGCTTGTTACAGCACGCGAATGTGCATGAATCTTGCGTCACACGCGTCCGAAAGCCGCAAATCATTCAGACGTTTGGTCTTACTCACACAATTGATTCACCGAGAGCGCCCGTTTGGCGACGATCCGTCAACAGGCTGGCGACCAGCGCCGTCCACCCGGTCTGGTGGGTCGCGCCCAGGCCCTCGCCGGTGTCGCCGTCGAAGTACTCGCTGAAGGTGACGTGCTCCCGCCACAGGGGCGAGTCGGTCGCCTCGATCCGCTTGCCGTCCGCGGGCCGCCGCCCGTCGTGGTCGGGCAGGAACAGCGACACCAGCCGCCTGACCAGCTCGTCCGCCGCCTGCCCCGCCGTCACCTGCCGCCGGCTGCGGGTGGGAAGTTCCACGTGGAACCGACCGTCGTGGAACTCCTCGATCGTCCGCAGGGCCTCCACGAGCAGCGCGTTCGTCGGGAACCACACTGGGCCGCGCCAGTTCGAGTTGCCGCCGAACATCGGCGTGCGCGACTCGCCCGGCTCGTAGCCCATCCGGTGCTCCTGGTCGGCGACCTGCACCTCCAGGCCCTCCCGGTGCGCGGCGGACAGGCTGCGGATGCCGTGCGGCGAGAGGAACTCGCCCTCGTCCAGCATCCGGCTCAGCACCCGCCGCAGCTTGCGCTCGTCCAGCAGGCTCAGCAGCGCGCCGCCGCCGCTGCGGCTGAGGAACTGCTGCAGCTCCGGCCGCTTGGCCAGCAGGTGCTCCAGCCGCCGCGCGAAGTCGGGCAGCTCCTCGAACACCCACGGCTCCAGCACCGCGCACGCCAGCACCGGGATCAGCCCCACCATCGAGCGCACCCGCACCGGCTGCGACTCGACGCGCCCGTCGGGCAGCCGCCGCGACACCACGTCGTAGCAGAAGCCGTCGGTCTCGTCCCAGATGCCGCGCCCGCCCGAGCCGAACTGCGTGGACGCCTCGGCGATGCTCAGGAAGTGCTCCACGAACTTCGTGGCCACGTCCTCGTACGACTCGTCGTGCCGCGCCAGCTCCAGCGCGATCTGCATGAGGTGCAGGCTGTAGGCCGCCATCCACGACGTGGCGTCGGACTGCTCCAGCCGCCACTGGCCAAGCATCGGCTCCGACCGGTTCACCGGGCCGATGTTGTCCATGCCGAGGAAGCCGCCCTCGAACAGGTAGCTGCCGTCGGCGTCCTTGCGGTTGACCCACCAGGAGAAGTTCAGCAGCAGCTTGTGGAAGACCTTGGCCAGGAACCGGCGGTCCTTGACCTCCTCGGACCGGTAGACCTGCAACGCCGCCCACGCGTGCACCGGCGGGTTGACGTCGCCGAACTCCCACTCGTAGGCGGGCAGCTGCCCGTTCGGGTGCATGAGCCACTCCCGGCACAGCAGGAGGAGCTGCTCCTTGGCGAACGCCGGGTCGACCTTGGCGAACGGCACGGTGTGGAACGCGAGGTCCCACGCGGCGAACCAGGGGTACTCCCACTCGTCCGGCATGGAGATGACGTCGGCCACGTCGAAGTGCCGCCAGTGCGCGTTGCGGGCGCGCATGTCCTTGCGCGAGGTCGGCGCGGCGGGCTGCGCCGGGTCGCCGTCGAGCCACTCCGCGGTGCGGAAGCGGTAGTGCTGCTTGGTCCACATCAGGCCCGCGAGCGCCCGCCTGACCACGGCCGCGCGCTTGGGGTCCAGGTCGGTGCGGTGGAACTCGTCGGCCTCCGCGTGGCGCTGGTCCAGCGTGTCGGCGAAGCTCGGGCCGAACGCGTCGAGGTGCCCGTCGCCCTCCACCAGCCGCAGCCGCACGGTCACCGACTCGCCCGGCTCGACCGGGTCGAACGAGTACCAGGCGGCGACCTTCGTGCCCGGCTCGCTGGTGTCGTCCGGGCCGACGACCTGGCACGCCGTCGTGTCCCGGCCGACGACGTAGCGGTCGATGCCGTCCTTGGTGTGGCGGGTCGGGTTGCGCTGGGTGCCGAACAGCTCGACCTCGTTGGTCTCGTTGTCGGTGACCAGCAGCGTCGGCGAACCCTCGACGTGCAGCGTGTAGCGGCCCAGCGCGCCGTGCTCGGCGGTGATCCGCCGCCAGCCGTCCCGGGTGCAGGCGCGGAGGACCGGCCTGCGGTCGTCGCGACCCCACGCCCACGTGTTGCGGAACCAGAACTGGGGCAGCAGGTGCAGCGGCGCGGCCTCCGGGCCGTGGTTGGTCGCGGTCAGCTCGACGCAGATGTCCCGCGGGCCGGCCTTGGCGTAGGTGACCCGGACGTCGAAGAAGCGGTTCTCGTCCAGCGCGCCGGTGTCGGACAGCTCCGGCTCGCGCTCGTTGCGGCCGGCGCGCCCGGCCATCTCGCGCAGCTCGGCGTAGGGGAACCGGCACTGCGGGTACCGGTAGACGACCTGCATCCACGAGTGCGTCGGCGTGCCGTCGGTGACCCACCAGTGCTCTTTGACGTCCTCGCCGTGGTTGCCCTCGTTGTTGGTGAGGCCGAAGTAGCGCTCCTTGAGGAACGGGTCGCGGCCGTTCCACAGCGCGACGGCCAGGTTGAGGAAGCCGTGCACGTCGCAGATGCCGGCGATGCCGTCCTCGCCCCAGCGGTAGGCGCGCGAGCGGGCGTGGTCGAACGGGAAGGACGTCCAGGCGTCGCCACCCGCCGAGTAGTCCTCGCGCACGGTCCCCCACTGCCGTCCGGCCAGGTAGGGGCCCCAGAGCCGCCAGGGTGCGGTGGGGGAGTCGGACTCCGCCAACCGCGTCCGCTCGGCTTGCCGGCTGTGATCGGTCACTCGGCCAGTGTGCGGCATCGGTTCAGTAAACCGGTTACCGGTGGGTTCGGGTCACAGGTCGGCCCTGTGTCGGGCGAGGCTCGCCCGGTGGTCTGAACGGCGTTCACCGGGTGCTGCCGAACGGCGGAACGGCCGCCGTCGGGCAGCACCCGGATGGACGCAGGGGTCCCCCGGTCGAACGGTCCGGTCGGCGACTCAGCGGCGCGCGTGCGCGTCCAGCACGACCGCGACCGCCTCGGTGACCCGGGCCGCGTGGCCCAGGTGCAGCCACTCGTCGGGCACGTGGCAGTTCGAGTCGGGCCCGACCGCGCCCGTGACCAGGAACTGCGCCTGCGGGTACGCCCGGTGCAGCAGGCCCATGAACGGGATCGAGCCGCCCAGCGCCACCGTGCGCCAGGGCGCGTCGAACACCTCCTCGCCGACGTCGTCGAGCGTCTCGCGCAGCCACGGCGCCAGCTCCGGGGCGTTCCAGCCGTCCGCGGACTCCACGCGCGACAGCTCCACCGAAGCGCCGTAGGGCACGTCGGTCGTCAACGTCCGCTTCACGGCTTCGATGGCGGCCTTCGAGTCGGCCGTCGGCGGCAGCCGGAAGCTGAGCACGAGCGTGGTGTACGGCCGCAGCACGTTGCCCGCGTCGTCCGGCTCGGGCAGCCCCGACGCGCCGGTGACCGACAGCGTCGGCCGCCACCCGGCGTTGAGCGAGAGCTCCACCTCGTCCTCGACCACCGGGCGGGTGCCCCCGGCCCACGGCACGCTGCCGACCACCACGCCGGGCACGCTGGCCACCGCGTCGCGCACCTCGGCCACCCGGTGCTCCGGGATGTCGACGTGCATCTCGCGCACCAGCACCTCGCCGGTCGCGGAGTCCTCCAGCCGGTCGAGGAGCTGCCGGGCGATCCGGAACGACGACGGCACGATCCCGCTCGCCATGCCCGAGTGCAGGCCGCTGCCCAGCACCCGCACGGTCATCGTGACCTGCGCCAACCCGCGCAGCGAGGTGGTCAGCCACATGCGGTCGTAGTCGTTGCCGCCCGAGTCGAGGCACACGACCAGCGACACCTCGCCCAGCCGCGACCTCAGGTGCTCGACGTAGGCGGGCAGGTCGGGGCTGCCGGACTCCTCGCCGGTCTCCAGCAGCACGACGCACCGCGAGTGCGCGCCGCCGGACCGCCGCACGCCCTCGATCGCGGCGATCGCCGCGTAGCCCGAGTAGCCGTCGTCCGCCGCGCCCCGCCCGTAGAGCCGCCCGTCGCGGACCACCGGCGTCCACGGGCCCAGCCCCTCGGACCAGCCGCCGACCGGCGGCTGCTTGTCGAGGTGGCCGTACAGCAGGACGGTGTCCGACGTCGGCGCGGTCGCGGGCACGTCGACCAGCAGCAGCGGCGTCCGGTCGGGCAGCTGGACGACCTCGACGGTCGCGCCGGGCAGGTCGCGGTCGGCGAGCCAGGCGCGCACGTGCTCGACCGCGGCGGCCAGGTGGCCGTGCTCGGCCCACGCGGGGTCGAAGATCGGGGAGATCGCGGGCACCGCGACCAAGGCGGACAGGCTCGGGAGGATGTCGTCGTCCCAGAGCCCGCGAACGGTACGGGTCAGTGCTGAACGGTCCACGCCCCGATCCTGTCACGGCGCGGGTGCCGATCGCGGGTTTCGCGTGGTGGAAATGGCCCGGGAGGCCGAAGGTCGGTCGTCCATCCACCGCGGACCGGCCGACGTGGGCCGTTCCGGTCGACCTTGCGTGTCGGAAACCCCACGGACCGTGGTTAACGAACGGTAACCGGGACACGGCCGTTCGGCATGCGAACACGCTACTCGGACTGCCGAAGATTGGCCGTCCAACCGTTACCGCACGTCAGGAGGGTGCGTCGGAGATTACGAAGTGGGACGGGGCTCACCATCTCGGGTGACGCCATGTCAGGATGTGGATGAGAACACCGTCAGCGCCGACGGTTGCCCGACCCCCACACCCCGGGGGTGGCGGCGACTGGCGGTGCAGCCGCGCACGGTCGCCACAAGCGACCGGGCGGCCTCGTAGACGAGGAGACAAGGCGCATGTCGTCCCCCGAGAAGTGGACCCACCCAGGGCCGGATGCCGCGCCGGCCACTGCTGCCAGACCGACGGCGGAACAGGTGATCGCAGGCTTGCGAGCGACAGACGAGGGCGGCGCCGACCTGGTGCAGCTGCTCACCCCCGAGGGCGAGCGCGTCCAGCACCCGGACTTCGACATCGACATCACGGCCGAGGAGCTGCGCGGGCTGTACCGCGACATGGTCCTGGTCCGCCGGGTCGACCGCGAGGCCAACGCGCTGCAGCGCAAGGGCGAGCTGGGCATCTGGGTGCCGCTGCTCGGCCAGGAGGCCGCGCAGATCGGCGCGGGCCGGGCGCTGCGACCGCAGGACATGGCGTTCCCCAGCTACCGCGAGCACGGCATCGCGTGGACGCGCGGGGTCAAGCCGACCGACCTGCTCGGCATCTTCCGCGGCACCGACAACGGCACGTGGGACCCGGTGGAGCACCGCTTCCACCCGTACACGATCGTCATCGGCAACCAGGTGCTCAACGCCGCCGGGTACGCCATGGGGCAGAAGTTCGACGGCAAGGTCGGCGACGCCGACGGCGAGGCCACCATCTGCTTCTTCGGCGACGGCGCGACCAGCCAGGGCGACGTGCACGAGGGCTTCGTGTGGGCCGCGGTCTACGACGCGCCGCTGGTGTTCTTCTGCCAGAACAACCAGTGGGCCATCTCCGAGCCGACCGAGCGCCAGTCCCGCCTGCCGCTGTACCAGCGGGCGCGCGGCTACGGCTTCCCCGGCATCCGGGTCGACGGCAACGACGTGCTGGCCACCCTCGCGGTCACCCGCTGGGCGCTGGAGGAGTGCCGCCAGGGCAACGGCCCGATCCTGATCGAGGCGTTCACCTACCGGATGGACGCGCACACCACGTCCGACGACCCGTCGCGCTACCGGCTGTCCGACGAGCTGGAGCTGTGGAAGCTCAAGGACCCGATCGAGCGGGTCAAGGTGCACCTGGTCAAGCAGCAGTGGGCGGACCAGGCGTTCTTCGAGTCGATCGAGGCCGAGGCCGAGCAGATCGCGATCGAGCTGCGCGACTACTGCGTCTCCCTGCCCGACCCGCCCGCCGGGCGGATCTTCAGCGAGGTCTACGCCGAGGGCAACCCCGTCCTGGAGGCGCAACGCGACGAGTTCCTGGCCTACCACGCCGGGTTCGCCGGAGGTGAGCACTGATGGCCGCTCCGACCATGGACCGCCGCTCCGCGGCCGACGGCACCGGCGCACCCGCCGTGCAGACGCTGACCATCGCCAAGGCGCTGAACAACGGCCTGCGCGCGTCGATGGAGGCCAACCCGAAGGTCATCGTGATGGGCGAGGACGTCGGCAAGCTCGGCGGCGTCTTCCGGATCACCGACGGCCTGCAGAAGGACTTCGGCGAGCAGCGCGTGCTGGACACCCCGCTGGCGGAGTCCGGCATCATCGGCACGGCCGTCGGCCTCGCGATCCGCGGCTACCGCCCGGTGTGCGAGATCCAGTTCGACGGCTTCATCTTCCCCGGCTTCGACCAGATCGTGTCGCAGGTCGCCAAGCTGCACTTCCGCACCCAGGGCCGGATCAAGGTGCCCATGGTGATCCGGGTGCCGTTCGGCGGCGGCATCGGCGCGGTCGAGCACCACTCCGAGTCGCCCGAGTCGTACTTCGCGCACACCGCCGGCCTCAAGGTCGTCGCGTGCTCGAACCCGGCCGACGCCTACTGGATGATCCAGCAGGCCGTCGACTGCGACGACCCGGTGCTGTTCTTCGAGCCGAAGCGGCGCTACTACGAGAAGGGCGAGGTCGACACGACCGCCGCGCCCGGACCGCTGTTCGCCTCCCGCACGCTGCGCGCCGGCCGCGACGTCACGCTCGTGACGTACGGGCCGATGGTGCGCACGTCGCTGGACGCCGCCGCGGCGGCCGAGGAGGAGGGGCGTTCGCTGGAGGTCATCGACCTCCGCTCGCTGTCCCCGCTCGACCTCGCGCCCGTGTACGAGTCGGTGCGGCGCACGGGTCGGCTCGTCGTGGTCACCGAGGCGCCGAGCGAGTCCTCCATCTCCAGCGAGATCGCGGCCAAGGTGCAGCAGGAGTGCTTCTACTCCCTGCAGGCGCCGGTGCTGCGGGTGACCGGGTTCGACACCCCGTACCCGCCGTCGAAGCTGGAGGAGGAGTTCCTCCCCGACCTCGACCGGGTGCTGCACGCCGTCGACCGCTCGCTGGCCTGGTAAGGGGATAGCCGTGCCGCAGTACAAGCAGTTCCCCCTGCCCGACACGGCGGAGGGGTTGACCGAGGCCGAGATCCTCACCTGGCACGTCAAGCCGGGTGACGCGGTGAAGGTCAACCAGGTGTTCGTCGAGATCGAGACCGCCAAGGCCGCCGTCGAGCTGCCGTGCCCGTGGGACGGCGTGGTGACCGAGCTGCTGGTCGAGGTCGGTCAGACGGTCGAGGTCGGCGTCCCGATCATCACCATCGACGTGGACCCGTCCGGGTCGGCGCCGGCGCCCGCGCCCGCGGCGGCGGCCTCGTCGAACGGCAAGATCGGCGAGGAGATGCCGGGCGGCCGGATCGCCACGCTGGTCGGCTACGGACCGCGGGCGGGCTCGGCGAAGCGCCGCCCGCGCAAGGACGCACCCGTCGCGCCCGCCCCTCCCGCGCCCGTCGCCGCCGCCCCGGCTCCTGTCGCGCCGGCTCCCGTCGCGCCGGCCCCCGCGCCTCCGGCTCCCGCGCCGGTGGTCGCCGAACCGGTGGCGACCCCGGCGGGCGGCTACGTGCCGCTGGCCAAGCCGCCGGTGCGCAAGCTGGCCAAGGACCTGGGCGTCGACCTGACCGCGCTGGCGGGCTCCGGCCCGGGCGGCGTGATCACCCGGGAGGACGTCGAGCGGGCCGTGGCGTCCCCGGTGACCGCCGCGCCGGCCGCGGTCGACACCGGGTCGCGGGAGCGGCGCGTGCCGATCAAGGGCGTCCGCAGGGCGACCGCGCAGGCGATGGTGGACAGCGCGTTCACCGCGCCGCACGTCACGGAGTTCCTGACCGTCGACGTGACGCCGATGATGGAGCTGCGGGCGCGCCTGAAGAACGCCCCGGAGTTCCGCGACGTCAAGCTCACGCCGCTGGCGTTCGCCGCCAAGGCGGTCGTCCTGGCCGCCCGCCGCACGCCCGACGTCAACGCGACGTGGGACGAGGCGGCGCAGGAGATCGTCTACAAGGACTACGTCCACCTGGGCATCGCCGCCGCGACCCCCCGCGGCCTCGTGGTGCCCAAGGTCCGCGACGCCGACCGGATGTCGCTGCGCGAGCTGGCCGCGGCCCTGGACGAGCTGGCCACCACGGCCCGCGACGGCAAGACGTCGCCCGCGGACATGCTGGGCGGCACGATCACCATCACCAACGTCGGCGTCTTCGGCGTCGACACGGGCACCCCGATCATCAACCCGGGCGAGTCGGCCATCCTCGCCCTGGGCGCGATCCGGGACATGCCCTGGGTGGTGGACGGCCAGGTCGTGCCGCGCAAGGTGTGCCAACTGGCGCTCAGCTTCGACCACCGCGTGGTCGACGGCCAGCAGGGCTCGCGGTTCCTGGCCGACGTCGGCGCGCTCCTGGCCGACCCCGGCGTGGCGATGACCTACTGATCGACCGATCCGCCCGGAACGGGCCGGCGCCCACCCGGGCGCCGGCCCGTTCCGCGTTTTAATCGCTGGAAGTTCCAGTGGCTGGAAAGTCCAAGGTGGTCCCCGTGACGCACTACTCGATCGGCGAACTGGCGCGGCTGACCGGGCTGTCCACGCGGACGATCCGGTTCTACTCCGACTCCGGCGTGATCCCCGTGGCGGGGCGCACGGCGGGCGGGTTCCGCACCTACGACGTCGACGGGTTGGCGCGGCTCAAGCTCCTGCGGACCCTGCGCGACCTGGGCGTGGACCTGCCCACGGCGCAGCGGGTGCTCGCGCGGGAGGTGTCCGTCGCCGAGGTGGCGCGGACGCACGCGGAAGCCATCGACGCGCAGTTGCGCACGCTCCGGTTGCGCCGGGCCGTGCTGCGGGTCGTGGCGCGGAACGGGGAGGTGGAGATGGTGCACGAGTTGGCGCGGCTGTCGGAGGAGGAGCGGCAGGCGATCCTGGACGACTTCTTCGAGGAGGTGTTCGGCGGGTTCGACCTGGACCCGGCCTTCGAGCAGCGGATGAGGTCGGTCCGGGTGGAGCTGCCCGACGACCCGTCGCCCGAGCAGCTGGAGGCGTGGATCGAGCTGGTGGACCTGGTGCGCGACCCGGACTTCCGGGCGTCGATCCGGCGGATGTCGCGGCGGCACGAGGAGCTGCGGGCCGAGGGCGCGGACCTGTCGCCGAGCACGCCGGCGCAGGTGGAGGCGTTCCAGCACGCGTTCGCGCAGGCCCGGGCGGCGCTGGACGCGGGCGTCGACCCGCGCTCGCCCGAGGCGGTGGCGATCGTGGCCCGGATCAACGAGCGGTGGGCGTCCACGCTGGACGTCCCCGGAGTGGGCCCGGAGCTGTCGCGCCGCATGGAGGAGTTCGGCGATCCGAGGGCCGAGCGCTACTGGCAGCTGATCGCGAAGGTCAACGGCTGGGAGGCGCAGATCCCCGACACCACCGCCGAACGGGCGTGGCTGGTCGAAGCGGGCCGCTGACGGTCACTCCCGGACGAGGCAGAACGGGTGGCCGGCGGGGTCGGCGAACACCCACCAGACCTCGTGGGAGTCGTCGAGCAGCGTTCCGCCCGCGTCGAGGGCCTCGGCCTTGGCCGAGCCGAGGTCCCCGACGCCGATGTCCAGGTGGAACTGCTGGGGCTTGCGCGGGTCGGGCCACTCCGGCGGCACGTACTCGACGGCCCGCTGGAACGCGAGCACCACGCCCCCGGCGTGCAGCGTGGACCAGTCCTCGTCCACCGACCACCGCCGGTCGGGCCGGTCCACCTCGCCGCCGAGGAGCCGCTGGTAGAACGCGGCCAGCGCCCGGGGTTCCGGGCAGTCGAGCACGACGCACTGCAACACCCCCGCCATGCGCCGAGCCTAACCCGCGGCGGTCACCCGTTCAGCCGAACTGGCCGGGCCGGTAGTCCCCGGCGGGCTTGCGCACGATCACGTTCACCCGGTTGAAGGCGTTGATGACGGCGATGGCTCCGACGAGCGCGGCGAGCTGCTCCTTGTCGTAGTGCTCGGCCGCCTTCGCCCACACCTCGTCGGGCACCCCGGCCGAGTCCGCGAGCCGCGTCCCGGCCTCGGCCAACTCCAACGCCGCCCGCTCGGCCTCGGTGAACACGGTGGCCTCCCGCCAGGCGGCGACGAGGTTGAGCCGAACCTGCGTCTCCCCGGCGGCGGCCGCGTCCTTCGTGTGCATGTCCACGCAGTACCCGCAGCCGTTGACCTGGCTGGCGCGGATCTTGACGAGCTCCTGCGTGGCCACGGGCAGGGCCGACTGGTGCACCGCCGTGTTGGCGGCGACGAGGTGCTTCACCACCTTGGCCGACACGGCGTCGCGGAGGACGTCCAATCGAGCTTCCACGGTCTCTCCCTGTTCGTTCGCGGTTGTACGAACAGGACGACTCCCCTTCGCCGACTGTGACATCGCAGTGGACGGGGTCTTCCGCGTCCCGAAGACCCCGTCCGCTTCCCGGGCGGCCTGAGGAGGGCCCGGGAAGATCACCTCACTTGATGTGCATGCCGGAAATGGCCCGTGCCACCACCAACCGCTGGATCTCCGACGTCCCCTCGAAGATGGTGAAGATCTTGGCGTCGCGGTGCATGCGCTCCACCGGGTGCTCGCGCGTGTACCCCGCCCCACCCAGGATGTGGATCGCCCGCTCGGTCGCCCACACGGACACCTCGCCCGCCTTGAGCTTCGACATCGAACCCTCGCCCGCCGTGAACGGGACTTGGTTGCGGCCCATCCAGGCCGCCCGCCACACCAGCAGCCGGGCCGCGTCGATCTCCATCTTCATGTTCGCCAGGTCGAACGCGATCGACTGGTTCTCGATGATCTTGCGGCCGAACGCCTCGCGGTCCTTCGCGTACTCCAGCGCGTACTCGTACGCCGCGCGCGCCACGCCCACCGCCATCGCGCCCACGGTCGGCCGGGTCGTCTCGAAGGTCGCCATGGCGGCCTGGCCACCGGCCCGCTGACCCTCCCGGGCCCGCGCGAGCCGCGCCTCCAGCCGCTCCCTGCCTCCCAGCAAGCACCGCCCGGGCACCCGCACGTCGTCCAGGAACACGTCCGCCGTGTGCGACGCGCGCATCCCGTGCTTGCGGATCTTCCCCGGCGACGACAGCCCGCGCGTGCCCGGCGGCACGACGAAGCCCGCCTGGCCGCGCGCGCCCAGCGCCGGGTCGACGACGGCGGTCACGACGTGGACGTTGGCGATGCCCCCGTTGGTCGCCCACGCCTTCTGCCCGTTGAGCACCCACTCGTCGGTCGCCTCGTCGTACACCGCCCGCGTCCGGTACCCGGCGACGTCGGAACCCGCCTGCGGCTCGGACGCGCAGAACGCCGCCAGCTTCGGCTCGTCCTCCGTGCCGAAGCACTCGGGCACCCATTCGGCGAGCTGCTCGGGCTCGCCGGACGCGAAGATGCCCGCCGCCGCCAGCCCGGTGCCCATCAGCGCCAGCGCGATGCCGGCGTCACCCCAGAACAGCTCCTCCGTGGCGATCGGCAGCGACAGGCCGACCGGGTCGGCGAACCAGGTCGCCAGCGACTCGAACCCGTAGAGGCCGATCTTGGCGGCCTCCTGGATCACCGGCCACGGCGTCTCCTCGCGCTCGTCCCACTCCGCCGCCGCGGGCCGGATCACGTCCTTCGCGAAGCCGTGCACCCACTCGCGCAGGTCGACCTGGTCCTCGTTCAGCTCCAGCGAAAAACCGCCCATGGTCCCCTCACGCCTTCGGGATGTCGAACAAGGTCATGAACCCGGCCGCGAAGCCCAGGTCGCCCTTGACCTTCAGCTTCCCGGTCATGAACAGCACCGGGGCGGACGCGTTGCCGGTCGCGAGCTTCAGGAACTCCACCGGTCCCAACGTGACGACGGCCCTGGGGTCACGGGTCGCGCCCTTGCCGATCGCGCACGCGGCGTCCTCGATGACGACCTCGTACAGGTCGTCGCCGTCGAACCCGCCGGTCAGCCGGAAGTGCACGACGGCGCGCGTCGCGCCCGCGCGTTCGCTGCGGAAGTGGACCTCCATGCGCCGGAACACCTCGTCCAGCACGCGCTCGCGCAGGCCCGGCCGCGCCGTGACGGCCTCGACCTGGTCCTTGGACGCGCGGGAGATGATGCGCGCGAAGTTCTGCGCGTCCATCTTCGCCAGGTCGAGGTCCGCGCCGCCGTCGGCCAGCGCGCCGAGCGCGTCCAGCAGGTCGGCGAACTCGTCCCTGCCGAGCTTCTTGGGGTCGATGCCGCGCGCGATGACGTCGATGTCGACGTCCTTGAGCGCGGGGTCGCCCGGGTCGACCCGCCGGAGCGTCGAGATCAGCTCCCGCGGGTCGAGCTTCGCGATCGCCTCGGTGGTGAGGTCGATGGTCATGTGTGGCACCTCCGCTACCTACTGGCAGGTAAGCCTACTGGCGAGTAGGTAAGGCGGCAAGGGGCCCGGAGTAATCTTGTCCCAGCCATCCAGGGGGTGCGATGCACGCAGAGCAACCGGTCCGTGCCGGTCGGGCCAAGAGGCTGCCACGCGCGGTCCGCGAGCGCCAGATCATGGACGCCGCGGTGGACGTCTTCTCGCGCCTGGGCTTCCACGCCGCGTCCATGGACGAGATCTCCGAGGTCGCGGGTATCTCCAAGCCCATGCTGTACGCCTACCTGGGCTCGAAGGAAGAGCTGTTCGCCACCTGCATCCGCCGCGAGGCGACCCGGATGATGGAGGCGATCGCGCACGGCGTCGAGGCCGAGGAGCCGCCGGACGTCCAGCTGTGGAGCGGGTTGCGGGCGTTCTTCGGGTTCGTCGGCGAGAACCGCGCGAGCTGGCAGGTGCTGCACCGGCAGGCGTCCTCGCAGGGCGGGCCGTTCGCCGAGGAGCTGGCCGACATGCGCGGCCGGGCGATCAGCCTCGTGGCCGCGCTGCTGGTGCACTCCTCGGACTTCGCCAACGTGCCGCGGGCGGGCGACAAGGAGGCCGAGTCGCTGGCCGCGGCGCTGGTCGGGGCAGGCGAGTCGCTGGCCGACTGGTGGCTCGACAACCCCCAGGAGCCGGCCGGCGTCGTCGCCGCCCGGCTCATGAACCTGGTGTGGATGGGTTTCGGGGACCTGGTGGCGGGTGACGTGTGGCACCCGCCGTCCCGCAGGTCCGCCCCGGGGGGCGACGCCTAGGCGTCAGGCCAGCGCGGCCTTCAGCACGGCCGCGGCCTGGGCGATCGCGGCACCGGCGGCCGGGGTCTCGCGCAGCGCGTTGAGCATCACGAAGTCGTGGATCACGCCCTGGTAGCGCACGGCCGTCACCGGCACGCCCGCCTCGCGCAGCTTGTTCGCGTACGCCTCGCCCTCGTCGCGCAGCACGTCGGCCTCGGCGGTGATCACCAGCGCCGGCGGCAGCCCGGTCAGCTGCTCCACCGTCGCCCGCAGCGGCGACGCGGTGATCTCGGCGCGCTCGGCCTCGGAGGTCGTGTACTGGTCCCAGAACCACTGCATCGCGTCGCGCCGCAGGAAGTAGCCCTCGGCGAACTCGTGGTACGACGGCGTGTCGAACGACGCGTCGGTCACCGGGTAGAACAGCACCTGCTGCTTGAACGCCACGTCGCCGCGCTCCTTGGCCAGCAGCGTCAGCGCCGCGGACATGTTGCCGCCGACCGAGTCGCCCGCGACGGCCAGGCGCGAGGCGTCGAGCCCGCGCGAGGCGCCCTCCGCGACGACCCACCGCGCGACCGAGTAGCTCTCCTCCAGCGCCACGGGGTAGCGCGCCTCGGGCGAGAGGCTGTAGTCGGGGAACACCACGGCCGCGCCGGCGCCGACGGCCAGCTCGCGCACCAGCCGGTCGTGCGTGCGGGCGTTGCCGAACACCCAGCCGGCGCCGTGGACGTAGAGGACGACGGGCAGCGCGCCGGTCGCCCCGGCCGGCCGCACGACCCGGACGGGCACCTCGCCGACGGTCACCCACTCCTCGTCGACCTCGGGCTTGGGCACGTCTCCCGACTGCACTTCGTCCACGGCCTTGCGGCCCTCGACCGGGCCGAGGTCGAACAGGTACGGCGGGTTGGCGGTCGCGGCGGCGAACTGCGCGGCGGCCGGCTCCAGGACGGTCATCCGGACTCCTCGATGTGGTGCGGTCGAACCTGACGCCAAGAACATAGCTCGCAATTACATCGTGCACAACTTAAGTGGGTGCGGGTGTATCGTGGTTCGGGTCACGAGGGGTGAGGGGGCCACTGGCATGCGGGACTTCAGCCTGGAGCTGGACGACCAGCTCTGCTTCGCGCTCTACGCGGCTTCGCGGGCCGTGACCGCCCGGTACCGACCGCTGCTGGAGGACCTGGGCCTGACCTACCCGCAGTACCTCGTGCTGCTGGTGCTGTGGGAACGCGGTCCCGTCCCGGTCAAGGACGTCGCGGCCGCGCTCCGGCTCGACTACGGCACGCTCTCCCCGCTGCTCAAGCGGTTGGAGGCGGCCGGCCTGATCCGCCGGGAACGCCGCCCCGACGACGAGCGGTCGGTCCGCCTGGTGCTCACCGAGGAGGGTGACCGGCTGCGCGAGCGCGCGAAGGACGTGCCGCCCGCGATGGGGGCGGCCATGGACCTGGGCGAGGAGGACACGGAACGGCTGCGCGCCCTCCTGCGCACGTTGGCGGACAACGTCAGCCGGTGATCACGCCCTCCAGGTGCGGCCGGTCCGACCACAGCGCGAACCGCCACCCCTCCTCGGTGGGCCCGGACGAGAACCCGGACGAGAAGCCGACCTCTCCGGGCAGCAGGACCGGCGCCTTGAACCGCACGTCGACCTCGTAGGCGTCGGGCAGCCGCCCCTCGAACGCGGCCACGCACCGGGCCTTGGACCACATGCCGTGCGCGATGGCCCGGGGGAAGCCGAACGCCCTGGCGGTCAGCCGGCTCAGGTGGATCGGGTTGCGGTCGCCGGACGCGTCGGCGTACCGCCGGCCGAGGTCGCCGGGCAGCCGCCACCGGGCCGACGGCGCGGGCGGTTCGGCGCGCGGTGCCGGCTCCTTCGCCGCACCGCCCTCCCGGCGCAGGTAGGTCGACACGTCGACCCACACCTCCTCGCCGTCCACCGACGCCGTCGTGACCACGTCGAACTGCCGGCCGCGCTCGTGCGGCCGCAGGTCGGCCAGGGCCACGTGCAGCGACAGCGGTTCGGCGGCGCGCAGCGGCCGGTGCCGCCTGATCCGGTTGGCCACGTGCACCAGGCCGGGCAGCGGGAACGGGAACCCCGGCCCGGTCATCAGCCGGACCTGGAGCCCGAACCCGAGCACGTGGGGGTAGGTGATCGGCAGCTCGTCGCCCACGCGGAACCCGCACACCCGGGCGTAGCGGGCCAGGTGCCCGGGGTCGACGGTCACCTCGGCGTCGAGGGAGGCGGCCGGCAGCTCGTCGCCGCGCCGGGTGAACCCGGTCAGCGCGGCCTTGGCGTAGAGCAGGCTCAGGTTCGCCATCACGCCCCCAGCAGGCTCTGCCCGCACACCCGCACGACGTTGCCGGTCACCCCGGCCGACGCCGGGTGCGCGAACCAGGCGATGGTCTCGGCGACGTCGACCGGCAGGCCGCCCTGCGACAGGCTGTTCATCCGCCGCCCGGCCTCCCGGATGACCAGGGGCACCGCGGCCGTCATCCTGGTCTCGATGAACCCCGGCGCGACCGCGTTCACGGTGGCGCGCCCCGCGAGCCGCCGCGACAGGGAGTCGACCATGCCGATCACGCCGGCCTTGGTGGTGGCGTAGTTGGTCTGGCCGACGTTCCCGGCGATGCCCGCGATGGACGACACGCCGACGACCCGCCCGTTCGGCCGCAGGGCGTCGGCGGCGAGCAGGGCCTCGTTGACCCGTTCCTGCGACGCCAGGTTCACCGCGACCACGGCGTCCCACCGGCCCGCGTCCATCTTCCCGAGGGTGCGGTCGCGGGTGATGCCCGCGTTGTGCACGACGACGTCCACGCCGCCGTGCCGCGTGACGAGGTGCTCGACGATCCGCGTCGGGGCGTCCGGGGCGGTGACGTCGAGCTGGAGCGACGTGCCGCCGACCCGGTTGGCCACCGCGGACAGCTCGTCGCCCTGCGCCGGCACGTCGAGGCACACCACCGTCGCGCCGTCGCGGCCCAGCACCTCGGCGATGGCCGCGCCGATGCCGCGCGCGGCACCGGTGACCAGGGCGACCTTCCCGGCCAGGGGCCTGTCCCAGCTCCCGGGCACCTCGACGTCGGCCGGGCCGATCCGCACGACCTGGCCCGACACGTACGCCGACCGGCCGGACAGCAGGAACCGCAGCGTCGACTCGACCGCGCCCTCGCCGCCGGGCGCGACGTACACCAGCTGGGCCGTGCCGCCGCGCTTGAGCTCCTTGCCGACGCTGCGGGTGAAGCCCTCCAGCGCGCGCTGCGCGACCTGCGACGCGGCCTGGTCGGGCGGCGTGCCGAGGACGACCACCCGGCCGCACGGCGCGAGCGAGCGGATCACCGGGTGGAAGAACCCGTGCAGCTCGCGCAGCCGCTCGACCGAGTCGATCCCGGAGGCGTCGAAGACCAGCGCGCCGTACTTCACGCCGTCGGCCGCGCTCGTCACGACGTCCAGGCCCATCGACCTGGCGACGCCGGCCGCGGCATCCGCCGACCGGCCCCCGCCGCCGAGCAGCACCGGCCCGTCGAGCGGGGGTTTGCCGGGCGAGTGCCGGCGCAGCGGGTACGGGTCGGGCAGGCCGAGCCTGCCCACGACGAACCGCCCGAGGCCGGACCTGGCGAACGACTGGTATCGATCCATGCGGACATCACACTCCCTACTCGATAGTAAGTCTACTGATGAGTAGGTAACATTGAGCGCACCTGCCCACCACCCTGGAGGACGACATGGCCCGAGTAGCCATCCTCGGCGGCAACCGCATCCCGTTCGCCCGCTCGAACGGCCCCTACGCCACGGCGTCCAACCAGGACATGCTGACCGCCACCCTCGACGGCCTGGTCAGCCGGTTCGGCCTGCGGGGCGAGCGGCTCGGCGAGGTGGTCGCGGGCGCGGTGCTCAAGCACAGCCGCGACTTCAACCTGGTCCGCGAGGCCGTCCTGGGCAGCAGGCTCTCCTCCGACACCCCCGCGCACGACCTCCAGCAGGCGTGCGGCACCGGCCTGCAGGCCGTCATCGCGGTGGCCAACAAGATCGCGCTCGGCCAGATCGAGGTCGGCGTCGCCGGCGGCGTGGACACCACCAGCGACGCGCCGATCGGCGTGAACGAGGACCTGCGGGGCGTGCTGCTGGAGCTCAACCGGGCCCGCGGCGCCGGGGCGAAGCTCAGGGCCGCGCTCAAGCTGCGGCCCCGGCACGTGGTGCCGGACATCCCGCGCAACGGTGAGCCGCGCACCGGCCTGTCCATGGGCGAGCACGCGGCGATCACCGCCCGCGAGTGGGGCATCGGGCGCGAGGAGCAGGACGAGCTGGCCGTCGCCAGCCACCGCAACCTCGCCGCCGCCTACGAGCGCGGGTTCTTCGACGACCTGGTCACGCCGTACCTCGGGCTGACCCGCGACCAGAACCTGCGCCCGGACTCATCGGTGGAGAAGCTGGCCCGCCTCAAGCCGGTGTTCGGCCGCGGCGAGGGCGCGACCATGACCGCCGGCAACTCGACGCCGCTGACCGACGGCGCGTCGGCCGTGCTGCTGGCGTCGGAGGAGTGGGCCGCGCGGCGCGGCCTGCCGGTGCTGGCCTACCTGACGTTCAGCGAGACGGCGGCGGTCGACTACGTGCACGGTGGCGAGGGCCTGCTGATGGCGCCCGCCTACGCCGTGCCGCGGATGTTGGCGCGCGCCGGGTTGACGTTGCAGGACTTCGACTTCTACGAGGTCCACGAGGCGTTCGCGTCGCAGGTGCTGGCGACGTTGAAGGCGTGGGAGGACGCGGACTTCTGCAAGGGCAGGCTCGGGCTGGACGCGCCGCTCGGCGCGATCGACCGGTCGAAGCTCAACGTCAACGGCTCGTCGCTGGCCGCCGGGCACCCGTTCGCCGCGACCGGCGGCCGGATCGTGGCGACGCTCGCGAAGCTCCTCGCGGAGCGCGGGTCGGGCCGGGGGCTGATCTCGATCTGCGCGGCCGGTGGTCAGGGCGTTACGGCGATCGTGGAGCGGTGACGGCGTGCGTTAGGCCGAACGGGTGTTACGAGTAACACTCCGCGTTTCCGTTCCGTTTCCCAGGCATGAACCACTCACGGCTCTTCGCCGCAGTCGTGCTGGTGGCGGCATCCTGTGCCGCCTGCGGGGACTCCTCCCGGGAAACCACCACCGTGCGCATAGGGGCGACCGCGTCGGCCAACGAGCCGCGGGTCGCGCTCACCAGGACCGTGGTCGACCGCCTCGCGGAGGCGGTCGACCGGGGCGTGACCCGGGTCGTCGTCTACCGGCAGGGCGAGGCGTCCGGCGGCGCGTACTCGGACGAGGACTTCACCGTCCGGGACGGCAACGAGGTGGAGGGCGACGCGGCGATGCGCGAGCTCGGCTTCGAGGCGAACCTGAACCGGCTGACCGGCCGGCTCAGCGGGCTCGGCGGCGACAGCGCGGAGCTCGACCCGCTGTCCGTGCTGGCGGACATGGCGTCCGCGGCGGGGCCGGCGGTGCTCGTGCTGCAGAGCAGCGGCCTGCAGACCACCGACCCGCTCGACCTGACCCGGCTGGGGCTCGACCTCGACGTGCCCGCCGCGGTGGCGTCGGTGCCCGACGACGCCCTGCCCGAGCTGACCGGCAAGGACGTGATCTTCTCCGGCCTGGGTCAGGTGGCGGGCGACCAGCGGCCGCTGCCGCCCGCCGCGCGGGAGGCGCTGGTCTCGGTGTGGCTGGGCATCTGCGCGAAGTTCGGCGCGAAGAGCTGCACGCACGACGCGGAGCCGGTGCCGGGCGGCGCGTCGATCGGTCGGGCCGACGTGCCGACCGTGGACGTCGGCGAGGTCGTGCACGAGGGCACGTCGGTGCGCCTGCCGAACTCGGTGCTGTTCCGGGCGGGCGGAGACGAGCCGGCGGAGGGCGCCCGGGAGGCGCTGGCGGAGGTGGCCGGGAAGTTCGGCGGCCGCACGACCGCGCGGGTGGTCGCCCGCACGGCCAGTTCGGCGTCCCCCGAGGCGGCCGTCAACCTGACCCAGCGGCGCAGCCGGCGGGTGGTGTCGGTGCTGGTGGAGCTGGGCGTGAGCCGGGCGGCGTTCACCGAGGTCGTGGGCGCGGGGTTCGCGAACCCGCTCGTGCCCGACCTGGACCGCGCCGGCGACCTGATCCCCGACGCCGCCGCCCGCAACCGCTCGGTCGTGGTCGAGCTGGCCGACCCGGAGTCCAGCAGCTGAGGCGGTTCAGTCCAGCAGCGCCCACGAGGCCGTGCAGCGGACCGTGACGGTGATCTGCTGCGCTTCGAGGTTCAGCTGGTCCATCTGCGGCGGCGCGCCCGGCGCGCCGCCGTAACCCGCCGCCATCCGGTGCGACTCGACCGCCCAGCCCTCGGCGTCGCCGTCGGTCAGCCGCTGCAACGGCCCGAGCCGCGAGCCGAGCGCCCCGGCGTACCCCTCGGCGCGGCGGCGGGCGTCCGCCACGGCCTCGCGCTGGGCCTCCAGGACGGCGTCCGCGTCGTCCTTGAGCTGCCACGTCGGCCCGTTCAGCCACGTCGGCTCGGCCTCGACGAACGCGCCCAGCAGGCCGTCCAGCTCGGCGACGTCGTCGACGCGCAGCACGTAGTTCTGCATGGCGCGGCTGCCGGAGCGCCGCTTGCCGTCCCAGTTGTCGTGCACGTTGAGCTGGCGCGACCGCACCTGGACCCCCGGTCGCCCCAGCGCCGGCTCCACCCCGGCGACCCGCGCGGTCAGCCGGTCCACCGCCTCGTTGCGCGTCGAGCCCACCGTCTCGAAGCTCACGTGCACCTCGGCGCGGTCGGCGGTCCGCTCGACCTTGCCGACGCCCTTCGTCACCACCTCAGCCATGCGACCGACGCTACCGGTGGTGGTGATCCACAGCGCTATGCGGCTTTCTCACCGGATCGACGAACACCGGGCGGCACGGCTGTGAGCCGGTGCGCAACCCGTTCGCCTCCGCCGCGGGGCGGCGGCCGCCCGAACCGGCGGGGTGCGACGCCGGGGAGTCGGCTCGTCACCATCCGGCCAAGTAGGTTTCGTTCAGGGGAATCATCGGGTCTAGACCCGTGTGGACCGACGAATCATCGGCATGTGCGGCACCTCACCGGATAATCGGGTGCGAAGGCGCGCTGGAAGGTGCATACTTGAAGCACGCACCGAGGAACACCCGAGAGACACCTTTGAGAGGGATGAACCCCCGATGAACTTCACTGCGAAGCTCCGCGCTCGTCGTGTCGAGGCTCGCAACCGCAAGGCCGTCGCCCGCGCGATCGACATGGCGCCCACCCCGGCCATGCGCCACGAGCTGATGGCGATCGCCCAGGCGCAGGTGAGCTCCCTCCGCTGAGGAGGGGCCTTCCTCCGGCACGCGTGACGACCACCCGATCGACACCGGGTGCGCGCCCCGTCGTCCGCGTCCCGCCCACCGGGTGAGCCCAGGGGGAACGAACGGCGAAGCCCTGCCGCACCTCCCGCGCGGCAGGGCTTCGTCACGTCATAATGTGATTCCCGCCACACCCAATAGGGAATGTAACGGTCCCCGATCGTGTATCGATGTTCTTGATGACCCCGCGGTGCTGTCGGACCCCCGACCTGGCAGCACCGCGGGGTTTCCCATGTCCGGCTACTTGGCCGTGGCCGAGCCGTTCCAGGTCTCGTCCGTCGTCCTGCGGGCGCGCCTGATCATCACTATGTCCCCCTGCGTGTTCATGTCTGTCCCCCAATGGACCACTCCATGGTGCCATCGGGGTACGACAGTTTCATCAGAGTTTGCTGAGAGCATGATCCGGTGACGATCCCGCTCCTGGTCGTGGACGCGGCCAACGTCGTCGGCTCCGTCCCGGACGGCTGGTGGCGCGACCGCGCGGCCGCCGCCGCGCGCCTGCGCGACGACCTCGTGCGCGTGGCCGCGGAAGGGCTGCCGACCCTCCCGGGCCCGCTGGAGGTCGTGCTCGTGGTGGAGGGCCGGGCGAAGCACGTCGAGTCTGTCCCGGGCGTCCGCGTCGTCCCCGCCCCGGCCTCGGGCGACGACGCGATCGTGGACGTCGTCCGCGCCAACCCCCCGGACCGCCCGTGCGCGGTCGTCACCGCCGACCGCGCCCTGCGCGACCGCGTCACGGCCCTCCACGCGACCGTCCTGGGCCCCCGCACCGTCCGCCGCGCCTGACCGGTGTTGTGCGGAGCAGCCCTCTCAGTCGGAGTTCCGCAACAGGCCGA
This sequence comes from Actinosynnema sp. NPDC053489, assembly GCF_044544865.1. Taxonomy (NCBI): domain Bacteria; kingdom Bacillati; phylum Actinomycetota; class Actinomycetes; order Pseudonocardiales; family Pseudonocardiaceae; genus Actinosynnema; species Actinosynnema sp. NPDC053489. The sequence goes on along the minus strand of NZ_JBITXT010000006.1, from coordinate 29,039 downwards.
AGTCCCGCCGGCATGCTGCGGCGAAGCCCGGGCACCCGTGGCCTTCACCGGCCAGTACGTCGAGCAGGTCGCCGACCGAGCGCGGTGCGCGTCGGTAGCGCGACGCCTGTCGGCGCAACGCCGAGTGGATCGCCCCTGGGAACAGCTCGAGCTGGTCCTGCAGGAAGTCGTCCTGGTGGACCGCCACGACGTCGTACCGCTCCAGTGCCGCCGCCGGGAAGTCCTTGAGGTTCTCCGTGACGAGCACCTCGGCTGCGCCGCGCACGGCCGCGGCCAGTACGTGCCGATCGTTCGGGTGGTTCTCCATCGAGTCGATCAAGTCCTCGTAACCGGCGACCCGGGCGTCGGGGAAGTGGCGGCTCATCTGATCGATCCGGTGAGCCACCTGGTCGACCGATGCTCCGCGCTTGAGCAGGTTGCGCTCAAGCTCGGCGAGCACGCCGGCCGACCACAGCGGCCGGTAGATCCCGCTTTCGGCGATGCTGAGCAGCGTGTCGCACAGGTACGGCTTGAGCAGGACGCAGGTGTCGAGGAAAACGGGGAACAAGGATCACCTGTGCTCTTCGCGGGGCATCCGCTCGAACGGCGTGTCCATCGGCAGGTCGTACAGGCCGTCGTCCTCGCCGTCCCGCACCATCTCGTCCAGCCCCGCCGCGCGTGCCCGGCGAGCCCGTTCCCGGTAGGCGAGGAGGTCGGCGAGGCGCACCCGTCGATGGCGGTTCGGCTGCTCGTACGGGATCTCCCCCGCTTCGAGCAGGCGCACGAGGGTCGGCCGGGAAACGCCCAGCAGGTGAGCAGCCTCGCTCGTGGTCAACACGGTGTGCTGGGGTGCGACGGTGATCGCCAGGCCCTGCGACATCGCGACCACCACGCCGCGGAGCACGTCGAACACCTCGGTCGGGAGGTCGAGCCGGGTGCCGTCGGGGGCCAGCAGCGCGGCGCTCCCCACGCCCGGACGGGTCAGTGCCGCGACCCAGGACGACAAGCTCTCCAAGCTCGCCGGTGGCAGCAGTGTTCTTTCACCCATGATCGCCGTCATGACTCAAGGGTAGTCGGAAACGAACAAAACGAAAGTCAGGTAATCCACATGGTGGACGTCGGAACAGACGGCCCTTGACATCGTGTTGGATCCCAGCGTGACGACCGCACAACGACGCCGCGCCCGTGTCCGCGCCCCCGAGCTGGTGGGTCGCGGCTGGCTCAACACGGGTGGGCGGGAACTCAGGCTGGCCGACCTGCGCGGCAAGGTGGTGCTGCTCGACTTCTGGTCGTTCTGCTGCATCAACTGCCTGCACGTGCTCGACGAGCTGCGCCCGCTCGAGGCCGAGTTCGCCGACGTCCTGGTCACCATCGGCGTGCACTCGCCGAAGTTCGTGCACGAGGCGGAGGCGGCGGCGCTGGAGGCGGCCGTCGAGCGGTACGAGGTGGAGCACCCCGTGCTGGACGATCCCGAGCTCACGACGTGGCAGAACTACGCGGTGAAGGCGTGGCCCACGCTCGTCCTGGTCGACCCGGAGGGCTACGTCGTGCACGTGGCCTCCGGCGAGGGCCACCTCGACGCGCTGCGCCAGATCGTGTCCGAGGTCGTCGCCGAGCACGACGCGAAGGGCACGCTGCACCGCGGCGACGGCCCGTACGTCGCCCCGCCGCCCCGCGAGACGGAGCTGCGCTTCCCCGCCAAGGCCGTCCTGACCCCGCGCGGCACGCTGCTGGTCAGCGACTCGGCCCACCACGGCCTGGTGGAGCTGGAGGCCGACGGCGAGACCGTGCTCCGGCGCATCGGGACGGGCGAGCGCGGCCGCCGCGACGGCCTGTCGCCCACCTTCTCCGAGCCCGCCGGCATCGCGCTGCTGCCCGCCGACGTCGCCGCCGAGGTCGGCTACCACGCGGTCGTCGCCGACACGGTCAACCACCTGCTGCGGGGCGTCGACCTGGACACCGGCGAGGTCACCACCGTCGCGGGCACGGGCGAGCAGTGGCGCGACGGCGCGACCGACGGCCCGGCCGACGCGATCGACCTCACCAGCCCGTGGGACGTCGCCTGGTGGGAACCCGCCGGCGGCGTCGTCATCGCCATGGCGGGCAACCACACGCTGGGCCTGTTCCGGCCGCGCGAGCGGCGGGTCGAGCGCCTGGCCGGCACCACCGTCGAGGGCCTGCACGACGGCCCCGCGGCGGAGGCGTTCTTCGCCCAGACCTCGGGCCTGGCCGCGGCGGGCGACCGGCTGTGGCTGGTCGACTCGGAGACCTCGGCGCTGCGCTGGCTGGACGCCGACCGCACCGTGCACACGGCCATCGGCAAGGGCCTGTTCGACTTCGGCCACCGCGACGGCCCGGCCGACCAGGCGCTGCTCCAGCACCCGCTGGGCGTCACGGCCCTGCCGGGCGGCCAGGTCGCCATCGCCGACACCTACAACGGCGCGATCCGCCGCTACGACCCCGCCACCGGCGAGGTGTCCACGCTGGCCACGGACGTCGCCGAGCCGTCGGACGCGGTGCTGGTCGACGGCGAGCTGGTCGTCGTGGCCTCCGCCGCGCACCGCCTGGAGCGCCCGGTCGCGCCCGGCGCGAAGCTGGTCGGCGGGCAGGCGCACCAGGTGCGCCGGCCGCCGTCGGTGATCGCGCCCGGCGAGCTGGAGGTCGTCGTCGTCTTCACGCCGCCGACCGGCCAGAAGCTCGACGACCGGTTCGGCCCGTCCACCCGCCTGGAGATCACCAGCTCGCCGCCGGAGCTGCTGGAGGCGGGCGCGGGCGTCGGCACGGACCTGGTGCGCGCGCTGCGCGTCGCCGAAGGCTTCACCGAGGGCGTCCTGCACGTCGTCGCCCAGGCGGCGAGCTGCACGGACGACCCGGGCGTCGAGCACCCCGTGTGCAAGCTGGCCCGACAGGACTGGGGCGTGCCGATCAAGGTGGAGCCGGGCGGCCCGCGGCGGCTACCCCTGATGATGGGTGGTCTCGACGAGGGCATCTAGACTCTGCTGGTGCCCGATGTCAAGCTCGAAATCCAGATGCTGCACGACCGCGTGATGGTGCGGATCTCGCCGGAGGACGGAGAACGCCGCAGCAGCGGTGGCATCGTGATCCCGGCGACCGCCCAGATGGCGAAGCGCCTGGCCTGGGGCGACGTCCTCGGGGTCGGCACGAACGTGCGGCACGTGAAGGTCGGCGACCGGGTGCTGTTCAACCCGGAGGACCAGTACGAGGTCGAGGTGCAGGGCAACACCTACCTCGTCATGCGCGAGCGGGACGTGCACGCGACGGCCACGGAGCGGACGGAGCACGGGACCGGCCTGTACCTGTGACGAGCGCGGCGAGACCTGTGAACCACCCGAACGTGATCGTCGCGTGACGACGCTCGGGTAAGCAGTCCCAGAACCTTGCGAGAGGCAAGAGGGGGAGCGGTGCCGGAGAACCAGCGACCGGAGTACGACGCTGAGCGGACCACGGCCATGGAGCCGGTCCGCCCGTCGGGCACCGCTTCGGAGCGGACCACGAAGATCACCCAGGGCGGCGAGGCGCAGTGGCCGCAGGACCAGTGGCCGCAGGAGGAACCGGACGCGGACCAGGACGCCTCGGCGACGGTCCGCAACGTGACGCCGGCGGCCGGTGCCAACGCGAACGCCCCGACGAGCGTCTCCTCCCCCGTGACGCAGTACCCGCCGCAGCACCAGAACCCGCCCCGGCGCGCCGAGGCCACCCAGGCGATCACGGCCGCCGACCGCACCCGCGCCCTGACGCCGCCGGGGTCCGAGGAGCGGACGCAGACGATCCACACGCCGCCCGGTGGCTTCGACCGGCCGCCGTCGCCGTCGGAGGCCACCACGGTCTTCGCCACGCCGGTGTCCGCGCCCGAGCCGGAGGCGACCGTCCACGGCCCGGTGATGGTCGAGGGCGACCCGGAGGGCGACGAGGCGCAGGTCCGCCGCAAGCGCCTGCGCAAGGGCGGCCTGGTCGCCGCCGCGGTGCTGGGCGTGCTGGTCGTCCTCTACGGCCTGGACCTGGTGCTCTCCGGCGGCAACGTGCCGCGCGGCGTCACCGTGGCGGGCGTGGACGTCGGCGGCCTGAGCCACCCCGAGGCCGAGCAGAAGCTGCGCGACGAGATCGGTCCGCGCCTGGCCGCGCCGGTGAAGGCGCGCGCCGGTGACGTGGAGACCGCCGTCGACCCGAAGTCGGCCGGCCTGGAGCTGGACTGGGAGGCCACGCTCGACCGGGCGGGCAGCCAGCCGCTGTCGCCCGTCACCCGCGTCACCTCGTTCTTCACCTCCCGCGAAGTCGGCTTCGCCACCCGCAGCGACGACGCCAAGCTCGCCGCCGCGGTGGAGGGCCTGCGCGCCGAGACCGACCACGAGCCCGCCGAGGGCACGATCCGCTTCGAGGGCGCGACGCCGGTCGCCGTCGAGCCGAAGCAGGGCCAGAAGCTGGACCTGCCCGGCGCGACGGACAAGCTGCTGGCCGACTGGGCCGGTGGCGGCACGGTCGAGCTGCCGGTGGCCACCACCCCGGTCAAGACGACCAAGGAGGGCGTGGAGAAGGCGCTGGCCGAGGTCGCCAAGCCCGCCACCGCCGCCCCGCTGATCATCAAGGGCGAGGGCAAGGACGCCACCCTCACGCCCGAGCAGCTGGCCACCGTGCTGGTGTTCGAGCCCGCCGACGACGGCGGCCTGACCGCGAAGGTCGACAACGGCAAGGTGGTCGAGCACGCCGGGCCGCAGCTCAAGGACACGGAGAAGGAGGGCAAGGACGCCCAGATCGTGTTCGAGGGCGGCCGGCCGGTGGTCAAGGAGTCGGTCGACGGCCTCGGCGTGGACTGGGACAAGTCCCTGGCCCCAGCGCTGGACGTGCTCAAGCGCGACAACGAGCGCGTGATCAAGGCCGAGTACAAGCACACGCCCGCGAAGGTGACCACCGAGCAGGCGAACAAGATGGGCATCAAGGAGGTCATCGGCGAGTTCCAGACCGGTGGCTTCGTGGCCGCGTCCGGCACGAACATCCGCGTGGTGGCCGAGAAGGTCAACGGCGCGATCGTGAAGCCGGGCGAGACGTTCAGCCTCAACGGCTACACCGGCCCGCGCGGCACGGCGCAGGGCTACGTCGAGGCGGGCATCATCGAGAACGGCGTGCCCGGCAAGGCGGTCGGCGGCGGGATCTCGCAGTTCGCCACCACGCTGTACAACGCGGCCTACCACGCGGGCATGAAGGACGCGGGCCACAAGGAGCACAGCTACTGGATCTCGCGGTACCCGAAGGGGCGCGAGGCCACGGTGTTCATGGACAGCGCGGGCAACAGCCTGATCGACATCAAGTTCACCAACCCGGACGAGACCGGCGTGGCGATCCAGACGATCTGGACCCCGTCCACGATCAAGATCGTGCTGTGGGGCACCAAGAACTACGACGTGACCGGGTCGACCAGCGCCGAGTTCGACCACACGCAGCCGCAGGAGCGCAAGGTCAACAAGCCGGACTGCCAGCCCAGCGCCGGCGCGCCGGGCTTCTCGGTGACCGACACGCGCACCATCACCGACCGCCGCACCGGCCAGAGCCGGCAGGAGAGCCGGACGGTCCGGTACGACCCGCAGTTCAAGATCGTGTGCGAGCCGCCGCCCGCCGGGGGCTGACCTCGGCGCGCGGTTCGGGGCAGCCCCGGCGGGGTATCACCCGATCGTGGCTACCACCGGGCAAGAGGTGCGAAGACATCCCGCCGTGCAGGTCCTCGGGCGCGCCGGGATGGTCTGTTACGGGCTCGTCCACGTGCTGCTGGCGGCGTTGACGGCCCAAGTGGTCCTCGGTGACACCGGGGAGCGGACCGACCAGAAGGGCGCGGTCGGGTCCCTGGCCGAGACCCCCTTCGGACCGGTCCTGCTGTGGGTGCTGGCGATCGGCCTGTTCGCGTTCGCGGTGTGGCAGCTGACCATGGCCGTGTCCGGGTACGGCTGGGTGACGAAGAAGCGCAAGCGGATCTTCCGCCGGTGCGGTTCGGTCGGCCGCGCGATCACCGGCACGGCGATCGGCATCGCGGCCATCGGCTACGCGACGGGTTCGTCGCAGAGCAGCTCCACCGAGCAGTCCCAGACGTGGACCGCGCGCCTGCTCGCCCTGCCGTTCGGGCAGGTCCTGGTGGGCCTGGTGGCGCTGTTCGTGCTCGGCCTGGGCGTGGCGGTGGCGCGCAAGGGCGTGAAGAAGTCGTTCGAGGACGACTTGAACATGTCCGAGCTGCCGGCCGCGACGCGGCTGTGGGTCGAGCGGCTGGGCCGGATCGGCTGGATCGGCAAGGGCGCGTCCTACGTCCTGATCGGCGTGCTGGTCGGGCTCGCCGCGATCAACGCCGACCCGCAGGAGTCCGGCGGCATGGACAAGGCGCTGCACACGCTGGCCGCGCAGCCGTACGGCGTGGTCGTGCTGGCCGTGATCGCGATCGGCTTCCTCGGCTTCGGCGTGTACTGCTTCGCCGCCGCCAAGGCGCACAGGGGCTGAGGCCCCACCGGCCCGCCCGGCTCGGCCCGGTGAGAGGAAGGGCGGCCACCCGCGCGTGCGGGTGGCCGCCCCTCGTCGGTTCGCGCCGGGTCAGAACGAGGCTTCGTCCACGTCCATCAGGGCGTTGTCGGTGGCCTCGGCGATCTTGCGGCGGGCGGTCAGCTCGGGCAGCACGGTCTTGGCGAAGAACGACGCCACGGCGACCTTGCCCTCGTAGAACGCCTTGTCCTTGGCCGAGACCTCGCCGGCGAGCCTGGTCAGCGCCACGTCGGCCTGGCGCAGCAGCAGCCAGCCCACCAGCACGTCGCCCGCGGTCATCAGGAGGCGGACGGTGTTCTGGCCGACCTTGTAGAGGTTGCGGACGTCCTCCTGGGAACCGGTCAGGAAGCCGATCATCGCGCCCAGCATGCCCTGGAGGTCCTCCAGCGCCCGCTTGAGCAGCGCCCGCTCCTCCTTCAGCCGGCCGTTGCCGCCCTCGTTGTCGAGGAACGACTGGATCTCGCCGTTGAGGAAGCCCAGCGCCTGGCCCTTATCCCGGATGATCTTGCGGAAGAAGAAGTCCAGCGACTGGATCGCCGTGGTGCCCTCGTACAGCGAGTCGATCTTGGAGTCCCGGATGTACTGCTCGATCGGGTACTCCTGCAGGAAGCCGGAGCCGCCCAGGACCTGCAACGACTGCGCGAGCTGCTCGTAGGCGCGCTCGGAGCCGACGCCCTTGACGATCGGCAGCAGCAGGTCGTTGACCTTCTCCGCCAGCTCCTTGTCCGGGCCGCCCAGCGCGATCTTGTCCTGCTGCGTCGCGGTGTAGAGGTAGACCGCGCGCAGGCCCTCGGCGTACGCCTTCTGCAGCATCAGCAGGCGGCGCACGTCCGGGTGGTTGGTGATGGTGACGCGCGGCGCGGTCTTGTCCGTCATCCGGGTCAGGTCGGCGCTCTGCACCCGCTCCTTGGCGTAGGCCAGGGCGTTGAGGTAGCCGGTCGACAGGGTGCCGATGGCCTTCGTGCCGACCATCATCCGGGCGTACTCGATGACCTGGAACATCTGCGCGATGCCGTCGTGCACCTCACCGAGCAGCCAGCCCTTGGCCGGGACGCCGTGCTGGCCGAACGTCAGCTCGCACGTGGTCGAGACCTTGAGGCCCATCTTGTGCTCGACGTTGGTGACGAAGGCGCCGTTGCGCTCGCCGGTCGACTCGCCGGTCTCCGGGTCGAAGTGCCACTTCGGCACGAGGAACAGCGACAGGCCCTTGGTGCCGGGCTTCGGCTCGATGCCGGGACCCTCGGGGCGGGCCAGCACCAGGTGCATGATGTTCTCGGTCATGTCCTGGTCGGCGGACGTGATGAACCGCTTCACGCCCTCGATGTGCCAGGTGCCGTCGTCCTGGAGGGTGGCCTTGGTGCGGCCCGCGCCCACGTCGGAGCCGGCGTCGGGCTCGGTCAGCACCATGGTGGCGCCCCAGCCGCGCTCGATCATGAGCTCGGCCCAGCGCTTCTGCCGCTCGGTGCCGTTGCGGTGGACGACCGAGGCGAAGTTCGGGCCGGCCAGGTACATGTAGATCGCCGGGTTCGCGCCCAGGATCAGCTCGGAGGCCGCCCACTGGACCGACGGCGGGATGCCGAAGCCGCCCAGCTCGTTGGGCAGCGACAGCCGGTACCACTCACCGTCCCAGACCGCCCGGTAGGACTTCTTGAACGATTCGGGCAGCGTGGCCGAGTGGGTCTTCGGGTCGAAGACCGGCGGGTTGCGGTCGGCGTCGGCGAAGGACTCCGCCAGCGGCCCGACCGCCAGGTTGTTGAGCTCGGCAAGCACGCCGCGCGCGGTGTCCTCGTCGGACTGCTCGAACGGCCCCGTGCCGAGGTGGTCCTGCACGTTGAAGACCTCGAACAGGTTGAACTCGAGGTCCCGGACGTTGCTCTTGTAGTGACCCATCTCGTCGCTCACTCCATGCTGGTCGGGGCGGTCCCCTACTGACCGGTAACAACAGGGTATTACCTGTCGGTAACCCCGGCAAGGCCGGTGGTTCGGGTGTGGTGGACCAGACTGGGTGGCACGCCGCCGTCAGACCGGCCGGACCGTCCCGCCCGAGAGCAGCCCGGCCTGGTAGGCGAGGGACACGGCGTGCGTCCGGTCGCGGGCGCGCAGCTTGCGCAGGATGTTCTTCACGTGCGTGCGCACGGTCTCGACCGAGACGTACAGCTCGTTGGCCACGGCCTGGTTCTCCATCCCGTCGGCGATGAGCTGGAGCACCTCGTACTCGCGGCGGGACAGCGACCGGCGCGAGCCCGCCTCGGCCGTGGGCGTGAACCCGGCCGCCAGCGGCGCGAGCGTCGGGTCGAGGTAGGTCCGCTCGGCGTGCGCGCGGGCGATGGCCTGGAGGACGTCGGTGATCCCGCCCTCCCGCGGCACGAGACCGTGCACGCCCGCGGTCAGCGCGGAGCGGACGAACTTCGCCGTCCGGTGCGGCTCGCGCACCAGCGCCACCACGACCAGCGACGGGTCCGCGCCGGTCAGCAGCGTGGCGAGGTGGCCCCGCGGGTCGAGCAGGGAGTCGACCAGCAGCACGTCGGGCCGCAGCCGCTCGTGCAGCCGGACGGCGGTGTGCAGGTGACCGGTCGCGCCCAGCCAGTGCATGGCGGGCGTGCGGCGGACCACCGCGGCCACCCCCTCGCGGAACAGCGGCACCGGGTCGACCAGCGCGACCCCCGGACCGGGGGCGCGCCGGTCCTCGCCTGGGACGAGTGGGCGCAAGTCGACACCGGTTCGCATATGTGTGCGACCACGCCCGCGACCAGCCATGACGCGGATTTCGCCCACTACTTTCGGTGAGAACGCGAGCCATCCTTGGTCAAGGATGTGAACAACAATCACGAATGTGACTCAATGACCGGGTGTGACCTTCCGCACCGCGCAACGGCTCCGTAAGACGTACGTCACACACCCATGTGTGACGCCGCGCGACGCCGCCCCCGAAGAACACGCGCTGCCACCCGTGGGCCGGACACTTGTGGAGGCCACATGGAAACCCTCGACTGGGTCGTAGTCGGTGGGTACTTCTTCGTGATGGTGGCGATCGGCTACTGGTCACGCGGGCGGGTCAAGAACATCGCGGACTTCTTCACCGCGGGCGGCAGGATGCCCTGGTGGCTGTCCGGCATCTCGCACCACATGTCCGGTTACAGCGCCGTCATGTTCGTCGCCTTCGCCGCCGAGGCGTACCGCCTGGGCCTGACCGTCTACATCTGGTGGGCGCTCACGATCGGTGTCGGCGTGGGCATCGGCGCGTTCCTGTGGGCGGGAACGTGGAACCGGCTGCGCTCCAAGCACGGCGTCAAGTCGCCGCTGGAGTACCTGGCCCGGCGCTACGACGTGCCGACGCAGCAGGTCATGGCGTGGGCGGGCGCGGCGCTGAAGGTCGTCGACATCGCGGCGAAGTGGGTCGCGGTCGCCGTGCTGCTGCAGGGCTTCGCGGGTGTCCCGGTGTGGCTCGGCATCGCGCTGGTCGGCTGCGTGACCATGGTCTACTCGGTGCTGGGCGGCCTGTGGGCCGACGCGCTGACCGACTTCGGCCAGTTCGTCATCCAGGGCCTGGCGGGCATCGGGATGTTCGTGGCGGTCGCGGCGCACTTCGGCGGCATCGACTTCATGTGGACCATCTGGGACGAGCTGCCCGAGTCGCACTCCGAGCCGCTGTCCGGCCAGTACACGCTGATCTTCTTCATGGCGCTGTTCCTGATCAAGACGCTGGAGTACAACGGCGGCATGTGGAACCTGGCGCAGCGCTACATGGCCGCGCCCTCCGGCGCCGCGGCCAAGCGGTCCGCGCTGCTGTCCAGCGTGCTGTGGCTGGTGTGGCCGCTGGTCCTGTTCTTCCCGATGTGGGCCGCGCCGCTGATCGTGCCGGGCATGGAGGGCAACGCCGAGCAGGCGTACGTCGAGATGGGCAAGGCCATGCTGCCCGCCGGGATGGTCGGCCTGGTGCTGGCGGGGTTCTTCTCGCACACCATGGCGATGGTGTCCTCGGACGCCAACGTGATCTCCGCGGTGATCACCCGGGACATGCTGCCCAAACTGTGGAAGGGCGTGGGGCGGCTGAGCGAGGCCGCCCAGCTCCAGCTCGCGCGGGTGACCACGTTCGCGTTCATCGGGCTGAGCATGACCATCGCGCTGACCGCCGACACCAAGGGCTTCGTGCTGAAGGTCGTGATCGCCCTGGTGGCGGCCACGATGGGCCCGATCGCGATCCCGCTGATGCTCGGCATGCTGCCGTGGTTCCGGAAGGTCGGCCCGACCGCCGCGAAGTTCTCGGTGATCGGTGGTCTGGGCACGTGGGCCGTGCTGTACGTGCTGCAGCAGTTCTCCAAGGTCGAGTTCGTCACCCAGGCGGTGATCGTCTCGTGGCCGCTGCTGCTGTCCCTGGTGCTGTACCTGGTGGTCGGCCTGCTGATCAAGCCGGAACCGTCGCCCGACCGCGACGCGCTGGTGGAGTCGCTGCGCACGGACCCCGACGAGGAGAAGGTGCCCAGCCGGGCGTGACGCCCCCCGGACCGGCCGCCGTGCACCCGCACACGGCGGCCGGTCCGCTTCGTCACACCTCGTCGCGGTCGTCGTGGGGTAGTGTGGGTACTAATGATTAGTACACAAAACGTCGAGGACCCGCTGGCCCTGGAACGGCAGGTCTGCTTCGCGTTGTCGGTGGCGTCCAGGAACGTGGTCGCCGTCTACCGGCCGCTGCTGGAGCCCATGGGGCTGACGCACCCGCAGTACCTCGTGATGCTGGCGCTGTGGGGCCGCGCGCCGCTGTCGGTGAAGGAGCTGAGCCGGTTGCTGGCCCTGGAGCCCGCCACGCTGTCGCCGCTGCTCAAGCGGCTGGAGGCGATCGGGTACGTGACGCGGTCGCGTGACGCGGCGGACGAGCGGCAGCTCGCCGTGGCGCTGACCGGGGCCGGTGCGGCGCTGCGGGAGCGGGCGCTGGAGATCCCGCCCGCGGTCGTGGAGCGGCTCGGCATGTCGTTGGAGGAGCTGCGCGACCTGCACGCCGTGCTGACCAGGGTGATCGCCGCGACGGAGCGGTCATGACGGGGCCGTCGCTGCCGCTGCGCGCGTGGTACCTGCTCGGCGGCAGGCTGCCGGTGCGGCACCGGGAGTGGGTGTTCCACCAGGCCACCAAGCCGACGTGGCTGGTGTGGTTCGGCGTGCGGATGTTCCTCCAGGTGCTGCCGCTGACGCTGGTCATCGTGCTGGCGCTGGTCCTGGGCCTGGGCTCCCCCCTGCCGCTGGCGATCGCCTGCGGGTCGCTGGGGCTGGTGGTGGGCGTGTACTTCGGGGTGTCGTACGCGATCGAGAGCACGGACCACCGGCTGACGAAGTACGGCTACCCGTCAGGTGCGGCGGCGGCCGTGCGCAAGGAGCGGGCGGCGCGGGACCAGGAGCGGTACGAGCAGGTCTGGCGCAGCGGTTCCTGAGTGGCCGCGAGCGGTCGCGCGGTCGCACCGGATGTGGCGTCCGCCCACGTCGGAGGGCACTTGGCCGGTCAGCACCCGAACCGGTCGCGCGAAGACCGGCGTCTGCGCGACCACTTCTCCGACCAACCCGACGACTTGGACCACGCGCCTCCGCCGGCTGCCCGGGCCGGTGCGGTCGGGGCGCGTGGACACCTCGGCCCTCCAGCGACGGGCGGTCCGTCACAACCCGAACACGGCGAGCCGGCCTGAGGGCTCGTGTCGCCGGATCCGATCACGTTCCGGGACGACGGGAGCCGACCAGGTCGGCAGGGTCGAACGTGACGGTTCCACCGCCGGGGACGTCGATGGTGCGTGCGGTGCCCGCCTGGAGCGTCACCGTTTCCACGTACGCGCCCTGGTCCAACCGGTAGCAGTAGATGACCGGCCCGCCCTCGCGACCGACTTCCACCCGCCAGAAGGCGGGGACCCCCGCGGCGGCGAAGGCGGCGGGCTTCTCCAGCCGATCACGGCGAGCTGTGGACGGGCTCACCACTTCGACCGCGAGCGCGACCAGCTCGACCTCCACGGTGGTGGTCTCCACCAACTCCGTGCAGACCACGACGTCCGGGATGTAGCCCAGCCCGGGTGCCACGCGAACGCCGACCGCCGTCACGGCTTCCATGCCGCCGTCGGCGACCGCGTCGTCCAGCAGTCGGCAGAGCCGATCCGCGACGCGTTGGTGCGCGACCGCCGGGGCGGCGCTCACCACGAACCGCCCGTCGACCAGCTCCACGCGGTGGCCCTCCACAGGCTCAAGGCGCTCCCAATCCTCCAACGTGTAGCCGTCCAAGCGGCGTGCACTGGTCATGGTGGCCTCCGAGGCGCTGCTGCCGGTGAGCCCGTCCTGCGCGCAGGAGGAAGATCCGTCGACCTGGCTCACGAGCCTGCCGAGTGCCTTCCCGCGCACCCCTGGAGGTGCGGGCCAAGTGCGGATCATCCCCGTTGTCGTGGGGCGGACCTGAGGCAACGATACGGCAGAGGAGGGGGCTCCCCCACGCGTACGGGGAAGCGGACAACCTCGAACATCACGAAGGCCCAGGTCGGGTGACCTGGGCCTTCGCTCACTTGAGCGGGTGACGGGAATCGAACCCGCCTCTACAGCTTGGGAACCCGATCAGCGCGTCATGGCAGACCGATCGACCTGCGGCGGGTGTCGGTCAGGGGTGTCCGCGGTTGACCGCGCTCGACCAGTGCGTATCGCACGCTGGTCGCACTGGAGACTGAGCTGACGTCGCTGGTCTGGTTCGTGGTCCGCGTGCTCCTTCAAGTCCTGCCTCTCACCATCCTGATCACCCTGGCCCCGATCTGGGGCCGGGACTCCCCGCTAACCCCAGCCATCGCCTGCGGTTCCCTTGGCTTGGTCGTCGGCGTGTACTTCGCGGTGTCGTACGCGATCGAAGCACCGACCACCGCATGACGAAGCTCGGTTACCCCGAGCCGCCGCCAGCACGTACCGCGACGAACAGGCCACCGAATCCGACCGCGAACGTCAACGCCGCTATGACGCGGCTTGGTGCTCGGAGTGGTGAGTGCGACCACAGCCGTGACCGCGCCGCCTGTGCCTCAGGATCAGGTCAGATCACCCGACGTAGTCGGGGTTGTCCAGCATCTCACGGTGTAGGTACGTCAGGTCGATGCCGCAATGCTTCGCGATTCGGAGATCTTGGCGGCGTTCGGCCTCTGGGACGAACTCGCCGTCGCGCGTCGTCACGACCACGCAAGGCCGATCCCCTCGTTCGACCGCTTTCGTGATCGCCGCCCACACGAGGTCGCGAAAAGTGCCGATGCGACCCCAGCACACATACCGCGTCTCCTCGTCGCGCACCGCCAGGCAATGGTGTGGTTTCTCGCCGAGCGAGTCGTCGAGGACTGTCCAGCCCGGACCAAGCGCCGCGTCGACCACTTCCTGCGGCCCTCGGAACCTGCGCACCACGTACCGCACGTAGGGACCGATCCCCTCCTTGGCCCGCGCGTACTCCTTCATCGGAACGTCCTTCAGCCAAACTCGGGCCCGCCGGACATCGACGTACCGCCGCAACTCACCGCCGACGGCCGGGTCGTCCATCCACCGCAGGTACTGCGCGGTCTTATCGGGGTTACCGAGGAACTCCCAATCCATCTTGTCCGCTTGGCGGTAGATCTCGAGCAGCAGGCGTTGACGGGTCTCCGCCGGGATCTGAGGTCTAGGCACATTTCCCCCTTGAAGTCACAGCACGGCCGGGAACTGGAGGCGGTGTTCATCGTATGCCGTTTCCAGACTCGCCGCATCCTTGATCCACTCTTCCATCAACCCCCCTACCCCCTGGTCGCTGAAGGATATGGAAGAACGGGAGACCTGGTCCAAGGTCTCGATTTCGCCGCCCGTCTCGAGTGCCCTCTTGATGCCTAGTACGGCCGCGATCCTCCTCAAGTCGCTCACGAAGTCGAGTACCAGGACGCGGTCCTTACCCGGCCTCAGTCGTAGGCCGCGTCCCAGCTGCTGTACGAAGATCCTCCGTGAGTGAGTGACCCTCGCGAAGCAGAGGATGTTCACGTCCGGGATGTCAACACCTTCGTTCAAGATGTCGATGGCGGTGAGTACCGGTACGTCTCCAGACCTGAACGCCAAGAGACGCCGCCGCCGCTCTTGCTTCCCGAGTCGGGCGTGCAGCGCTTCGGCTCCGGACCATAGCGGGGTTCGCCGCAACACGTCCGCCATCCGCTCCGCATGTTCGACGGTGCGGCAGAAGACGATCGCGCGTGGTGCGGTCACGCGCGTCCATGCGGCGGCGATTTGGTCCCTGATCGCTTCATCGCGTTGTGGAAGGAACAAGCGGGCGTTCAGCTCACCCAATCCGTACGCGTGTTCACTGGCCTGCCGCACGACATCCCAATCGACATTGTCCACGAAGATTTGGTAGTCGACCTGGGCGAGGTAGCCGCGTCGCATCCCCTCCTCGATGTCGAGGGTGAAGCACGCGAGACCGAACTGGTGACTGATGTCATGCGCGTCACCGCGCCAGGGTGTCGCGGTGACACCGAACTGGCGTGCTCGCTCCAGCAGTCCGAGCAGCTCGACATATTGGCCGTCGGCACTGAGGTGATGCGCCTCATCGACCATCACCAGCGCGGGGCGGTACCCGAACCGGGCCGCGTTCAGTGCTGATCCGACAGTGGCGCAAGTCAGCCCTGACAGATCGTCTGGGCGAGTGTCCCCGGTCAGAAGGCGGGTGGGCACGGTTTTCGGCAGGTGTCGCCACAACGCCCTCTCCAACTGATGGACTAGGTCCTTGGCGTGTGCCACGACCAGCACCTGGTCGTCTGGGAATCGTGCCAGGTGACCTGCGATGACCTCACCCGCGACGACGGTCTTACCTAGTCCTGTGGCGAGGACGAGCAATGCCCGCCCTATCGCGTCCAAATCCGCTTCTACCGCATCGCGGGCATCCGACTGGTAGGCCCGAAGTCGAAGACCTCCGAACGTGTCCGGCACCCGGTCGAATGCGGCGCTGAGGTCGCTACCGCTCCACAATGGCACAGGCGGTCCATACGCGCCGAGGCTGGCCGCGCGCCTACGTGCCTCTGGACTGAACCTGGAGTTCGTCACCACGACTGCGCTATGGGCCCGGTACTTGTCTCGGGCGCGGGCGACTTCGTCGACGGCGTCCATCCCGACCGCACCGCGACGCTTCCACTTGCACTGGACGACCCACTCCTGGCCGTTGCGCCTGGCCAGGATGTCGCCGCCGCCGTCGCCCGGGCCGTCGATGTTCACCACGTCGGTGAACCCCAGGTGCCAGAGGAGGCGCTCCACCTGCCTGGGGAACTGCGTCGGACCAGCATCCAGCAGGGACGCTCGTGCCAAGAACCCTTGCACCAGTCACCTACTGGAGTTCTGTGAGGTCACGGCCTATGAGGCGGCAACTGAGCCGGATCCTGGTCAACTCGTCCTGGTCCAGTTTGGGGCGATGCTCCTCCAACAGGGCCAGGTCGCTGAGCGGGTTGACGAGGCGTTCGACCACCAAGTCGCGAACGCCTTGGTCTTTGAGGCTCGCATACGGGCGTCGGAACACCTGTCCGTCGAGGAACGCCTCGGGGCGTCGCTGGACCAACCGGACCAGAGCACTGGCTGGGGCGAACGTGATGAACTCGCCGCTCCGAAACGCCTCGTCCCACGCGGCACCGGTCATGGCCTCGACCGCGAACCGCCGCTCGACGTCGACGCGCTCGCTCAAGGTCAGTAGCTCCCAGAAACCCTCCGGCTCACCGGAGATCGGCACGACCATCAACTGGCGAACTTGTTCGAGGAGCCGCTCAGCTTCTTCCGCCATCGCGCCCGGCGTGAGCCGCGGGCTGGTGGTGCGATGTCTCAACTCCGAGATGATCGCCGCCAAGGGCCGGGTCGACCGCGCTCGGTTCCGCAAGAAGTCCGCGGCTTCCACCAACGCGAGGTCGCGAACGTCGGCACCGTGCTGGGTGAACAGGTGGTCCGAGGCGTTCACGAAGATCTCCAAACGCGGGGCTCTCACCATGAATGACACGACGGGCGCCGCGTTGCTCATCGCGTTGACCAACGGCGCGGAGGCGTTGACAACCCACACGTTCAACTCCACCTCACCCAGGTCGGGCACGTGGTAGCGACCGGAGAGGTCAACCAGTCGGGTTCCCTTCGTCCGGTAGGCGCTCAGCCGCTTGTCGAGCGACTCTTCGGGTCTCTCGACGACCGGCGGTTCCTCCGCCGAACCCGTGCCGCGGGCGTCGGGTGGCTCGTCGAGCGGTGATGTGCCGCCGATCGGTCCTGTCCCGAGACCCGGCAGGATCTCTCCCGGCTCGGCCGGCACGTCGTCCGAGTCGTTCTGATGGTCGTGGGAATAAGCAGCTTCGTACCAGATCTGGTCCGACTGGTACTCGAGCTCCCCGGCGCGGAACTTGTTGGCCCACTCCCTGGCTTTATCGTGGAGGGCGACGTGGCCGTCGCCCGGGACCAGGTAGTTCAGCCCGGGGTCTTGCCGGCGAAAACCTGCGTACAACCGCGCCAATGGGCTGTCGTTCTCGGGTAGTTCGCGTTTCTTCGCAACCTTTGGGCGCAAAGGGCTCGTCCCGCGAACCGCCCGCAGAACCTGATTCCATTCATGGGTCTCGAACTCGAACGCGTTCTTCTGGTAATTCGGGTTGACGTGGTCGCAGTGAATCTCTCCCACAATTCGTCCCACTGCGGTCTTCGCGTCAATGGGGTATTCGAGCTCAGGCTCGTCCAACCCGTCTTCGTCGCTCCAGTAGAAGACGCGCTTGTCCTTCAGGAGAATTTTACGACCGTTTCGTAGAAAATCTATTCCATAGTCGGTCTTGTGGAAGTAGCGCTGCACGCCGATCCAGCCCCAGATGCGTCGTTGACGAAGTGCGAGGTCGTTCGAACCGCATTCCTCGCAAATCTCTGATCCGACGGCGCTCCAATGTCCGCACGACATGCAGGCCAGCTTGTCGGTGAGCGGTACGTCGATGTGTTGAACCGCGTTGATGTCGACACCCTGCCTCGTGACCACGCGCTTCTCGTCCCATATGCAGGGAAGTCGCGGCTTTACGGGCTTGCTGTTGATGAACAGCGAGAAACCTCGCTTCGACAGCAGGTAACTGTAGACATCACCGAGCTTCTGTCTGATCACGTTCTGCGTTTGCACGCGCTTGAGTGCGTCGTACTGCTCCGACTTGAGGTCGGATATCGTGATAGTGGTGCCATGTTCGGTCGGATTGGTCTTCGGTGTCAGTCGGTATGGTGCCTCGAAGCGCTTTGACTCCGTGATCGCCTTGAGGTCGAGGTCGACCTCGATCCAGTCCGCATCGCCAGCGCGGCTTGTCCGCACGGTCGTCCGCCGCCCCAGTCGCGCGGTGCTGATGTTGAAGCCCATGCCGAACAGTCCGAGGGCGCCGTGCCTACCGTTGCTGCTCCAGCCAGCGCTGACTGCTTTCGCGACGGCGTTGAGACTCATCCCGCGACCGTTGTCCTTGACGGTGATCGTCGCTTCGGAACGCGAGTGGGTGGCAGCGGGGAGTGTGATGGAAACCGTCGGTCGGTGTAGTTCGTTCCTGGCCGTCTGGAACTCGTCGAACGCGTTGTCGACCAGTTCTGCGATGCATTGCCAATGTGCGAACTCGATATCACCGAGGACCGCGAGGATCTTGGTGTGGGGTGTGACGTCTATGAATCGCCGGTCGTTCACATGCACTCTCCAAGGGTGCCGTCCGCTACGGGATCGTGCACCGACAGCCCGCAAAAGTGCGGATTCGACGGGTTGTGAGTCGGCTTCTCCGAGAAGAGCATGGCCTCACAGTAGTGCGCGTCCGGCGCATCATGTAGCCCGAGCACGAGGTGGCCCGGAGGCGGCCTCGACCATCCGGACGATTCGTTCGGCGACCGCCTGTGAGTCTTCGTGCTCCCAGACCCGGAGCACCGTCCAGCCCGCTTCGTCGAGTGCCGCGTTGGTCTCCTGGTCTCGGCGGCGATTGTCCTCGATCTTGGTCCGCCAGAACTCCTCGTTCGCCCGGGACGCTCGATAGTGCTCCGGACAGCCGTGCCAATAGCAACCGTCGACGAGCACGGCCAAGCGCACCTTGGTGAACACCACATCGGCGGTGCGCCGAAGTCCCGGAACGGGCCTGATCCCTACTCGGTATCGGAGCCCGCGTTTATGCAGGATCCTTCGTAGCTTCATCTCCGGGCCGGTGTCACGAGCCTTGTTCCTCCGCATCACTGATCGCACGGACGGTGAAGCCGCCCAGGATTCCGAGGGGAGTGGGCGCTCATCGAGAAGGCCCTTCTCCCGAGCGATGCGCCAACCCTCCACGAGGTTGTCGAACCGCCGACTGCGATCGACCTCACCCAGGTACCTGGCTGGAGACCGCCCATCCTCATACCACCGAAGATAGGCGCGGATCCGCCTGGTCTTGGGTAGCAGTTTCAACTCGACCGACGCGCGGGCGAAGCGTCCGTCCTTCAAGCCGATCCAGCGTCGGTCGGACCCGCCCGCCGCGCGATCCTGCTCGCGAGCCGCCGTCGCCCTCGTTCGTCCGGCTCTCGCCTTCCACGCCCGGTCGGGAGGCGGTCGATCGCTCCACCCCCCGCAGGCGGCCGTCATCGGTCCTCCGCCGCGTCCAAGGCGTCCGCCACCGCCCTGGCGAACACCTCCCCCAGCAGTACTGGAACGGCGTTGCCGAGCTGGCGCATCTGCTCACCTCGAGGTCCGCACAGGACCCGATCGTCGGGAAAGGTCATCACCCTCGCCGTCTCCCGCACGGTCATGTACCGGTGCAGGTAGCGCCATCCTGTGGGCGAATCCTCATCGCGTACCCGGTCGTCGGTCAGCATCACCGACTCGCCACCCGGTACACCGTGCACACCGGCCTTGACCGTCTTCGCCGGTCGGTCCAGGTAGTTCGGGGTGTGTCCGGGATAGATCCGCGCGTCCGGCCAACCGATGTGGTCTGAGAACCCGTTGGGCTTCCGGTCGACACGGTCCAGTTCGTCCCACGGCACAGGGGGCAGGGGGGCGCGAGGTTGACCGTGTTCGTCCACAACGCCGTAGATGGCGTCCCTCAGCGTGCGCCAAGGCTTCATCCCGTCGTCGAGTGGCATTGTCACCGGGAGGCGGGCCATGACGACCTTCCGAACGTGGTCGGGCACCTTGGGGTGTGCCGACCAGTACCGGCCATCGATCATCGACCGGATCAGCGCGATCTCCGAGTAGCGTGGACGCACAGCCGCCTTGAACGCCTCAAGGTCGACCTTCAGGTCGGACCGGAAGGCGACGATGATGATCCGGTGTCGGATCTGCGGAACTCCGTAGTCAGCGGCGTTGACCTTGGTCACAACGACGTTGTACCGCTCATGCGGATCGACCGAGTCGGTTCGCAGGCGCTCCTGGAGCTGTTTGTCGTGGACCTCCCAGCTGGTGTCTTGCCGTTCCTCGAAGGGCAGTTCCAGTTCGCGGAGGATGTAGTCGAAGTACGGCCTGAATGACGGCCGCAGGAGACCCGTGACGTTCTCACAGATGACCGCTTTGGGGCTGATCTCCCTGATGGCCCGGAACATCTCGGGGAACATGTTGCGCTTGTCCTCGTCGCCCTTCGCGACGCCGCCGAGGCTGAACGGCTGACACGGCGGGCCTCCCGCGACCACGTCCACCAAGCCGTTCAGGTACTTCATGCTCAAGCCGCGAACGTCGCCCTCGACGAGGGGCACCTTCGCTCCCGGTGGAGGTACCCGCTCGGAGTCGCCCCGCGGTTCGGCGCCACCGGCCTCCAAGGTGCGGCAGGCGTGCTTGTGGAACTCGTTGAACAGCAGGGGGCGGAAGCCGGCTCGGTGAACCGCCATGGCGAGACCGCCGCCTCCCGCGAACAACTCCACGGCGGTGCGATCCCTGTCGGTGTTTCCGGCCTGTTCAGACATGGTGAAAGTGTACCGCGGAAAGTTGATCTTGAAGGCTGTTTGGGCACTGTGACGACCGCGTGTCGTGAGTGATGCGCGAACCGGTCCGGCACTGTGAACGGCGGCCGTCGGCGTGCGCGGCCGACAGGACCACGGTCTACCCGCCCCGAACGGTCAAGCCCGCATGGCCGCTAGACGCACTCAGCCTTCGGGTCGCCTGATCGATGGTCAAGGGATCGGCGAAATGGAGGATGGCGGCGAACCTTCGCGTACCAAGAGGTGCGTCAAGCGTGGTCGAATCGCCCGTCGGGGCGATCAAGCGGATGTGAGCTAAGTTGCCGACCGTGACGGAACAGCTCCCACTGGCGGTCCCCGGCACCGCACCGAGACCGAGCGCTGAGTTTCAGCTGAGCATCACGCGAGCGATGAGGGACCAACTGGCCGAAGGGCTCAACGGGCTCGAGGCGGCCAAACTGAATCGGGACGAGCTCGCGAGATTGTCGCCTCGCCCCGGCATCTACGAGCTCTACTTGAACGGCGGTGAACCCGAACACCGCGTATACGTGGGGAAAGCCACCAACAACCTGCCCGAACGGCTTGGAGATCACCTGAAGAAGTTGTCGGGACGAAGGGGACTCGACATCGACGAAGTGCGCTTCAAGTGCCTCTATGTCAACGAGGACCTCGACGCGGCGTCTCCCGAAAAGATGCTCATCAAGCTATATCGAGCGGACGGCACCGCTCCGTGGAACAACTCGGGTTTCGGAGGTCGGGACCTCGGAAGGAACCGCGACCACACCGTTGTCGAGGCGAAGCACTTCGACGCCCGCTATCCGATCGACGTGAGCCAGCCGATCGGAGGTCTGACGGTTGGTGCCCAACAGGTTCGCGCGCTGTTGAGTCGAGCGAAGAAGAATCTGCCGTATCTTTTCCGATACGAGACGAAGGGACACCTTCGTCGAGACCTGGACGCCAATGTCACTGTGCCGTCCAGCACCTTGCCCTTCATCGATGTCATCCGGCTGGCGCTGGCGGCCTTGCCCGAAGGGTGGCAGGCCACCGCCCTGCCAGGTTACATGATCCTCTACAAAGAGTCCGTCGATTACCGCAGCGCCAGCGCGTTCTGGCGTAGGCAGGGCGATCTGGTGCTCGAGACCAAGGGTGAGGGCTTCCTGTCGGATGGTGACGTCGACACCGATGAGGACGAAGAACAGCAATGACCCCGCACGTCTGGGTGGCGGCATGCGCATCGCCGCCACCCAGACGTGATGAGATCAGCTAGACGTCGGACCCAGGAAGACGTGCGACGTCTCGCGAGGATGAGGTCTGTGAAGCACGGACGCCTGTCGGAGTATCCGAGGACACGTCCGTCAGCCGCCGTCAGCCGCTGACGCCTCTGCCCAATCACGACGAAGGCCCAGGTCGCGGAGCTCGCGATCTGGGCCTTCGTCGTAGAAGAGCGGGTGACGGGAATCGAACCCGCCTCTACAGCTTGGGAAGCTGTCGTTCTACCAATGAACTACACCCGCGTTGCGCGCTCGATCATACACACAGCCCGTGGTGTCGGGGCGCAAGGGGCCGTCACCTACGCTGTGCCCCGTGCTGCTGAGTGACCGTGATCTGCGCAAAGAGGTCGAGTCCGGCCGGTTGGTGCTGGAGCCGTTCGACGACGTCATGGTGCAGCCATCCAGCATCGACGTGCGGCTGGACCGGTTCTTCCGGGTCTTCAACAACACCCGGTACACGCACATCGACCCCGCCGTGCAGCAGGACGACCTCACCACGCTGGTCGAGCCGGTCGACGACGAGCCGTTCGTGCTGCACCCCGGCGAGTTCGTGCTCGGCTCGACGTTCGAGCTGGTCACGCTGCCGGACGACCTCGCGGGCCGGTTGGAGGGCAAGTCGTCGCTGGGTCGCCTCGGCCTGCTCACGCACTCGACCGCGGGCTTCATCGACCCCGGTTTCTCCGGCCACATCACGCTGGAGCTGTCGAACGTCGCCAACCTGCCCATCACGCTGTGGCCGGGCATGAAGATCGGCCAACTCTGCCTGTTCCGGCTCAGCAGCTCGGCCGAGCACCCGTACGGCTCGACGCAGGCGGGTTCGCGGTACCAGGGGCAGCGCGGCCCGACGCCGTCCCGCGCGTACCTCAACTTCCACCGCACGGACACCCGCCGCTAGAGCTTCAGGTCCCCGTACCGGGCCAGCACCCGCGACCGCAGCTCCGGGTCGTTGCGCGGCACGGGTTCGAGGAACACCTCGTCCACCTCGGGGTGCGCGGCGCGCAGTTCGGCGTCGATCCGGACGCACGCGCGTTCGAGGTCGGCCGCGCCCAGCGCGTCGTCGAAGTCGAGCCGCGCGCACACCAGCACCCGGTCGGTGCCGACGGCCATCGTCAGCAGGTCCACGACCTGCTCGACCTCCGGTTCGGCGCGCAGCCGCTCCCACACCGCCCGCACCAGCACGGGGTCGGCCTGCCTGCCGATGAGCAGCCCCCGGTTGGTCGCCGCCAACGTGTACGCGGCGAACGCGAGCAGCACGCCGATCGCCAGCGACGCCACGCCGTCCCACACCGACGACCCGGTCAGGTGGTGCAGGCCCAGCCCGCCGAACGCGAGCAGCAGCCCGACCAGCGCGGCCGAGTCCTCGAAGAACACCGTCTTCACCGTCGGGTCGTCGGAGATCCGCAGGAACCCGAGCATGGACCGGCCCTCGGCCCGCGACTCGCGCCGCACCTGCCGCGCGGCCTGCGACCAGGACACGCCCTCCAGCACGAACGCCAGCGCCAGCACGATGTAGCCGACGACGGGGCTGCCCTGCTCCTCGGGCGCGCCGAACACGGTCCGGAACCCCTCGTAGAACGCGAACACCGCACCCGACACGAAGATCGACACGGCGGCGAGCAGCGACCAGAAGTACCGGTCCTTGCCGTAGCCGAACGGGTGCCTGCGGTCCGCGGGGCGGGTCGACCGGCGCAGCGCGGTCAGCAGCAGGGCCTCGGTGAGCGTGTCGGCGACGGAGTGCGCCGCCTCGGACATCATCGCGGCCGACCCGGTGATCACCCCGGCGATCGCCTTCATGATCGCGATGGCGAGGTTGACCCCCAGGGCGATGAGGACGGTGAGGGTGCTCTCGCCGCCCTTCGACTCCTCAGCTGCCATACCCCGAACTTAAGCCGCACGGGCGCGGTCCGCGCGGTGTGATCGCGGTCGGGAGGGTCACACGCGCGCGTTGGTCCCATCGGGGGCACGCGGGCGTCGTCGTGCCTGAGCCGTTCGGACGACCACCCCCGCTAGCCTGCGGCATGGGCATTTTGGTGCGGGTACTGCTGACGGCGGTGGCGGTCTGGGTGGCCACGCTCATCCCGGGCATCGACCTGGAGGCGGGCGCGTCGACGTCCGCGAAGATCGGCACGCTGATCGGGGTGGCCCTGCTGTTCGGCCTGGTCAACGCCGTGGTCAAGCCGCTGGTGAAGTTCTTCGGCTGCCTGTTCTACCTGGTGACGCTGGGTTTGATCGGCCTGGTGGTGAACGCCCTGCTGTTCTGGCTCACGGGCTGGCTGGCCAACGAGCTGGGCCTGCCGTTCGAGGTGAGCGGCTTCTGGCCGGCGTTCTTCGGCGCGATCATCGTCGCCCTGACGAGCTGGCTGCTGACCATCGCCTACGACCGCGTCACCGAGCGCGGCTGACCCGCGGACGACGACGCCCCCCGGTCCGGTCGGGACCAGGGGGCGTGCGCGCGTCCCGAGCGGCTAGTTCGACGCGGCCTTGTCCTCGTCCGGCAGCGGGGTGCCGGTGGACGACTCGTCGGTCGGCACGTCCTGGCGCTCGCGGTCCAGGCCGCGGCGCACCGAGGTCAGCAGCAGCTGCGCCACGTCCACGACCTCGACGTGCGAGCCGGCCGAGCCCTCGTTCTGCCGGGCCGTCACGCCGTCGGTCAGCATCACGCGGCAGAACGGGCAGCCCGTCGCGATCTTCGACGGCGCGGTGCCCAGCGCCTCGTCCACGCGGTCGAGGTTGATGCGCTTGCCGATCCGCTCCTCCATCCACATGCGGGCGCCGCCGGCGCCGCAGCACATCGACCGCTCCTCGTGGCGGGGCATCTCGCGCAGCGTCGCGCCGGACGCGCCGACCAGCTCGCGGGGCGCCTCGTAGACCTTGTTGTGCCGGCCCAGATAGCACGGGTCGTGGTAGGTGACGTCCTCCGCCACCTCGGCGACCGGCACCAGCCTGCGCTCGCGCACCAGCCGGTTGAGCAGCTGCGTGTGGTGCACGACCTCGAACTGGCCGCCGACCTGCGGGTACTCGTTGGCCAGGGTGTTGAAGCAGTGCGCGCACGTGACGACGATCTTGCGCTGCCCGGCGGGCCGCCCGTCGAACACGGCGTTGAGCACCTCGACGTTCTGCTGCGCGAGCATCTGGAACAGGAACTCGTTGCCCGCGCGCCGCGCCGGGTCGCCGCTGCAGCTCTCCTCGGGCCCGAGCACGGTGTACTTGACGCCCGCGGTGTGCAGCAGCTCGGCCACCGCCCGGGTGGTCTTCTTCGCCCGGTCCTCGAACGCGCCCGCGCAGCCGACCCAGAACAGGTACTCGGCGTCACCCAGTTCGCCGTCGAACACCGGCACCTCGAACTCCAGGCCCTCGGTCCACGCCAGCCGGTCCTTGGCGTTCTGGCCCCACGGGTTGCCCTTGTTCTCCAGGTTCTTGAACATGCCGCCCAGCTCGGACGGGAAGTTCGACTCGATGAGCACCTGGTAGCGGCGCATGTCGACGATGTGGTCGACGTGCTCGATGTCCACCGGGCACTGCTCGACGCACGCGCCGCAGGTCGTGCACGACCAGAGCACGTCGGGGTCGATGACGCCCAGCTCGTCCGCGCCGCCGACCAGCGGCCGCTCGGACTCGGCCAGCGCCAGCACGTCGATGGACTCCAGGCGCTTCTTGTAGTCCTCGTACTTGTCCTCGACCAGGCCGACCTCGTCGCCCGCCATGTCGCGGGAGCCGCCGGCGAGCAGGTAGGGGGCCTTGGCGAACGCGTGGTCGCGCAGCTGGGTGATCACCAGCTTGGGCGACAGCGGCTTGCCGGTGTTCCACGCGGGGCACTGGGACTGGCAGCGCCCGCACTCGGTGCAGGTGCTGAAGTCCAGCCAGCCCTTCCAGGAGAAGTCCTCGACCTTGCCGACGCCGAACACGTCCTTGTCGGGGTCGGCCTCCTCCAGGTCGAGGACCTTGCCGCCGCTCATCATCGGCTTCAGCGCGCCGAGCGCGACGCCGCCGTCGTCCTCGCGCTTGAAGTAGATGTTGAAGAACGCGCTGAACCGGTGCCAGGCGACGCCCATGGTGAGGTTCTTGGACACGACGATCAGCCACACCATGCCGGACAGCAGCTTGGTGATCGCCATGATCGAGACCCAGTCGGGGTTCGCGGGCAGGATCGTGGACAGCGGCGCGGTGACGAACGACGTCCACAGCGGCGGGTCCTCCAGGCCGGAGGCCTGCTTGAACGCCTTCACGCCGAGGATGCCGAGGCCCTCGATGACGACGACGGCTTCCACGAAGTAGGCGGACTTGAAGTCCGAGCCCGCGAACCGCGAGACGCGGTCGGCGCGGCGCGGGTGGTTGAGCTGGCGGATGACCGCCAGGGCGACGCCGCCGACGACGGTGCCGATGCCGAGCAGCTCGACCAGCAGCAGCCAGATCGACCAGGTGCCGATGACGGGCCAGTGGAAGCCGGGGTCGAAGACCTCGCCGTAGGCCTCGAACAGCACCGCGGAGCCGATCAGGAAGCCCCACATCACCATCCAGTGCCAGGGCGCGACCTTGCGGAACTTGGCCATCCGGGTGTGCGCGACGAACTCGACGACCAGCGTGCGCAGGCGGGGCAGGAACGGCCCGGTGCGGGTCGGGTCCGGTTGGCCGAGGCGGATGATCCGGATCATCCGCAGGACACCGGCGACGAACAGACCCCAGGCGAACACGCTGACGGCGACGCCGATGGCGCCGAGGGTGAGCTGGAGGGCTCCCATTGTGGTGGCGGCCTTTCTCGTCCGTTCTCCTGGCTGGGCAGCCTACGCCCGATTACTGGCCGGTAACCACTTGGACGTGGCCGATCGCATAGGGTCCGTACAGTAGTGGAACAGGTGTTCCACTACTCGGGGGTCCGACGTGCTCGTCTACCTGGTGCTGGCCGTGGCGATCATCGGCGAGGTCACCGCCACCGTGTCCCTCAAGCTCTCCGAGGGGTTCTCCAAGCCGGTGCCCTCGGTCGTGGTCGTCATCGGGTACCTCGTCGCGTTCGGCGCGCTGAGCCGGGTGCTGCAGCTCGGCATGCCGATCGGCGTGGCGTACGCCATCTGGTGCGCCTTCGGGATCGCGGCGGTCGCGAGCATCGGCGTGCTCGTGTTCAAGGAGCCGATCAACGCCACGATGGTGGTCGGGCTGCTGCTCGTGATCGCGGGCGTGGTGGCCATCGAGGTCGGCAGCGGTGCCGCCGCCTGACGGCCGGCGGGCCCGCGGCGACCGGCGCAGGCGCGAGATCCTGGCCGCGGCGCCGCGGCGCCGCGGGTCGTGGAGCGCGACGGCGTGGCCGGGGTGAGCCACCGGTCCGTGGCGCGAGGCGGGCGTGCCGATGACGTCCACGACCTGCTACCACTCCACGCTGGACGAGCTGCTGATCGCCACCCTCACCTGGTCGGCGCAGGAGATGGCCGCGAGCTTCCGCGAGGTGCCGCCCACGCCCCCGGCCGTGGCCCGGTTCCTCGCCGACGCCGCCGGGCCGCACCGGGGCCGCACGCCGGCCGAGTACGAGCTGTACCTGCCGGCGGCGCGGCGGCCGGAGCTGCGGACGGCGGCCCGGCGGTGGACCGCCCCCTGGCCGAGGCGGCGGGCCGGCGAGACCCGGTGGCGCTGCGGGCGGTCCTCGCGGGCCTGGACGGGCTGCTGATCCAGGCGTTGATCGCGGATTTCCCCCCAATGGCGGAGGAATTGGAACCGGTCGTGTCCCTTCTGATGCTCGGCGGATGACCTTCGCGCGGGACACTGGTGGCATGAGGTTCGCCGGGCGTGAGTCGTGGCAGGTGTCGCACGGGACGAATCACGCGGTCAACACCGCGCTGTTCGTCCGGGACACGCTCGCGCTCTCGGTCGAGACCGTGCCCGAGCTGCCGGGGCTGGACCCGTCGGTGCCCGTCGTGGTGCCGCCGGGCGTGGACCGGGCGGCCTCGGCCGAGGAGTGGCTCGGCTGGTGGGCCGACGTGCTCGACCACGCCCGCGCCGAGCTGCCCGGCGGCGCGCCCGACGACCCGGCCGGCCCGTCGCTGCGGGTGAGGCCCGCGCTGCGGGCGGCCGTGCTGGCGCTGCGGCAGGCGGCGGTCGAGTACGGCGAGCGGTACGTGGCGTCGCGGGGCGCGTTGCCGATCGGCGAGGTCGTGCGCGGGGTCGAGGGCCGGATCGGGCGGTACGTGCGGCCGTTCCGGCTGGTGATCACCGAGGTGCCGGTGCAGGGCCTGGTGTGGGAGCGGATGACCGGGACGCACGTCATCGCCTCGCAGCGGTTCCTGGACGACCCGGCCCGCTCCGCGCCCGCCCTGCGCGCCGTCGTGGAGTCCCTGGCCTGACCGACCGCCCGCCTGCGGTCAGCTTGCCGACCGACCGCCCGCTGACGGCTCGCTGACCGCGGGGGTAGGGCCAGCCCCCGTATCGGGTCGGGGGTCTTCCCGGTGGGCCGGCCGGCCCGGTACTCCTACCGTTGAGGTCGACGGCCTTGACGCCTGAAGGGGGCAGCGGTGGTTCAGCGGATCGCGTTGGCGGCGGGGGTGGCGGTGGTCGCGGCGCTGGCGCTCACCTCGTGCGTGCGGCTGGTGCAGAACGGCTTCGACGACCGGAACACGGTCTCCGACCAGGTGACCGAGGTCCGGTTGCAGAACGGCTCGGGCAACGTCGTGGTCCGCGGCAGGGAGGGCGCCACCGAGACCGAGGTCCGCCGGCGCGTCGAGTACCCGAAGGACGCGGACAAGCCCGGTGGCGTGTCCCACCGCATGGAGGGCTCCACGCTCGTCCTCGACGGCTGCGGCAACCGCTGCACGGTCAACTACGAGGTCACCGTCCCCGGCAAGGGGGTGCGGATCACCGGCGAGAACTCCTCCGGCGACGTGCGGCTGGAGGGCGTGGCCAGCGTCGAGGTCGAGGTCGGCTCCGGTGACGCGACCGTCCGCGACGTGGCGGGCGCGGTGAGCGTCGACAACGGCTCCGGCGACCTGGACGTGGCCGACGTGGGCGGCGACTTCGCGGGCAAGGTCGGCTCCGGCGCCACCAGGCTGACCGGCATGCGCGGCGCGGTGGCCGTCGACAGCGACTCCGGCGACGTGACCGTGAAGCTGGCCGCCGTCAACTCCGTGCGGGCCGACGCGGGCAGCGGCAACGTGACCGTCGACGTGCCGGAGGGCGCGTTCAAGATCGACGTGGACGCGGGCAGCGGCGAGAAGGACATCAAGGTCAGGAACGACCCGAACGCCGCCGCGGTGCTGACCCTGCGGGCGGGCAGCGGCGACGTCACCGTGCGCACCGCCGCCTAGGCAGTGTCCTGTAATTCGTCATCGCAGCCATAAGACGATGGCGGCGATGGTGAGTTCGGCCTGGTAGTAGGCGGCTCGTTTGGCGTAGCGG
>NZ_JBITXT010000005.1:0-570030 GCF_044544865.1 Actinosynnema sp. NPDC053489 | reverse complement strand
CCCTGCTCGCCCTGGCCCGCCGCCTGGTCGACGTCCTCTGGGCACTGCTGCGCGACGGCCGAACCTTCACACCGACCGCGCCACCACCGGCCACCACCGCAGCTTGACACGATCATTCAGATTCCTCCCGGCCGACGTCGGCGACACCCACACCATCCGACGACCGGCGGCCGGGCGCACGTCGACCCCACCGCGCGGGGGACGCCTCAGAGGTCGGCGAACTCCTCGCGGCGGACCTTCGCGCACTCCGAGGTCAACCCGGCGTCCACGGCCCGGCTGATCTCCTCCAACGACCGCAGCTGGGCGGCGGTCAGCACGTCGAACAGGTGCTCGCGCACCGCCGTCACGTGGCCCGCGGCGGCGGCCTCCAGCACGCCGAAGCCGACGTCGGTGAGCACCGCGATGGAACCGCGCCGGTCCGACGGGCACGCCCGCCGCTCGACCCAGCCCTCCTTCTCCAACCGGGCCACCGCGTGCGAGAGGCGCGAGCGGGAGGAGTGGCACACCGCGGCCAGCTCGCTCATCCGCAACGCCCGGTCGGGCGCCTCCGACAGCGCGACCAGGATCTCGTAGTACGCCATCGGCATGCCGGAGTCGCGCTGCAACTGCCGGTCGAGGTGCTCGGTGAACTTGGTCACGGCGGTCATGAAGGCACGCCACACCTGCTGCTCTTCGGCGCTCAGCCACCGCACGTCGCTCATGCCTCCCACTATACGGTCGTTGTTGAACCTTCAACCAGGATGCGCTATGTTCTGTTGAGAGTTCAACCAGACCAACCCAGAAGGACGATCCATGACCTCGCAGGCTGTGCAGATCCCCGGCTACCTCACGGGCACGTGGGCGATCGACCCGGTGCACTCGGACGTCTCGTTCGTGGTCCGCCACCTCGGCGTGTCCAAGGTCCGCGGCCACTTCGGCACGTTCGAGGGCACGATCGTGACGGCCGAGAACCCGCTGGAGTCCACGGTCACCGCGAAGATCGACGCCTCCTCCGTCAACACGCGCAACGACCAGCGCGACGCCCACGTCAAGGGCGAGGACTTCCTGGACGTGGAGAAGTTCCCCGAGCTGACCTTCACCTCCACCGGCGTGCGCGCCCACGGCGAGGGCTTCGTGGTGGACGGCGAGCTGACCCTGCACGGCGTGACCAAGCCGGTGGCGCTGGAGCTGGAGATCAACGGCTTCGGCGACGGCTTCGAGGGCGCCAAGGTCGTCGGCTTCTCCGCCTCCACGGACATCAACCGCCGCGACTTCGGCGTGACCGGCGGCCCGGCGGGCGCGGTCGTCGGCGACAAGATCACCATCCTGCTGGAGATCGAGGCCATCAAGCAGTCCTGATCCCCGCACCTCTTCGAAGGGCCCGCCCCCGGCGGGCCCTTTCGCTTGCGCGCGCCCTACCCTGCGTAGGCCGAGTAGCTCGACCGACTGAAACCGAGCGTCATTCCATTTCACCGAGCATTTCGGTAGTTTCGCCCCGTCGCCGCGGACCGGGGTGAACCGCTCATCGCCCACAGCCGTAGTCGGTCGTGGGACGAAGGTTCTGCTTCGGTCTGCACTGAAGTAGCAGAACTCGATGTGGACACAGTCCGTTCACGGTCGGTAGACCGCGTGGGTGACGACGGATGCACCCATGGCACCATCTGGCGCAGCACGCGCCGGACGCAGGCGAGGAGGATCGGTGTGAACGCCCGTACCGAACAGGTCGACGACCTTCGACTCGTCGCGTTGCCCACCGCGGTGAACGTGGCCGACATGTTCGTGCGCTTCTCGCTCGGCGAGTGGCGCCTGCGGGCGATGCAGGACGAGGCCGCGCAGACCGCCCGCCGACTGGTGGGCGCCGCGGTCGAGGTGGCCGACCGCCGGGCACCCGGCTTCCTGCTGGTGCGCCTGCGGCTGACGGGCGCCCACCTGGTGGTGGAGGTCGAGGGCAACCGCGTCGCGCTGCCGCCGGAGCTGACCGGGTCGCGCGCCGGCCTGGTCGACCTGACCGCGGGCGGCCACCTGGCGTGGTGCGAGCTGGCCCTGCCGTCGGGCATGGACGCCTCGGCCGTGCCGCTGCCCCGCCGGGAACCGCGCCGCTCCCCCGCCGCCGAGAAGATGGGCGACGAGCCGGACGTGGACCCGGAGGTCATCCAGCGCATCCTCTACGGCCTGGGCGGCGGGGCGCACCGGCACGACTGAGCCGGGTCGGCGCCCCCAGGGGGAACGCCGACCCTGGCGGTCACCTCCGGGCGGTCATCTCCGCGCGAGGGCCACCAGCGCGACCGCCAGCACGGCCATCCCGCACCACGACACCGGTGTCAGGCGCTCGCCCAGCACGAGCACGCCCAGCACCGCCGCCACCGCCGGTTCGGCCAGGGTCAGCGTGGTCGCCGCCGCCGCACCCGTGTGCCGC
The DNA here is from genome assembly GCF_044544865.1 of Actinosynnema sp. NPDC053489. Classification (NCBI taxonomy): domain Bacteria; kingdom Bacillati; phylum Actinomycetota; class Actinomycetes; order Pseudonocardiales; family Pseudonocardiaceae; genus Actinosynnema; species Actinosynnema sp. NPDC053489. The sequence goes on along the minus strand of NZ_JBITXT010000005.1, from coordinate 567,635 downwards.
AGCCCGCGGGCGAACAGCAGGTAGGCGGCGAAGGTGGTGAACACCGCCAGGTGCGCGGTGACCGCCAGCCCGGACGGGCTCGCCACCCAGCCGACGCCGACCAGCGGCAGCACCGGCAAGGCCACCGCCGACGCGCCGCCGAACACCGCGCCCACGACGGCCCGGGACGGGTGGCCCAGCCCGATCAGGTGCGCGCAGACCACCGGGTACACGGCGTAGGACAGGCCCGCGACGAGCGCCAACGCCACCCCCACCAGGTCGACGTGCGCGTCGCCGCCGCCCAGCACGAGGGCCGTGCAGCCGACCACGGCCGCCGACGTGGGCAGGGGCCGCGACCGCATCCCCAGCACGACCGGCGCGACGGCCAGCGCCACGGTCGTGCCGACCGCCACGCCGGTGCGGGCGACCGCCGGGTAGAAGGCGAGCACGTACCCGGCGACGGTCGCCGCGCCGAGCAGCAGCAGCCGCCAGTCGGCGGTCCGCAGCACGACGCGCGCGCCGCGGGAGGTGACGAAGAGCAGGCAGCCGCCCAGCACGAGGCCGGCCGCGCCCACGGCCGGCGCGGGCGCGGAGGCGGATGCGAGGGAAGCGGCGGTGCCGGTGGTGCCCCACAGGACGCACGCCGCCAGGATCGGCAGCGGTCCGCGGGTGGAACGAGCGCGTGCGAGCACGGCAGAGGTCGACACGGGGTCTCCGTTCGCGAGACGAGGGGAAGAGGACGCGAACGGGCGCACCGCGCGACCGGATCACTCGGACGTGATCGGCGCGGCAGGCGTGGAGGCGTGCGTCAGCGGGTGCGCCCGGTCAGGCGCACGGCGGCGGGAGGACCACGTGCCAGTGGGTGCTCACGCCCGGGATCCTAGACCGGCCGCGCCGACCCGCGGCGCCCCGGTATCGTGGGATCATGGACATCGGCGTCGCGGATGACCTGCTGCGGCGGTCCCTCGTGGTCTACAAGTTCGCCGTCGACGAGCTGATGACGAAGCTGCGGATCCTCAGCGAGGAGTTCGACCTCGTCCACCGGCACGACCCGATCGAGCACGTCACGCACCGCGTGAAGCGGCCGGACGCGATCCTCGACAAGCTGCGGCGCAAGGGGTTGCCGGCGGACCTGTCGCTGGCCGCCGAGCACCTGCACGACGTGGCGGGCGTGCGCGTGGTGTGCCCGTTCGTGTCCGATGTGTACCGCGTGCGCGACATGCTGGCCCGGCAGAGCGACGTGGAGATCCTGCGCACCAAGGACTACATCGCCGCGCCGAAGCCCAGCGGCTACCGCAGCCTGCACCTGATCGTGCGCATCCCGGTGTTCCTGTCCGACCGGGTCGAGCACGTCAAGGTCGAGGTGCAGCTGCGGACCATCGCGATGGACTTCTGGGCCACCTCGGAGCACAAGCTCCACTACAAGTACGACGACCAGGTGCCCGCGGGTTTCGTCGAGGAGCTGACCGCGACCGCCGCCATCGCGGCCGAGCTGGACGCCCGCATGGAGGCGCTGCACCACGCCGTGCAGGGCGAGTAGCCCCCGGCCCGTCCCGCCGCCGGACCTCGGTCCCTCCGCGCCCGGCCCTGTCCTGAGCGTTGAACTCACGCGTCCTGAACGTAGGACTCTCGGGCGCTGAGCGTAGGACTCTCGCGTCCCGGATGTAGGACTCTCGGGGGCTGGGGGTTCGACACACGCGGCAGTTGGGTGCAAACGAGCGTCCGCGGGGGTCGTTACGCGTTCCGGAGTGGGATGGCGCACAGTTTTTCGCCGTGTGCGGAGAGTGCCCGGGACCGCTACGCCAGGGTAACGCCAAACGACTGTTGCGGTGGAAAGGTTACGGCCAATGCGGAACAGCGACAAAAATCCGCCTGAACGGACCGCGAAGACATTTCACGACCCGCTCGCGGGTCAGCGCACGAGGCGGCACGAGGTGTTGACACGTGACTGCGAATAACCCTCGCGTACTGCAGGTATTTACGGTACCGGCCGGTCCAAACCCACCCGATCGAGTGAACTCTGGAAGTGACTTGTCCGACACCGGGTGACCCTCCCCTAAAAATAGGGAATCCCCTTTCACGGAATGCTCCATTCGGCGGTCGCGACGATCTCGCGGTGACCGTCAACGTTGAGCCCGCAGCCCGGCTCAATCACGCCGTGGCTCATTCCCCGAGGGATCAGGCATGGACACCGACCGCATCTCCCACCGATTAGTCGCGTTGACCCGCGAGCACCTCGTGCCGGGCGCGCAGCTCGCCGTGCACCACGCGGGACGCACGTGGACGCACGAGGTGGGCCTGGCCGCCGACGCGGCCGTGCCCATCGGGTCGATCACCAAGACGTTCACCGCGACCGTCGCCATGGCGCTGGTCTCCGACGGGGACCTGGAGCTGGACGCGCCGCTGTCGGACCACCTCCCCGGCGCGTCCGACGAGCTGACGCTGCGCCACCTGCTCAGCCACACCGGCGGCCTGCCCTCCGACCCGGAGGACGTGCGCACCACGTCCCTGCGCCACCACGTCCGGCAGGCGCTGCGCGAGCTGCACCCGCTGCACGAGCCCGGCGCGGGCTTCTCCTACTCCAACATCGGGTACGTCCTCATCGGACACCTGATCGAGGTCGCCACCGGCATGAGCTGGGCCGAGGCCGTCGAAGCGGTGCTGCTGCGCCCCCTGGGGGTGCGCGCCCGGTTCACCACGAGCGCCGACGCCGACGTGGTCAGCGGCCACGCGGTCAACCCCGCCACGGGTCGCGTCGTCCCGGTCGCGCAATCGCTCGCGCCGGTCGACGCGCCGGCGGGCGCCCTGGCCGCCAGCGCCGGCGACCTGCTCGCGTTCGGGCGGATGCTGGGCGGTGGCGGACCCCGGCTGCTGGACCCCGGCGACCTCGCCCTGATGCGCGAGCCCGTCCGGCACGCCGAGCCGTTCGGCATGGCCGACGGCTGGGGCCTGGGCCTCGCGCTGTTCCAGCGCGACGGCGTGCGCTGGGTCGGCCACGACGGCACCGCGGACGGCACGTCGTGCCACCTGCGGATCAACCCGGACGACGGCACGACGGTGGCCCTGACCACCAACGGCAGCACCGGCTTCGCGCTGTGGCGGGAGCTCGTGCCGGAATTGGTCGCCGCCGGGCTGCCGGTCGCCGATTACGACGGAATGCGCGACCTGCGCCGCCCCATCGCCCCGCCGCCGGACTGCACCGGCCGCTTCCGCAACGGCGACGTCGAATACGCCGTGCGCGCGGTGGACCGGGGCCGCCTGGCGCTGACGGTGGACGGCGAGCCGTTCGCCGACCTGTCGCTGTTCGACGGCCTGGTGTTCGCGATGCGCGATTCCGACACCGGCGACACGAACCAGACCGGGCGTTTCCTGCGCGACCCGGGCGACGGCGGCATCCGCTGGATCCAGATCGGCGGCCGGCTGGCCCGCCGACACGCGGTCGAAATGCACTGAACTTCACGTTTGACCCCCCGAACAAACGGGTAAGACGCGCCCCCTGGGCGAGCACTGAGCCAGAAAGGCACCTCCCGCGATGACGCACGCCCGCACACTGCCGGAATTGATCGCCGCGCAGGCGCTGCGCACCCCCGACGCACCCGCGGTCGTGTCCGCCGACGGCGTGGTCGACTACCGCGAGCTCGACCGGCGCGCGAACCGGCTCGCGCACCTGCTCCGCGCGAGGGGGGCGCGGCGGGAGCGGGTGGTGGCCGTGGCCCTGCCGCGCTCGGTGGACAACGTGGTGGCCCGGGTGGCGGTGCTGAAGACCGGCGCCGCCTACCTGCCCGTCGACCCCGACTACCCGGCCGACCGGATCGCGTTCATGATCACCGACGCCGAGCCGCTGCTGGTGCTCGAGGACCTGCGGTCGCTGGACGACGCCGGCCTGCCGGACACCGCGCCCGAGGTCGACATCCACCCGGAGGACCCGGCGTACGTCATCTACACGTCCGGCTCGACCGGCCGCCCCAAGGGCGTGGTGGTGCCGCACCGCGGGTTGCCCGCGTTCTCCGCCGCCGAGGTCGGGCACCTGGACGTAAGACCCGGCGACCGCGTGCTCCAGTTCTCCTCCCCCAGCTTCGACGCCTCGGTGCTGGAGCTGTGCCTGGCGCTGCCCGCCGGCGCGGCCCTCGTCGTGCCACCACCCGGACCGCTGCTCGGCGACCAGCTCGCCGACGTCATCACCACCTTCGGCGTCACCCACGCGCTCATCCCGCCCGTCGCGCTGGCCACCGTGCCCGACGTCGAGCTGCCCACGTTCCGCACGCTCGTGGTCGGCGGCGACGCCTGCCCGCCGGACCTCGTGGCGAAGTGGGCACCGGGTCGGCGCATGGTCAACGCCTACGGGCCCACCGAGTCCACCGTGGTCACCTCGTGGAGCGAGCCGCTGGAGCCCGGCGGCACGCCGCCCATCGGCCGCCCGATCCCCGGCACCGAGGTGCGGGTGCTGGACGACGACCTGCGCCCGGCCGCCGAGGGCGAGCTGTACGTGACGGGCGTCGGCCTGGCCCGCGGCTACCTCGGCCGGCCGGGGCTGACCGCGCAGCGGTTCCTGGCCGACCCGTTCGGCGCGCCCGGCGCGCGCATGTACCGCACCGGTGACGTGGTCCGCACCCGCGCGGACGGTCAGCTGGAGTTCGTGGGCCGCGCCGACCACCAGGTGAAGATCCGGGGCTTCCGGGTCGAGCCCGGCGAGGTCGAGGCCGTGCTGCGGCAGCAGCCCGGCGTCGAGCACGCCGTCGTGGTCGCGCGCGGCGAGCCGAAGCGGCTGGTGGCCTACGTGGTCGGCGAGCGGGCCGCGACCGGCTCGGGCGCGCTGCGCGAGCAGCTGGCCGCGAGGCTGCCCGACTACCTGGTGCCGTCGGCGTTCGTGGCGCTGGAAGCGTTCCCGCTGACGCCCAACGGGAAGCTGGACCGCGACGCGCTGCCCGAGCCGGTCGTGGGCGACGCCCCCGAGGACCACGTCGAACCCCGCACCGCCGCCGAGCGCCGGGTGGCCGAGGTGTGGTCGGACGTGCTGGGCGTGCCGCTGGTCGGCGCGCACGACGACTTCTTCGCCCTGGGCGGCGACTCGATCCTCGCGGTGCGGGCGCTGTCCCGGCTGGGCGGGCTGCCGGTGCGGGCGATGTTCGACCACCGCACGGTCGCCGCGCTCGCCGAGGCCCTGCCCGACGGGGATGGCACGCCGATCCCCCGCGCTCCCGAGGGCGAGCCGCTGCCCCTGTCGCCCGCGCAGCGGCGGCTGTTCTCGCTGGACGGCACGGCCGAGCAGAACACCGCCGTCGGCATCCGGCTCGCCGGGCCGCTGGACGTGCCCCGGCTCGCCGCGGCGCTGGAGGCGCTGGCCCGCCGGCACGACGCGCTGCGCACGACGTTCGACGTGGTGGGCGACGAGCCGGTGCAGGTGGTCTCGCCGCACGGCTCCATCCCGCTGCGCGTGCTGACCGAGCGCGCCGGCTCCGCCGACCTGGGCCTGGACGAGCCGTTCGACCTGCGGCGCGGCCCGCTGACCCGGGCCGTGCTCAGCCCGCTCGGCCCCGACGAGCACCTGCTGGTCCTGGTGCAGCACCACATCGTCACCGACGGCTGGTCGGTGCAGGTGCTGCTGGAGGAGCTGGCCGAGCTGTACGCGGGCGGGCAGCCCCCGCCGCCCGCCGTGCAGTACCCCGACTTCACGATGTGGGACCGGGCCCGGCCCGAGGGCGACGTCGCGTACTGGCGCGAGCGGCTCGACGGCGTAGAGGCGCTGAACCTGCCCACCGACCGGCCCCGGCCGCCGCTGCGCACCACCTCCGGCGCGGTGCTGCGCCGCCCGCTGCCCGCCGACCTGGTCCGCAGGCTGGCCGCCGTCGGGCGCGCGCACGACGCCACCCTGTTCATGACGCTCACCGCCGCCGTGCAGGTGCTGCTGTCGGCGCGCAGCCGGCAGCGGGACGTCGCCGTGGGCACGGTCAGCTCCGGCCGCGACCGGGCCGACCTGGAACGCGCGGTCGGCTTCTTCGTCCGCACGCTGGTGCTGCGCTCCTGGGTGGACCCGGACGTGCCGTTCACCGCGTTCCTCGACCAGGTGCGCGACACGGCGCTGGAGGCGTTCGCGCACGACGACGTGCCGTTCGACCGGGTGGTGGAGGAGGTGCGGCCCGACCCCGACCCCGGCCGCACGCCCCTGGTGCAGGCTGTGGTGGCGCTGCACCAGCCGCTGCTGCGCGACGGCGCGTTCGGCGGGCTGACCGCGACCGAGCACGACCTGCCCCGGCCGGTGGCGCGGTTCGACCTGGTGGTGGAGTTCTGGCCGCGCGGCGACGAGCTGGCGCTGACCGTCGAGTACAACACCGACCTGTTCGACGCGGCCACCGTCGAGTCCCTGGGCGACGACCTGGAGGCGTTGCTGCGCCTGGTCGTGGACGACCCCGACCGGCCGTTGCGCGGCCTGGTGGAGCTGGACTTCCCGCCGGACGAGACGGTGCGCGTGCGCGGCTCCCGCGTGGACCTCGCCGAGGTCGAGGAGGCGATCCGGCGGCACCACGAGGTGACCGACGCGGCCGTGGTCCTGGCCGACCGGCGGCTGGTGGCCTACGTGACGCCGCCGGTGGGCGCCTCGGCGCTGCGGGCGTTCCTCGGCCAGGTGCTGCCCGCGCACGCCGTGCCCACGGCCGTCGTCGGGCTGGACCACCTCGACCGCGACGCGCTGCCCGCGCCGCCGGAGGAACGCGCCGAGACCCGGTACGTGGCGCCGCGCACGCCCGTGGAGGCGGTGCTGGCCGACGTGTTCGCCGAGGTGCTCGGCGCGGCCCGGGTCGGGGTGCGGGACAACTTCTTCGCCCTGGGCGGCGACTCCATCCTGGGCATCCAGGTGGTCACCCGGGCCCGCCGCGCGGGCCTGGTGCTGACCTCGCGGGACATCTTCGCGCACCAGACCATCGCGGCCATCGCGCCGCACGTGACGCGCGACCTGCCGCCCGCCGCCGACCAGGGGCGGGTGACCGGCGACGCGCCGCTGACCCCGATCCAGCGCTGGTTCCTCGACAGCCACGGCGTGCGGCCCGAGCACTTCGACCAGTCCGTGGTCGTCGACCTCGACCCGGACCTCGACGTGCCGGCGCTGCGCACCGCCCTGGCCGCGCTGGTCGAGCACCACGACGCCCTGCGCACCCGGTTCGAGGGCGACCGGCAGGTGGTCGACCCGGTCGTGGACGCCGACCCGCTGGCGCTGGAGGGGTTCGACCTCACCCGCGGGCCGCTGCTGCGCGCCGAGGTCCTCGACGGCGGCTCCGTGCGGCTGACCGCGCACCACCTCGTGGTCGACGGCGTGTCGTGGCGCGTGCTGGTCGAGGACCTGACCACCGCCTACCGGCAGGCCCGCGCCGGCGAGGCCGTCCACCTCGGGCGCAAGACCACGTCGTTCCGGGACTGGGCGATCCGGCTCGCCGACCACGCCGCGCACGGCTTCGACGCCGAGCTGGAGCACTGGGCGGCCGTGGCCACCGCGCCGACCGACGTGCCCGTGGACCGGCACGGCCCCAACACCGTCGGCTCGCAGCGCGAGGTCACCGTGCGGCTCACCGCGGCCGAGACCGACGCCCTGCTGCGCGACGTGCCCGGCGTGTACCGCACGCAGGTCAACGACGTGCTGCTGGCCGCGCTGGGCCGGGTGCTCGCCGACTGGACGGGCCGCTCGCGGGTCCTGGTGGACCTGGAGGGCCACGGCCGCGAGGAGCTGTTCGCCGACGTCGACCTGTCCCGCACCGTCGGCTGGTTCACCACCGTCTTCCCGGTGGCGCTGGACCTGCCGGATCACGACGACCGGGACGCCGACGACCGGAGCGCCGACGACTGGGGCGCCGACGACTGGGGCACCGTCCTGAAGTCGGTCAAGGAGCAGCTGCGGGCCGTACCCGGGCGCGGCATCGGCTACGGCGCGCTGCGGCACCTGGCCCGCACCGCCCCCGCGTGCGACCCGCGGGTGTCGTTCAACTACCTGGGCCGCTTCGACGCCGACCAGCGCGACCTGGAGCTGTCCGCCGACCCGCGCGCACCCCGGCCGCACCTGCTGGACGTCGTCGGCCAGGTGCGCGGCGACCGGCTGGAGTTCACCTTCCACTACAGCGAGAACACCCACGAGCGCGAGACGGTGGCGCTGCTGGCCGAGTCGTTCGCCGCCTCGCTGCGCGGCATCGTGGACCACTGCGCCGAACCGGGCGCGGGCGGGCGCACCCCGTCGGACTTCCCGCTGGCCGACCTCACCCAGGCCGAGGTGGACCGGATCACCGGCGAGGACGCCTACCCGCTCACGCCGATGCAGGCCGGCATGGTGTTCCACGGGCTGGGTGACAAGGGCGTGTACTTCCAGCAGACCACGTTCGTGGTCGACGGCGTGACCGACTCCGCCGCGTTCGCCGCCGCCTGGCAGCGCGTGGTCGACCGGACGCCGGTGCTGCGCAGCAGCGTGCTGTGGGAGGGCGTGCGGCAGCCGTTGCAGGTCGTGCACGAGCACGTCGCCGTGCCGTTCACGTTCCTCGACTGGAGCGACCTGGACGAGGACGCGCGCGCCGAGCGGATGCGCGAGCTGCTGGAGCAGGACCGGGCCCGGGGCATCGACCTGGCCGTGCCGCCGCTGATGCGGGTCGCCGTCGCCCGCCTGTCCCCCACCAGCGTGCGGGTGCTGTGGACGTTCCACCACGTGCTGCTGGACGGCTGGAGCGTCTTCCACGTGCTGTCCGACGTGCTCAACGCGGACGGGCCCGAGGAGCGGCGGCCGTTCCGCGACTACGTGGCCTGGCTCGCCGGGCAGGACGAGGCCGCCGCGCAGGCGCACTGGCGGCGAGTGCTGGGCGACTTCGACTCGCCGACCCCGCTGCCCGCCGACCACCCGGCCGAGCACGGCACGTCGTCGCGCCGCCTGCCGGTCGAGCTGACCGAGGCGGAGTCCGACCGGCTGTACGAGTTCGCCCGCCGGCACCGCGTCACGCCCAGCGCGATCGTGCAGGGCGCGTGGGCGCTGCTGCTGGCGCGGTCCAGCGGGCGGCGCGACGTGTGCTTCGGCGCGACGGTCTCCGGCCGGCCCGCCGAGCTGGCCGGCGTGGACTCGATCACCGGCATCTTCATCAACACGCTGCCCGTGCGGGTCCGGGTCGACGGCGCCGCGCCGGTCGCGGACTGGCTGCGCGCGGTGCAGGAGGAGCAGGTGGAGTCGCGGCGGTTCGAGCACGTGCCGCTGGGCGACGTCCAGGGCTGGAGCGGCGTCGAGCGCGGGACGAACCTGTTCGACAGCGTGGTGGTCTTCGAGAACTACCCGGCCGACGTCGCCGAGGGCATGGGCCTGCGCGAGCTGTCCGCCGAGGAGACCACCAGCTTCCCGCTCAGCGCCACCGTCTACCCCGAGGAGCGGCTGGGCGTGCTGCTGGGCTACGAGCCCGCGATGTTCGAGCCCGCCACGGTGGCGCGGCTGGGCGAGCGGCTGCGCCGGCTGCTGGTGGGCCTCGTCGCCGACCCGGACCGGCCGGTGGCCGACGTGCCGTGGCTGTCCGAGGACGAGGTGCGGCAGGTGCTGTTCGACTGGAACGGCACCCTGGTCAGCGAGCCGGACACCACGATCCCCGCGCTGTTCGCCGCGCAGGCGGCCCGCACCCCCGACGCCGTCGCCGTGACGTGCGAGGGCGAGCACCTGACCTACCGCGAGCTGGACGAGCGGACCAACCGGCTGGCCCACCACCTGGTCGGGCTCGGCGCCGGGCCGGAGCGGATCGTCGCCCTGCGGTTCCCGCGCTCGCTGGACCAGGTCGTCGCGGTGCTGGCGGTGCTCAAGTCGGGCGCGGCCTACCTGCCGCTCGACCCGGCCTACCCGCCGGAGCGGATCGCGGCCACCGTCGAGGACGCCCGGCCGGTCGCCACGCTGTCCGAGATCCCCGACCTCACCGGCCTGCCCGCGACCGCGCCCACCCCGGCGTTGCGCCCCGACCACGCGGCGTACGTGATCTACACCTCGGGCTCCACCGGTCGGCCCAAGGGCGTGGTCATCCCGCACGGCAACGTGGTGCGGCTGTTCTCGGCCACCGACCACTGGTTCCGGCTCGGTCCCGACGACGTGGTGTCGATGTTCCACAGCTACGCCTTCGACGTGTCGGTGTTCGAGCTGTGGGCCGCGCTGCTGCACGGCGGCCGGCTCGTGGTGGTGCCGCACGCGGTGTCCCGCTCGCCGCGCGACTTCGCCCGGTTGCTGGCCGACGAGGGCGTGACGATCCTGAGCCAGACGCCGTCGGCGTTCCACCAGCTGATCCCGGAGAGGCCGACCGGGCTGAGCCTGCGCTGCGTGATCTTCGCCGGCGAGGCGCTGGACCTGCGCAAGCTCGACGGCTGGGACGGTCCCGGCGCGTTGATCAACATGTACGGCATCACCGAGACCACCGTGCACGTCACCTACACCGAGGCCGACGGCAGCATCGGCGTGGCGATGCCGGACCTGCGGATCTACGTGCTGGACGAGGACCTCAACCCCGTGCCGCCGAACGTGCCCGGCGAGATGTACGTGTCCGGCCCGGGCCTGGCCCGCGGCTACCTGAACCGGCCCGTCCTCACCGCGTCCCGCTTCGTCGCGGACCCGTTCGGCCCACCCGGTTCCCGCATGTACCGCAGCGGCGACCTCGCCCGGTGGGAGGACGGCGTGCTGCACTACCTGGGCCGCGCCGACCACCAGGTGAAGATCCGCGGGTTCCGGATCGAACTCGGCGAGGTGGAATCCGTCCTCGCCGCGCATCCTGCCGTCGCCCAGGTCGTTGTACTGGCGAACGAACAACGCTTGGTCGCGTACTACGTGCCGGACAAGCCGACTACGGCGTCGGAACTGCGCGACCACACGGCCAGGGTCCTGCCCGACCACATGGTTCCCGCGGCGTTCGTCGCACTGGAAAGCATGCCGTTGACCGTGAACGGCAAGCTCGACCGCGTCGCGCTCCCCGCGCCCGAGCGCGACGCGGTCACGTCCGGGGAGTACGTCGCGCCCCGGACGGAGACCGAGGAGGCCATCGCCGCCATCTGGGCGGACGTGCTCGGCGTCGGCCAGGTCGGCGTGGAGGACAGCTTCTTCACCCTGGGCGGCGACTCGATCCGCAGCCTGCACATCACGTCCCGGACCAAGGCGGCCTTCGGCATCGACCTGTCCCCGCGCGACGTCCTCACCGCCCGCACCGTCTCCGCACTGGCCGACCTGGTCGAGGACCTGGTCCTCGCGGATCTCGAAGCCCTCGCTGCCGACTCGGAGGCGTGACCGGACATGACCACCTCCAAGAACGACCGCATCTCCGCGCTGCCGGAGCACCTGCGGGAACGCCTCCGCGCCCGGCTCGCCGGCCGGGCCGCGCCGCCGGCCGACGTGATCCCGCCCGCGCCGCGCGACCGGCCCCTGCCGCTGTCGGCGGGCCAGCAGCGGCTGTGGTTCCTGGCCCAGTTCCAGCCCGACAGCACCGAGTACACCAGCGCGATCGCGCTGCGGTTCACCGGCGCGCTCGACATCGCCCGGCTCACCGGGGCCGTGCGCGGGCTGGTGCGCCGGCACGAGTCGCTGCGCACCACGTTCGACCAGGTCGACGGCAGCCCGGTGCAGGTCGTGCACGACGAGGTCGACCTCGACCTGCGGCCCGTCGACGACCTGCGGACCGTGCTGGACGAGCCGTTCGACCTGCGCCGCGGCCCGCTGTTCCGGGCCGCGCTGCGCACCGAGTCCGCCGACGCGCACGTGCTGCTGCTGACCTCGCACCACATCGTGGTCGACGGCTGGTCGCTCGGCCTGCTGGCCGAGGAGCTGGGCGCGCTGTACCGGGGCGAGGAGCTGCCCGCGCCCGCGCTGCAGTACGCCGACTACGCCGTCTGGCAGCGCGGTCGCCCGGTGGACACCGGTTTCTGGGTCGACCGGCTCACCGGCGTTCCGCCGCTGGACCTGCCGACCGACCGGCCGCGGCCCGCCGAGCGCACGTCGGCCGGCGCGACGCACGAGTTCACCGTGCCCGCCCGCGTCGCGAGCGACCTGGCGGAGCTGGCCAGGGTGCACGAGACCACGCTGTTCACCACGCTGCTGGCGGCCTGCCAGCTGCTGCTGGCCCGCTACTGCGGCCAGGACGACATCGCGGTCGGCACGGTCACCAGCGGCCGGGCCCGGCCGGAGCTGGCCGGGCTGGTCGGCTTCCTGGTCGGCACCGTCGTGCTGCGGTCCACAGTGGACAGCTCGCGGTCGTTCGCCGAGTTCCTGGCCGAGGCCAACCGGACCGCGCTGGACGCGTTCGCGCACGACGACGTGCCGTTCGACCGGGTGGTGGAGGCCGTCGGCGCGACCCGCGACCCGAGCCGCACGCCCCTGTTCGACGTCATGGTCGTGCTCCAGAACGCCGGCCGCGCCCTCCCCGAACTGCCCGGCCTGACCGTCGAGGAGGAGCCGCTCAGCCGCGAGTGGTCGAACTTCGACCTGACCGTGGAGTTCACCGGGACGCCCGACGGGCTGCGGGGCGCCGTCGAGTACAGCACCGACCTGTTCGACGCCGACACCGTCGAGCGGATGGCCCGGCACCTGGTCGCGCTGCTGGGCGCGGTCACCGCCGACCCGTACCGGCCGATGGCCGAGCTGCCGATGCTGCTCGGCGACGAGCCGGACGGCCGCGGCCCGGTGCTCGCCGTGCCGGAGACCACGTTCCCGGCGCTGTTCCGGGAGCAGGCCCGGCGCACGCCCGACGCGACGGCGCTGGTGTGCGACGGCGAGTCGCTGACCTTCGCCGAGGTGGAGGCCCGCGCCAACCGGCTCGCGCACCGCCTGCTCGCCGACGGCGTCGAGCCCGAGCGGATCGTCGCGCTGTCGCTGCCGCGCGGGGTGGACTGGGTGGTGGCCGTCCTCGGCATCCTCAAGGCCGGCGCGGTGTACCTGCCGGTCGACCCGGGGCTGCCCGAGGCGCGGCGCGAGTACCTGCTGGCGGACTCCGGCGCGGTGCGCGTGATCGACGCGCCGGTCGACACCTCCGGCCTGCCCGACACGCCACCGGACGTGCCGACCCGGCCGGACAACGCCGCCTACGTGATCTACACCTCCGGGTCGACGGGCAAGCCCAAGGGCGTGGTGGTCGAGCACCGCCACCTGGTCAACCTGCTGCACGACCACCGCGAGACCTTCGCGGGCGAGCGGATGCGCGTCGCGCTCAGCGCCGTGTTCTCGTTCGACACCTCGTGGGAGGGCATGCTGCTCATGGCTGACGGCCACGAGCTGCACGTGCTCACCGACGACGTGCGGCTGGACGCCGTCACGCTGCTCGACTACGCCCGCGAGCACCGGATCGACCTGCTGGACCTGCCGCCGACCTACGTCCGGCAACTGCTGGCCGACGGCCTGCTCACGGCCGAGGGCGGGCCGAAGGCGCTGGTCCTCGGCGGCGAGGCGCTGGGCACGGCGCTGTGGCGCGACCTGGTGGCCGCCGGGCTGCGGGCCTACAACTTCTACGGGCCGACCGAGACGACCGTCGACGCCGTGTCGTGCCGCATCACCGGCGACCGGCCCGTCATCGGCACGCCGCTGGGCAACGTGAGCGCGTACGTGCTGGACGCCGACCTGCGGCCGATGCCGGTGGGCGTGCCGGGCGAGCTGTTCATCGCGGGCGCCCAGGTGGCCCGCGGCTACCTGGGCCGGCCGGGGCTGACCGCGCAGCGGTTCCCGGCCGACCCGTTCGGCGGCCCGGGCGAGCGCATGTACCGCACGGGCGACCGGGTGCGGTGGTTGGCCGACGGGACCCTGGAGTACCTGGGCCGGACCGACGACCAGGTGAAGATCCGCGGGTACCGGGTCGAGCCCGGCGAGGTCGAGGCCGCCGTCCTCGCGCACCCCGCCGTCACCGAGGCCGTCGTCGTGGCCCGCGCGGACGGCGGGCACACCCGCCTGGTCGCCTACGTCGTCACGACCGGGCCGGCCGACCTGCGCGCGTTCCTGCGCGAGTCGCTGCCGGACTACGCGGTGCCGTCGGCGTTCGTGGAGCTGGACCGGCTGCCGCTGACCCCCAACGGCAAGCTGGACCGGGCCGCGCTGCCCGCGCCGAACGCCGTCGCCGACGGCGAGTTCGTCGCGCCCCGCACGCCCGTCGAGGCCGAGCTGGCGCGCATCTGGGCCGAGGTGCTGAACGCGGAGCGGATCGGCGTCGAGGACAACTTCTTCGCGGTGGGCGGCGACTCGATCCTGTCCATCCAGCTCGTGTCCCGGGCCCAGCAGGCCGGCCTGCACCTGACCTCGCGGGACGTGTTCCGGCACCAGACCGTGGCCGAGTTGGCGCTGGTGGTGTCGCGGGCGGCGGAGACCGCACCGGAGCCGGTGTTCACCGGTCCCGCGCCGCTGACCCCGATCCAGCGGTGGTTCTTCGCCGAGTACGGGCCGCTGTCGCAGTTCGCCATGTCGTTGCTGGTGGAGCTGGAGCCCGGGGCGGACGCGGAGGCGTTGCGCGCCGCCGTGCGGACCGCGGTGGGGCACCACGACGCGCTGCGGCTGCGGTTCCGCCAGGTCGACGGGCGGTGGGTGCAGGAGGTCGCCGACACCGGATTCGCCGACACCGGGGACACCGACACCGGGGCCGAGGTGTTCCGGGTCGAGGCCGACGCGGACGTGGAGGCCGTGGCCCGGGCGGCGCAACGCGGCCTCGACCCGGCCACCGGGCCGTTGCTGCGCGCGGTGTTCTTCCCCGGCGCGCGGCCGCGGCTGCTGCTGACCGTGCACCACCTCGCGATGGACGGCGTGTCGTGGCGCATCCTGCTCGGCGACCTGGAGCGGGCGTACCGGGGCGTGCCGCTGGAGCCGGTCGGCACGTCGTTCACGCAGTGGGCGCACCGGCTGGCCGAGCACGTGCGGTCCGGCGCGCTGGACGACGCGCGGGCGCACTGGGAGTCGCTGCCCGAACCCGAACCGCTGCCGGTGGACCGCGACGGCGCCAACACGACCGGTTCGGCGCGCGTGGTGTCGGTGCGGCTGGACCGGGACACCACGGAGGCGCTGCTGACCGCCGTGCCGCCGGTGTACCGGACGCAGGTCAACGACGTGCTGCTCAGCGCGCTGGGCAAGGCGTTGGCGGAGTGGACCGGGCGGGACGCGGTGGGCGTGACGCTGGAGGGCCACGGCCGCGAGGACCTGCTGCCCGGCGTGGACCTCACCCGCACGATCGGCTGGTTCACCACGCAGTTCCCGGTGGTGCTGCCGGTGGCCGACGACTGGGGCCGCACGCTGAAGCTGGTCAAGGAGTCGCTGCGCGCCGCGCCGCACCGCGGGCTGAGCTTCGGCGCGCTCGACGTCGGCGGCCCCGGCGGCGGGCGGCTGCCGCAGGTCTCGTTCAACTACCACGGCCGCTTCGACGTGGCCGACGGCGGCTTCTACCGGGCCCGGCGCGACGCCGTCGGCGAGGACGTGGCGGCCGACGCGCCGCGCACCCACCTGCTGGAGGTCACCGGCCTGGTCGAGGGCGGCGAGCTGGAGCTGGGCTGGCAGTTCTCCGAGGACGTGCACGACGCCGACACCGTGCGGCGGCTCGCCGAGCGGACCGCGCGGGCCCTGCGCGAGATCGTCGAGCACTGCGCCGGTCCCGGTGCCGGTGGCCGCACGCCGTCGGACTTCCCGCTGGCCCGGCTCACCCAGGAGCAGGTCGACGCGCTGGCCGCGCCGGACGTGGAGGACATCCTCCCGCTCACGCCGTTGCAGGCCGGCATGGTGTTCCACAGCCTGGTCGAGCCGGGGACCTACGTGGACCGGATGCGGCTGGTGCTGGACGGCGTGCGCGACCCGGCGGCGCTGCGGCAGGCGTGGCAGCGGGTGGTCGACCGCACGCCCGTGCTGCGGTCGAGCGTGGTGTGGGACGGGGTGGCCGAGCCGGTGCAGGTGGTGCACCGGCACGTGGAGCTGCCCGACGTGCCGGTGGACGCGCCGTTCGACCTCGGGGTCGCGCCGCTGCTGCGCGTCGCCGTCACCCCGCTGGACGGGGAGCGGGTCGAGCTGGTCTGGTCGTCGCACCACGTGATCCTCGACGGCTGGAGCACCGCGCAGGTGTTCGGCGAGGTGCTGGAGCAGTACCGGTCGATCGTCGCGGGCCTGCCCGCCCGGCTGCCCGCGCGCCGACCGTTCCGGGACTACCTGCGGTGGCTGGCCGAGCAGGACCGGGCCGAGGCCGAGGCGCACTGGCGGTCCGTGCTGTCCGATGTGGACGGCCCGACGCCGCTGCCGTTCGACCGCGCGCCCGCGCGGGCGCACCGCTCCGAGGCGTCGGCGTCGGTGCGGTCGTCGCTGGAGCTGGACGACGCCGTGCAGCGCGCGGGCCTGACCGTGAACACGGTGGTGCAGGGCGCGTGGGCGCTGCTGCTGTCCCGCGTCTCCGGCGAGGCCGACGTGGTGTTCGGCAGCACGGTGTCCGGCCGCCCCGCCGAGCTCGCGGGCGTCGAGTCGATGGTCGGCATGCTGATCAACACCGTGCCGACCCGGGCCGTCGTGGACGGCGCGGCCGAGGTGGGCGCGTGGCTGCGCGACCTCCAGGCGGCGCAGAGCGAGTCCCGGCGGTTCGAGCACACCTCGCTGGCCGAGATCCAGAACTGGGTCGGGACCAGGCTGTTCGACTCCGTGGTGGTGTTCGAGAACTACCCGTTCGAACGCGACGGCGCCGGGCCGCGGGTCGTGGAGGTCGACGCGGTGGACAACGCGACGCTGCCGCTGACGTTGAGCGCGTCGCTGACCGACCGGCTGAACCTCGACCTGGCCTACGACCCCGAGCTGTTCGACGCCGCCACCGCCGAGCGGCTCGCCGGGTGGCTGCGCGAGCTGGTGCGCTCGATCGCGGCCGACCCGACGACCAGGATCGCCGACCTGCCCTGGCTCACCGACGCCGAGCGCCGGCAGGTGCTGGTGGAGTGGAACCGGACCGCGCGGGACACGCCGCGGGAGCTGTACCCCGAGGTGTTCGCCGAGCAGGCCCGGCGCACGCCGGGGCGCACCGCGCTGGTGCACGGGGACACCGCGCTGACGTTCGCGGAGCTGGACGCCCGCGTGAACCGGTTGGCGCATCACCTGATCGCGCACGGCGCGGGCCCGGAGCGCACGGTCGCGGTCGTGCTGCCGCGCTCGGCCGACCTCGTGGTGGCCGTGCTCGCGGTGCTCAAGGCGGGCGCGGTGTACCTGCCGGTCGACCCGGGGCTGCCCGCCGGGCGCATCGAGTTCCTGCTGCGCGACGCGCGGCCCGCGCTGGTGCTGGACGCCGTGCCGGACCTGACCGGCCTCCCGGACGCGCCGCCACCGGTGGTGCCGCGCCCCGAGCAGGCCGCGTACGTGATCTACACGTCCGGGTCGACGGGCACGCCGAAGGGCGTCGTGGTCGAGCACCGGCACCTGGCCAACCTCTTCCACGCCAACAGCGCGGCGCTCATGGCGGAGCCCACCCGCTTCGCCGTCACCGCGACGTTCTCGTTCGACACGTCGTGGGAGGGCCTGCTGTTCCTGGCCGCCGGCAGCGAGCTGCACGTCATCGACGACGAGCTGCGGCTGGACCCGCCCGCGCTGGTGCGGTACGTGGCCGAGCACGGCATCGGCACGGTCGACCTCACCCCCTCCTACGCGCGGCAGCTGGTGCAGGCCGGGCTGCTGGGGTCGGGGTTGCGCCGGATCATGCTGGGCGGCGAGGCCGTGGACGCGGCGCTGTGGCGCGAGATCGCCGCGTCCCCGGTGGAGGGCTTCAACTACTACGGGCCCACCGAGGTCACGGTGGACTCGGTGGCGACGCGCGTCGAGGGCGGGCAGCCGGTGATCGGCCGCCCGCTGGACAACCTGACCGCCTACGTGCTGGACGCGGACCTGCGGCCGGTGCCGCCGGGCGTGCCCGGCGAGCTGTTCCTGGGCGGCGCGCAGGTGGCGCGCGGCTACCTGGGCCGCTCCGGGCTGACCGCGCAGCGGTTCGTCGCCGACCCGTTCGGCCCGCCCGGTACCCGCATGTACCGCACGGGCGACCGGGTGCGCTGGGTCGCCGGCGTCCTGGAGTACCTGGGCCGCGCCGACGACCAGGTGAAGATCCGCGGGTTCCGCATCGAGCCCGGCGAGGTCGAGGCGGCGCTGCTGGACGTGCCCGGTGTGCGCGAGTCCGCCGTGGTGGTCCGCGACAACCGGCTGGTCGGCTACGTGACCGGCGCGCCGGAGGCGGACCCGCGCGACGCCCTGGCCCGCGCGCTGCCCGACTACCTGGTGCCGTCGGCGGTCGTCGTGCTGGACGAGCTGCCCCTGTCGCCCAGCGGCAAGTTGGACCGGCGCGCCCTGCCCGAACCGGACCTGACCGGCGAGTTCGTCGCACCGCGCACCGACGCCGAACGGGTCGTGGCCGGCGTGCTGGCCGAGGTGCTCGGGCTGGACCGGGTCGGCGCGCTGGACGACTTCTTCCGCCTCGGCGGCGACTCCATCCTCTCCATCCGCGTGACCTCGCGGCTGCGCGCGGCGTTCGGCGTGCAGCTCTCGCCGCGCGCGGTGTTCGAGCACCCCACGGTGTCCGGCCTCGCCTCCGCCATCAGCACCGGGGCGACGGCCGGCCAGGGTGCGGTGGACGCCATCCCGGTGATCCCGCGCGATGGCGTCCACCTCCCGCTGGTGCGCCCGCAGTCGCCCGCGCAGCGGCGGCTGTGGTTCCTGGACCAGTTCGAGCCGGGCGGCACGGAGTACGTCACCCCCACGGCGTTGCGCCTGGAGGGGCCGCTGGACGTGGACGCGCTGCGGCGCGCCCTGGACGGCCTGGTCGCCCGGCACGAGTCGCTGCGCACGACGTTCGACGACGGCGTGCAGCTCGTGCACGAGCCGTACCCGGTGGCGCTCGAAGTCGAGGACTCGTCGTGGGAAGCGGTGCTGCTGGAGGAGGTCGGCACGCCGTTCGACCTGCGCCGGGGACCGCTGCTGCGGACCCGGCTGGTGCGGGTCGCGCCCGAGGAGCACGTGCTGGTGCTGACGCTGCACCACATCGTCACCGACGGCTGGTCGACCGGCGTGCTGGCCCGCGACCTGGGCGCGCTGTACGCGGGTGAGGAGCTGCCGCCGCTCGCGGTGCAGTACGTGGACTACGCGGCGTGGCTGCCGGAGCCCTCGGTCGACTACTGGGCCGGGCGGCTGGCCGGCGTGCCGCCGCTGGAGCTGCCCACCGACCGGCCGCGGGCCGCGGTGCGCGGCACCGCGGGCGCGATGCACGAGTTCACCGTGCCCGAGCCGGTCGCCGGGGCGCTCCGGGCCCTGGCCGCCGAGCACGGCGACACGCTGTTCACCGCCCTGCTGACCGCCACGAAGGCGCTGCTGGCCCGCTACACCGGGCAGGACGACATCGCGGTCGGCACGGCGGTGTCCGGGCGCGGTCGGGCCGAGCTGGACGACGTGGTCGGCCTGTTCGTCAACACGGTGGTGCTGCGGTCGCCGGTGGACGTGCGGCGGTCGTTCACCGAGCTGCTGGCCGAGGTGCGGACCACCGTGCGGGACGGTTTCGCGCACCAGGACGTGCCGTTCGAACGGGTCGTGGACGCGGTCCGCCCGGACCGCGACCCGAGCCGCAACGCGCTGTTCGACGTCATGGTGCTGTTGCAGAACTTCGGCAGCGAGCCGCCCCGGCTGCCCGGCCTGCGGGTGGCGGAGGTCCAGCTCCCGCTGCTGACCTCGACGTGCGACGTCACGTTCGAGTTCGGCGAGGTCGACGGCGCGCTGCGGGGCGCGGTCGAGTACAGCACCGACCTGTTCGACCCCGACACCGTGGACCGGATGGCCCGGCACCTGGTGGCGCTGCTGGAGGGCGTCACGGCCGCGCCGGACCGGCCGGTGGCCGAGGTCCCGCTGCTGCTCGGCGACGAGCCGGACGCGCACGGCGTGCGGCTGGAGGTGCCCGGCACCACGTTCGCCGAGGTGTTCGAGGAGCGGGCCCGGCGCACGCCCGACGCGGGCGCGCTGGTGTGCGGCGGCACCCGGCTCACCTTCGCCGAGGTCGACGCGCGCGCCAACCGGCTCGCGCACCACCTGCTGGCCGAGGGCGTGGGCCCGGAGCGGGTGGTCGCGGTGTCGCTGCCGCGCTCGGCCGACTCCGTGGTGGCGATCCTGGCCGTGCACAAGGCGGGCGGGGTGTACCTGCCGGTGGACCGCGACCTGCCCCGCGAGCGGGTCGACTTCCTGCTGCGCGACGCCCGGCCCGCGCTGGTGCTGGACCGGGTGCCGGACCTCACCGGCCTCCCGGACACGCGCCCCGGGGTCGCCGTGCGACCGGACCAGGCCGCCTACGTGATCTACACGTCCGGCTCGACCGGCGTGCCCAAGGGCGTGGTGGTGGAGCACCGGCAGCTGACCAACCTGCTGCACAACCACCACCGGGCGCTGGCCGCCGAACCGACCCGGGTCGCGCTGACGGCCGTGTTCTCCTTCGACACGTCCTGGGAGGGCCCGGTGCTCATGGCCGCGGGCCACGAGCTGCACGTGATCACCGACGACGTCCGGCTGGAACCGGACGCCCTCGTGGCGTACGTGCGGGAGCACCGGATCGACTTCCTCGACCTGACCCCGTCCTACGTGCAGCAGCTCCTGCCCGCCGGCCTCCTGGACGGCGAGCACGTGCCGGCGAACGTGATGCTCGGCGGCGAGGCGCTGCCCGGGGCGCTGTGGCGGGCGCTGGCCGAGTCCCGCACCACCGCCCACAACTACTACGGCCCGACCGAGGTGGCGGTGGACTCGGTGTCCACCGTGGTCGCCGGCGAGCGCGCGGTCATCGGCCGCCCGCTGGCCAACCTCGTCGCGCACGTGCTGGACGACGACCTGCGGCCCGTGCCGGCCGGCGTGCCGGGCGAGCTGTACCTCGGCGGCGCGCAGGTGGCCCGCGGCTACCTCGACCGGCCGGGCCTGACCGCGCAGCGGTTCCTGCCCGACCCGTTCGGCGAGCCCGGCGCGCGGATGTACCGCACCGGCGACCGCGTGCGGTGGGTGCGCGACCGGATCGAGTACCTGGGCCGCACCGACGACCAGGTGAAGATCCGCGGCTTCCGCGTCGAGCCGGGCGAGGTGGAGACCGCGCTGCTGCGCCACCCCGACGTGACGCAGGCGGCCGTGGTGGCCCGCGAGCACAACGGCCACCAGCGGCTCGTCGCCTACACCGCGGGCACGGCCGCCGACCTGGCCGGCTGGCTCAAGGAGCGGCTGCCCGACTACCTGGTGCCCTCGGCGTTCGTGGCGCTGGAGGCGTTGCCGATGACGCCGAGCGGCAAGGTGGACCGGCGGGCGCTGCCCGCGCCGACGTTCACCGACGCCGGGTACGTCGCGCCCGAGCCGGGCGTCGCGACCGCCCTCGCCGACATCTGGGCGGAGGTGCTGGGCGTCGAGCGGGTGGGCGCGCGGGACAACTTCTTCGCCCTGGGCGGCGACTCGATCCTGAGCATGCAGGTGGTGTCGCGGGCCCACCAGGCCGGGCTGCGGCTGACGTCCAAGGACGTGTTCCTGCGCCAGACGGTCGCCGACCTCGCGCTCGCCGTCACCGAGGACGCGGGGCCCGCGCACGAGGCCGTCGCCGGTCCCGCGCCGCTGACCCCGATCCAGCGGTGGTTCTTCGCCGAGCACGGTCCGCTGGGCCACTTCACCATGTCGGTCGTCGTGGAGGTGGGCGACGTGGGGCCCGCCGCGGTGCGGGACGCCGTGCGGGCCGTGGTCGCCCACCACGACGCCCTGCGGCTGCGCTTTACGCAGGTCGACGGGGTGTGGCGGCAGGAGGTCGCCGACGTCGAGACCGCCGAGGTGTTCCGCCTGGCCGACACCGACGACCTGGTCGCCGAGGCACACCGGGCCCGGACGAGCCTGGACCTGCGCCACGGCCCGCTGCTGCGGGCGGTGCTGTTCGCCGACGGCAGGCTGTTCGTCACCGCGCACCACCTGGTGGTCGACGCGGTGTCGTGGCGGATCGTGCTGGACGACCTGGCCACCGCGCTCGAGGGCGGCGAACCGGGACCGAGGACCACGCCGTTCACCGCCTGGGCGCACCGGCTGGACCGGCACGTCCGGGAGGGCCGGTTCGACCACGCGCTGCCGCACTGGGCGGCCGTGCCGGTCGAGGAGCCCCTGCCGACCACCGCGGGCACCGCGCGCAGCGTGTCGGTGCGGCTGGGCCGCGCCGAGACCGACGCGTTGCTGCACGCCGTGCCCGACGCCTACCGCACGCAGGTCAACGACGTGCTGCTGACCGCGCTGACCTCGGCGTTCGCCGGGCGGGCGCTGGTGGCGCTGGAGGGCCACGGCCGGGAGGAGCTGTTCGACGGGGTGGACCTGTCCCGCACGGTCGGCTGGTTCACCGCCGAGTTCCCGGTGGCGCTGGAACTGCCCGACGGCGACTGGGGCGCGGCCCTCAAGGCGGTGAAGGAGCAGTTGCGGGCCGTCCCGGACAAGGGGTTGAGCTACGAGGCGCTGAAGTACGCCGACCGGGGCGTGACCGGCGCGCTGCCCCGCGTGTGCTTCAACTACCTGGGCCAGTGGGACGACGAGGTCGCCGAGGTCGACCACGGGCGCGAGGTGCCCGACGACGCCCTCCGCCCGCACCCGCTCGACATCACCGCCGCCGTGTCCTCGGGCGAGCTGGTGCTGGACTGGGAGTACTCGACCGAGGCGCACGACGAGGCCGAGGTGCGGGCGCTGGCGGACCGGATGGTCGAGGCGCTGCGCGGGATCGTGGCGTTCTGCGCCCGGCCCGACGCCTGGGGCCGCACGCCGTCGGACTTCCCGCTGGCCCGGCTCACCGCGGCGCAGGTGGACCGGATCGTGGACCGGGACGTGGAGGACGTCTACCCGCTGACCCCGTTGCAGGCGGGCATGTTGTTCCACAGCCTGGTGGACGACGGCACCGCCTACGTCAACCAGGTCCGGGTGCGGCTGTCCGGTGTGGACGACCCGGAGCGCTTCGCCGCGGCCTGGCAGCGCGTGGTCGACCGCACGCCCGTCCTGCGCACGGCGGTCGCGTGGGAGGGCCTGGACGAGCCGGTGCAGGTGGTGCGGCGCGGGGTGACCGTGCCGGTGACCTTCGCCGACGTCACCGACGAGCTGGTGGCGGCCGACGCGGCGGCGGGCGTCGACCTCACCGCCGCGCCGCTGATGCGGCTGGTGGTCGGCCGGGTGTCCGACACCGAGGTCGACCTGCTGTGGACCTCTCACCACGTGCTGCTCGACGGCTGGAGCACCGCCCAGGTGTTCGGCGACGTGCTCACCGAGTACGCGGGCGGCGCGGCGGTGGCGCGGCGGCCGTTCCGCGACTACCTGGCCTGGCTCGCCGAGGTCGACTCCTCGGCCGCCGAGGCGTACTGGCGCGGGGTGCTGGCCGGGTTCGAGGCGCCCACCCCCCTGCCGTTCGACCGGCAGCCCGAGCAGGCGCACCGCGCCGAGTCGTCCGCCCAGGTCGTGCTCGACCTGCCCGCCGACCGGCTCGACGCGGTCGCCCGTGCGCACGGCCTCACGGTGAACACGCTGGTCCAGGGCGCGTGGGCGTTGCTGCTGGCACGCCTGTCCGGTCAGCGGGACGTGGTGTTCGGCAGCACGGTGTCCGGCCGCCCGGCGGAGCTGCCCGGCGTGGAGTCGATCGTCGGCATGTTCATCAACACCGTGCCCAGCCGGGTGTCGGTGGAGCCCGAGGCCGAGGCGGTGGCCTGGCTGCGCCGGGTGCAGGACGCCCAGATCGAGGCCCGCCGGCACGAGCACGTGTCGCTCGCGCAGGTGCAGTCCTGGGCGGGTGGCCGGCTGTTCGACAGCCTGCTGGCGTTCGAGAACTACCCGGTCGAGAAGGACGTGCCCGACGGCGCGCCCCGCATCGGCGAGGTCGACGGCCTCGACACCACGACGTACCCGCTCACCGTGCGCGCGCACGTGGACGACGCCCTGCACGTGGAGCTGACCTACGACCCGCGGTTGTTCGACGCGGGCACGATCACCGCGCTGGGCGACCGGCTCGCCCGGCTGCTCGACGCGATCGGCGCGGACCCGCGCCGGCGGGTGTTCGAGCTGCCGTGGCTGTCCGACGCCGAGCGCGAGCAGGTGCTCGTGTCGTGGAACGGCACGTCGCCCGGCACGCCCGTCGCCGACACCGTCCCGTCGCTGTTCGCCGCGCAGGCGGCGCGCACGCCGGACGCGGTGGCGGTGACGTGCGAGGGCGCGAGCCTGACCTACCGGGAGCTGGACGAGCGGGCCAACCGGCTGGCGCACCACCTGGTCGCGGCGGGCGCCGGGCCGGAGTCCCTGGTGGCGCTGCGGTTCCCGCGCTCGCTGGACCTGGTGGTCGCGGTGCTGGGCGTGCTGAAGTCCGGGGCGGCCTACCTGCCGCTGGACGTCTCCTACCCGGCCGACCGGGTCGCGCACATGATCGCCGACGCGAGGCCGACGACGACGCTGGAGGCGCTGCCGGACCTGTCCGGGCTGCCCGACACCGCGCCGGACGTGCCGCTGCGGCCCGACAACGCCGCGTACGTGATCTACACGTCCGGGTCGACGGGCCGGCCCAAGGGCGTCGTGGTGCCGCACTCGAACGTGGTCCGGCTGTTCTCCGGGACCGACCACTGGTTCGGGTTCGGGCCGGACGACGTGTGGACGCTGTTCCACAGCTACGCGTTCGACTTCTCGGTGTGGGAGCTGTGGGGCCCGCTGCTGCACGGCGGCCGGCTCGTCGTGGTGCCCTACGAGGTGTCGCGGTCGCCGCGCGAGTTCGCCCGCCTGGTCACCGACGAGGGCGTCACGGTGCTCAACCAGACGCCGTCGGCGTTCTACCAGCTGCTGGAGGAGGCGCCCGACCTCGCCGTGCGGTACGTGATCTTCGGCGGCGAGGCCCTGGACGTGCGCAAGCTGGCACCGTGGCGCGGCTCGGGCGCGCTGATCAACATGTACGGCATCACCGAGACGACCGTGCACGTGACGTGGACGCCCGCGGACGGCTCGATCGGCGTGCCGATCCCCGACCTGCGGGTGTACGTGCTGGACGACGAGCTGCAACCCGTCGCCCCGGGCGTGGTCGGCGAGATGTACGTGGCCGGTCCGGGCGTGGCGCGCGGCTACCTCAACCGGGGCGGGCTGACCGCGCAGCGGTTCCCGGCCGACCCGTTCGGCGAGCCCGGCACGCGCATGTACCGCACCGGCGACCTGGCCCGGTGGGTCGACGGGCGGCTGGAGTACTTCGGGCGCGCCGACCAGCAGGTGAAGATCCGCGGGTTCCGGATCGAGCTGGGCGAGATCGAGGCGGTGCTGGCCGGGCACGACGCCGTGGCGCAGGTCGCGGTGGTCGTGCGCGAGGACCGGCTGGTGGCCTACTACGTGCCGGCCGCCGACGCGGACGCCGCCGGGCTGCGCGAGCACGTGGAGCGGTCGCTGCCCGACTACATGGTGCCCACCGCGTACGTGGCGCTGGAGCGGTTGCCGCTCAACGCCAACGGCAAGCTGGACCGGGCCGCGCTGCCCGCGCCGGAGCGCGCGGCGTCGGCGACCGGCGGGTTCGTCGCGCCGCGCACCGAGGCCGAACGGCGGGTCGCGGACGCGTGGGCCGAGGTGCTGGGCCTGGCCGAGGTCGGCGTGGAGGACAACTTCTTCACGCTGGGCGGCGACTCGATCTCCAGCATCCGGGTGGTGTCGCGGCTGCGGTCGTGGTTCGACGTGTCGCCGCGCGACCTGTTCGACCACCCGACCGTGGCGGCGCTGGCGGCCCGGCTGTCCGGGTCCGCGGCCGACGACGCGGTGATCCCCCGGGTCGACGGGGACGGCCCGCTGTCGTTCGCGCAGCAGCGGCTGTGGTTCCTCGACCAGTTCCAGCCGGGCGGGACGGAGTACGTGACGCCGCTGGCCGTGCGGCTGCGCGGCGGGCTGGACGTGCCGCGGCTGGAGCGGGCGCTGACGGCGCTGGTGGAGCGGCACGAGTCGCTGCGCACGACGTTCCCCGCGGTGGACGGGCTGCCGGTGGCGGTGGTGCGGCCGGCGGCGGGGGTGTCGCTGCCGGTGGTGGACGCGCTGCCCGTGCCGGAGCCGTTCGACCTGGGCGAGGGCCCGCTGTTCCGGCCGGCGCTGGTGCGCCGCGGGCCGGACGACCACGTGCTGGCGCTGACGATGCACCACATCGTCACCGACGGCTGGTCCGGTGGCGTGCTGATGTCCGACCTGGCCGCGCTGTACGGCGGGGAGGAGCTGCCGCCGCTGCCGATCCGGTACGGCGACTTCGCCGCCTGGCAGCGGGAGCGGCCGCTGGACGCCCAGCTCGACTTCTGGCGCGCCGAGCTGGCCGACGTGCCCGCGCTGGAGCTGCCGACGGACCGGCCCCGGCCGCCCGTGCAGACCACGGCGGGCGCGCAGGCCGAGTTCACCGTGCCCGCGGACGTCACGGGCCGGCTGCGCGAGCTGGCGCGGGAGGCCGACGGCACGCTGTTCATGGCCCTGGTGGCGGCCTGCGAGGTGCTGTTCCACCGGTGGTCCGGGCAGGACGACTTCGCGGTCGGCACGGTGGCGTCCGGGCGGGACCGGCCGGAGACGCAGGACCTGGTCGGGTTCTTCGTCAACACGGTGGCGCTGCGGGCCCGGGTCGAGCCGTCGGCGACGTTCCGCGAGTTCCTGACCCGCACCAGGAGCACCGTGCTGGACGCGTTCGCGCACCAGGACGTGCCGTTCGAGCGGGTGGTCGACGCCGTGCAGCCCGACCGCGACACCAGCCGCACGCCGCTGTTCCAGGCGGTGGTGGCGCTGCAGAACGCGCCGCAGGCGCCGGGCTTCCCGGGGCTGGACGCGCACGACGTGGCGCAGCCGGTCACCAGCACCGGGTTCGACGTGACGGTCGAGTTCACCGAGGCCGGGGAAGGCGGCCTGCACGGGTCGGTCGAGTACAACACCGACCTGTTCGACGCCGGCACGGTCGAGCGGCTGGTCGAGCACCTGGGCGTGCTGCTGTCGGGCATCGCGGCCGACGCCGACCGCCCGCTGCGGGCCCTGCCGGTGCTGCCCGACGCCGAGCGCGACCTGCTGGCGGCGTGGGGCTCGACCGGGCCGGCCGCGACCGGACCCGGGTTCGTGGAGCTGGTCGAGGCGCAGGTCGGGCGCACCCCGGACGCGTTGGCGCTGACGGGCGCGGCGGATGTGACCTACGCCGAGCTGAACGCCCGCGCGAACCGGCTGGCGCACCACCTGATCGGGCTGGGCGCCGGTCCGGAGCGGATCGTCGCGCTGCGGCTGCCCCGGTCGGTGGAGCTGCTGGTGGCCGAGCTGGCCGTGCTCAAGGCCGGTGCGGCGTTCCTGCCGGTCGACCCCGACTACCCGGCCGAGCGGATCGCGTTCATGCTCGACGACGCCCGCCCGCTGGTCGTGCTGGACGGCCCGGTCGACGTGTCCGACCAGCCCGACACCGACCCCGGCGTGGCCGTGCGGCCGGAGCACCCGGCGTACGTGATCTACACGTCCGGCTCGACCGGGCGGCCGAAGGGCGTCGTGGTGACGCACGCCGGCCTGGCCACGTTCTCCGCCGCCGAGGCCGAGCACTTCCGGGTGCGGCCCGGCGACCGGGTGCTCGAGTTCTCCTCCCCCAGCTTCGACGCCTCGGTGCTGGAGCTGTGCCTGGCGCTGCCCGCCGGCGCGGCCCTCGTCGTGCCACCACCCGGACCGCTGCTCGGCGACCAGCTCGCCGACGTCATCACCACCTTCGGCGTCACCCACGCGCTCATCCCGCCCGTCGCGCTGGCCACCGTGCCCGACGTCGAGCTGCCCACGTTCCGCACGCTGGTGGTGGGCGGCGACGCGTGCTCGGCGGACCTGGTGCGCCGGTGGGCCCCGGGTCGGCGGATGGTCAACGCCTACGGGCCGACCGAGTCCACGGTGGTGACGTCGTGGAGCGAGCCGCTGGAGCCGGGTGGCGTGCCGCCGATCGGGCGGCCGATCCCGGGCACCCGGGTGCACGTGCTGGACGGCGAGCTGCGGCCCGTGCCGATCGGCGTGGCCGGTGAGCTGTACGTCTCCGGGGTCGGCCTGGCCCGCGGCTACCTCGACCGACCCGGGCTGACCGCGTCGCGGTTCGTGGCGAACCCGTTCGGCGAGCCGGGCTCGCGCATGTACCGCACGGGCGACGTGGTCCGGTGGAACGCCTCCGGGGTGCTGGAGTTCGTCGGCCGGGCCGACGAGCAGGTCAAGATCCGCGGGTTCCGCGTCGAGCTGGGCGAGATCGAGACGGCCCTGCTGCGGCACCCCGGCGTGCGCGAGGCGGTCGTGGTGGCCAGGGCGGACGCCCGCGGCCACAAGCGGCT
Organism: Actinosynnema sp. NPDC053489; assembly: GCF_044544865.1. Lineage (NCBI taxonomy): Bacteria > Bacillati > Actinomycetota > Actinomycetes > Pseudonocardiales > Pseudonocardiaceae > Actinosynnema > Actinosynnema sp. NPDC053489. The sequence continues at coordinate 539,390 of NZ_JBITXT010000005.1, read as the reverse complement.
CGTCGCCTACGCCGTCGGGTCGTTCCGGGCGGAGGAGGTCCGGGAGTTCCTGGGCGAGTCGCTGCCGGACTACCTGGTGCCGTCGCTGTTCGTGCCGGTCGACGCGCTGCCGATCAGCCCGAACGGCAAGGTGGACCGGGCGAGGCTGCCCGAGCCGGACTTCGGTGCCCTGGTGGGCGCGTCCTACGTCACGCCGTCCGGGCCGGTGGAGGAGGCGCTGGCGGCGGTGTGGGCCGACGTGCTCGGCGTGCCGCGGGTCGGCGCGCGGGACAACTTCTTCTCCCTCGGCGGCGACTCGATCCTGAGCATGCAGGTGGTGGCGCGGGCGCGGCAGGCCGGGTACCGGTTCGCCACCCGCGACCTGTTCGCGCACCAGACGGTGGCGGAGCTGGCGCCGCACGTCGCGGTGGAGGCCTCGTCGTCGGCCGACCGGGCCCCGGTGGTGGGCGAGGTGCCGCTGACGCCGATCCAGCACTGGTTCCTGACCTCCGGGCGGCGCAGCCCGCACCACTTCAACCAGTCGCACCTGGTGGAGCTGGACCCGGCGGTGGACGTGGCCGCGCTGCGGCGGGCGCTGGGCGCGCTGGTGGCGCACCACGACGGGTTGCGGCTGCGGTTCACCTCCGTCGACGGGGTGTGGCGGCAGCACAACGACGACGTGCGCGACACCGACGTGCTGGCGGTCGTGGACGGCGTGGACCGGCTGGAGGAGGTCGCCGACGAGGTGCACGCCTCGTTCGACCTGGCGAACGGGCCGCTGTTCAAGGCGGTGCTGTTCCGGGCCGAGCAGCCGCTGCTGCTGCTGGTCGCGCACCACCTGGTGGTGGACGGCGTGTCGTGGCGGATCCTGCTGGACGACCTGGAGACCGCGTACCGGGGCGGTGACCTCGGCGCCAAGACCACCTCGTACCAGGAGTGGTCGCGGCGGCTGGAGGCCCACGTGCTCGGCGGCGGGCTGGACGACGAGGTCGACCACTGGACGCGGTCGTTCCCGGCGTTCGCGCCGCCGACCGGCGCGCCGGGGGCGGTGACCGTCGAACTGTCCGAAGAGGACACCGACGCGCTGCTGCGCGGCGCGCCCGCCGCCTACCGGACGCGGATCAACGACGTGCTGCTGGCCGCGCTGGCGTGGTCGCTGTCGCGGTGGACCGGGACGTCGCGGGTCGCGGTGGACCTGGAGGGCCACGGCCGCGAGGACGTGCTCGACGTGGACCTCTCGCGGACCGTCGGCTGGTTCACCACCGTGTTCCCGGTGTCGCTGGAGGTGCCCGACGGCGGGTGGCGCGACCGGGTCAAGGCGGTGCGGCGGCAGCTGCGGGCCGTGCCCGGCAACGGGTTCGGCTACGGCGCGCTGCGGCAGCACGGCCTGGTGCCCGACGGCGGGCGGCCCGCGGTGTCGTTCAACTACCTGGGCCAGTTCGACGGCGGCTCGGCGGAGTCGACCGGCCTGTACCGGGCGGTGCGGCCGTCGGTCGGCGCGGAGCACGACCCGGCCGACGCGGGCGACCACCTGGTCGACGTCGTCGGCGAGGCGGGCCGGACGTTGGGCTTCACCTGGTACCACCACCCGTCGGTGCACTCGGCCGAGGAGATCGGCGCGGTGGCCGCCGACTTCGCCGCCGCGTTGCGGGCGATCGCCGCGGACTGCCGGGGTGCGCTGTGACGACGTCGTTGGCGCGCAACCGCGACTACACCCTGCTGTGGGGCGGGCAGGCGCTGGCCGAGGTGGGGTTCAGCGCGTCGCTGCTGGCCCTGCCGCTGCTGGTGCTCCACCTGACCGGCTCGCCGGTGCTGGCCGCCCTGGTCGTCACGGTGGACGCCACGGCCCAGCTGCTGGTCGGGCTGCCGGCGGGCGCGCTGGTGGACCGGCTGGACCGCCGCCGGATCATGCTGTGGTGCGAGGCCGTCCAGGCGCTGGCCCTGGGCGGGCTCGTGGCGGCGATCTGGTTCGACTCGGTCACGGTCGCGCACTGCCTGGCCGTCGCCGCGGTGATGGGCGTGTGCCGGGCGCTGTTCGAGCCCGCCGAGGACGCGTGCCTGCCGCGGCTCGTGCCCGAGTCGCAGTTGGCGACCGCCGTGGCGATGAACAGCGCGCGGTCGTCGCTGGGGCAGATGTCGGGCACGGCGCTGGGCGGCGTGCTGCTGGCGGTGTCCCGGTGGCTGCCGTTCCTGGTGGACATGCTCACGCACGTGGTGGCGTTCGTGGCGCTGGTGTTCCTGCGCGTGCCGCCGTCCGCGCCGGTCGAGTCGCACCCGCACCTGCTGCGCTCGATCGGCGAAGGGCTGCGGTGGGTGTGGAGCAGGCGGGAGATCCGCGTGACGGCCCTGTGCGCGGTCGTGCTGAACCTGTTCTTCGCCGCGTTCTACGTCGTGGTCATCGTGCTGGTGGAGGGCGGCGGCTCGTCGTTCGGCGAGATCGGCGTGATGGCGTCGATGCTCGGCGTCGGCGGGGTGCTCGGCGCGCTGGCCGCGCCGTGGCTGCACCGCGCGCTCGGCCCGCACCGGTCGATCGCGGCGGTGTTCTGGGCGCTGTCGGCGCTGGTGCCGGTGGCGCTGCTGGTCTCGTCGCCCTACCTGCTCGGCGGGCTGTTCGCCCTGATGAGCTTCCTGGCCCCGACGGCCAACACCACGATCAACACCCACCAGCTCCTGCTCACCCCCGACGAGCTGCGCGGGCGGCTCAGCGGGGTGATGGGCGTCGTCGTCGGCGGCGCGGGGGCGGTCGGTCCGCTGTTCGGCGGCGTGCTGACCGAAGTCCTGTCGGCCCGGACCGCCGTGGCCGCTTGCGCGGTGGGGATCCTGGCGATCACGGTTTACGTCACAGTCAGCCCGACTCTGCGCGGGTACGCGAAAGCACAAGAGGAGAGCAACGCATGAGGGACGACATCACCTACCAGGTCCTGGTCAACGACGAGGGCCAGTACTCGTTGTGGCCCGCGCACCACGACGTGCCCGCCGGGTGGCGGTTCGAGGGCACCAAGGGCACGAAGGACGAGTGCTCCGCGCACGTCGACGAGGTGTGGACCGACATGCGGCCCGCGTCGCTGCGCGCGGCGATGGACTGAGGTGACGGGTCGGCGGCCCGCGGGGTGCTCCCCCCGGGCCGCCGGGTCACAGCAGCGCGAGCACCGCGCCGACCGCCCCGGCGGCGACGAGCGCGGAGACCACGCCCCGGCGCAGCGCCAGCAGCCACAGCGCGGCGAGGCCGAGCAGCACGAACTGCCACGGCTCGTGCAGCGACCCGGCCAGCGGCACCACCGAGCCCGCGATGGCCCCGATCGCGGCGGCACCCGCGCCGGTGAGGAACGCCTGCGCCCGGTCGTCGTCGCGCAGGCGCGACAACCTCGGACCGCCGGCGACGACCATCGCGAACGAGGGCGCGAACGCGACGAGCGCGGCCAGCAGGCCACCGCCCAGGCCCGCGGCGGCGTACCCGACGACCGCGACGGTCTGCACGACCGGTCCCGGGGTGATCTGGCCGAGCGCCACCGCGTTGAGGAACTGGGCGTCGGTCATCCAGCCGTGGGTCAGCACCGCGTCCTGGCGCATCAGCGGGATGATGACGAACCCGCCGCCGTAGGACAGCGCGCCGACCTTGGCCGCCACCCACGCCACCGCGCCGAGCCCTCCCCCGACCGCGGGCAGGGCCAAGGCGACGGGCCAGTGGGGCGTGCGGCGGCCGTGCGCCCGCACCGAGACCTCCACCAGGCCCGCGGCCACCAGGACCAGCACGAGCCACGGCCCGGTCACCGCACCCGCGACCGCGCCGGCCAGCAGGTGCAGCCCCCACCGGACGCGGGCGGCGCGGGCCGTGCCGACACGGCGGAAGCCGGCCGGGATCAGGCCCCACGCGGCGTGCGCGGCCACCGCCGGCACCGCCGCCCCGGCACCCGCCGCCGCGCCCGTCACCCAGGCCGGGGCGTCGTCGGCCAGGAACAGCGCCGCCAGGGCGAGGATCAGGACCAGGCCGGGCACGATGAAGCAGACCCCGCCGACGATCGCGCCCGCCGCGCCGCGCAGCCGCCACGCGCACAGGATGGCGAGCTGCGTGGAAGCCGGGCCCGGCAGCAGGTTCGTGACGGCGATGCCGTCCTCGAAGTCGCGGTCCGACAACCAGCCGCGCCGGGTGACGCAGAGGTCGCGCAGCAGCGCGATGTGCGCGGGCGGGCCGCCGAACCCGACGCAGCCGATGCGGCCCCACTCGCGGGCGACGGTCGCCAGGCTCACGGGGCGCTCGTCGCCCGCCACGGTCACCACCTGCTGTCCGGTTGACGTCCCCGCGCAGGATAGCCGGCTAGTGTTCCGGCGCGTGGACGCGGAGCAGTGGTTGACCGACACCCGGGTGTCCTACGACAGGGTGGCCGAGAGCTACGCCGAGTTCGCCCGCGCGCGGTTGGCGGAGCTGCCGCTGGTGCGGGGCGTGCTGGCGCTGTTCGCCGCGGCGGTGGGTGACGTCGGCGGGCCGGTGGTCGACGTGGGGTGCGGGCCGGGGCACATCACGGCGCACCTGCGGGGCTTGGGGGTGGACGCGTTCGGCGTCGACCTGTCGCCGGGGATGGTGGCGCTGGCGCGGCGCGAGCACCCCGGGGTGCGGTTCGAGGTGGGGTCGATGACGGCGCTGGACCTGGCGGCCGGTTCGGTGGGCGGGGTGCTGGCGTTCTACTCGGTGATCCACGTGCCGGACGAGGAGGTGCCGGTGGCGTTCGCCGGGTTCCGCCGGGTGCTGCGGCCGGGCGGGGTGGTGCTGGTGGGGTTCCACGTGGGTGACCGGGTGAGCGTGAAGACGGAGGGGTACGGCGGGCACCCGATGTCGTTGCGGGTGTACCGGCGGCCGGTGGCGCGGGTGGCGGGGTGGTTGCGCGGTGCCGGGTTCGCGGTGGAGGCGGAGGTGTTGTTGGAGCCGGACGCGGAGGTGCCGGGCGGGGTGCTCGTGGCGCGGGTGCCCAGTGCGTGATCGGTCCGGTGGGTGATCGATCGGTGGGTGATCGGTCCGGTGGCTGATCGGTAGGGTGGGGGTGTGCCGGAGCTGGTGGTGCCGACGGTCCGGATGCGGGCCGCGTGGCTGGAGGCGCGGGCCGAGTGGGGGCCCGGGTCGCACGAGGACGGGTTCGGGTTGGGGCCGGCGGACGAGGTGGGGTCGGCGGAGGGGTTCGCGGCCTGGGTGGCGCGGGTGGTCGGCGCCCCCGGGGCGGTGAGCCGGTGGATCGTGGAGGACGGGCGGGTGCTGGGCGGGATCGCCCTGCGGACCGGGCCGCCGGAGGTCGTGCGGAGGCTGGGGCACATCGGCTACGGGGTGCGCCCGTCCGCCCGGGGGCGTGGTGTGGCGACGTGGGCCCTGGGCCGGATGGTGGACGAGGCGGCCGCTCGCGGCCTGCGCCGGGTGCGCCTGGTCTGCGCGGCGACCAACACCGCGTCGAGGAGGACGATCGAGCGCAACGGCGGCTACCTCGACGACAGCCGCCCCGCCGATCACGGCCCCGTGCGCCACTACCTCATCAATTGCAACCCTGCGTGAACCACCGCATTTCCACCATCTGATTGCACCACCTCCGATTCGCGTGCACCGTCCACCGATTTCCGCGAACCCCGGCCCACCGATTTCCGCGGACCCGGCATCGGCGAGCACCACCGACCAGACCGCGAGGAACTTGATCCGCACGACCGCGCCCGCGGGTCTCGGAACCGGTTCAGGTCGACCCCCTGGTCGGCCCGCAGCTCGTGCTCGGCGCGGCCGGGACGGGTGGCCGGGCGCGCTCGGTGGGCGGCCCCCCGACACCACGCGACCGACGTCGACCGGGATCGACCGCCGGCGTGCGCCGCCGACACCGCCCCGCGCCCGTCCCCGCTCGGCCGCCGCGGCGGGCGGCGGTCAGGTGACGGGCACGATCCGGGCGGACACCAGCTCCCCGTCCCGCACGTCGAGCAGGCCGAGGGTGCCGTGCGGCTGGCGGCGGCGGTCGGTGGGCGAGCCGGGGTTGAACACCCGGACGCCGTCGCCGGTGACGTCCATCGGGATGTGGGAGTGGCCGAACACCACCAGGTCCGCGCCGGGGAACCGGCGGCGCATCCGGGCGGTCCGGCCGGTGGCCTGCCCGCTGTCGTGGACCATCGCCACGCGCAGGCCCTGGAGGTCCAGCTCGACGGTCTCCGGCGCGCCCCAGTCGACCACGTCCGGGCCGTCGTTGTTGCCGCACACGGCCGTCACCGGCGCGTACTGCGCCAGTTCGTCCAGGACGGACGCCACGCAGACGTCACCCGCGTGCAGGATGACGTCCGCGTGGCGCAGGTGCTCCGCGACCTTCGGCGGGCACGACTTCCAGCGCCGAGGCGCATGTGTGTCCGACAACACCACTACCCGCACGGTGGCGAACCCGTCGTCACCGCGCTCAGGTCAGGGCCGGGCCGGAGTCGTCGCCGCCGGACAGCTGCTTGAGGAACTCGTGGCACTGCTTGGCGCGGGCCGAGTCCTCCTCCATGACGCGGCGGAAGAAGTCGGCGATCTCCTGCTTGCCCGCGTTCTCGGCGTCGCGCACGTACTGGCCGTAGTCGTGCCCCGCCTTGAGCGAGTGGTACTGCACGGAGATCAAGTCGAAGCTGACGTCGTCGAAGCCGGTCTCCCCGGTGGCCATGGCCCCTCCTGGGTCGTTCGGTTGGTCGGTCGCCCTGTGCCATACCCGGCAGCAACCGGATCAACCACCCGACCGGGTGTCGCTCTGAGTGGCGGACCCGGTGGGTTGCGCGTAGATTCGAATTCGGGTTGAGACGACAGCCTTCGCCTTTTTTGGGCTGGAGGAAACCCCTCATGCGAATCGCGGTCGTTTCGGCGCACGCGAGCCCCCTACCCGTGCTGGGCGACGCCGAAGAAGGCGGGCAGGACGTCCACGTGGCCGACCTCGCGGCGGCCCTGACGGCCGACGGGCACGACGTGGTCGTGTACACCCGGCGCAGTTCTCCCCGGTCGCCGGACGTGGTGCGCACCCGGTCGGGTTACGAAGTGGTGCACGTTCCGGCGGGTCCACCCATCCCGATTCGCCCGGACGAGATACTGGCTCACCTGGACGAGTTCACCCAATTCCTGCGCGCGCAGTGGCGCGTCAGCCCGCCGGACGTCGCGCACGCGCACTACTGGACCTCGGGGGTGGCGTCGGTGCTGGCCGCCAACGGCCTGCCCGTGCCGGTCGTGCAGACGTTCCACGGCCTGGGCGCGGTGGCGCGGCAGGCCGGCGACGAGGGCGTGCCGGAGGCGCGGCTGACGGCGGAGCGGCTGATCGGCCGCCAGGCGACCCGCGTCCTGGCCCAGTGCACGGAGGAGAAGGCGCACCTGGTGCGCGTGGGCGTGTTGCGGACGCGGATCGCGGTCGTGCCGCCGGGGGTGGACGTCACCCGGTTCAAGCCGGAGGGGCCGCGCCTGAACCGCGCGCTGCCGCACCGGCTGGTCGCGCCCGCGACCGGCGCGGAGGACGTGATCACGGTCCTGCGCACGGTGCGGGACGCGGAGCTGGTGGTCGTGGGCGGTCGCGCCGAGGACGTGCGCAGGCTGCGCGAGCGGGCGCGGGCCTCCGACGTCGGCGACCGGGTCCGGCTGGTCGGCCGGGTGCCGCAGGTCGCCATGCCCGCGCTGCTGAGGTCGGCGGACGTGGTGGTGTGCGCGGCGGAGGGCGGCGCGGCCGTCACGCCGCTGGAGGCCATGGCGTGCGGCGTGCCGGTGGTGGCGGCGGCGACCGGCGCGGCGACGGACACGGTGGTGGACGGCGTCACGGGCCGGCTCGTGCCGCCGGGCGACCTCAGGGTGCTGGCCCGCGTGCTGCGCCCCCTGCTGGTCGACGACGCCCGCCGGGACGCGTACGGCGTGGCCGCCGCGGACCGGGTCGAGGCGAGGTACAGCACGACCCGGGTGGCCACCGAGGCGGTGCGGGTCTACCGGGACGCGGCGGGCGTGCCCGAGACGGTGGACGCCTCCGCACACGAGGGCTGACGCACCCACGACCACCACCCACGACCACCACGCACGACCACCACCACGCACGACGCACGTACGACGACCGCCCCGCAGCCATCACGGCGTGCGGGGCGGTCGTCGTGCGTGGGCCGGGGTTGGCGCGCCGTCGCGGCCCGCCAACCCCGGTTCCGCCGCGACCGCCCGGCTCGCGCCGGGGGCCGCTGGTCGGGGGTCCGCCGTTCGGGTGTCCTCCTGCCCGGGCCCGGTCCCACCGGGCTCAGGTCACCTCGCGCGACGCCCGTCGGCGGCGCGGAGGTTGCGGCCCAGCGCGAAGCCGAGCCCGATCATGCCGACGGCCAGCAGCAGGTGCAGCCAGTTGTCTGCGGTGTTGACCGGCACGAAGTTCGCCGAGCTGTCGTGGTCGATGATCAGGCCATAGAGCCACAGCAGCAGGTAGATCACGCCGCCCGCGACCAGGTACAGGAACGCGTTGCGCGCGGTCCTCGCCATCACCAGGCCGGCGACGCCGAACGCCAGGTGCACGATGTTGTGCAGGATGGAGACGGCGAAGACGCCGAGGAGCTTGGCCTCGGACATGTGGCCCGCGAACTGGAGCGTGTCGTAGTCGGTGGTGATGCCGGGGATGAACCCGGCGATGCCGACCAGGAGGAACACCGCTCCCACGACCGTGGCGGCCAGCTGGACCGGTGTGCGGGTGGTGGCTGTGTCGGGTTTGGACATGTCGACTCCCGTCGCATCGCGGAGACCCACTTCGGTTGTCGACCGACTACCCGGCGTGGGTGTGGGCAAACGACGCGGACAGCCCTTTCCGGCCGCGAAACCCGCACGTGCCGGGACGCGACCCGGACGGACCAACCGCACCACACGATCCGGGTGTGCCCGGCCCGCCTCGGGTGCCGAGGAGCCCGGGACACCGGGCGGAGTCCCACCCGGATGTGCCGCTCGGCACACCCCCGGGTGAACGCCGCCGGTCAGCGCTCGGGGCGGGCCACCAGCGACCACAGGTAGCTCAGCGGCTCGCCGTCGGGTTCGTCCCGTTCGATGAACTCGGAGATCAGCGCGATCACCCGGGCGCTCAGCTCGGCCTGCGACGCCGCGCCCAGGCGCAGCACGCCCCTGGCGTTGTCCCGGGTGGCGTCGGGGCCGGCTTCCAGCACCTCCGCCCGGTGCGCGGCGAGCACGGCCAGGTCGACCCGGTGACCCAGGCCCTCCGCGTCGACCAGGCCCAGCCGCCACGTGCGGCCGGTGGCGCGGTAGGGGCGTTCCAGGGCGCCGCGGGCACCCGTGCGGACCGGCTCGGCGGCCAGGAAGTCGTGCTCTACCAGCGCCCGGATGTGCCGCAGCGCGGTCGCCGGTGCGATGCCCAGGCGGTCCGACAGCTCCTTGTTCGTCAACGCCCGGTCGAAGCACAGGCGCAGGATGCGCCAGCGCAGCGGGTGGGCGAGCGCCTTCAGCTCCTCCACCGTCGCGTCGCGGGCGGGGTGATCGGGCACGGCCGGCACGTCGCAGAGGTTAGTCGCAGAGGTCGGCCCACCCGCGCTTGCCGCGCCCACCGGTGATTTGGTTCACTGCTATCGATTGCACTTTGTGAAATCAGTGGAGGCGTCGACGTGGGCTGGACCGACTTCGAGTGGCTGACCGGCGCGGAACCGAGCCCCGACGGCGGGCGCGTGGCCTACGTCAGCGACGCCTCCGGCCGCCCGCAGCCGTGGGTGATGCCGCTGGACGGCCCCGCGCGCCACGTCGAGGTGCCGGGGTCGGTGAGCCGGTGCGCGTGGCGGCCGGACGGCACGCGGCTGCTCGTGCTGTCCGACCCGGACGGCGGCGAGCACCACCGGCTGGCCGAGGTCGACCCGCGGACGGGTGAGGTGGAGTGGCTGGTCGCCGAGGACGGCGTGCGGTGCGAGGTCGGCACGCCGCACGGCTCCACCGGGCAGCCCTACAGCCCGGACGGCACGCGACTGGCCTACGCCTCCAACGCCCGCGACCGGGAGGTGTTCGACGTCCGGGTCCGCGACCTGCGCACCGGCGAGGACCGGATCGTGCTGCACGGCGACGACCGCTACCTGCCGATGCGCTTCTCCCCCGACGGCCGGCTGCTGCTCGTGCTGCGGCTGCACCAGAACACCGAGCACGCCCTGTTCGTGTGCGACCCGGCCACCGGGGAGGTGCGCCGGCTCACCCCGCCGGGCGGCCCGGCGAAGCACGAGCCGGTGGCGTGGCTGCCCGACTCGTCGGGCATCTACCTGTGCACGACGTGGGACCGCGACTTCCTCGGCCTCGCCGCGCTGTCCCTGGACGGCGAGCTGACCTGGATCGACACCCCGGAGTCCGATGTGGAGGGCGGCGCCCTCTCCCCGGACGGCACGCGGCTGGCGTGGGGCGTCAACGAGGGCGGCTACACCCGGCTGCGGTGGGCGGAGGTGGGCGGCGCACCCGCGGACGTCACCGGTCTGCCGCGCGGTGTCGCGGTCACCGAGTTCGGGATGGACGGCCACGCCCTGAGGTTCACCGCGTCGGGCGCGCTGCTGGTGCAGCTCGGCCGGCCGGACGCGGCGACGGACCTGTTCCTGGTCGACCCGGTGACCGGCGGGTCGCGGCGGCTCACGGACTGCGGCGCGCGGCTGCCCGCGATCGTGCCGCCGGTCGCGGTGCGCGCGGCCGGCGCCGACGGCACGACCGTGCCGGGGCTGCTCTACCGACCGCCGGCGGCGAGCGCGGAGCACCCGGTCCCGGTGGTGGTGACCGTCCACGGTGGACCGGAGTTCCAGGCGCTGCCGGTGTTCACCCCGCTCGTGCAGGCGCTGCTCGACCGCGGGATCGGCGTGCTCGCGCCGAACGTGCGCGGGTCCACCGGCTACGGCCTGCGCTACCAGCGGTCGATCTACCGCGACTGGGGCGGCGGCGACCTGGCCGACCTGGAGGCGTCGGTCCGGCTGCTGGAGGACGTGCCGTGGGCCGACACGTCCCGGCTGGGCGTGCACGGCGCGTCCTACGGCGGGTTCGCCGCCCTGGCGTGCCTGACCATGCTGCCGCACCTGTGGCGGGCCGGGGTGAGCGAGTGCGGCCCGTCGGACCTGCTCAACGACATCCGGGGCTTCCCGCCCACCTGGCGCAAGCGGGCCGCGGACTGGATCGGCGACCCCGACGACCCGGCCGACGTCGCCCGGCTCGACCGGCGCAGCCCCCTGCGGCACGCGCACCGGCTGCGGGCACCGGTGCTGCTCATGCACGGCGAGAACGACACCAACGTGGATCCCGCCGAGTCCGAGCGCATGTACCGCAGGCTGCGGGAGCTGGGCAGGCCGGCGCGGCTCGTGCTGCACCCCGGCGTCGGGCACGGCATCGACCGGGCCGGGCTGGCCGAGGCCGTCGACCTGGTCGTGTCCTGGTTCGCCGAGCACCTCGCCGTCACGGCGTGAGCGTCAGCCACAGGTGCAGGCCGACCAGCAGGCCGCACGTCACGGTGTGCACCACCGGGTTGTGGGTCAGCAGCGCGGCGAACTCGCGCAGGAACGCGCTGGGCAGGAAGTACCACGCCGTGGGCGCGCCGATGATCTGCATGCGCAGCTTCAACCGACGGGCCAGGACGGCGGCGCGGAAGACGTGGAAGTTGTTGGTCACCGCGACCGCCCGGCCGGTCCAGTCCCGCTCGCGCAGCAGCCGGGCGCTGTAGGCGAGGTTCTCCTCGGTGGTGGTCGCGCGGTCCTCCAGCACGACCAGCTCGTCGGGCACCCCGCGCCGCACCAGGTAGTCGCGCATCGCCACCGCCTCGGACACCGACTCGCCCGCGCCCTGCCCGCCGGACACCACGACCAGCGGCGAGCGGCCCGCGGCGACCTCCCGGCGGTACAGGCTCAGGGCCCGGTCCAGCCGCGCGGCCAGCAGGGGCGGCACGCGGTCGCCGATCAGGCCCGCGCCGAGCACGACGACGGCGTCGAACCCGGTCCGGCGGCCGACGCTGCCGTAGAGCACCGAGTACAGCAGCAGGCTGACGAACAGGAACGCCACGTAGGCCGCCACGATGAGCAACGACCCGATCACCGCGTCGACCACCGGCCCGGTGCGCGCGGTGGCGAAGCCGAACGCGATGACCACGCCGAAGATCGCGAGCCCGGCGAGCAGCGACAGCAGGTTGGCCAGGCCGAAGCCCTCCCGGCGCACCATCAGCACGCCGTTGGCCAGCAACGCCGTCGGCAGCACGAACCCCAGCCCCAGCAGCACGACGACCACCGACCAGCCGACGACCTCGGCCGACCAGCCGCCCAGCGCCGTGGCGCGGAACACCAGCCACAGCACGAGGAGCACGAGCGTCACGCCGAGCCAGACCGCGTTGCCGAGCCGGCGGCGGTCCCGGATCATGCCGACGACGAAGAACAGAGCCGGCACGAGGGCCGCGATCCCGAAGAGCATGCGGGCAATGTAGCCGGCCGGTCGGGGCGGCCGGTCGGTCAGGCGAACTCGTCCTCGTCCGCGAGCCCGGCCTCGGACGCCTCCCGGTCCGACGCCTCGTGGTCGGGCAGCACGGTGGCGAGGTAGGAGCGCAGCGCGGCGGTCGTGCCCACGTCGCGGCCCGCGTTCTCGGACAGGAACCAGCGGTGCACCAGCACCTCGTGGAACAGCTCGGCCGGCGCGAGCACGCCGAGCAGGTCCGGCGGCACGGCGGCGACCACCGGGTCGTAGACCTCGTTGCGCCACAGGTGGCCGGCGGTCGTCTCGGGCACGGGCGCGCCGTCGCGCTGCTCCAGGTAGGCGCGGAACGAGCGCAGGTCGTTGAGCAGCCGCCGGGCCTGGCCCTCCTGCACCTCCAGGCCGGTGAGCTTGAACAGCTCGCGGCGGCTCTGGCCGATCTCGGCGACCCGGATGTCGACCCGCAGCCGCGCGCCGCTCTCGGAGGTGACCAGCTCGACCTCGCCGACGTCGAAGCCGAGGTCGTTGAGCCGGCGCAGCCGTTCGGCGACGCGGTAGCGCTGCTCGTCGAGCCGGAAGAACTCCTCGCGGGTCACCTCGTCCCACAGCGCCGCGTACCGCCGGGGCACGCTGTCGGCCACCTCCACCGGGTCGAGGTCGGGCGGCAGCAGGCCACCCGCCTCCAGGTCCAGCAGCTCGCCGCCGATGCGCTCCCGCGCCAGGTCGACGTCGTAGGTGCGCTGGCCGTCGGAGAGCTGCGGGTACCGCTCGACGGTCTCGGCGTCGACCAGGTAGGCGGCCAGGCTGCCCGCGTCGAGCCGGAACAGCGTGTTGGACAGCGAGCAATCGCCCCAGAACGTGCCGGACAGGTGCAGCCGGACCAGCAGCTCGACCAGGGTGTCCACGAGCCGGTCCGCCGAGTGCTCGCCGCGCGGGGTGGAGAACAGGTAGCGGTAGGACATCGAGTGTTCGAGGTACCTGGTGACGAGGACGGCCTGCTGGTCGTCCGGGCGGTCGACGCACAGCCCGAGCACCGACACCGACGGCATGCCCTCGCGCTCCAGCTCGCCCAGCACGGCGTACTCGTGCCGGGCCAGCGACTCGGCGATCTCCTTGAGCGCGTACACCCGGCCCTCGCTCGCCACGAACCGCACGACGTGCCGCGAGATGCCCCGCTGGGGGACGGTGAGCAGCAGCTTCTCGTCCCACTCCTCCAGGGGCCGGGCCCAGGGCAGGGCGAGCAGTCCACCGGCCTCGGTGGCGGGTGGGCGGAAGAGGAATCGCATGTGCTCCCCGTGGCTGGTGCGCGGACGAGGCCGAAGCTACCGGGTGCCCGCGTGCCCGGGCCACGCGATGTGGCCTGGTCGTCACGATCAAGAAGGGCCGACGGCGACCCGTGCGTGTCCCACGTCACAGACCGGTCGTTCAACGTGGCGCGTCCCCTGGGGGGTTTCCCCACCGCACACGGGAACCGACAGCGGCAGAAGGGGGCGACGTGCCGGACGACTACGACCAGTTCGTCACCGATCGTCTTGATCGACTCTTGCGCTACGCCACGGCGTTGACGTGCGACAAGCACCTCGCCCAGGACATCGTCCAGGACGTGCTGCTGCGGGCGCGGCAGCGGTGGGCGCGCATCGGCGCGGTCGACGCGCCCTACCCCTACGTCAAGCGGATGGTGACCAACGACTACCTGTCGTGGCGGCGGCGCCGGGCGGCCCGGGACGTCTCGGCCACCCACGCCGCGCTGGACGCGGTGGCCCCCGCCGTCGCCGACCCGGCGGTCCGGCACGCGGAGCGCGACGCGATGCGCGCCCGCATCGCCGTGCTGCCGCGCAGGCAGCGGGCGGCGCTGGTGCTGCGCTACTACGAGGACAGCACCGACGCCGAGATCGCCGAGGTCCTGGGCTGCACGGAGGGCACCGTGCGCAGCCACATCTCCCGGGCGCTGCACACGCTCCGGGTCGCCGAGAACACCCCGTCGGAGGCGCTGCGATGACCGACACCCGGCAGGAAGCCCTCATCCGCGAGGCGATCGCGGCCGAGGCCCACCAGGCCGTCGACCCCCGGGCCGTGCTCGCGGTCCTGCACGGCGCGCGGGCGCGGCGACGGCCCTTCGCGCTGTTCGCGGCGGTCGGCCTGACCGCCGCGGCCGCGGCCGTCGCGGTGGTCGTGCCACTGACCGTGGACCGGACGGCGTCCGCGCCGCCCGCCGGGCAGGCGCCACCCGCCACGACCGCGCTGCTGATCGGCACGGACGGCGCGCGGAACGCCGACTCCGTCGTGCTGGCCCGCGTGGCCGGGGACGGCGGGGTGAGCGCCGCCTTCCTGCCCCGGGACGCGCTGGTCGACGTGCCCGGCGCGGGCGTGGACCGGCTCGGCTCGGTCTACGGGCGCGCGGCGGCGGCCGGGGGGCGCGACGGCGAGCAGGCGGGCGCGGAGGCGCTGCGCCACGCGGTGGAGTCGCTCACCGGGGTCCGGGTCGACCACTACGCCACGCTCGACCTGGCCGGGTTCCCGGCGCTGTCCGACGCCGTCGGCGGGGTGGACGTCTGCCTCAACCGCCCGGTCCGCGACGCCCTGTCCGGCGTCGACCTGCCCGCCGGGCCGGTCACGCTGCGGGGAGCGCAGGCGACGGCGTTCCTGCGGCAGCGCGTCGGGTTGCCGCACGGCGACCTGGACCGGATCGCGCGGCAGCAGGTGTTCCTGGGTTCCCTGGCCACCGAGGTGCTCGGCGCGGGCGACCCGGCGACGCCGATGCGGGTGGTGACGGCCGCCCGGTCCGCCGTGCGCACCGACCCCGGCTGGGACCTGCCGGACCTGGCCCGGCGGCTCAAGCCGGCCGTGCGCACCGCGGTCATCCCGACCGGCGAGGAGGTCGACACCGGCGCGGTGCGGGGTCGGCCGGTCGACTCGGCCGCGGTGCGGGCGTTCGCGACCGAATTCTTCGCCGACCGGCCCGCCGACCCCGCCGACCCGCGGGCCGGGACCACCGCGCCGGGCGGGCCGCCGACGCGCTGCGTCGACTGACCGGCTAGAGCGGCAGCGGTTCGGTGATCTGGAGGCCGGCGTCCACGCTCGCGACCAGCAGCTCCACCTGGCGCGGCGAGTGGACGCCGGCCCAGCTGCGCAGCGGGCCGAGGAAGTCGACCAGGTCGCGCTGGGCGGCGCGCAGCATCGCCGGCAGCGCGCGCTGCGGCACGTCGACGTGCGGCACGTCACGCCCCTCGTCCACCCACACCCGCACCACGTCGTCGGCGACGTACTCGACCCACGGCGCCGGCGGGTGCCCCAGGTCGACCGGCGCGCGGTGGAGCGCGTGCAGCCACGTGCGCCACTCGCACAGGTCGCTGCCACCGGGTTCGGCGCGCACGCCGTCACCGCCGTCGAGCAGCAGGCCGCCGCGCCCGAACAGGGTGTCGAAGCCGATCAGCTCGTGCACCGCCGCGTCCGCCGTGCGCGCCGCCCCGCCCCCGCTGTCCAGGTACATCGCGCACAGGACCGCGCCGACGTCGTCGTGGTCCACCGTCCCGTCCAGGTGCACCCACGGGCCGTCGCCGCCGGACACCGGCCACAGGTCGAAGTTCTCCGGCGCGTTCCTGGCGATGACTGGGGAGAACCGGGCCACCCTCCCGAGGCTAGTGGGCCGCCGCCCCGGCGACAGGGGCCGCCGGGGCGATCGTGGCTCTCCAACTGCCGGTAAGGCCAGCCCTACCCCTGCTCGGCCCGCCAGACCCGGTACTCGCGCAGGCCGTAGAGCAGCGGCAGGTGGCCCTGCTCGCGCACCACCCGGAACGCCTCGCCGAACACCACCGTGTGGTCGCCCACGGCCTCGGTGCGGCTGACGTTGCAGTCGGCCACCGCGTGCGCGTCCTGCACCAGGTGCGGGCCGCCGGCGGTCGGCGGCAGCCGCCACGGGATGAGGTCGAAGCGGTCGGGAGCGCCGGAGGCGAACAGCTCCGCCACGGGCTTGGCGTCGCCGTGCAGGAAGTTCACCGCGAACGCGCCGCGGGCCAGCACGGCGTCCAGGGTCGGGCTGCCGGTGCGCAGGCACACCAGCAGCGTCGGCGGCGACAGCGTGACGCTGCACACCGAGGACACGGTCATGCCGCGCGGGGAGTCGTCCTCGGCGGTCGTGGTGATGATGGCGACGCCGGTCGGGAAGTGCGACATCAGGGTGCGGAACTCCGCGATCTCGATCGCGGGCAGCGACTGGGTCATGACCTGCTCCCGGGCAGCTCGGGTACCGGCACGTCCCGCGGGGCGCGGGTGCGTTCGATGAGGGAGAGCAGCGGACCGGTCAGGCCGGTCGTCGCCAACGCCATCACCACGAGGGCCAGGAACAGCCGCGCGGACAGCAGCCCGGCGCTGTACCCGGCCTGGAGCACGACGATCTCGGTCAGGCCGCGGGTGTTGACCAGCACGCCGACCTTCACCGCCGTGCGGCGGTCCTCGCCGGCCAGGCGCGCGCCGGCGTAGCCGCCGCCGACCTTGCCGACGACGGCGAGCGCCACGGCGACGAGGATGGCGGCCCACGGCACGGAGCCGCGCGGCGCGTTCGCCACGCCCATGCCCGCCACCACGAAGAACACGGGCACCAGCAGCCGGCCCGTCGTCATCACCAGGTGCACGGCCCGGGACCACACCCCGCCGGGCACGGCCAGGCCGACCGCGAACGCGCCGAACACGGCGGTCAGCCCCCGGTGCTCGAACTCGAAGGCCGCCAGCAGCGCCACGGCGGCGACGGCCGCCGCCGTGAGCGCGGGGAAGCGCTCGGCCAGCGCCGTCGGCACCCTGCCGCGCAGCGCGACCCGGCCGACCGCGGTCACCGCGGCCCCGACGCCCACCAGGGCCAGGGACACCAGCACGCCGCCGGAGATGCCGATCGCCAGGACCAGCAGCACCCACGCCGCCGAGTCGGTCACCACGGCCGACGCCATGGCCAGCCGGCCCGACCGGGTGTCGGTCATCCCGCGGTCGCGCAGCACGCGGGCCAGCACGGGCACCGCGGTGACGCTCAACGCGACCGCGACCATCAGCACCAGGGCCGCCGTCGGGGCGTCGCCGCGCAGGTCCGGGTCGGCCACCCAGACCACCCACGCGGCCATCACCAGGCCGGTCAGCAGGGCGGGCACGAACGCGCCGACGGTCACCCAGCCGACCGCGCGGGCGCCGAGAGTGGTGCCGCCGTGTCGCAGCTCGTGGGCCACGCCGACCAGGAACAGCACCAGGCCGACCTGGCCCAGCACCTTCAACGGGCTCACCACGTCGGTGGGCAGCACCGCCGCCAGGGCGGGCGCGCCGCCGACCGCGAGCACCGCGGGCACCACCAGGATGCCCGCCAGGATCTCGCCGACGACCTCGGGCTGCCGCGTCGCGCGGGCCGCGACCCGACCCAGGTAGGCCGCGACCAGCACGACCGCGAGCACGACGACCACGTGCGCCGCGCGGAGCAGGGCTTCGATCATGTTCGCACCCCCGGCGACGCGGGGACGTCGTGCCTGGTCATCGACAGCGCGCGGCTGCCCGCGAAGTTCGGGATGCGCAGGTGCACGGTCGGGTCCTCTCTCAGCTGTGGGGTTGGTGGCCGACGAGGTTGAAGAACACGTCGTCGAGGGTCGGGCGGCGCAGCGCGAAGTCCGCGACGTCCACCCCCGCGTCCCGCAGGGCGACGGCGGCGGCGGCGATGCCGTCCATGCCGTCGCGCAGTTGGAGCTTGACCAGGCCCTTGGCCGGGTCGGTGGTCGGCTCGTCCACGGCCAGGGGCGCGAGCACGCCGACCGCGGCGGGCACCCGGTCGGGCAGCGCGACGGCGACCTCCAGCCACTCCTGGCCGACCTTGCGCTTGAGCTCGTCGGGGGTGCCGTCGGCGATGACCTGACCGGAGGCGATGACCACGATCTGGTCCGCCAGGTAATCGGCCTCCTCCAGGTACTGGGTGGTCAGCAGCACGGTCATGCCGTCGGCGACCAGGCCGCGCACGGTGTTCCACAGCGACTGCCTGCTGGCCGGGTCCAGCCCGGTGGTCGGCTCGTCCAGGAACAGCACCCGCGGCCTGCCGACCAGGCAGCTGGCCAGGTCGAGGCGGCGGCGCATGCCACCGGAGTAGGTGCCGACCGGCCGGTCGCCCGCGCCGACGAGGTCGAAGCGCTCCAGCAGCTCCTGGGCCCGGCGCCGCGCGCCCGCGCCGCCCAGGTGCAGCAGCCTGCCCAGCAGCACCAGGTTCTCCCGGCCGGTCAGCAGCTCGTCCACGGCCGCGTTCTGCCCGGCCAGGCCGATCCGGCGGCGCACCTCGCGCGGCTGCGCGACCACGTCGAACCCGGCGACCCTGGCCTGGCCGCCGTCGGGCACCAGGAGGGTGGCCAGCGCCCGCACCGCGGTGGTCTTGCCCGCGCCGTTGGGGCCGAGCAGGCCCAGCACCGACCCGGTGCGGACGCTCAGGTCGATGCCGCGCAGCGCCTCGGTCCTGTCGTAGGTCTTGCGCAGCCCGGTGACTTCGATGGCGAGGTCCATCAGCTCGCCCTGCTCTCGACCGCGCCGGACTCGCGCAGGCTGCGCGGTCGCATGTCGGTCCAGTGGTCCTCCACGTAGGACAGGGCCGCCTCGCGCGTCGACTCTCCGAGCGCGACGGTCCACCCGGCGGGGACCTCCGCGAACGCCGGCCAGAGGCAGTGCTGGCCTTCGTCGTTCACCAGCACGAGGAAGCTGCCGTCCTGGTCGTCAAAGGGGTTCGTCATTCGGCTCTCCGTACCCTCGGGCGGATGGGGCCCCCAGTGGGCCAATGCTCGCGGCCCGCGCTGACCGGGCGCTGACGGATCGGTGATGCGCTCAGGAGCTCGGCGACAGCCGCACGGGCAGGCTGCTGTAGCCGTGGACGAAGTTGGAGTACAGGCGGGTGGGCGGTCCTTCGACGTGGATCTCGCCCACCAGGTCGCGCAGCCCCTCCAGCACCGAGGACACGTGCGCGCGCCCCAGGTAGGCGCCGAGGCAGAAGTGCGGCCCGAAGCCGAACGCGATGTGCCGGTTGGGCGTGCGGCCCAGGTCGAACCGGGCCGGGTCGGCGAACACGTCCTCGTCGAAGTTCGCGGAGCTGTTCCACATGGTGACCACGTCGCCGTCGCGGATGGTCCGCCCGCCCAGCTCGACGTCGGCCACCGCGCGGCGGCCGAAGTGCATCGCGGGCGTGGTCCAGCGCAGCACCTCCTCGGTGGCGGTGCCGATCGAGACGTCGCCGTCCTTGAGGGCGCGCCACTGGTCGGGGTTCTCGGCCAGGGCGAGGATCGCGCCGATGGAGGACATGCGGCTCGACTCGTCCGCGCCCAGGATCAGACTGTAGGAGTTGAACACGACCTCGTCCTCGGGCAGCGGTGCGCCGTCCACGAGGCCGTTGGCCAACGCGCTGAGCACGTCGTCGCCGGGGCTGCGGCGGCGCTGGTCGGCCAGGTCGGTGAAGTAGAGCAGGATCTCGTTGCGCGCCAGCCACTCGTCCAGCTGGCTGTCCTCGGAGCTGAGGCGGCTCAGCGTCCGGTTGTTCCAGTCCACGAGCCTGGGCCGGTCCGCGGCGGGCACGTCCATCAGGTCGCCGATCGTGTTGATCGGGATGTGGTCGGCCACGTCGGTGGCGAAGTCGCACGACCCGCGCTCGATCGCCTCGGTCAGCAGCGCCCTGGTGCGCGCCCGGACCTGCTCCGCCACCGACTGCAGCAACCGCGGCGAGAACGACTTGAGCATGAGGTTGCGCACCGCCCGGTGGTGCTCGCCGTCGGTGACGGCGAGCATCTTGCCGGACGCGGAGTCGTGGCCCTGCAACAACGTGGTGAGCACGTTGCCGCGCTCGGAGGTGAGGTTCTTGTTGTCCTTGTAGGCGGTGAGGCAGTCGGCGTGGCGGGTCACCACCCAGAAGCCGGGGTTGTCGCCGCGCGGCGGGTTCCAGTGCACCGGGCTCTCGGCGCGCAGGCGCCGCCACAGCTCGGGGAGGTCGACGTCCAGGAACGTCTGCGGGTCGGCGAGGTCCAGGGTGGCGGGGTCGGCGATCATCGCGCGGTGCGGTCCTCTCAGGAGTTGCGGTAGCGGCGGACGCTCAGCACGGACGTGACCAGGAACAGCAGGCCCAGCGACACGAGGATCACCAGGGTCGGGTTCTCGGCCGGGAAGCCGGTGCCGGTCGGCGAGGCGTTGCCCCACAGGTCGCGGCAGGCGCTGATCACCGAGCTGACCGGGTTCCACTGGGCGATGGGCTGGATCCAGCCGGGCAGCTTGTCCACGGACAGGAAGCCGGTGGACAGGAACGAGAACACCACCGCGACCAGGCCGCCGACCGACTCGATGGTCTCCAGGTTGTCCATCGCCATGCCCAGCAGCACGCCGACCCACAGCACGGTGAAGGTGAACACCGCGACGAGGCCGAAGCCGGCCAGCGTCGGCAGGACGCCGTTGTGCGGGCGCCAGCCGAACAGCAGGCCGAACGCGACCACGACCACCAGGCCGATCATGCTGATCAGCAGGTCGGCCAGCACGTGCCCGATCAGCACGGCCGACCGGGAGATCGGCAGCGACCGGAACCGGTCGACCAGGCCGCCCTGCACGTCCAGCGCCACCGCGATGGCGGTCGGGCCGACGGCGGCCAGCGCGCCCTGCATGACGACGCCCGCGAAGATGAACTCGATGTAGTTGGTGCTGCCCGGGATCTGGATGGCGCTGGAGAACAGGTACCCCAGCGCGACCATGGTGATCAGGGGGTTGAGGGTGATGCCGACCAGCCGGCCGGGGTTGCGGCGCAGCCGCCGCAACCGCCGGCCCGCGATGGCCAGCACCTCGGTCGCGGTCGCCAGCGGCGGTGCCGCCGAGGGCGGGATGTCCAACGTGGTCACGGTCGTGCCTCCCCGGTGTGGTTGCCCTGCACCCGGCGGAGCTCGTCCGCGACCGCCGCGCCGATCAGCGCCTGCGGTTCGGGGTGCATCATGTACTCGTGCCCGCACGGGACGCGGTGCACGCGCACCCGTCCGTCCACGTGGGACGTCCAGGTGTCGGCCAGCGCGGCGACCTCGTCCTCGGTCCGGTCCGCGGTGGCGGAGAACAGCACCAGGTCGCCGCGCAGGGTGGCCGGGGTGAAGGTCTCCATGATCCGGCCGTGGTTGCGGACCACCGCGAGCACGGCCAGCAGCCGCTCCTCGCCCAGCTCCGCCAACGGGTGCCGGTCGCGGCGCAGCACCTCCACCACGTCGCCGGGCGTGAGGTCGCGGCCCGCGAACTCGCGCCGGTCGTGGCCGATCTGCTCCATCACGCGCAGCAGCAGCTCGCCCTGCGACCCCTCGTCGTCCCCGGCGCCCGCCGGGGTGTCGCCCGCGCCGCCGGGCCGGTGCGGGTAGCCGTCGAGGTTCACGACCAGCGCGACCTCGTCGCCGCCCGCCTGCAGCCGCACGGCCATCTCGTGCGCCAGCACGCCGCCGAACGACCAGCCCAGCAGGTGGTAGGGCCCCTCGGGCTGCACGGACTTGAGGTGCCCGACGTACTCGGCCGCCACCGCCCCGATCGACCCCGGCAGCGGCGCGAGGCCGCCGACGCTGGGCGACTGGATGCCGTAGATCGGCACGTCCGGGTCGATCGCGCGGGCCAGGCCCACGTACGGCAGGCTCGACCCCAGGCCGCTGTGCAGCACGAACAGCGGCGGCCTCGACCCCGTCGGCCGGATCGGCAGCACGGTGGCGAACGGGTCGAGCGGCTCGTCCCCGTGCTCCAGCGCGCGGACCTCGTCGAACACCCGGGCCACCGCCGAGGCGCCCGCGGACGGCGCGTCGCCCACCTCGGCGACCGAGGCGAGCCCGGCCGCGGTCTTGTGCACGAAGACGTCCGCGATGGTGAACCGCAGCCCGGCCTTGCGCGCCCGGCTCACCACGCCCGTGGCCAGCAGCGAGTGCCCGCCCAGCTCGAAGAAGTCGTCGTCCACCCGCACCGACGGCACGCCGAGGACGTCGGCGAACACGTCGCACAGCACCCGTTCCGCGGCGGTCCCCGGCTCCCGCGACGGTGCGCGGTCGGCGAGGTCGGGCGCCGGCAGCGCGGCGCGGTCGACCTTGCCGTTGGTGTTGAGCGGGAACCGCTCCAGCGCCACCAGCGCCGACGGGACCATGTAGTCCGGCAGCGATTCGCCGACCCGGCGGCGCACGACGGCGGGCGGCGGCACCTCGGCGCCCGCGACGGGCACGAGGTAGCCGACGAGCCTGCCGCGCGCGGCCACCACGACGGCGTCCGCGACCTCCGGCACGGCCCGCAGCGCCGCCTCCACCTCGCCCAGCTCGATCCGGAACCCGCGCACCTTGACCTGGTGGTCGCGGCGGCCCAGGAACTCGATCTCGCCGTCGGCGTCCCACCGGACCACGTCGCCGGTGCGGTACATCCGCTCCCCCGCCCCGGCGAACGGGTCGGCGGGGAACCGGTCGGCGGTCAGCGCGGTGCGCCCGTGGTACCCGCGCGCCAGGCCCTCGCCGCCGATGTACAGCTCGCCCGGCACGCCGACCGGGACCGGCCGCAGCGCGTGGTCGAGCACGTACACCCTGGTGTTGGCGATCGGCTTGCCGATGGTCGGCCTGCCGCCGTCGACCTCGGCCACCGTGGACCAGATCGTGGTCTCCGTCGGCCCGTACACGTTGCGCACGTCGTGCGCGTGCTCGCGCAGCGACGCGGCCAGCGACTCGCTGAGCGCCTCGCCGCCGGTGAGCACCACCCGCAGCCGGCGCAGCGCCCCCGGGTCGGCCTCGACGAGCGCCTGCCACAGGCTCGGCGTGGCCTGCATGACGGTGGCCCGCGAGTCGACCACGGCCGCGCCCAGCGCGACCGGGTCGCGCACCACCTCGCGGTCGGCCACGACGAGGGTCGCGCCCGAGACCAGCGGCACGAACAGCTCCAGGACGGAGATGTCGAAGCCGAACGTGGTCACGGCCAGCAGCCGGTCGTCGCGGCTCATCGCCAGCCGCAGCCGCATGTCGGCGATGAGGTTGCGCAGGGCCCGGTGCGGGACCACCACGCCCTTCGGCCGGCCGGTCGAACCCGACGTGTAGATCACGTACGCCGGGTGCTCGGGCCGCAGCGGCGCGAGCCGGTCGCGGTCGGTCAGCTCGGCCGCGCCGCCCCGGCCGCGCAGCAGCCGGTCCACCTCGGGCGCGTCGAGGAGGAGCCTCGGCGTGCCGTCGTGGGGCAGTTCCGTGCCGCTGGTGGTGATCACCAGGGTCGGGCGGGCGTCGTCCAGGGTGAGCCGGACGCGGTCGGCCGGGTGCCCGGGGTCGACGGGCAGGAACGCGGCGCCGGACTTGAGCACCGCGAGCGCCGCCACCACCAGGTCGGCCGACCGCGGCACGGCGATGGCCACGATCTTCTCCGGGCCCGCGCCGCGCCGGATCAGCTCCCGCGCGAGCCGGTTGGACCGCGCGCCGAGCTGCCGGTAGGTCAGCTCGCCGCCCGCGCCGACCACGGCGGTGACGCCGGGGATCTGCTTGGTGCGGTCGGCCACCACGTCGGGCACGAGCGCGCGGTCGAACCGGCGCGCGGTGTCGTTCCACTCGACCAGGATGCGGTGCCGCTCGGCGGGGCTGAGCACGTCGACGTCGCTCAGCGGGGCGTCCGGGTCGGCCACCACGGCGGTGAGCACCCTGACCAGGCGTTGGGCGATCGCGTCGACCGTGGCCCGGCGGAACAGGTCGGTGCGGTAGGCCAGCACGCCGTCCAGGCCGGCCGGCACGCCGTCGATCTGCCGCTCGACCAGGTCGAACGTCAGGTCGAACTTGGACCGCTCGGCCTTCATCGGCTCCACGGCGGCGTGCACGCCGGGGAGCGCCTCGGTGGCGTCGTCGTCGTTCTGGAACGCCAGCATCACCTGGAACAGCGGGTGGCGCGACAGCGACCGGGTCGGGTTCAGCGCCTCCACCAGGTACTCGAACGGCAGGTCCTGGTGGGCGTAGGCGGCCAGGTCGGCGTCGCGGACCCGGCGCACCAGCTCGTGGAACGTCGGGTCGCCGCTGGTGTCGGTGCGCAGCACCAGCGTGTTGACGAAGAAGCCGACCATGTCGTGCAGCGCCTCGTCGGTGCGGCCGGCGATGGGGCTGCCCAGCGGGATGTCGGTGCCCGCGCCGAGCTTGGTCAGCAGGGCCGACACCGCCGCCTGCACGAGCATGAACACGCTGGCGCCGGTCTCGCGGGACAGCGCGAGCAGCCCCGCGTGCAGCTCGGGCGGCACGGCGAACTGGTGCACGTCGCCCTCGTGGTCGCTGACCGCCGGCCGGGGGAAGTCCGTCGGCAGGTCGAGCTCCTCGGGCAGGTCGGCCAGCGCGTGCGTCCAGTAGGCCAGCTGCTCGGCCAGCACGCTGCCGGGGTCGTGCTCGTCGCCCAGCCACTGCCGCTGCCACACCGCGTAGTCCGCGTACTGCACGGGCAGCGGCTGCCACGACGGCGCCCCGCCCGTGCGGCGGGCCGCGTAGGCGGTGGCGAGGTCGCGGGCCAGCGGCGCGGTCGACCAGCCGTCGAACGCGATGTGGTGGAACACCAGCAGCAGCACGTGCTCCTGCTCCCCCACCTCGTACAGGCGGGCCCGCAGGCCGGGTTCGACGCCGAGGTCGAAGCCCCGGTCCACCTCCTCGGCGAGGGTGGCCGCCACGTCGTCCGCGCGGCCCACCGCCAGCGCGCCGGGCCGGGCGGGCAGCACCCGCTGGTACGGCACGCCGTCCACGTCGGGGAAGACGGTGCGCAGGATCTCGTTGCGGGCCACCACGTCGTCCACGGCCGCGCCGAGCGCGGCCACGTCCAGCGCGCCGGTCAGCCGCACCGCCAGCGGGATGTTGTAGGTGCCGGTGGAGCCCTCCTCGAGCTGGTTGAGGAACCACAGCCGGCGTTGCGCGTACGACAGCGGCAGGCCCTCGTCGCCGGAGCGCTCGACCGGTCGCAGCGCGGGCCGGGCCCGGTCCGCGCCGGCGACCAGCCGGGCCAGGCCCGCGACCGTGCGGGCCTCGAACAGCGCCCGCACCGGCAGCTCCACGTCGAGCACCGTGCGGATGCGGCTGACGACCCGGGTGGCCAGCAGCGAGTGGCCGCCCAGCTCGAAGAAGTCGTCCTCCACGCCGACCTCGGCGGTGCCGAGCACCTCGCCGAAGACGCCGCTGAGGATCTCCTCGACCGGGGTGCGCGGACCGCGCCCCCTGGCGCCCGCCGCCGGGTCGGGCTCGGGCAGCGCCTTGCGGTCCACCTTGCCGTTGGGCGTGAGGGGCAGGGCGTCGAGCACCACCATCGCGGCCGGGACCATGTAGTCGGGCAGCACGCCGCCCAGCGCCTCGCGGACCGCGGTGACGTCCGGCGTCACGCCCGGCGCGGCGACGACGTAGCCGATGAGCCGCTTGTGGCCGCCCTGGTCGGCGCCGACGGCCACGGCCGCGTCGCCCACCTCGGGCACGGCGCGCAGCGCGGCCTCGACCTCGCCCAGCTCGATGCGGTGGCCGCGGACCTTGACCTGGTGGTCGCGGCGCTCCAGGAACTCCAGCCGGCCGTCCGGCCGCAGCACCACCCGGTCGCCCGTGCGGTACATGCGGGCGCCGGGCTCGCCGAACGGGTCGCCGAGGAACGTGACCGCGGTCCGGGCGCGGTCGCCCAGGTAGCCGCGGCCGACGCCGACGCCGCCGACGTACAGCTCCCCCGCCACGCCGGCGGGCACCGGCCGCAGGTCGTCGCCCAGCACGTACAGCCGGGTGTTGCGGACCGGGCGGCCGATCGGCACGCGGGCGTCGCCGAGCGGGTCGCCGTGCCGGATGACGGCGTGGGTCACGTCGTCGGAGCACTCGGTGGGGCCGTAGGCGTTGACCAGCGGGATGCCCGGGTAGCGGGCGAACCAGCGGTGGCACAGGTCGGGCGGCAGCGCCTCGCCGGTGACGACCAGCCACCGCAGGCCGGGCAGCCGCGGCGCCTCCTCGGTGATGTCCCAGGCGTCGAGCGCGGCGCGCAGCAGGGACGGCACGACCTCCAGGACGGTCACGCCCTCGTCGGGCACCGCGGCGAACAACGCGTTCGGGTCCACGGCGGTGTCGCGCCCGACGACCCGGACCCGGCCGCCCACCACCAGCGCGGCGAGCATCTGCCACACCGAGATGTCGAACGTGACCGGCGCGTTGTGCACGATCCGGTCCGAAGAGGACAGTTCCAGGTCGTCCACCTTGCACCACAGGTGGTTCACCATGCCCCGGCGGTGCACCATCGCGCCCTTGGGCTTGCCCGTCGACCCGGACGTGAAGATCACGTACGCGAGGTCGTCGGGCTCGCCGAGGGCCGGGGCCAGGTCCGCGTCCACCGCGTCGTCGAGCAGCACCACCTCGACCCCGCCGGCGACCTCCCGGGCCAGGTCGAGGTGCGCCTCGTCCACGGCCAGCCGCCGCGCGCCGCTGTCGGCCAGCAGCGCGGCGACGCGGGCGACCGGCGCCTGCACGTCCAGCGGCACGTACGCGCCGCCCGCGCCCAGCACGCCCAGCACGGCGGTGACGAAGCCGACGCCCGGCGCCGCGAGCACCGCGGTCAGCCCGTCGCCGACCCGCCGGGAGAAGGCGCTCGCCCGGCCCACCAGCTCGGCGTAGGTGACGGCGCCGCGGTCGTCCACCACGGCCACCGCGTCGGGCCGTTCCAGCGCCAGCCGGCGGACCCGCTCGACCACGCCCTCGTAGGGCTGCGGCCGGACCGGGCCGGTGCCGGCGGCCAGCACGCGCTCCCGCTCGGCCGGGTCGAGCACGTCGACCCGGCTCAGCGGCGCGGCCGGGTCGGCCACCACCGTGCGCAGGAACGCGACCAGGCGGTCGGCGAGCCGGCGCGCCGAGTCCTCGGTGAACAGCTCGGTGCTGTACTCCAGCACGCCGTGCATCCCGGTCGGGACGCCCTCGGCGTAGCGCTCCTCCAGCAGCACGGTGAAGTCGAACTTGGCTCGCTGGGAGCGCACCGGCTCGACCCGCCCGGACAGGCCCGGCAGGTGCAGCGGGACGTCGTCACCGGTCTGCAGCGCCAGCATGACCTGGAACAGCGGCTGCTTGTTCAGCGACCGCTCCGGGTTGAGCTTGTCGACCAGGTGCTCGAACGGCACGTCCTGGTGCTGGTAGGCGGCGAGGTTCGTCTCGCGCACCCGGCGCAGCAGCTCCTGGAACGTCGGGTCGCCGCTGGTGTCGGTGCGCAGCACCAGCGTGTTGACGAAGAAGCCGATCAGCTCGCCCAGCTCGTCGTCCGCGCGGCCGGCGGTGGGCGTGCCCAGCGGGATGTCGGTGCCCGCGCCGAGCTTGGTCAGCAGCGCCGACAGCGCGGCCTGGAACACCATGAACACGCTCGCGCCCGCCTCGCGGGCCAGCGCGACCACCCGCCGGTACAGCTCGGCGTCGACCTCGAACCGCAGCTCGTCGCCGTCGTAGGCGCTCACGGCGGGCCGGGGGAAGTCGGTGGGCAGCTCCAGCTCCTCCGGCACGCCCTCCAGCGCCCGGGTCCAGTAGGCGAGCTGGCGCGACAGCAGGCTCCCGGTGTCGTGCTCGTCGCCGAGCAGCTCCCGCTGCCACAGCGCGTAGTCCGCGTACTGCACGGCCAGTGGTGCCCAGTCGGGCCGCGTGCCCGCCACCCGCGCCCGGTAGGCCGTGGCCAGGTCCTTGACCAGCGGCGCGATCGACCAGCCGTCGAAGGCGATGTGGTGGAACACCAGCAGCAGCACGTGCTCCGAGGGCGCGACACCGAACAGCCGCGCCCGCAGCACCGGCTCGGTCGCCAGGTCGAAGCCGCGGTCGGCCTCGGCGGTGAGCACGTCGGGCAGCTCCGCCTCGGGCAGCCGGGTCAGCGGCAGCTCCGGGTAGTCGGCGGGCACGTCCACCACGCGCTGGTACGGCGTGCCCTCGACGTCCGGGAACACCGACCGCAGCACCTCGTGCCGCTGCACCAGGTCGCGCAGCGCGCCCCGCAGCGCGGGCAGGTCGAGGTCGCCGGACAGCCGCACGGCCATCGGCACGTTGTAGGTGCCGGTCGCGCCGTCCTCGAACCTGTCCAGGAACCACAGCCGCCGCTGGGCGAACGACAGGGGGATGCGCTCGTCGCGCGGGAACGGCCGCAGCGGCGGGCGGGCGTCGGACGCGGCGGCGACCTGCTCGGCGACGCCCGCGACCGTGCGGGCCTCGAACAGCGCCCGGATCGGCAGCTCCACGCCCAGCGCGGCCCGCGCCCGGCTGATCACCTTGGTGGCCAGCAGGGAGTGCCCGCCCAGGGCGAAGAAGTCGTCGTCGATGCCGACCCGGGGCAATTGCAGCACGTCGGCGAAGACCCCGCAGAGGATCTCCTCGACCGGGTTGCGCGGGCCGCGGCCGCGGGACTGGCCCGCGAAGTCGGGCGCCGGCAGCGCCTTGCGGTCCAGCTTGCCCTGCGTGGTCAGCGGCAGCTCGTCCAGCACGACGATCGCCGAGGGCACCATGTACTCGGGCAGCGCCTCGACCAGCCGCTCGCGCAGGCCGGCGGGCACCGCCCCGCCCCCGTGGGTGACGACGTAGGCGACGAGCTTGCGGTCGCCCTCCTCGTCCTCGCGCACGACGGCGGCGGCGAGGGCCACGCCCTCGTGCGCCAGCAGCGCGGACTCGACCTCGCCCAGCTCGATCCGGAACCCGCGCAGCTGCACCTGGTCGTCGGCGCGGCCCAGGTAGTCCAGTTGGCCGTCCGGGTGCCACTTCACCAGGTCGCCGGTGCGGTACATGCGCGCGCCCGGACCGCCGAACGGGTCGGCGACGAAGCGCTGGGCGGTCAGGCCCGGCCGGTCGAGGTAGCCGCGGGCGAGGCCGCCGCTGACGTACAGCTCGCCCGTGACGCCGACCGGCACCGGCTGGAGCAGCGGGTCCAGCACGTACACGCGGTGCGCGGCGGTGGGCCTGCCGATGGGCGGGCGACCGCCCGGCGACAGCGGCCCGCCGACCGTGGCGGCCAGCACCGACTCGGTGGGCCCGTAGCCGTTGAACATGCGGTGGGTGACCGACCAGCGCGCCACCACCTCCGGCGGGCACGCCTCGCCCGCCACGACCATGGTCAGGTCGGCGGGCAGCACGGTGCCCTCGGGCATGCCGCCCGCCACCACCGGCGGCAGCGCGGCCAGGTTCACCCGGTTGTCGTTGATCAGGTCGATCAGCGCCTGGCCGGGGCCGCGCGCGTCGTCGCCGGCGACCACGACCGTGCCGCCGCCGCACAGCGCCAGGCCCATCTCCCACACCGTGGCGTCGAAGCTGTAGGAGGCGAACTGCAGCACCCGCGTGTCGGGGGTGACGTCGAACTTGTCGATCAGGCTGAGCACCATCGCGACGAAGCCCGCGTGGTCGACCACGACGCCCTTGGGCGTGCCGGTGGAGCCGGAGGTGTGGATGACGTAGGCGGGGTGCCCCGGGCGCAGCGGCGCGACGCGGTGGTCGTCGGTGAGGTCGCCGTCGGGGAAGCCGCTCAGGTCGATCGCGTCGAGGGCGACCACCTCGACGGCCACGTCCAGGGTGGCGGCGACGTCCGCGGTGGACAGCAGCACGCTCGGCGTGGCGTCGGCGAGGAGGAAGTCGACCCGGTCGGCCGGGTACTTGGCGTCGATCGGCAGGTAGGCCGCGCCCGCCTTGAGCACCGCCAGGACCGCGACCAGCATCTCCAGCGACCGCGGCAGGGCCAGCGCGACCACGCCCTCGGGTCCGACGCCCCGGGCGACGAGCATCCGGGCCAGCCGGTTCGCGCGGGCGTTCAGCTCGGCGTAGGACAGGCGCGTGCCCTGGAAGACGGCCGCGGTCGAGTCGGGCGCGGCGGCGGTGCGCGCCTCGAACAGGTCGGTGACCACGACGTCCGGCACGGGCGCGATCGCGCCGCCCCACTCGTCCAGGACGAGGTCGCGCTCGTCGGCGGAGAGCAGGTCGATCCGCCCGACGCGGACGTCGGGCTCCTCGACCAGCGTGTGCAGCAGGCGCGTGAAGCGGTCGACCACGGACCGGATGTGGTCCTCGTCGAAGACGTCGGACCGGTACTGGGCCAGCAGCCGCACCTCGCGGCCCGGGTAGACCGACAGCGCGAACGGGTACTCGGCCACCAGCCTGCCCTCGGCGCCGGTCAGCCGGACGCCGGGGACGATCCCGGACAGGCCGTCGGTGTCCATCGGGTAGTTGTGGAAGCTGACCACGGTGTCGAACAGCTCGCCGACGCCGACCAGCTGCTGCACCTCGGCCAGCCCGAGGAAGTGGTGCGGGGTCAGGTCGAACTGCTCGTCCTGCACCCGGGCCAGCAGGTCGGCCGCGGACGCGGCCGGGTCCAGCCGCACCCGCACCGGCAGGGTGTTGAGGAACAGGCCGACCATCGACTCCATGCCGGGCAGGTCCACCGGCCGGCCGGAGTGCACCGCGCCGAACACCACGTCCCGCCGGCCGGTGAGGCGGCCGAGCAGGATCGCCCACGCGCCCTGCATGACGGTGTTCAGCGTCAGGCCGCGCGCCCGCGCCCAGCCCGACAGCCGGCGGGTGAAGTCCTCGGGCAGGTCCACGACCAGCGACGCGGGCGGTTCGGTGACGCGGGGCCGCTCGACCGGGCCGATCCGGGTCGCGTCCTCCACGCCGGCCAGGGCCGTCCGCCACGCCTCGCGCGCGGCGTCCCCGTCCTGCCGGGCCAGCCACTCCAGGTAGCCGCGCGACGGCGCGACCGGCGGCAGCGCGGTCGGGTCCGCGCCGTTGGCCGTGAGGGTGAACAGCTCGCGGGCGAAGATCGGCATCGACCAGCCGTCCACCAGGATGTGGTGCACGGCCCAGATCAGCCGGAACCGGTCGCCGGCCAGCCGGACCGCGGTGAACCGCAGCAGCGGCGGGTCGGCCATGTCGAAGCGGCGCACCCAGTCGGCGTCGGTGAGCCGCGCCAGCTCGCGCGCCGCGTCGTCGGCGTCCATGCCGGTGAGGTCGACCTCCTCCCAGGGCAGGGCCGCGGCGGCGGGGATCACCTGCACCGCGTCGCCGGACGGGCGGGAGTGGAACGACGCGCGCAGGTTCGGGTGCCTGCGCAGCAGCGCCTCGGCGGCGGCGCGGAACGCCCGCAGGTCCAGCTCGCCCTCGACGTCCACGACGACCTGGAGGGTGTAGACGTCGGCGCCGTCGCGGTCGAACTCGGCCTGGAACAGCAGGCCCTTCTGCAGCGGCGACAGGGGCAGCACGTCCAGCACCGCGCCGGTCTCGCGCTCCAGGTCGGCGATCTCGGGCTCGGTCAGGTCGACCAGGTCGAAGTCGGACGGGCTGTGCCCGCCCGCGCCGGGCAGCGCGACGTGCTCGACGAACGCCTCCAGGGCGCGGAACCAGGTGCGGGCGACGTCCTCGACGTCGGCCTCGGACAGCAGCCCGTCGGCCCACAGCCAGTCGGCGACCAGGTTCGGCCCGTGCGGGCCGTCCTCGGTGACCGGGGTGACGGCCAGGACGTGCCGCAGCGGCATGTCCGGGTGCACGCCCGTGCCGATGGCCGTGGCCGCGTCCAGCGACCAGGCGTCGCCCCGGCCCGCGGTGAACCGGCCCAGGTAGTTGAACCCGATCTGCGGCGTGGCGAACCGGGCCAGCGCGCCGACGGTCTGCGGGTTGAGGTAGCGCAGCAGGCCGAAGCCGATGCCGCGGTCGGGCAGGGCGCGCAGCTGCTCCTTGACCCGCTTGACGGCCGTGCCGGCGCTCGTGCCGCCGGCCCACAGGTCGGCGCGGTCCAGCTCGCCCGGGTCGACGCGCAGCGGGAAGGCGCTGGTGAACCAGCCCGCCGTGCGGGAGAGGTCCAGCTCGTCCACGACCTGCTCGCGGCCGTGCCCCTCGACCTCGACCAGGACCGCGGAGTCGGACGCGCCCAGCCTGCGCCGCCGCCAGTCGGCGACCGCGACGGCGAGCCCGGCCAGCAGCACGTCGTTGATCTCGGCGTGGAAGGCGGCGGGCACCCGGGTCAGCAGGGCGGCCGTCGGCTCCGTCGGCAGCACGAGCCGCAGGGACCGCGCGGTGCCGTAGGTGTCGCGGGCGGGGTCGAGCGGGCGGTCGCCCAGCGGCACGTCGCCGGGGCGCACCTGCGCGGTCCACAGCGGCAGCTCGGTGACCCGGGTGCTCGCGCGGGCGTGCTCGGCGAGCACCTTCGACCAGCGCCGGTAGGACGTGCCGACGGGCTGCAACGGCGTGCCGGCCAGCGCGTCGACCAGGTCGGGCACCAGGATGCGCCACGTGACGCCGTCCACCACCAGGTGGTGGACCACCAGCACCAGCCGGGCCTCGACACCGGAGTCCACCAGCACGGCCTGGAGCACGCGGCCCTCCTCGGGCGCGAGCGCCGCCCGCGCGCGGGCCACCTCCCCGGCCACCGCCCGGTCCAGGTCGTCGGACTCGGCAGGCTGCGCCCGGCGGACGAGCTTGGTGGCGCGGATCGCGCCGACCGGCAGCACCTCCAGCGACCACAGGCCGGGCAGGGGCACCGAGAGCCTGGCGCGCAGCGCGTCGTGGTGGTCGAGCACGGTCTGCACCGCGCCGGCCAGCTTCACCGCGTCCAGCCCCGTGGGCACGTGCAGCACGACGTGCTGGCTGTACTGGCGGGTGACGTCGGTCAGCTCGGCGAGGTCCTCCCGCAGCTGGTGCGCGATGGGCGTCAGCTCGACCTCGCCGACGCCGTCGTCCGCGGCGACGGCGGGGCCGTGCGCGTCGGCGGCCACCGCGGCGAGCGCGGCGGGCGTGCGGTGCCGGAGCACGTCGCGGGAGGTGAACACGAGGCCGGCGCGGCGGGCGCGGCTGACCACCTGGATGGAGCTGATGCTGTCGCCGCCCAGGGTGAAGAAGTCGTCGTCGGGTCCGACGTCGCGCAGGCCCAGCACCTCGGCGACGACCTCGCACAGCACCCGTTCCCGGGGCGTGCGCGGCGCGCGGGACGCGCCGGCGGCGAAGTCGGGCTCCGGCAGCGCCTTGCGGTCGACCTTGCCGTGCGCGGTCAGCGGCAGGGCGGGCAGCTCCACGAACGCCGACGGCACCAGGTGCTCGGGCAGCACCTCGGCGAGCCGGGCCCGCAGGTCGCCCGGGTGCCTGCCGTCGGCGGCCACCACGTACCCGACGAGCCGCTTGCCGCCGGAGGGATCGGCCGCCACCCGCACGGCGGCGTCGGCGATGCCCGACAGGCCGCGCAGGGTCGTCTCGACCTCGCCCAGCTCGATCCGGTGCCCGCGCACCTTGACCTGGTGGTCGCGGCGCTCCACGAACTCCAGTTGGCCGTCCTCGCGCCGCACCACGCGGTCGCCGGTGCGGTACATGCGGCCGGTTCCGGACGCGGGATCGCCGAACGGGTCGGCGACGAACGCCGCCGCGGTGCGCCGGGGGTCGCCGAGGTAGCCGCGGCCGACGCCGACGCCGCCGACGTACAGCTCGCCGGGCACGCCGGTGGGCACCGGGCTCAGGTCGTCGCCCAGCACGTACAGGGTGGTGTTGCGGACCGCGCGGCCGATGGGCACCCGCGTGGTGCCCGCCGCGTCCTCGACCGCGACGAAGGCGTGCGTCACGTCGTCGGAGCACTCGGTGGGGCCGTAGGCGTTGACCAGCGACACGGTCGGGAAGCGGGCGAACCAGCGCAGGCACAGGTCGGGCGGCAGCGCCTCGCCGGTCACCACGAGGTGCCGCAGCGAGGGCAGCTTGGGCCGCGCCTGCACCACGTCCCACGCGTCCAGCGCGGCCCGCAGCAGCGACGGCACCAGCTCCAGCACGCTGACCCGCTCGTCGGCGACCAGGCCGAACAGCTGGTCGGGGTCGGCGGCGGTGTCCCGGCCGACCACCCGCACCCGGCCGCCCGCGACCAGCGGCGCGAGCATCTGCCACACCGAGATGTCGAACGTCAGCGGCGCGTTCTGCACCACGCTGTCGCGGTCGGTCAGGTCGAGGTCCTCGACCTTGGCCAGCAGGTGGTTGACCATGCCGCGCCGGTGCACCATCGCGCCCTTGGGCTTGCCCGTCGACCCGGACGTGAAGATCACGTACGCCAGGTCGTCCGGTCCGCCGAGCACGGGCGCGAGGTCGGTGTCCTCGGCGCCGTCCAGCACGACGGCCTCGACGCCGAGCTCCTCGGCCGGCCCGCGGTGGGCGGGGTCGACGACGAGCACCCGGATCCCGTTGTCCCGCACCAGCTCCGCCGTCCGCACGGCGGGCGCGCGGGTGTCCAGCGGGACGTAGGCGGCGCCGGCGCCGAGCACGCCCAGCACCGCCGAGACGAACCCGGCTCCGGGCGCGGCCAGCACGCCGACGAGGTCGGAGCCGACGAGCCTGCGCGACAACGCGCTCGCCCGTGCCACGAGGGAGGCGTAGGTGACGTCGAAGTCGTCCTCCACCACCGCGACGGCGTGCGGGCGCCGTTCGGCGAACGCGCGGACCCGCTCCACCACGTCGGTGAACGAGTCCGGCCGGGTCGCGCCGGTCGTCGCGCCGAGCCACGCCGCCCGCTCGGCCGGGTCCAGCACGTCCAGCCGGGCCAGCGGCTCGTCGTCGGCGGCGCGCGCGAACCGGTCGAGGAACGCGGTGAAGCGGGCCAGGTGCTCCCGCGCCTCCTCGTCGGTGTACAGCTCGGGGTTGCCGTTGAGGTGGACCTGCAGCCCGCCGTCGGGCGCGTCCACCACGGTCAGCATCAGGTCCTCGACGAGCCCGGTCGACAGGTTGTCGACCTCGACCTCGCACTCGCCGAGCGGGAACGTCGTCTGCTGCGGCAGGATGTTGACGAAGGGGCCGAACGGCCGCCGGTCGTCGCCGGCCAGCCCCATGCCCCGGCGGATGCGGCTCACCCGGTAGCGCTGGTGCTTGAGCGCCTTGGCCAGCTCGCGGGACGTGCCGCGCAGCAGCTCGGCGCGGGTCTCGTGCGGGCGCACGCGGACGCGCAGCGGCAGGTAGTTGGCCACCATCCCGGGCACCGCGCGCATGGTCGCGCCCATCCGGGCGGTCGCGGGCAGGGTGAGCAGCACGTCGCCGGCGCCGGTCAGGCGCTGGGTGTAGACGGCGACCGCGGACAGCACCACGGCGGGCCACGTGGACGCCGACCGGCTCGCCAGCTCCCGCAGCGCCTGCGCGGTGTCCTTCGACAGCACGCCGGTGCGGCGCAGGAAGCCGCGCACCTCGGGGCCGGGTGCGGTGCGCGTGGACAGGCTGACCAGGTCGGGCGTCTCGTCGAACGCGCCGGCCCAGAAGTCCTTGTCCCTGCCGGACGCCGCCGACTCCTCGTAGGCGCGCTCAGCGTCCAGCAGCGCGCTCAGCGGCGGGATCGGCGTGCCCTCGACACCGGCGTACAGCTCGGCGAGCCGGCGCCAGAACACCACCTGGCTGTACCCGTCGCACAGCAGGTGGTGGATGCGCATGTAGAAGAAGTGCCGGTCCTCGGCGACCTTGATCACGGCGAGCCGGAACAGCGGGAACTCGTCCAGCGAGAACGGCGTCGCCAGGTCGGCGCGCATCCAGTCGGCCGCCTCGTCGGCGGTCAGCGCCAGCTCGACCAGGGGCAGCTCCGGCAGTTCGGTCACGACCTGCCGGGGCGCGCCGTCCACCTCGACGTACCGGGTCCGCGTGCACTCGGCCTCGTCGACCATGCCCCGGGCGGCGGCGACCAGGGCGGCCACGTCCAGGGGACCCCGGATGTCGAGGTAGCCCGCCGAGTTGTAAGCGACGCCCCGCCCGTTGAGCTTCTCGTCGAACCAGATCTCGGCCTGTCCGGCGGAGAGGGGCAGGTCCACCGCTTCGGTCATGGCAGTCTCCTCGCAAGCGTCGCGGGATCGGCCGCGGCGAGCTGGTCGCCGAGCAGGTCCGCGCCGTAGATGTCCGCGACCCACTGGTCGTGGTAGACGGTGTCCAGGTACCGGTCGCCGAGGTCGGGCGCGATGGCGACCGCCGTGACGTCGCCGTCGGGCCGGTTGCGGTCGAGCCACCCGGTCGCACCGGACAGCACCGTGCCGGTCGAGCCGCCGAACAGGAACCCGTGCCGCAGCAGGGTCCGGCAGGCGCGCACGGTGTCGCGCTCCGCGACGTGCAGCACCTCGTCCACGTAGGACTCGTCGAGCAGCGCCGGGCGGACGCTGGTGCCCAGTCCCGGCACCATCCGCGGCTGCGCGGGCGTGCCGAAGGTGACCGAGCCGACCGCGTCGACCGCGACGATCCGCACCGACGGCTTGGTGTCCCTGAAGTAGCGCGCGCAGCCCATCAGCGTGCCGGTGCTGCCCGCGCCGATGAACACCACGTCGACGTCGGGGAAGCTCTTGAGGATCTCCGGGCCGGTGGTCTGGTAGTGCGCCATCCAGTTCGCCGGGTTGGCGTACTGGTTGAGCCACACGTAGCCCTCTTCCTCGCTCTTCTGCCGCACGAACCGGATGCGGGCGCCGAGGTAGCCGGTCCGCGGGTCGGGCTCGGTGACGACGTGGACCCGCGCGCCCAGCGCCTCCATGAGCTGCCGGGTGGCGAGGTTGCAGCGGGCGTCGGTGACGCACAGGAACCCGTAGCCGCGGCTCGCCGCCACCAGGGCCAACGCCACCCCGAGGTTGCCCGACGAGCTCTCCACCAGGGTGTCGCCCTCCCGGAGGGTGCCGGCGCGCACGGCCGCGGACACCATCTCGTTGGCGGCCTTGAGCTTGATGGACCCGGCGAAGTTGAACCCTTCGCACTTCAGGTACAGCGGGTGGCCGGAGAGCCGCCGGAGGTCCACGTAGAGGTCGTCCACGTTGAACTCCTGGGGCGTCGATATGACAGGCATGCGCCGACTCCTAGGCGAGGTGCACGGTCAGGCGGCTCAGCGCTTGCCGTAGCGGTCGAGGTCGAAGAAGAAGTCCGGGACCACGGCCAGCTCGCCCGCCCGTGACACCTCGTCGAGGACGTGCTTGCCGACCGCGAGGTCCAGCACGCCCAGGCCGAACGGGGAGAACACCAGCGGCCGGTCCGCCGGCGGCGTCACCGCGCCGGTCATGACGTCGTACAACGTGCCGGACAGGAACGCGCGGTCGCCGGTGAGCTGCTCGGCCAGGTGCGGCGAGGTGTCTGCCTTGAGGCAGTGCTCGACGTCGTCCACCACGTTGGTGGACGCGAGGATCACCTCGGGCGACAGGTCGCGCAGCGACACGTGCAGCACCAGCGGGTTGTGGTCGAACCAGCCCGGGTCGGTGACGTGGGGCCTGCCCGCGACGGTGGCGAACACCACCAGGTCGCTGGAGCGGATCAGGCTCTCCGCGCTGTCGTGGACCCGCACCGCGCCGTCGGCGGCGGACTCGGCGTACCCGCGGAAGCCGCGGGCGGACTCGGCGCTCAGGTCGTGCACGCCGACCTCGTCGAAGCTCCAACCGGTGCCGGCCAGGTAGGTGTGGACGTAGCGCGCGATCAGGCCCGCGCCGACGAACCCGACGCGGGTGGGCCGGGTGCGGCCGCGGCTGAGCCAGTCCGCGGCCAGGGCGGCCGAGGCGGCCGTGCGCACCGCGCTGACGATGGAGCTCTCCAGGCAGGCGATCGGGTAGCCGGTCTCGCGGTCGTTGAGGATCAGCACGGCGGAGGCGCGCGGCAGGCCGGCGGCGACGTTCGCGGGGAAGCTCGAGATCCACTTCACGCCGTGCACGCCAACGTCGCCGCCGATGGACGCGGGCAGCGCGATGATCCGCGAGGACGGGTCCTCCGGGAACCGGAGGAAATAGGACGGAGGATTGATCGTGGCGCCTTCACCGTGCCACCGGTAGGCGGCTTCGACGAGTTCGACCACGTGCTTCTCCCGCCCTCGCAATACCTGGTCCACCTGAGCGCCGGAAATTACCGCGAAGGCAGGTGCCACGATACCGTCCCTTTCGTGTGCAAGTCCTGGAGCAGCGCCGACCCGTCCGGGCAGCGGTCACCACAACATGCTCGCGAACACGGCTGACGAGCCGCTGACACGCCACTGACGGGCGGTGGGTATAGGAAATACATAGCTATTTGCGTTCAGGTTGTCCCGACACTGAAATCCGGGCACTCGCCCTTCGAACACCGGCAGCACCGCGACGAAGTCGGGTTCCGCGGCCTTTGTCGTGATCATGACGGGAGGACAAACCTCGATGGAAGATCGTAGGATCAAGAAGGTCGTGGTGCTCGGTGGCGGCACCGCGGGCTGGATGGCCGCGGCGTACCTCGGCAAGGCGCTGGGCCCCGGTGTGACCATCACCGTGCTGGAGGCGCCGTCGATCCCGAAGATCGGCGTCGGCGAGGCCACCGTCCCCAACCTGCACAAGACGTTCTTCGAGTTCCTCGGCATCGCCGAAGAGGACTGGATGCGCGAGTGCAACGCCAGCTACAAGATGGGCATCAAGTTCGTCAACTGGCGCACCCCGGGCCGCGGCGAGGCGAACCCGCGCCCGCACGGCGACGGCACCGACCACTACTACCACCTGTTCGGCCTGCTGCCCAACCACGAGAACCAGCCGCTGTCGCACTACTGGGCGCACAAGAAGCTGGCCGGGCAGACCGACGAGCCGTTCGACTACGCCTGCTACCGCGAGCCCCCGATCCTGGACGCGAAGCTGTCGCCGCGCTACCTGGACGGCACGAAGTGGACCAACTACGCGTGGCACTTCGACACCAACCTGATCTCGCCGTTCCTGCGCCGGTGGGCCACCGAGAACCAGGGCGCGATCCACATCGAGGACAAGATGACCGAGGCGGTCATCGACCAGCGCGGCCACGTCTCGGCGCTCAAGACCGAGGGCGGTCGCACCATCGAGGGCGACCTGTTCATCGACTGCTCGGGCTTCCGCGGCCTGCTCATCAACCAGGCGATGAAGGAGCCGTTCCTGGACATGAGCGACCACCTGCTCAACGACAGCGCGGTGGCGACGCAGGTGCCGCACGACGACGCGGCCAACGGCGTGGAGCCCTACACCTCCTCGATCGCGATGTCGAGCGGGTGGGCGTGGAAGATCCCGATGCTGGGCCGCTTCGGCACCGGTTACGTGTTCTCCAGCCGGTTCCAGTCGCGTGACGACGCGACGCTGGAGTTCTGCCGGATGTGGGGCCTGGACCCGGAGACGGCGAACCTCAACCAGATCAAGTTCCGCGTCGGCCGCAACCGCCGCGCGTGGGTGAAGAACGTCGTCTCGATCGGCCTGGCCTCCTGCTTCCTGGAGCCGCTGGAGTCGACCGGCATCTACTTCGTGTACGCGGCGCTGTACCAGCTGGCGAAGTACTTCCCGGACAAGAACTTCGACTCGATCCTGCAGGACCGCTTCAACGCGGAGATCGAGACGATGTTCGACGACTCGCGGGACTTCGTGCAGGGCCACTTCAGCTTCGCGCCGCGCAACGACACCGCGTTCTGGCAGGCGTGCAAGGAGCTGCGGCTGGCGGACGACTTCCAGG
This sequence comes from Actinosynnema sp. NPDC053489, assembly GCF_044544865.1. Taxonomy (NCBI): domain Bacteria; kingdom Bacillati; phylum Actinomycetota; class Actinomycetes; order Pseudonocardiales; family Pseudonocardiaceae; genus Actinosynnema; species Actinosynnema sp. NPDC053489. Next base: position 499,658 of record NZ_JBITXT010000005.1, on the reverse strand, counting down.
AGAAGGTCCGCATGTACAAGGCCGGCCTGGCGGTGAACATGCCGATCACCGACGAGTCGACCTACTACGCGAACTTCGACGCGGAGTTCCGCAACTTCTGGAACAACTCCAACTACTACTGCATCTTCGCCGGGCTGGACTACCTGCCCGACCACTCGCTGCCCGCCCTGGCCGCGCGGCAGGACGTGCTCGACTCCGCGGAGCCGGTGTTCGCGCAGATCAAGCAGACGCAGAAGGAACTGCTGACCACCCTGCCGAGCACCTACGAGTACCTCAAGCAGCTGCACGGCAAGTAGGCCCTTCCCTCCCCCCGGGAAGAAGACGAGCCCGCCGGTCCCCCCCGACCCGGCGGGCTCGTCGCCGCGCGTCCACCGTGGATACTCGTGGGGTGGCGACGACACGGGTTGGTCTGGTCGGGGTGGGCACGATCGCCCGCACCCACCTGGAGGTGCTGGCGGAGCGGTCCGACGTGGACCTGGTGTTCACGGTCGACCCGAACACCGGGCCGCCGTCGTTCCGCGGCGCGACGCCCGCGCACCACGCCGACCTCGCCGGCGCGCTGGCCGCGCACGAGCCGGACCTGGTGGTGGTCGCGACGCCGGCGGACTCGCACGTCGACCTCGCCGTGGCGGCGTTGACGGGCTCGGGCGCGCGGGTGCTGGTGGAGAAGCCGCTGGCGCTGGACGCGGCCTCGCTGGACCGGTTGGGCCGCGCGGGGAGCGACCGGTTGTTCGCCGCGCACCACTTCGCGTTCTCGCCCGAGGTCGAGTGGGCCGCCGCGCTGCTGGCCGCGAACCCGGGGTGGGGACCGGTCACGGCGATCACGTCGGCGTTCTGCGACCCGTACGCGCCCAAGGGCGAGCGGGCGTTCGCCTCGTACGTCTCGGCGTGGGCGGACTCGGGGATCAACCAGCTCACCGTGCTGGCCCGGCTGGTGGAGGTCGCGGCGGTGACCTCGCTGCGCGACGAGGGCGACGCCTGCTGGGCGACGGCGTCGTTCCGCTCGCGCGGCGCGGTCGGCACGGCCCGGCTGCGCACCACCTGGCGGACCGGCGCCAGCAGCAAGTCCAGCGTCGTGGCGTGCGGCGACGTGGAGGTCTGGCTCGACCACACGGCGATGACCGGGTTCGCGTTCCGGGGCGCGGAGCTGCTGGCCGAGCACGGCAGCGACGGCCGCACCCCGCGCAAGGTCGCGCACTACCGGCCGCTGTACGCCAGCCTGCTGTCGGACCGGCCGGACCCGGTCCTCGGCTTCGCCGCCGCCGCGGCCCTCACCCGGGCGCACGCGACGGCCGGTCGGTGAACCCGCTGGACGGCCACGCGGCGATGTGGTCGAGTGGTGCCGTGGACTCGTTCGCGGTGCGCCGGATCGTCGTGCTCGGCGTGAGCGGCGCGGGCAAGTCGACGGTGGCGCGCGAGCTGGCCCGGCTCGTGGACGGCCCGCACGTGGAGCTGGACGCGGTGCAGCACGGCCCGGGCTGGTCGACCCCGCCCGCGGAGGAGATCCGGGCCTGGCTGGCGGAGGCCACGGGCGGTCCCGCGTGGGTGGTGGACGGCAACCTCGCCTCGATCACCGCGGACGTGCTGTGGCACCGGGCGGACCTGATCGTGTGGCTGGACCTGCCGCTGTGGGTGGCGCTGCCGCGGCTGGTCCGCCGCACGACGAGCCGGGTCGTGCGGCGGACCGTGCTGTGGAACGGCAACCGGGAGCGGGCGAGCTTCCTGGTCGGGCCCGACTCGGTGCTGGTCTGGGCGGTCAAGGCCCGCCGCAGGCACCGGGCCGACTACCCCGGCCGGCTGGCGCGGGCCGGGGTGCCGTGGGTGCGGCTGCGGTCCTCCGCCGCGGTGGCCCGGTGGCTGGCCGGGTTCAGCGCGGTGAGCCGACGCCGACCCGGAACGGGTCGTCGCGGTCCAGCTTCCCGGTGAACAGGCCCTGGAACAGGTTCAGCTTCTGCATGTTCGACGTGCCCTCGATGAACTCCATGCCGCGCGCGTCGCGCACGAGCTTGTCCAGCCGCGGGTGGTCGAAGCGGGCGCCGAGGCCGAAGAACCCGCAGGCCGCGTGGGTCGCGTCGAGGGCGAGCCGCGCCGCGCGGGCCTTCGCCGCGGACGCCAGGTAGCCGTCGGAGGTGCGGGCGTCGACGGCGCGGGCGGCCAGGTGCACCAGCGCCCGTGCCGCCGTGATCCGCCGGCCCAGCTCGTCGAGCCGGTCGCGCTCGTCGCGCCGCAGGGTCGTGCGGTGCTCCAGGACGTACTCGTGCGCCGCCCGCGCGATGCCGAGCGCGATCGCCGCGACACCGGGCCGGAGCAGGTTGAACGTCTGCACGAACGCCCACGTGCCGCGCCGTGACGGCGACAGGTGCCTGCCGACGAACCGGGAGGCGGGCACGTGCACGTCGTCCATCGTGATCGCGCTGATCCGCGCGCCGCGCAGGCCGATGCTGTCCAGCGCGGTCGCCGAGAAGCCGGGCGCGGGCGTCTCGACCAGGACGGCGTTGACGCCCAGGGGGCCGGAGCCGACGCGGGCGAACACCACCCCGAGCTGCGCCCGGCAGGCGTTGCCGACGTAGCGCTTCTCGCCCGCGAGCACCGCGCCGCCGTCGACGGGCGTCAACGTCGTGGTCAGCCCGCCCGCGTCGGACCCGCGGTCGGGTTCGGTGAGCGCGAAGAACGTCCACAGCGGCTCGGCGAGCATCCGCCCGTAGAACCACTCCTTCTGCTCCCGGTCGGCGAGCAGGTCGACCAGGACCCCGGCCAGCAGCGGACCGGGCGAGGCGACCAGCATCCCGACGTCGGCGCAGGCCAGCTCCTCCATGATGATCGCCCGTTCGAGGGCCAGCGTGCCGTAGAACCGGTTGCCCGCGATGGGGATCGGCACGTTGCCGTACTCGGGCGGGATGCCCATGGTCGACAGGTACCGCACCGCGGGCAGGTCGAAGTGCCCGCGGATCAGCTCGGGGTCGCGGTCGAGTTCGAGGCCGAGGCGGCGGAAGTCCGCGCCCCACTCGCGCACCTGGTCGCGCAACGCCACCAGCCGCGCGTCCAACCCGCTCACGACTCCACGCCCGCGGGCTCGCCCGCCGCAGCGCGGGTGCGCACGTGGGCCTCGGCGAGCAGCTCCGACACGTGCGCCACCTGCCCGGGCCCGCCGGTCAGGTACCCGCTCGCGCCGAGCAGGTTCACCAGCCACCGGTCGGCGGCGGTGATGCGGGCGTGCAGGTGGGCCAGGATCACGCCCGGCAGCTCGCCCGGCGCCACGCCCGTCAGGACCGCGCGCACCTCCAGGTGCTCGATCAGCCCGTCGGCGACGGTCGACTTCACCATCTGCTGCTGGAGCAGCGTGGTGGAGCCGGTGCGCCGGCCGTTCAGGTGGCGCATGCACGTCTCGCGCAGCGCCTCCGACAGCCCGAGCCGCAGCCACACCAGGCCCAGGGCCCACGCGGCCCGCCGGTCGGGGAGGCCGGGGGTGGTCTCGGGGTCCGCTTCTCTCAACCGAGGTGTGGTAACACCGTTTCCGTACAGATCCGGGCCGACTTCACCCGATCGTGTACCCAGGGTCCGCAGCAGCACGACCGCGCCACCGGGCAGCTCCACCGTACCGACCGGGGACTCGTCCAGCAGCGCGCGCTCCGCCACGGCACCGTCCAGCCACACCCGGTCCGCCGACGCCGCCACCTCCTGCGGCACGACCGCGTGCCCGGCGGGCCCGGCGGGCAGCAGGCCGGGCGCCACGAGCGAACCGAGCAGCGTCAACGCGGGCGCCAGCCCCTCGTCGCGCGCCACCAGGTGGCAGCGCGACACCTCGTCCGCGCCCAACCGCACCGACGTCGTCACCGGACCTCCCCGACCGCGGCCAGCCCGAGGTCGCCGGTCGCCGCGTCGTGCTCCACGAGCACCACGGGCTCCGCCGACCCGGCCAACCCCTCCCACAGCGCCGTGCACGGGTACCCGGCCGGCGCCGACCGCACGGTCCCGCCGTGCCGCACCACGCCCGGGTCGATCCCGGCACCGACCACCACGGTCACCCGCTCGTCCCCGCCCACCAGCGACGCCAGCCCGGCGGCCAGCGCGTCCGGCAGGTCGGCCGACGAGACGCCGGGCGTGTGCGCCAGCGCCAACGGCGCGCCGCCGGGCTCCAGCAGCAGCGCCACCCCGGCGTCGCCGGCCGGCCGGTCGGCCACCTCGTAGGGCAGCGTGGCCTGGTCGGCGATGACCACGAGCGCGCGCGAGTAGCCGTGCCGCGTCGCGTAGTCCGAGGCGATCCGCAGCGCCGCGAACGGCGCGCACCGGCCGACGTCGGACACGGAGAACGACAGCGGCGCCCCCGGCACGGCCTCGGCCAGGTACGTGGCGGCCGCCAGCCGGCAGTCCAGGTCGGGGGTGGCGTGGGCGACGATCGCCAGTTGCACGGGGCCCAGCGGTTCGAGCCGCGCGTGCAGCGACCGCGTCAACGCGGTGAACGTGGTGCCGGGCGCGGCGAGGACGTCGGGTCGCAGCTCCACGCCGTACCCGGAGGTCAGGTCGGTGAAGTGGCGCAGCGAGAACTCGTCGTCGAGCGAGCGGTCGGGGGTGGCGCGGGTCCGCACGACCCGCGCCACCCCGAGCGCCCGCGTTCCCGCCGGGCGGGACGGGGTCGGCGCGGTGGTCCGGTACACGGTCAGCGGTCCATTTCCGCGGCGACGAAGTCGGCCAGCGAGCGGACCGTCTCGAAGTGCGCCATCTCCAGGTTGTCGGTGTCGAACTCGACCTCCAGCGCCTCCTCCAGCTGCATCAGCAGCTCGAAGACGCCGGTCGAGTCCAGGCCCAGCTCGTCGAACAGCCGGGACTGCTCGGTCAGCTCCGGCAGGTCGTAGTCGAGCACCTGGGCCAGCACGGAGGTGATGGCGCCGACGATCCGCTCGCGCGGCGCGACGGTGGTGGATTCGCTCATGATGCGGTTCCTTCGGTGAGGGCAGTGGCGGCGGCGCGGTCGGGGAGGTGTTGGTGGCGCAGCAGGTCCTCGGTCTCGTCGCGGGACCGCACGAGGTGGGCGCGCCCGCCGTGGACGAGCACCTCGGCCGGGTAGCCGTGGCTGAGGAACAGCACCGGCGAGGCGGTCGGGCCGTACGCGCCGGAGCGCAGCACCCCGACGAGGTCGCCGGGCCGCACGGGCGGCAGGTCGACCTTCTTGCCGAGGGTGTCGTTGGGCGTGCACAGCGGGCCGGTGACGTGCCAGCTCTCGGTGGCGGGCTCGTCGACCCGGTTGAGCACTCGCATGGGGAAGTTCCGCTTGACGAACGAGCCGATGCCGACCGCCGCCATGTGGTGGTTGGTGCCGCCGTCGGCGACCGCGAACCGCTCCCCCATCGACTCCTTCACGTACCGCACGCGCACGACGTAGGTGCCGGAGGTGGCGGTGAGGTAGCGGCCCAGCTCCATCACCAGCCGGGTGCCGGGGTGCCGGTCGGCGAACCCGGCGATGATCGGGTTGACGCGGGCGGCGAGGAGTTCCAGGTCGAGGTCGCGCTCGCCGTCGAAGTAGGCGACGCCGAGGCCGCCGCCGATGTCGACCAGCTCCAGCGGGATGCCGAGGTGCTCGGCCAGCCGGTCGGCCAGCTCGAAGATGCGCTCGGTGTTCTCGGCGACCGCCTCCTCGGACAGGATGCGGGTGCCCATGTAGACCTGCACGCCCAGGAACCGCACGTTCGGGTGGCGGGCGACCAGGTCGTCGGTGGCGAACAGCTGCGGTTCGTCGATGCCGAACTGGCGCGGCTTGCCGCCCATGGTCAGGCCGGAGCCCTTGACCGAGAAGCTGGGGTTGACCCGCAGCGCGACCGGGGCGCGCAGCCCGCGCAGGGCGGCGAACTCGTCGATGAGCGCCAGCTCGCCGAACGACTCGCACACGATCGCGTAGACGCCCTCGTCCAGGCACGCGGCCAGCTCGTCGGCGCTCTTGCCCGGTCCGAGGAAGATGATGTCGGCCGGGTCGACGCCGGCGCGCCGGGCGGTGACCAGTTCGGCCAGGGAGGACACCTCGGCGCGCGCGCCGCGGCCGTGCAGCACGGACAGCACGCCGATGTTGGGGTTGGACTTGAGGGAGAAGAAGAACTCGAGCCGCGGGTGCAGCAGCTCCTTGAGCCCGTCGACGCGGGCCTCCAGCTCGGCGCCGTCGTACAGGTACAGCGGGGTGCCGTACCGCTCGGCGATCTCGGTGATCCCGATGCCCTGGACCTCGAACTCTGCGCTCACGGTCGCGTCTCCAATCGGGCGGTGATGTCGTCGTCCAGGGCGCGCAGCCGCTCGTCCGACGAGGCGACGAGCAGGCCGTAGAGCCGCCCGTCGAACGCCGAGTCGGCGCGGTGGCCCGCGTTGACCGTGGCGAAGTTGTTGACCAGCAGGCCGGTGCCGCCGGCGCGGTCGAGCAGCAGGCCGCGCAGCAGCTCGCGGACCTCGGCGAACGGCAGCCTGCGGCGCAGCCGCACGGGGTAGTGCCGGGCCAGCGCGATCCGGTCGGGCCCGACGAACCGCTCCTGCACGCGCGCCTGGTAGGTGGACATGTTGTTGCGGGCGTTGATCTCGACCACCGGGTAGAGGCCGTCGTCGGGGTCGACCATGGCGTCCACGCCGACCACGCCAAAGTAGCCGTCGGCGGCGAGCTTCTTGCCCAGCCGGTGGGCGGTGTCGGCGAGTTCGGCGACCTGGCCCGCCGACAGCCGGGCGGGCATCCGGTGTCCCTTGTGGACGCCGCCCTCGGTGTGCAGCTCCTTGACGAAGTCGAAGCGCACGTCGCCGTCGCGGGCCACGGTGAACTGGTAGTTGAGGTCGGCCCGCTTGGCGACCCACTCCTCGACCACGAAGGCGAGCCGGGGCTGCCCGGACTTGGCGACCTGCTTGGCGACCATCCCGAGCAGCCGGTCCATGCGGCGCTCGCCCTCCAGCACGGCGATGCCCTTGCCGGAGACGCCGAGCGCCTCCTTCACCACGACCTTGCGGCCCTCGGCGACCAGCGGGCGGGCCCGGTCGAACGCCTCGCGCAGCTCGTCGACGGTCTCGCAGGCCCAGCCGGTGGGTTGGCGCAGGCCCAGTTCGTCGGCCGCGCGCCGGCTGTAGACCTTGCTGTTGACCGCCTTGCACGTGGTGGCGTCGGGCGCGGCGAGGGCCATGCCGGTGCGCTCGGCCAGGTCGACCTCCAGGTCGGAGACGCCGTGCGCGGTCAGCCGCACGCCGCGTTCGGCGAGGCCGGCGAGGGTCTTGATCGTGCCGGGGTCGGCGAGGGCGTCGGCGGTGACCGTGCGGCGGGGGTCGGAGTCGGCCACGACGTGCACGGTCGGCAGGTCGATGCCCAGCTCGGTGAGGTAGGCGAGGTAGACGGGGTCGGGTGCGGCCTTGAGGACGACGTGGTCGTCGCCGCCCGCCAGCAGGAGCGCGAACTCGTCCATGTGGTTGACCACGGCGGCGCCGCCGGCCGCGGACAGGCGGGGCAGGGTGTGCTCGCCGAGCGCCCACCGCTCCTCGACCTCGAAGTTGCCGAGGAAGGCCAGGGAGGCGTCGGGGGTGCCGAGCAGCGCGGTCTTGAGCCGGCGGGTGAAGTCGTCCATGTCTGCGCTCCGGTGCATCTCAGTGCTCCAGGACGGCGGCGGCGAACGTCTGGCCGAGGCCGGCGGCCGTCATCAGGTACTTGTCGCCGGGCTTGAGCAGGCCGAGTTCGGTGACCGTCTGGTAGTTGATGAACGGGTCGGCGCAGAAGCAGTGGCCGGTGGCGCCGAGGTTGTCCAGGAAGAAGCGGTCGTTGGGCAGGCCGAGGTTCTTGGCCGCGACCGTCCACGACACGCGGTTGACGTTGTGCGGCAGCACCAGGTCGAGGTCGGCGACGCCGATGCCGGCCTCCTCGGTGGCCGCGCCGACGACCTCGGCCAGCGCGTCCTGGTAGATGCGGCGGGCGTCCTTGGCGATCTCGGGGGTGAGGTCGATGACGCCGTCGTCGCGGCCGTGGATGCGGCTGGCGTAGCCGCGCACGTGGTCGCGGTCGCCGTCGGCGGCCACCAGGACCGCGGCCATGCCCTCGCCCATGATGGAGGTGTCGCGGACCCACTGGGTGAACGGGGTGAACGTCTTGTCGCCGGCCAGGATGAGGGCGAGCGCGTCGGGGTCGCCGTCGGCGGCCAGCAGCGTGCCGGCGACGTCGAGGGCGAGCAGGCCGGTGGCGCAGCCGTGGTCGGCGACGGCGAGCGTCTTCGCGTGGCGCAGGCCCAGCGCCTCGCGCACCTCGTGCAGGGGGGTGACGGGGTAGGGCGCGGTGGTGCGCATGCCCTTGGCGCGGATGAGGTAGCGGACCCGCTCCTCCCGGCCGCGCAGCGCGTCGAGCTTCTCCGCCGCCGCGACGAGCAGCTGGGCCTCGGACAGCTCGGACTTGCAGATCCGGTCCAGGCCGTAGAGCCGGGTGAACCGGCGCACCTGCTGGTCGTCGAGGCCGAGCGGTTCCGCCAGGTCCGCGACGGCCACCGTCTCCGGCAGGTGACTCGACACCGCCACCAACGCCGTCATGTGGGTCCTCCTCGCTCGCCCTGGTCCGTTGCCGGATCAAGGTTCGCAAGCCCCGCTGACACCGTGCTGACCGCGAGCTGACCGCCGTGAGTCCTACGTCCAGCCCTCGTGTGTCGTCCCCTCGGGCCTCGTGAGTCCTACGTTCGCGTCGCGTGAGTCCTACGTTCAGGACCCGTGAGTTCAACGCTCGGGTACCCCGGCCGTGCCGCGAGCGTTGAACTCGGGGGTCGCGAACGTAGGACTCTCGGGCGCTGAACGTAGGACTCTCGGGCCCTGGAGGTACGACTCACGAGGGCTGGAGGTACGACTCACGAGGGTTGGGGGTAGGGCTCGTGGGATGGCAGAGGCCACCCCGACCGGGGTCGAGGTGGCCCTTCATCCCCAGTGGACGCGTCAGGTCGCGGCGGTGCGCGAGCCCGTGCCCTGCTGGTCGGGCGCGGCGTCGCGCGGCCACCACCGGCTCGGCCGCGGCAGGAACGCGGCCAGCTCCGGGAAGTCGGTCGGCCGCTCCGTCATCCAGTTCCAGTAGCGCGGGATCGTGCGGGCGTACTCGCAGTAGTACCGGCGCAGCGCGTCGATCAGCTGCCGCAGCGTGTTCGGGTGGATCGATCCCGGCCGCCACACGAGCAGCAGCCTGCTGCGCAACGGTTCGGTCAGCGCCACGAGGCTCACGTCCGACGTGGACCCGGTGGGCGTGGCGAGGGCCGCCGCCCCCGCGTCGCGGACCCAGCTCATCGCCTCGGCATGCCCGCCCGCGTAGTGCATGACCTCCGGCGTGGGGTGGTCGAGCTTGCGGAACAGGTGCTCCTCGACGACGTGGAACCAGTGCCCCGGCACGTGGTGCACCCAGCTCAGCGACAGCATGTGCCTTCGGCTCACCGTAGTCCTGCGGGCCAGGGCGTGATCGCGGGGCAGCGCCAGCCAGATCGGCTCGCGCACGATGACCTCCTTGGCCAGCGCGGGATCCAGCTCCCGCACCCCGTCGACCGCCTCCGGGCTGGGCACGAGCGCCGCGGTCAGCTCACCGCGGCTGACCGCGTCCACGCCCAGCGCCGGGTCCAGCGTCACCGTCTGCACCTCGACCGAGGGCAGCGACGACTGCAGGGCGCGCCGCAGCGTCACGGGGGTCCACTCGGCGTTGCCGATGCGCAGGATCCCGGAGGACAGCGACGACGCCTCGGCCACCACGGCGTCGGCGCGCGTGGCCAGATCGGCCAGCATGGGTATCAACCGCTCGCCCAGCGGCGTCGGGGTGATCCCGAAGGCCGAGCGCACGAACAGGTCGCCGCCGACCGCCTTCTCGATCCGTCTCAATTGGGCGGTGAGGCTCGGTTGGGGCAGGGACAGCTTCGCCGCGGCCTTCGAGATGCTGCCGGCCTCGGCAAGGGTGGTGACCACCCTGGCGTGACGTATCTCCAGGTGCATGCATCCAACCCCTTCGCGTCGTTACTCGGGGTCCACTAACTACGGCGGGTTCGGGGATTTCCCGTCCCGCCTTCGCTCGTGCCGGGCGGCCGTTCCAACCTACCCCACCCGAGAACGCGCGAGGAGGAGTTCACGCTACCGCCAACTATTCGTTGAGTTCTCAACAGAAATTATGGAAACGGTGGCTACGATCTCCCGCACGTACCTACTTGATAGTCGGTTCCCCGCCGAGTCCGCACCGCTGCGGACAGGAACTCCACCGGCAGGCCCGATGGGCGATGCGGGGGACAGCACCAGTGCCGTTCACCCCGCCCCGTACGTATGGTCTGCGGCGCGGGCACACACCGACAGGTCCCACGTGGGGAGCAAGAACGTGAACCAGCCTCCGATTCAAGGCGTGGACGACGTCGTCCGACTGCATTCCGTCCGCAAGGTATACGGCAATGAGCGGAACGGCGTAGTCGCCCTTGATGGAGTCACGCTCGGCATCGCCCGGGGCACCTTCACGGCGGTGATGGGCCCCTCCGGTTCGGGCAAGAGCACCGCCCTGCACTGCGCCGCCGGCCTCGACCGGCCCACCTCGGGTTCCGTGCTGCTCGACGGCCGGGAGATCACCGGCCTGGGCGAGCGCGACCTGACCCGGCTGCGCCGCGAGCGCGTCGGCTTCGTCTTCCAGTCCTTCAACCTGCTGCCGGCGCTGACCGTCGTGGAGAACGTCGGGCTGCCGCTGCGCCTGGCAGGCCGCCGCCCCAAGCGCTCCCGGGTGGACGACGTGATCGCCCGCGTCGGCCTGTCCGAACGCCGGAACCACCGGCCCGGCGAGCTGTCCGGCGGCCAGCAGCAGCGCGTGGCGATCGCCCGCGCGCTCATCACCGATCCCGCGGTGATCTTCGGCGACGAGCCGACCGGCGCCCTGGACACCCGCACCGCGCTGGAGGTGCTCGCCCTGCTGCGCCAGGCGGTGCGCGACGGCCAGACGGTGGTCGTCGTGACGCACGACCCGGTGGCCGCCGCGCACGCCGACCGCGTCGTCTTCCTGGCGGACGGGCGGATCGCCGGCGAGCTGACGTCGCCGACCGCGCACGCCGTCAGCGAGCGGATGACCCAGCTCGGCGCGTGGGCCGACGTGCCCGCGGCCGACCTCGCCGGCGGGGTGCGCTGATGCTGCGCCTCGCGCTGCGCACGCTGCGCCACCGGGTGGGCGGGTTCACCGCCTCGTTCATCGCGCTGTTCCTGGGCGCCGCGATCGTGATGGCGTGCGGCGGGTTGATGGAGACCGGCATCCGCGACGCCGTGCCGCCGCAACGGCTGGCCGCCGCGCCCCTGGTCGTCACCGGCGACCCGTCGTACCTGGAGCGGTCGCCGATCGACGCCCGGCTCGTGGCCGAGGCCGCGGCCGTCGAGGGCGTCGCCGAGGCCGTGCCGGACGTAACGTTCCCGGTCACCCTGCCCGGCGGCGGTGACGCGACCGGCCACACGTGGTCCGGTGCGCGCCTCGCGCCGTACACAGTGGACCGGGGCCGTGCGCCGCAGGCCGCGGACGAGGTCGTCGTGGACGCGAACGCCGGCGTCGGTCCGGGCGGTCCGGTCACGCTGCGGATCGGCTCCCGGGACGTCGAGTACCGGGTGGTGGGCGTCGCGCGGGCCGCGGTCGACGCCGGGGCCGTGTTCTTCACCGACGACGAGGCGCGCCGGCTGTTCGCCAAGCCCGGCGAGGTCGACCTGATCGGCGTGCTGCTCGAACCGGGCGCGACGGTGGACGGCGTGCGCGAGGCCCTCGCGGCCGCGGTCGCCGACCGGGACGTGACCGTGCTGGCGGGCGATCAGCGGGGGCTCGCCGAGTTCCCCGACGCGCAGGGTGGCGGCGAGGCGATCATCACGCTGGCCGCGGTGTTCGGTGGTCTGGCGATCATGGTCGCGATGTTCGTCGTGGCGGGCACGCTCGGCCTGTCCGTGCAGCAGCGCCACCGCGAGATGGCCCTGCTGCGGGCGATCGGCACGACCCCGGGGCAGCTGCGCAGGCTGGTGCTGGGCGAGACGGCGGTGGTGGCGGTGCTCGCGACCGCCCTCGGCTGGCCGGTGAGCGGGTACCTGGGCGAGTGGTTGCTCGGCCAACTGGCGGGCGCCGGCGTCGCGCCGGAGGTGATGGCGTACCGGCAGGGCTGGATCCCGGTGCTGGCCGGGGTCGGGATCTCGTTGCTCAGCGCCCTGGTCGCGGCGTTCGTCGCGGGGCGCGGCGCGGCCGTGACGCGGCCGACCGAGGCGTTGGTGGCGGCCGGCCTGCAGACGCGCTGGTTCAGCGTGCCCAGGCTGGTGTTCGCGCTGCTGTGCCTGGGCGGCGGCACGGCGTTGAGCATCATCACCGCGCTGGTCATGTCCGGCCCGGTGGCGGCGAGCACGGCCGGCCCGACGGCGATGCTGTGGGCGTCGGGCATCGCGCTGCTCTCCCCCGCCGCGGCGAGGGTGCTGGTCGCGGTCCTGCGCCGGCCCGTGCGCGCGGTGTCGGGCCTGGCGGGGTACCTCGCGGTGCTCAACACCGGGGCGCGGCGGGTGCGCGTGGCCGGCGCCATCACGCCGGTCATGCTGGCCACGGGCCTCGCGACGGCGTTGATCTACCTGCAGACCACGCAGGCCGGCGCGGCGTCCGGCTCGTTCGCGGAGAGCCTGCGCGCCGACGCCGTGGTGACCAGCACGACCGGGGGCGTGCCGCTGGAGGTGGTGGACGAGGTGCGGGCGCTGCCGGGCGTCGAGGCGGCGTCGGCCGTGGTCGACACCGAGGCGTACTTCCCCCACCACGGGGACGGTGACGACGAGATCACCGTGCTGGGCGTGACGCCCGGCGGTGTCACGCGCACCCTGGGCGTCGACGTCACCGCCGGGTCGCTGGACGACCTGCGCGGCGACGCGGTGGCGCTGCCGAGCGGGTGGGCGGAGCGGCTGGGCGCCGCCGTCGGCGACCCGGTCACGATGAAGCTGGGCGACGGCGCGCAGGTCGACCTGGAGGTGGCGGCCGTGCACACGGGCGCGTTCGACGCGGCCCTGATGCCCGCGGAGCTGGTCATCGCCCACACCACCGTCGGGCAGGCGTCGCAGGTGCTGGTGAAGGGCCCGGAGTCGGCGCTCGCGCCGCTGACCGCGCGGCACCCGGAGCTGCGGGTCGCGGACCGGGAGCAGGCGTTGGCCGCGGGCGGCGGCGGCGAGCAGACCGGCGCGTGGGTGAACTACCTGCTGGTCGGCATGATCCTGGCCTACACGGTGATCTCCCTGGTGAACACGCTGGTGATCGCGACGGGCGAGCGGCGGCGCGAGTTCGCGCTGCAACGGCTGATCGGCGCCACGCACGGGCAGATCCTGCGGATGGTCGGCGTCGAGTCGGTGGTGATCTCGCTCGGCGGGATCATCCTGGGCGCGATCGTGTCGCTGGTGACGCTCGTGCCGTTCGCCATCGCGTTGGACGGCACGTACTGGCCGCGGGGCCCGATCGGGATCTACCTGGTCGTGGTGGGCTCGGCGACGGCGCTGACGCTGCTGTCGACCCTGCTGTCCACGGCCTACGTGCTGCGGACACCGCCGGTGGAGGCCGCGGCGGCACTGGACTGAGGTGTCACGGCCGGCGCCGCAGGCCCACCTCGGCGCCGGTCGCGGCCGACCGGACCAGCGCCTCGCCGACCCGGGCCGTGCGCGCGGAGTGGGCGGGCGAGATTAGCGGCATGACCACGCCGGAGGCCGGCAGCGCCGCGGCACGCCGTTGCTGCGAGCGGAAGCGGTACATGTCGCCCACCACCAGGTCGGCCGGCAGCCGGTCGTAGCCGTCGTGCACGCGTGCCCCGAAGGGCCGCGCCACCTCCTCCGCCGCCGCGCGCCAGCCCACGCGGGCGGCCACCGCGACCACCGCGTTGCCCCGGCGTCGCGTGGATCGCGGGCAGCACGCGCCCGGCGATGGGGCAGGTAACCCCGAGGACGCCCCGGCGCAGCGGCTCCACACGGCGCCGCTTAACCGTTTAACCGCATCAGGCGGCGGTCAGCCGCCGGTCAGGACGCTTCGCCACCGTGGTGTACCCGCGTTCGCGGGTTCCCGTTGAAGGAGGAGCATGTCCAGACACCTCAGCACGACCACGGCGCTGGCGGCCTCGCTCGTGCTGGCGACGACGGCGGTCGGGCCGCGGGCCCTGGCCGCGCCCGGTCCCGTCGCGCCCGGTCCCGTCGCGGCGGCGGCGTGCGCGTCGAGCACCCTGCCGCTGCCCACCGGCGTCGCCGGAGGCGCGGTCACGGCGGCGGACGGTGCCGGCGGCTGGGCGGGCGCCGGGTACGTGCCGGTCCCGTTCGGCGGTCGGGCGACCCACGCGCTGCGCTGGTCCGGCGGCGCGGTGACCGACCTCGGCACGCTCGCGGGCCAGGGCGACGACGCGGTCGTGACGGGCGTGAACCGCGCCGGCACGGTGGTCGGCTACGCACCCGGTGTGGCCGACCGGGCGTTCCGCTCGAACGCGGGGAAGCTGGAGGCGCTGCCGGTGCCGGCGGGCACGGACAGCTCGCGGGCCACCGGCGTCAACGACAGCGGCGACGTGGTCGGCGACGTCGGAGTGGACCTCCAGCAGGGCGTGACCGTCTACACCGTGCACACGGCGGTGCTCTGGCCGGCCGCCGCGCCGGGCACCGTGGTGGCGCTGCCCGGCCTGCCGACCACCGGGCAGACCAAGGCCGTCGGCGTCGACCAGGACGGCACGGTGCTGGTCGAGCACTACCCGAGCCGCACGGACGCGTTCGCCGCCACCGGCCTGCTGCTGTGGCGCGCCGGGACGGCCCGCCGGCTCGCGCTCCCGTCGGGCAGCGCGACCGTGCAGGGCACGAGCGTGGCCAACGGTCGGGTGACCGGTACGACCCACGCCTCCGCCACGGCGGACGGTCGCGGGGTGCTGTGGGAGCACGACGGCACGCCGCTGCGGCCCGCCGGCTCCGGTGCGCTGCACTCGGTCAACCGCGCCGGCCGGTCGGTCGGCTGGACCACCGACACCGCGCTGACGTGGGCCGTGTGGCAGCTCGGCACCCTGGTGACCACCGTCCCCGGCACGCTGGGACTCGCGGTGGCGGCCGACAGCGGGGAGGTGGCCGGCTGGAGCCGGGTGTCCGGCCAGCAGAACAAGCCGACGGTGTGGCGCTGCTAGCACCGCCTCACGCGGTCGAAGGGGGACCCCGCGAGGAGTCCCCCTTCGACCGCAGCGGACCGGGTCAGCCGCAGCCGCCCGCGTGCCCCTCGTCCGACGACCGCCCCAGCCCCACCGCGCTCGACGACGCGGGCAGCGCGGCGGCGGGCGCGAGCTTCGACCGCACGTGCGCGACGAAGTCGGGCAGCCGGTCCACGCCCCAGAACCGGGTGAACCGGTGCACGAAGAACGGCACGCCGAACGCGCCGTCCCTGCACACGTCCACCAGCAGCTCGACCCCCCGCGCCCGCAGCTCGGGGTGCTCGCCGGCGCCCGCCACCTCGGCGGGGTCCAGCCCCAGCTCCGCGGCGATCTCCGCGACGGTGTCGCGGTCGCAGATGTCGCGCCCCTGCTCCCACCGCGCCCGGTAGGCCGCCGCGATGTACTCCGGGCCCAGCCCGTCGCGCAACGCCACCAGGTAGCCCAGGTGCGGGACCTCCCAGACCGGGTCGCGGTCCACGGGCCAGGTCAGCTCCAGCCCGCGGGCCGCCGCGAGCCTGGCCACGTCCTGGAGGATGTAGAAGTGCTTGGCGCGCGACATGGCCGCGTAGGGGAACTGCTCGCCGCGCTCGGCCAGCGCCCGCTCGTTGCGCTCGTCGGGTTCCCAGAACGGCGCCCACTCGATCGCGTCCGCCACGTCCCGGTGCTCGCGCAGCAGGTCGTGGTAGGCCAGCCACGAGTACGGGCTGCGCAGCGAGAAGTAGAACCGGGGGTTGCGCGCCACCTCAGATCACCAGCCCGCCGTCGACGCCGAACACCTGGCCCGTGACGTAGGACGCCCGGTCCGACACCAGGAACGACACCAGGTCGGCCACCTCCTCCGGCCGGCCGAACCGGCCCAGCGGGATCTGCGCCGACACCCGGGCGGCGAAGTCGTCGCCGAGACCGGAGACCATGTCGGTGTCGATGAACCCCGGCGCGACGGCGTTGACGCGGATGCCGTACCTGCCGACCTCCTTGGCCAGCGCCTTGCTGAACCCGATGATCCCGGCCTTGGACGCGGAGTAGTTCGTCTGGGTCGCGTTGCCGTGCACGCCGGCCACCGACGACAGGGTCACCACCGAGCCCGCCTTGCGCTTCATCATCGCGAACACCGCGGCCTTGGCCACGTGGAACGTGCCGTCGAGGTTGACCCGCAGCACCCGCTGCCAGTCGTCCTCCTTCAGCAGCACCAGCGGGTTGTCGCGGACGATGCCCGCGCACGACACCACGGCGTGCAGCGGGCCCAGCTCGCGTTCGACGTCCTTGACGAACCGGTCCACCTCGCCCTTCTCGGCCACGTCCACCCGCGCGGCGAACACCGCCGCGCCGGCCGCGGCGGCCTCCTTCTCCACCACCTCGGCGGCGTCGCGGTTCGACTGGTAGCAGAACGCCACGTCGAACCCGTCGCGCGCGAGCCGGGCCACCACCTGGTGCCCGATGCCCCGCGACCCGCCGGTCACCAGCGCCACGCGCCTCATGCCAGTTCCTCCGCCCTGCGCCGTGCCATCGTGAACGAGCCGACCTCCAGCACCTCGCGCCCGGCGACCAGGCTGCGGCCGGCGAGGATCGCCGCGTCGGCCACCTCCCGGACCAGCCGGACGTGGTGCTCCACCACGTCGCCGGGCACCACCTCGCCGTGCACGACGACGTCGCGGATGCCGCTGATCAGCTCGACCTTGTCCGCCAGGACGTCCGGGTTCGGGTTGCCCCAGCGGGTCAGCAGCACCGCGGACTGCGCCCAGGACTCCAGGAGCAGCCCGAGCGGGTAGGCGTCCTCGGCGTCAAGGTCGGCGTAGCACGGCTCCCGGCCGCTGACCGCCTTCAGCGTCACGATGGCGCTGCCCGGGTCCACTTCGGCCACCCGGTCGACCAGCAGCACGGGGAACCGGTGCGGGATGACCCGGCGGATGCCGGCCGGGCCCGTCACGACGCCACCAGCCGCAGCCTGAACTCCGCCACCACGCCCGCGCCCGTGGACACCGTCGCCGCGCACCGCACGTGGTCCTCCTGGTCGGTCAGGGTCGTCTCCACCGTCAGCGTGTCGCCGGGGAACACCGGCCGCACGAACTTCGCCCGGTCCAGCGCCACGACCCGGCGACCGGGCAGCGCGGCCCGGACGTGGTCGAGCACGAACAGGCCCGGCAGGATCGGGAAGCCCGGGTAGTGCCCGGCGAACACGGGGTCCGCCGGGTCGACGTGGACGGTGGTCACGGCAGGTCCAGCACGACGCAGCCGACGGTGCCGTCGCGCTCGACACCGGTCACCAGCGCGAGGCCCGACCGGCCGGACGCGACCGCCGCCGCGAGCTGGAAGCTCGCCGCCGCCGCGGACGTGTCGCCGACGAGCGGCGCGCACCGCAGCCACTCGGGCGTGCGGCCCAGCGCCTCGGCGACGGCCCGCTCCTCCGCGCCGTCGGTGGAGACGACCACCACGTCCGCCGGGTCCGCGCCCGCCTCGGTCAGGGCCGCCCGCACGCACTCGCGCAGCGCGTCGGCCGCGCCGGCGGGCTCGAAGAAGCCCCGGAACCGGGTCGCCACGACGCGGGCCAGCACGGGCCGCCCGGCCCGGCCGGACTCGCGTTCCAGCAGGAACACCGCGCCGCCCTCGCCGAGCGGGCCGGCCGCGCCCTCGCTGCCGCGCCACTCCAGCCACGCCCGCTGCTCGGAGTACTCCTCGGCCGCGCCGACCAGCACCCGGTCGGCGTGCCCGCCGCGCAGCAGCCGCGCCGCGTAGTTCAGGGCCAGCAGCCCGGTCAGCGCGCCGCCCGCGATGGTGGTGTTGGGGCCCTTGATCCGGTGCCAGATGGCGCTCTGCCCGGCGGCCCGGTTCATCACCGTGTTGGGGAACAGCGCCGGGTCGACGTGGTAGGGCTTCTCGCCGGTGAGGCCGTCGCGGGTGAAGTCCATGATGGACTGCACGCTGCCGGAGCCGGTGCCCAGCACCACGCCCACCCGGTCGGGGTGCTCCAGCAGGGCCGGGCCGCACTCCTCCAGCAGCCGGCCGACCGTGCTCACGGCCAGCGCCGTGACGCGGTCCATGGTGCGGGTGCCCTTCTTGCCCAGCGCGCCCGCCGCGCTGAAGTCGGGCACCAGAGCCGCCTGCTCGAACGGGCCGCCCGGGGCCGGGGCGAGCACCGGGACGCCCGCCCGCACGCCGTCGGCGAACGCCTCCGCGCCCATCCCGAACGGCGACACCGCCGACCACGCCGAGATGACCAGCGCGTCCACGACGGACGCGGGCACGACGGGCGCGGTCACGACGCACCACGCCCGCTGAGCGAGCCCGCCTTGCCGGTGATGGCGCCGAGGAGGCGGTCGTCGAAGTCGACCAGGCTCCAGTCCTTGCGGTTCTCGATCACGGCCCAGCCGTGGGTGATGCGGCCGGTCGCGGTCGGCACCAGCTCGCCGTCGCGCAGCGCGTAGCAGTCCATCCGGGCGGTGAAGGTGAACCGCTTGAAGACCTCCTCCACGGTGAACACCGTGTAGAGCGTCTCCTCCATCCGCGCCTCGCCCAGGAACGTGATCCGCGAGTGCGGCACGACCGGGATCCAGTTCTGCTCGTCCAGCAGCTTCTTGATCGACACGCCCCGGTCCTCCACGAACAGGTCCAGGATCTCCTCCATCTGGCGGAGGTAGCCCGACATCTGCACCCGCTCGGTGAAGTGGCAGTAGAAGTAGGGCATCCGCCACGCCCACGCGAACGCGTTCCTGCCCGCGGTGAGCAGGTCCAGCGGGTCGGCGTCGCCGACCCGGACCGGCTCGACCGCGCCGACCCGGTCCAGCACCGCGGCCTCGGGCGCGCCGATGGCGTCCACCACGTGCGGCAGCAGCTCGGCCGGTGCCGGCTCGGCGTCGAAGCCGTGCGGGTCCAGCCGGAACGACACCGCCACCTTCGACTTGACCGCCTTCACGGTCTTGCCGTCCCGCTGCACGGTCAGCTCGACGAGGAGCTTGAGGGGCCCGTCGCCGGCCACGCGCGTGACGGTGGCCTGCGCGAGGTCGTCGATGTGGAACGCGGTGAGGATCTTGGTGTCCAGGTCGGTGAGGTCGGTGCACAGCCCGAACCGCTCGTACAGCGCGCCCGCCGGGAACCCGCTCTGCCGCAGGTGGTCCAGCACCGCTTCCTCGACCAGGTAGTTGACGTGCTTGAAGCCGATCCAGGTGCAGATGTTCGAGCCCTCGTAGCGGGGACGCAGCGAGACGGTCGTGGTGGTCACGTCAGCTCCAGGTGTTCGTCGAAGAAGTCGCGGACCAGGGCCGCGAGGCGGTCGGGCTGTTCGATCATCGGGAAGTGGCCGCACCCGTCCAGCGGCTCGAACCGGCCGCGCGGCAGGGCCTTCGCCAGGGCGCGCCCGTCGTCGGGCCGGGCGGCGACGTCGTCGACACCGCTCACCACGAGCACCGGCGCGTCGACCCGGGACAGGTCCAGGAACGGGGTGCGCAGGTAGGTCTGGAACCACCGCGTCCAGCCGTACGGGCCGACCTGGTCGCGCAGCGCCCTGGCCAGCCACTCGCGCTTGGCCTCGGGGAAGCGGGAGGTCTCCCCGACGCGCAGCGCCTCGGTGAACGTGCGGTGGAAGTCGTTGAGGTAGTAGGAGATCGTGGGCCAGTCGAAGTCGGCGGGCTCCGGTCGGTAGAACGGGCACACCAGCACGGTGGGGCGCGGTGGCACGCGGCCGTCGGCGTAGCACTCCAGCAGCAGGTTCGCGCCGAGGGAGTGCGCCACCACGACGTCGTGCCCACCGGCGACGTCGACCACGAACCGGCCGGGGTCTGGCCCGTGGGCCCACGCCGGGTCGGCCATCCCGTGCCAGGGCAGCTCCGGCCGGGCGGCGGCGAAGCGGGGCGGCAGGTCCAGCGCGTCCCACACGGCCGCCTTGCCCGCCAGGCCGTGCAGGAACAGCGCCCGGACCCCGCCGCCGCCCCGCATCACACCGCGTCCCGGTACCGGCCCAGGATCAGCACCGAGTTGTTGCCCGCGAAGGCCAGCGCGTTGTTCTGCACCACGTCCAGCGTGGCCGGCCGCGCCTGGTTGGGCACGCAGTCCAACCCCACCTCGGGGTCGGTCTCGCGGTGGTTGATCGTGGGCGGGATGAAGCCCTCGGTGATCGCCAGGGCGCACGCCGCGGACGCCAGCGCGGACGCCGCTCCCATCGAGTGCCCCAGCATCGACTTGATCGACACGGTGGGCGGCGGCGCGTCGAACACCTGCCGGATCGCGCCGGACTCGGTGACGTCGTTGGCCTTGGTCCCGGTGCCGTGCGCGGAGATGAAGTCGACGTCCTCGGGCTTGACGCCCGCGTTGCGGTGCGCCAGCTCGATGCACCGGGCCAGGCTGTCCCGGTCGGGCGCCACGGGGTGGTTGGCGTCGCAGTTGAGGCCGTAGCCCAGCACCTCGGCGTAGATCCGGGCGCCGCGGGCCAGCGCGGACTCCAGCGACTCCAGCACCAGGACGCCGCCGCCCTCGCCGGTGAGGATGCCCTTGCGGTCCTTGTCGAACGGCGCGCACACCTGCGGGGCGATCGTGCCCAGGCGGTAGAAGCCGGTGAACGTCTTGCGGCACACCGCGTCCGCGCCGCCTACGAGCGCCACCTCCACCTCCCCCTCGCGGATGGCGTCGAAGCCGTTGCCGATGGCGTAGTTGCCCGCGGCGCACGCGGTGGGGATGGTGACCGCCTCCACGTCGGTGAGCGCCAGCTCCCGCACGATGGCGGAGGACAACCGGCCCGCCGTGGAGCGGCGCGCGACGACCGGGTTCCACGACTCCGGGCCGTCCTCCAGCTGCTGGGCCACGAGGTTGTCCAGGTCGCGGGACTCGGCGTCGGTCGTGCCGACCGACACCAGGACCCGCTTGCCGCGCAGCTCGTCCAGCGCCAGGCCCGCGTCCGCGACGGCCATCCGCGCCGCGGCGGCGGAGAACTGCGCGGCCCGGCCCAGCTCCTCCGGGTCCACCCGGCTGAGCCACGCCGCCGGGTCGAAGTCGGCGACCTCCGCGCCGTTGGCGTGGCCGAAGCCCGCGGTGTCGAACGAGGTGATGGGCTTGACCCCGCTGCGACCCTCGCGCAGGCCGGCCAGGAACTCGGTGACGCCGATGCCGATGCTGGTGACCACGCCCAGACCCGTGATCACCACTCGGCGCGGCTGCCGCCCTCCGTCGTGCATCGCGTCCTCCCAGTCCGGTGCCGGACCGCTCGACCGGCGGGCGGTTACTTGGCGGCCTGGGCTTCGGCGACGACGGCGATCACGCCTTCGAGGTTGACCATCCGGGTCAGCTCGGCCTGGTCGATCTCGACGCCGAAGGTGCGCTCCAACGCGGACAGGATTTCGATGGCGCCGAGCGAGTCGGCGTCGTGGTCCTCCTTGAAAAGGCTCGTGTCGGTCATCTCCTCGGGGTCGATCTCGAGGATTTCCGACACGATCTCCTTGATCTTCGCCTTGCCGTCCGCGTCGATCTGCACCGAGCTGGTCATTGCGCACCTCCGGGAACACGGGTTTCTGCCTACCGGTTCCCAGAATGCTTTTCGGGGCTATATCCGGCCTATGCGGCGGGCTATACGGCGGTCGGCCGCGCTACACCGCCACGCGTCGCGGCGAGGCCAGCACCGGGTCCGCGGTGAGGATCGCCAGGTGCACCTCGCGCAGCAGCGAGCCGGGGTCGATGCCCAGCTCGTCGGCGAGCATGCGGCGACCCTCCTCGTAGAGCACGAGCGCGTCGGCCTGCCGGTCGCAGCGGTAGAACGTGGTCATGAGCTGGGCGCGGAACCGCTCCTGCAACGGGTGCTGGTGCACGAGCCTGGTCAGCTCGGGCAGCAGCTGCGCGTGCCTGCCCAGCGCCAGGTCGGCCTCGATGCGGCTCTCCAGCGCGGCGATCCGCGCCTCCTCCAGCCGCGGCGCCTCGGCGTCGGCGAGGTGCTCGGACACGCCGGTCAGCGCGGGCCCGCGCCACAGCCGCAGCGCCGCGCGCAGCTGCCGGGCCGCTTCCTCGTACCGGCCCGCGGCGAGCGCGGTCTGGCCCTGCGCCGCCTGGTCCTCGAACTCCCGCAGGTCGAACGCGCACTCGCCGAGCCGCAATTCGTAGCCGCGGGACCGGCGGGTGATGCCGACCTCGCCGCGCAGCGTTTTCCGCAATCGCGACACGTAGGTGTAGATCTGCGCGTTGAACGTCGCCGGCGGGTGGTCCCCCCACAGGAAATCGCTCATCTGGGTGTCGGAGACGGCGCCGTTGTCGGCGAGCAGCAGCGCCGTGAGCACGGTGCGCGGTTTGGACCCGTCGAGCGGCACCTCCTGCCCGTCGTGGTGCGCCTCCACCGGACCCAGGACCCGGAACTCCAGCACTTCGCCTCCTACAGCAGTACCTGGTCGTGGACGAGGATCGCCTGGTAGAGCCGGCGCATCGCGCGGCCGGGCTCCAACCCGAGCTCGCTGGCCAGGCGCCTGCGCGTGTGGTGGAAGACGTCCAGCGCCTCCGTCTGCCTCCCGTTGCGGTACAGCGCGACCATCAGCTGCTCGCTGAACCGCTCCCGCTCCGGGTACTCCGCCGCGAGCTGCTTGAGCTCCGACACGACGCCGCGGTCCTCGCCGTTGGCGAGCTTGGCGGCGATGAGGTCCTCGCGGGCGCTGAGCCTGCGCTCGTCCAGCCGCGCGGCCTCGATGCGGAACCGCAGGCCGTCGCTCACGTCGAACAGCGCCGGGCCGTGCCACAGCCGCAGCGCCCGCTCCAGCGAGTCGATCGCCTCGCCGGGGCGGTGCAGCACCAGCGCGGAACCCCGGTCGGCCAGGTCGCGGAACAGGTGCGCGTCCACCGCCTCGGCGGGCAGGTCCAGCACGTAGCCGCTGCTCACCGTGCGGACCAGGCAGTCGCCCGGCACGTCGGCGAACTGCTCCAGCAGTTTGCGCAGCCGCACCACATTCGCCTGGAGCGCGTTGCGGGCGTTTCCCATCTGTTTACCCGCCCACAATTCCTCGACCAACTGGTCGAACGGAACGGGGGTGCCCGGGGAAAGCGCCAGCAGCGCGAGCAGGGTGCGGACCTGACGTGCGGCCACACCCATCCGACGATCCTCACGTGCGAGGGCGACAGCACCGAGAATCTGCACCTGCATGGTCACGACCCCCAGTCTCTAGACGACGCAGAGCGCGCTGTAGCCGGCGGCCCGAACCCCAAATCCCCGGCTAAAGCGTTTGTCATGTTGCCCAGCCCGCCTCGATGGGGGGAAATATCATTTGAACCACGTGGGACGGGCCGTGGCGGTATGCCGCCGTTCGGGTCAGCTCCGACCCCCGGCTGCTGTTACCGCGATCGTCGAACTTCGCCCCGACGGCGGTGACGGCTACCGCCCGTCACCGCCGCCTAGGCGCTTCGGGTGATCGGGGGTGGCCCGAACACCCCGGTTGCGCCGCCGTCCCGAATGGGCCCGCTCGTAGGCGTCCAGCACGATCGCGGACAGCCGGCCGCGGTCGGAGATCCGGTACCCGTGCTCGCGCGCCCACCGGCGAACGGCCCGCGCCACGTGGGCATCGGTGCTGCTCACCGGCATCGGAGGGGCGCCGGGCGTCCGCCGCGCGGCCCGCACGAACCGGTCGAGCGCGGCGCGCAGCCTGGCCGCGTTCGCCGCGCCGAGGCGGATCTCGAACCACACGCCGTCGAGGCCGAACAGGACCGGCCGCACGTCGTGCCCGGTGTGGCCGTCCAGGTCGTCCACCGCCACGCACACCACTCCCCCAGGTCGGACACTCACGCTCGGTGTCGATCTCGCGGCACGCTACCGGTGAGTTGACCATGCCGGGGAAGCCGATCGCGAAGTATAGGAGAGGTATAGCGGGGGGCTTCAGTGTTGCCCGCGGGTGAATCTCCGCCCCTGTTCGCCCCCGAACACGCGTGCCGCCTTCTCCGATCCCGCGGATCAAAAAGTATTTCACGTCATCGTGACGGCGTTATTTCCGTTTCGTCCCGCGGGTCGCCGGGCCGCGCGCCCGGGGCGGACCCCGATTCGCCGTGATTTCGGACGGGCCCGCCGGCGCGGGCGCCGTGATCGCGCGTCGGCGCCGGCGGCGTCGCGCTGACGCGTTCCGCCGGCCCGACGACTGCGGAATACCGGACCGGCCCGGCGCCTCCCGCCCGACCGGGCCCGGCCGCCGGCCGCGTCACCGGTCGCGTCACCGGTCGCGTCCACCGGCCGGGTCCGGCCGGCCACCCCCTCACCGAGCGGTTCAGGGGCGATCAGCGAGACTTGGGGCATGAACGACGAGCCCGACGACCGGACCAGCTTCGCCGACCTCGGGTTGCGCCCCGAACTGCTCCGGGCGTTGTCCGGTCTGGGCTACGAGGAGCCCACCCCCATCCAGCGGGAGGCCATCCCGCCGCTGGCCGCGGGCCGCGACCTGCTCGGGCAGGCGGCCACGGGCACCGGCAAGACGGCGGCGTTCGCGCTGCCGGTGCTGGAGCGCATGTCGGGCGGCGAGCGCACCGAGCGGGCCCCGTTCGCGCTCGTGCTGGTGCCGACGCGGGAACTGGCGGTGCAGGTGTCCGAGGCCGTGCACCGGTACGGCCGGGAGCTGGGCGCGCGGGTGCTGCCGATCTACGGCGGCCAGCCCATCGGGCGGCAGCTGCGCGTGCTGGAGCAGGGCGTGGACGTGGTCGTGGCCACGCCGGGCCGCGCCGTGGACCACCTCAGCCGCGGCACGCTCAAGCTCGACCACCTCGAAGTCGTCGTGCTGGACGAGGCCGACGAGATGCTCGACATGGGCTTCGCCGAGGACCTGGACACGATCCTGGCCGAGACGCCCGAGCAGCGGCAGACCGTGTTGTTCTCCGCGACCATGCCCGGCCGCATCGACCGCCTGGCCCGCCGGCACCTGACCGACCCGGTGCGCATCACCATCGGCCGCGAGCAGCCCGAGCCGGGCGAGGCGCCGCGCGTGCGGCAGAGCGCGTACGTCGTGCCGCGGGCGCACAAGCCGGCCGCCCTGGGTCGCGTGCTCGACGTCGAGGCGCCGACCGCGGCGATCGTGTTCTGCCGCACCCGCGACGAGGTCGACCAGCTCACCGAGACGTTGAACGGCCGGGGCTACCGGGCGGAGTCGCTGCACGGCGGCATCAGCCAGGAGCAGCGGGACCGGGTGATGGCGCGGCTGCGCAACGGCACGGCCGACCTGCTGGTCGCCACCGACGTGGCGGCCCGCGGCCTGGACGTGGAGCAGCTCACGCACGTCGTCAACTACAACGTGCCGTCCGCGCCGGAGTCCTACGTGCACCGCATCGGCCGGGTCGGGCGGGCGGGCCGCGAGGGCGTGGCGATCACCCTGGCCGAGCCGCGCGAGCACGGCATGCTCAAGACCATCGAGCGGGTCACCAAGCAGCGCATCCAGGTGGAGAAGGTGCCCACCATCGCCGACCTGCGGGCGCGCCGGCTGGAGCTGACCCGCGCGGCGCTGCACGAGAGCCTGCTGGAGGACGACTTCGAGAGCTTCCGGGTCGTGGTGGAGACGCTGACCGACGAGTTCGACGTCATGGAGGTGGCGCTGGCGGCGGTCAAGCTGGCGCACGAGGCCACCGGCGCGGCGGCGGACGAGGAGGAGATCCCGGAGTACGTGCCGCGGACCGGTTCCGGCGAGCGCCGCGGCCGGGACGGTGCCGAGCGCCGCGAGCCGCGCCGCCCGCGCCGCCCGTCCGCGGGCATGACGCGGTTGTTCGTGGGCGCGGGCCGCAGCTCGGGCATCCGGCCGCAGGACCTGGTGGGCGCGATCGCGGGCGAGGCGCGGCTCAACGGCCGCGACATCGGCGCGATCGAGATCGCCGACCGGTTCTCGCTGGTCGAGGTGCCGGACGCGGCGGCGCAGCAGGTGATCGCCTCGCTGCGGGGCGCCACGATCAAGGGCCGCAAGGTCACCGTGCGGCGGGAGCGCGACGACCCGCGCTGACCCCGGCCGCGGCACCGGCGGGCGTCCCGCGCGACCGGCCGGCGTGCTCCGAACGGCGGCTCGGCGCGGCGGAGGCCGAAGGAGGCGTCGAACCCGCCGTCGGTCCCCCCGTCGCGCGACCTGTCCCCGGCGCGTCGTCACCGCCTACCCTGCCCTGATGGGTGATCCACTGAACGCTCGGGACGACGCGGTCGAGGCGTTGGGCATGGTGGCGCGGGCCGCCGCACCGTACCTGGAAGCGTTGCCGCACCTGCCGGTGCGCGACGCTGCGCACGCACACCTCGTGCAGGACTTGGACGGGCCGTTGCCGGAGGCGGGCGACGGGACCACCGCGGCGGTCGCGGACCTGCTGCGGATCGGGACGCGGGCCGCCACGCACTCGTCGGGGCCGCGCTTCTTCCACTTCGTGGTGGGTGGCGCGACGCCGGCGGCGCAGGCGGCGGACTGGGTGACGTCGCTGCTGGACCAGCCGGCCGGCATGTGGCTGGCCTCGCCGCTGGCCGCCAAGGCCGAGACGGTGGTGCTGCGGTGGTTGAAGGAGCTGTTCGGGCTGCCCGACTCGTTCGGCGGGGTGCTGACGTCGAGCGCGACGTCGGCGAACCTGACCGGGTTGGCGTGCGCGCGGTACTGGTGGGCGGACCGGCACGGCGTGGACGTGACCGCCGACGGGTTGGCCGGGTTGCCGGCGATGCCGGTGTTCTCCAGCGGGTACGTGCACCCGAGCAGCCGCAAGGCGCTGCAGGTGCTGGGGCTGGGCCGCGACTCCGTGCGGGTGCTGAGCCGCGACGACGCGGGCCGGCTGGACGTGGAGGCGCTCGACCGGGAACTGGCCTCGTCCGGTCCGGCGGTGGTGATCGGCAACGCGGGCGAGGTCAACGGCGGCGACTTCGACCCGATCGACGAGCTGGCGGACCTGGCGCGGCGGCACGACGCGTGGCTGCACGTGGACGGGGCGTTCGGCCTGTTCGCCGCCCTGTCGCCGCGCACGGCGGGGTACGTGCGCGGGGTGGAGCGGGCGGACTCGGTGACGGTGGACTGCCACAAGTGGCTCAACGTGCCCTACGACAGCGGGGTGGCCTTCGTCCGCGACGCGCCGGCGCTGGAGCGGGCGTTCGGCAGCTGGAACAGCGCGTACCTGCCGGAACCGGGCGGGGAGTTCGTCAACTACAACACCCGCGGCCCGGACTCGTCGCGGCGGGCGCGGGCGTTCCCGATCTGGGCGACGCTGCGCGCCTACGGCCGCGAGGGCCACCGGGCGATGGTGGAGCGGCACCAGGACCTGGCGCTGCGCCTGGGCCGCCGCGTCGAGGAGGCACCGGACCTGGAGCTGCTGGCGCCGATCACCGTGTTCATCGTCTGCTTCCGCTTCCACCCGCGCGACGTGCCGCCCGAGTCGCTCGACGACCTCAACCGCAGGTTGGGCGAGGCGCTGGTCGAGGACGGCCGGGTCTTCGCGGGCACCACCGTGTACCGGGGCGTGGTCGCCTTCCGCCCGGCGATCGTGAACTGGCGCACGACCGAGGAGGACGTGGACCTCCTGGTCTCCGTGGTCCGCGAACTGGGTGCGCGCGTGCTGCGCGGTTAGCGATCCGGGCCGTCCGTAGCATGGGGGACGTGCGCAACGCGATCACCGACGTCCCGGGGGTGCTGGTCGGGCACGCCACGCGGATCGGCGGCGGCGCGTTGACCGGCACCACGGCGGTCCTCTTCCCGCCGGGCACGGTGTCCACTGTGGACGTCCGCGGTGGGGCGCCGGCCACCCGGGACACCGCCGCGCTCGACCCCCGGTACGGCGGGCGGGAGGTGCGCGCCGTCGTGCTGACCGGCGGGAGCGCGTACGGGTTGGCCGCGGCCGACGGCGCGGCGCGCGAGGTCGGCTCGTTCGTGCCCGCCGCCGCGTTGTTCGACCTCGGCCGGGGCGGCGACTTCCACGCCCGGCCCGGACCGGACGACGGGGCGCGGGCCGTGCGGGACGCGCGGGTCGACTTCGCGCGGGGCAACGTCGGCGCGGGCACGGGTGCGCTCAACGCCGCGCTGAAGGGCGGTCTGGGCACGGCGAGCGCCGTGCTGCCCGGCGGGGTGGTGGTCGGGGCGGTCGCCGCGCTCAACG
Source organism: Actinosynnema sp. NPDC053489 (assembly GCF_044544865.1). Classification (NCBI taxonomy): domain Bacteria; kingdom Bacillati; phylum Actinomycetota; class Actinomycetes; order Pseudonocardiales; family Pseudonocardiaceae; genus Actinosynnema; species Actinosynnema sp. NPDC053489. Next base: position 471,495 of record NZ_JBITXT010000005.1, on the reverse strand, counting down.
CCGTCGGCCCGGCGGTCGACGTCGACACCGGGTTGCCGTTCGCCGCGCACCTCGGCCTGCCCGGAGAGTTCCCCACCACCGGGCGGGGCGACGACCTCGCCGCCGCCCGGGCCGCCATGACCGGCCACGGGCAGCCGTTCAACACCGTCATCGGCGTGATCGCCACGAACGCCCGCCTGCCGCACCTGTTCGCCCTGGCCAACGCCGCCCAGGACGGGCTGGCCGCCGCCGTCCGCCCGGCGCACGGCCTCACCGACGGCGACACGGCCTTCGCCGCCTCGACCGGCACGCACGACGCCGACCCGGCCCCGGTGCTCGCCGCCGCCCGCGCCGTGTTCGCCCGCGCGCTGGTCCACGGCCTGCTCGGCGCCGAGTCCGTCACCACGCCGCGGGGTCACCTCGCGGCCTACCGCGAGCTGTACCCGAACACCGCCGCCACCTACCCGGGGAATTGACCATGCACGCGATGCACTACGAGATCACCCTGCCCGCCGACTACGACATGGGGATCATCCGCACCCGGGTCGCCACGCGCGGTTCGGCGCTCGACGCGTTCCCCGGCCTGGCGCTGAAGGCGTACTGCGTGCGGGAACGCGGCGTGGACGGCTCGCCGGTCAACCAGTACGCGCCGTTCTACCTGTGGCGCACCGTCGAGGGCATGAACAGCTTCCTGTGGGGGCCGGGGTTCCGGGGCCTGAGCGCCGACTTCGGCCGGCCGACCGTGCAGCACTGGGCGGGCCTGGCGTTCGAGCGCGGCACCGCCGAGGCGCCGGCCGAGGCGACCAAGCGCACGTGGCGGCTGCCCGCCGACGCCGACCCGGTCGAGGAGATCGACCGGGCGCTGGCGGAGCTGGCGCGGCTCAAGGACGACCCCGCGCTGCACTGCACGGCGTTGGCGATCGACCCGCGCTCCTGGGAGCTGGTGCACTTCAGCCTGTGGAGCGCCGCGCCGGACGCCGGGGTCCGCTTCCGGGTGCCGCACGTGTCGCGGCCCGAGCTGGACGACCTCAGCGAGGGCCGCCACTGGTAGGCCGCGACCGGCCCGTCCCGGGGTCGCGCGCGCGTTCGGCGTACGGCACGGCCACGTAGCCGGCCAGGTCGAACACGCCGCCGCTGGTGCGGTCCAGCTCGCGGGCGAACGCGCGGATGTGCGGGTCGACCCGGTCCATCAGCCACGCCAGCAGCACCACCACGGCGTCGGCGAGCAGCCCCACCTGGAACGGCATGTCCTCGCGCCGACCCGCGGTCACCGCGCTGGCGAAGTCGGTCATGCCGCGCTGGGTCAGCTCCAGCGGCCCGGTCTCGATCGCCCGCTTCAGCGAGTCGACGACCAGCGGCACGACCGACGCCCACACCTCGCGCGGCGCGACCTCGCAGATCAGGCCGCCCGACAGCGCCGCGGTCCACAGCGCCTCCGGGTCGCCCGCGCGCACCGCGCCGACGGCCAGGTGCGGCAGCAGCTCCGCGCCGCGCTCCCACGCGCCGCCGGCGACGAGCTGCTCCACCGCGTGCCGGTAGTGCCCCAGCGCCTCGCCGTGCTCCCCGCGCGCGGTCAGCACGCCGCCCAGGTCGTCGTGGAACGACGCCACCTCGGCCGCCGCGCCGAGCTGCTCGGCGCGGGCCAGGCCCACGGCGGCGTAGTGCTGCGCGGTCTCCAGGTCGCCCCGGTCCCGGTGGCACGCGCCGAGCCGGCGCAGCGCGGCCAGCTCCCGGCGACCGTCGCCCAGGTCGCGGAACAGCTCCACGGCGCGCGACCCGGCCTCGATCGCGCCGGCGAGGTCGCCGCGCTCCCGCAGCCGGTCGCACTCGGCGAGCTTGAACGCGGCCCGCCGCACCGGGTCGCCCAGCTCCTCGGCCAGGTCGTGGCCCTCCACGGCGTGGCGGAGGGCCGTGTCGGGGTCGGCGTCGCCGAGGTCGTGCAGCACGGTGAGCGACTCCAGCTGCCCGGGTCGGTCGCGGCGGGCGCGGTGCTCCTCGTACGCCAGCCGCGCCGCCTGTCCGGCCTCGTCGGTTCTGCCTTCGCGCATCAGCAGCCTCGCCATCCGCAGCAGGACGTCCGCTCGGTCGCGGCACGCGTCGCCCAACCCCACACACCGTTCGAAGTCCGCGAGCGCGGCCCCGTATTCCCCGCGCCGCTCGGCCCGGGCGCCGGCCAGCTCGAACCGGGTCGCCCACAGCGCCTCCAGCTCGTCCTCCGGCACGTCCAGGCCGTCCAGCACCGCGTCGACCCGCTCGACCAGGGCCGCGGCCCGCACGTCGTCGGGTTCCAGCTCCAGCTCGGCCAGCAGCACGGCGGCGTAGGCCGGGGTGTCGGTCGCCTCGCCGGTCTCGGCCACCTCGCGCAGCGCGCGGATCTCCCGGTGCAGCACGGGCGCGAGCGGCGCGGCGCGACCCCGGGCGGCGGCGGCCAGCAGCTCGCAGCCGGTCAGCGCGGCCTCGGCGTCGGTGGTGGACCGGTCGCGCCACTCGTCCAGCCGGCCGTTGACCGTGCCGACGTACAGGTAGGACCGCTCGACGCCGCCGGGCGTGCCGGTGTTGACGATGGCGTGCGCCGCGGGCGTCTCCTCGGCGGTGAGCCGCCGCACGACGGTCCGGGCGAACCCGGCGGCGAGGTTGGGCGGGATGGTCCACAGGGTGCCGATGTAGCCGCGCGCGCCGGCCCGGAGGAACTCGCGGCCCAGCCGCGTCCACGACCGGCACGAGTTGTTGAACACGATCGGCCGGTGCCGCAGCTCCAGCGGCAGGTCCTCGTCGGGCAGCGCGTGGCCGCCCAGCACGATCGCGTCGTCGGCGTCGTGGTGGTTGAAGAACACCAGCTCGACGGGCAGGTCCGCGACGAGGGCGCGCAGCACCTCCGGCGAGCTGTCGCGTTCGGACAGCACGATCGGGTGCGTGTGGTGGCCCGGTGGCGTGATCGTGCCCGACAGCCGGTCCTCGGTCGCGCCGGGGTCGCGGACCGGGCCGGCGTCGACCAGGAGGCTGAACGCGCCGGGTTCGCGGGCCGCGCCCGCCCGGTGCAGCTCGGTGAGCACGACCAGCGTCGGGTCGGCCACGACGTGCCCGATGGGCTTGCGGGCCCAGTTCACGTCGCCGGTGCGCACGAACGAGTAGGGCAGGCCGGTGGTGAACGCGGTCAGCCGCCGGTCGCCGACGGCGGCGACGGCCTCGGGTGGCACCTGCGCGGTGACCACGGCCTCGACCGCCGCGTAGGGGTCGTGCCCGCCGGTGGACAGGTAGCGCCACAGCGCCTCCACGAACCCGATGCCCTTCACGGCGTCGCCGATCGCGCGCGCCGCCGCGGTGACCCGCTCCTGCTCCTCGGCCACCACCGCGCCCACCGCGGCCAGGTCCGGTCTCGGCGTGATCACCAGCCGTGCGCCGCGGTGGTGCGCGTACGCCGCGGCCACCAGGTCCTCGACCTCGCCGGTGCGCTCGACCAGCACGGCCTCGTCGCCGTCGTCGGGGTCGTGCCCGTCGAACGGCACGGGCGGCGCGTCGTCGACCACGCGCAGCGCGGCCCCCGCGCGCAGGGCGGTGAACAGGGCGGCCACCGCGTCGGCGTCGGGTGCGACGTCGAGCGTGCGGCCGGGTTCGCCGCCGCGCAGCAGCTCCCACGCCTTCCCGGTGAGCCCGACGGGGTCCTCGCACGGCAGGTGCAGCCGTTCGGGCAGGCCGCCGAACAGCTCCTCGTCCGGTTCGGCCAGGAACACCACGCGCCGCACGCCCACCGCGTCGAGCAGGTCGGCGACCAGCCCGTCGCGGCGGTGCGACGAGGCGTCCGCGGGCCGCAGCGCGACGACGGGCGTGACGCGGTCCGCGGGCAGGCACGACACCACGACCGCGGCTTCGAGCACCTGGTCCGGGCGGCACACCACGACCGTGTCGCCGACCTCGAACACCGGCTCGCTGATCACGCTGATGTCCAGTTCGGACTCCCCGGCGGGCAGCCGCACGCACACCCCGCCCTCGGCGACCTCGCACGGCGACGAGGCCGACACCCGCAGGGTCACCGCGTCCGGCAGGGCGAACGACACGCCGTCGGCGGTGCGGGTGGCGGGCGCGTCGACGGCCAACCGCCACCGCGCGGGCGCGGGCAGGTCGAACCGCTGCCGCAGCACGGCGCGGAGGTGCCCGTCGCGGGTCTGCTCGACCAGCAGGTCGCGAGCGCCGGCCTCGGCGGTCAGCTCCTCGCGCGCCTCGACCGGAGGCTTGCCGTGCACGTCGAGCAGGACGGCACGCAGCAGCCCCGCTCCGAAGCGGAAGCGGATACCGTGCGGGGCACCGAGGTCCACTGGCTCACGACCCTTGCAACCGAGGCTGGGCCACCGCGTCGGGGGTGGCGGGCAGGAAACTACGCCACCGGCGGCCCGACCTGTAGCGGATCGCGCGTGGTAGTCGCGGTTGTTACACGCCGGGTCGTTCGGAGCGGGCCGCGGGGGTCCACCTCGCGCGCCGGTGCGCGCCCGCCGCCTGCACCTGGTCGCGGCCGAGCCGCTTCGCCTCGTACAGCGCGGAGTCCGCCGCCGCGAGCAGCCCGGACACGCTGTCCTCGGCGACCTCCGGCCACACCGCGATGCCGATGCTGACGGTCAGCCCGGCCACCACGCCGCCGTCGCCGTCGTCCACGAGCACCCGGTGCACCTCCGCGCGCATGCGCTCGGCGATCGCCACCGCCTCGTCGAGGTCGACGCCGGGCAGCAGCACGGCGAACTCCTCGCCGCCGAACCGACCGACCGCGTCACCGCGCCGCACCGCGCACTCCAGCGCCGCGGCGATGCGCCGCAGCACCAGGTCGCCGGTCTGGTGGCCGTGCGTGTCGTTGATGTCCTTGAAGTGGTCGACGTCGATCATGAACAGGCCCATGCGCGCGCCGGGCGGCTGCTGGCGCGTGCGCTGCAGCTCCAGCGTCGCCTGCAGGTGCCACGCCTCGGCGTTGAGCAGGCCGGTCTTGGCGTCGGTGCGGGCGGCCAGCTCCAGCTGGTGGATGAGCACGGTGCGGTGCAGGGCGACGGCGGCGACGACCATGGGCAGCGCGTACCCGGGCCACCACGCGACCGCGAGGGCGACGAACCCGCCCAGCGCGAGCTGCCCGGCCTCCAGCAGGTTGTCGGCGGCGCTGCCCACGGCGTCCCGCACCGAGCGCGGCCGGACCGTCAGCAGGATCACGACCGCGACCAGGGTGGTGTTGACCAGCCACTGCGCCGCGCCCGCGCCGACGAAGCCGACCAGGTCCAGCGCGCCGCCGGACCGCCCGGCCCACAGGCCCTCGCGCAGCCCCGTGAGGCCCGCCACGGTGCTCGCGGCGAGCGTGGCCAGCACCATCATCGCCGTGGTGAACACGTTGCGGTGCGGTGGGCGCGAGGCGTCCCAGCGGCCGACCACCCACCAGCGGTGGGCGTACATCAGCACGACGAGGGCGACGGCGAGCGCGGGCGGCAGCACCAGCGCGCCGGCCAGGATCCAGATGCTGCACAGGTCGACGTGCGGCAGGTGGCTGTGGTCGCGGCGGATGCGCTCGATCCAGCGGGAGCAGTGCAGGTGCAGCGCGGCGCAGCCGAGCAGGACGCCGAACGGGGTCCACGAGTCGGCCGGCACCGGCCACGCGGTGCTCGCGGCGGTCGCCAGGAGCGCGAGCAGATCCACCGACAGCACGTACACCAGGGCCTGCCCGGGCAGGGACCATAGTGACCAGCGTCGATCGCCCGACGACGTCGAACGCGCTCTGCCCATGGTTCCTCACGACTGTCTACCCCGGACCGTCATGACGTCCGGACGGAGGGTCACAGTAATGGTGACCTGGGCCGATGTCAGCCGCTACCGGGGTGACGCAACCCACTGGAGGTGATTGCGGTGCGCGACAAGATCTGGTGAAACCGCTGGTCGCAGGCCCTGTCGAGACGGGAGCGAGGTGCGTCGTGCGCGACAAGATCTGGTGATCCCCGAGGTCCGCTGTTCCCGGTCCCCGACCACGGCGAGGGGAGGTGCGCCGCCATGCGCGACAAGATCTGGTGAAGACCGGTCCTCCCGACGTCGGTGAACGACGTCCCCGCAAGGCCACGTGCGGGCCGCGGCGAGCACCCCGCGTGCCGCGGCCGGCGCGATCGGACGACGCGACCGGACGGCGCCGTCGGCCGGCGCGGTCACCCGACGCGCGCCCGGACCAGCCACAGGCACGCGGCCGCCACGCCCAGGCCGCTGACCACGAGCGTCGCCCGCGGGCCCACCGCGTCGCCGAGCAGCCCGCCCACGAGCGCGCCGGCGGGCGCGGTGCCCCAGACCGCGGTGCGGATGGTCGCGTTCACCCGCCCGTGCAGCGCGGGAGGTGTCGCCTCGTACCGCACCGGCACCTGGTGGACGTTGTAGACCTGCAACGCGAACCACATCACCGCCACCGCGCCGATCACCAGCCCGTCCACCGCGACCAGCGCCTGCCCCGCGCCGGTCACCACCATCGCGGCGACCATCGTCGGCCGCCGCCCCCACCGCTCGCCCAGCCGGGCCGCGACGAGCGCGCCGACCAGGCCGCCGACGGCACCGACGGACAGCGTGAGCCCGGCGCGGGCCGCGGACAGCCCCAGCGCCGACACCAGGTGCAGCAGGACCACGACGGTGAAGGCGTTGAACCAGAACACCTGCGTGGCCGTGCACAGCGTGACCCGCCGCAGCCCCGGGTGGCCGAACACGGCCCGCACCCCGGCCCACACCCCGGCGCGGGCCCGCGGCCGTTCGACGACCCGCACCCACGTCAGCGCCACCGCGGCGACGAGGAAGCTGGCCGCGTCGACGGCCAACGCGCCGGCCGCCGTGACCGCGCCGACCAGCCACCCGCCCAGCGCGGGCCCGGTGACCTGCGCCGTGGCCTGCCCCACCTCCACCGCCCCCTGGGCCCGCGTCAGCCCCGCGCGCGGCACCACCATCGGCACCAGCGCGAGCCCGGCGATGTCGCCGAACACCGCGAACGTCCCCGCCACCGCCGCGACGGCGGCCAGCAGCGGCAACGACAGCACCTCCAGCGCGGCGGCGACCGGCACGACCGCCGTGCTCACCGCTTGCCCCAGCGCGCACACCCCGGCCACCACCCGCCGCGGCAACCGGTCCACCCACACCCCGGCCGGCAGCCCGAACACCAGGTACGGCAGCCGCCCGCACGCGGCCACCACCCCGATCCCCCACGCGCCCGCGCCCAACGTCCACGCGGCCACCAGGGGCATCGCCACGACCGTCACCTGCGACCCGACGAGGGAGACCCCCTGCCCCGCCCACAGCAGCAGGAACGACCGGTTGCGCCACAGCACCCCGGTGGTCGGCACTCCGGCGGTCGGCACCCCGGCGGTCAGGCCACCGCCGCGGGCGCGACGCGGGCCCACGCGGTGGTGGCGGTGACGGCCAGGACGGCTCCCGCGATGCCCGCGACGGCGATCGCGGTGGTCGGGGAGCCCGTCGCGGACGCCAGCAGGCCGCCGCCGGCGACGCCGACGCCCTGGGCGGCGACCAGGCCGCTGCGGGCGAAGCCCAACGCCTGGCCGCGCTGCTCGTCGGGCACCAGGCGGACGAACGTCGCGCCCGCCGTCACCTGGTAGGCGCTGAACGCGCCGCTGACCGCCAGCAACGCCACCGCGGCCACGAGGTTCGGCGCGAACAGGTACCCGGCCAGCGGCAGCGCCGTCGCGACGGCCAGCACGCCGACCAGCCGCACCCGCGTGGACCCGGGCAGGAAGCGCAGCAGCACGGTGCCCAGCACCATCCCGGCCGGATCGGCGGCCAGCAGCAGCCCGACGCCGGCCGCGCCCGCGCCGACCTCCGCCGAGAACGGCGCGGCGAGCCCTTCCGGCACGACGGTGAACAGCGCCAGCCACCCCATGCCGACCAGCAGCCGCAGCCGCCGGTCCCGCCACACCAGGGCCGCGCCCGCCCGGATCCGCACGTGCGCGGCGGGCACGGACACCGGAGCGGGCCGGTGCCGCAGCCCGAACCGCAGCAGCAGCGCCGAGGCCGCGAACGTCGCCGCGTCGGCCAGCAGCGCCCCGGACGTGCCCAGCCACGCCACCACCAGCCCGCCGCCGACGAACCCGGCCAGCAGCCCGGCCTGGTGCGTGATCAGGTGCACCGACTGCCCGGCCTCGTACTCCTCGCCCAGCACGGTCGGCAGCAGCGCGCCCTGCGCGGCGGCGAACGGCGGCTCGGCCAGCTGCGCCACCACCAGCAGCCCGGCCACCAGGGGCAGCGGCACGCCCGGCACCGCCATCACGGCCAGCAGCACGGCCCGCACCGCGTCGGCCGCCACCATCACGGTCCGCCTCGGGTACCGGTCGGCCAGGCCCGTCAGCAGCACGCCGGACACCAGCGCCGGCAGCATCGTCAACGCGTAGGTCAGCGCGGTCCACGCCGCCGACCCCGTGCGCTGGAACACCAGCACCGACAGCGCCACCCGGGCCAACTGGTCGCCGACGGTCGACAGGACCGCCGCCGACCACAGCACCCGGAACTCCGGCACCGCGAACACCGCTCGGAACCCCGTGCCCCCGACCAACTGCTCCCCCGATCTCCGCGGCGACCGATGAGTTTCCCGGGCCTGCCGGGTCGCGCGTTGCGCGGCGTGCGTCCGGCACGTCACCGTACAAGCCCGGAGGGTGACCGTGAGGGAGGTCGCGGGGACGACCGCGGACTCACGCGGGAGGCGGCGCGGTCACCACGTCCGGCCCGGGCCGGTTCCCGCCGTTCGGCCTGCGTCGAAGGCGCGGCGGGCGAGGGCGACGAGGGCGGGCGGCGCGGACTCCGGAGCGCCCGCCCGGTAGGGCGGTGCCGGGTCGTACTCGAGGAACAGCTGCGTGAACCGGGCCCGTTCGTCGCCCCAGACCAGGCCGGCGAGGGTGAGCGCCAGGTCGATCCCGGCCGACACCCCCGCGCCGGTGACGACGGACCCGTCCACCACCACGCGGTCGGTGCGCACCACCGCGCCCAGCGCGGCCAGCTCGTCGCGCAACGCCCAGTGCGTGGTCGCGGGCCGACCGTCCAGGAGGCCGGCCTGCGCCAGCAGCGTCGACCCGCTGCACACCGACGCGGTCCAGGTCGCGGTCGGGTGCACCGCCCGCAACCAGGCCGCGACGACGCCGTCGGCCAGCACCTCCGCCCAGCCGGCGCCGCCGGGCACGACGATCACGTCGGCGCGGTCCAGCGCGGCGAACGTGGTCGTCGGCACGAGCGCCAAGCCGGCGTCGGTGACCACCGGGTCGGGCGACGCGGCGACGAAGTGCGCGGTCACCTCCGGCTGGTGCGCCAGCACCTCGTACGGGCCGACGAGGTCCAGCGCGGTCATCCGCGGGTAGAGCACGAAAGCGACGTCCATCCCGATCCCCTCCTACGCCGCACCGGTGGTGCGGAACCGTTCGCGGTAACCGCCCGGCGTCACGCCGAGCACCCGCTGGAACGCCCGGCGCAGCGTCTCCGCGGAGCCGAACCCCGTGCGCCGGGCCACGACGTCCAGCCCTTCGTCGCCGGACTCCAGCACGGTCGCGGCGGCCTCGACCCGCGCCCGTTCGACGTACCGGGCGGGCGAGACGCCGACCCGGCGCGGGAACACCCGGGCGAAGTGCCGGGGGCTCATCGCGGCGCGCCGGGCCATCTCCTCGACCGTCCAACCGGCCGCCGGGTCGTCGGCGATGGCGTCCAGCACGGCCCGCAGCCCCGGCTCCCGCACCGGCGGCACCCGGGACCGCACGCTGAACTGCGACTGCCCGCCGGGCCGCTGGAGGAACACCACCATCCACCGGGCCACCAGCCGGGCCAGCGCCGCGTCGTGGTCGCGCTCCACGAGCGCCAGCGCGAGGTCGATGCCCGCGGTGACGCCGGCGGACGTGGCCAGCCGCCCGTCGTGCACGTAGATCGCGTCCGGCACCACGTCCACCGCCGGGTGGTCGGCGGCGAGCCGGGCGCAGTAGGCCCAGTGCGTCGTGGCCCGCGCCCCGTCCAGCAGCCCGGCCGCCGCCAGCACGAACGCGCCCGTGCACACGGCGGTGACCCGCCGCGCGTCGCCGGCGACCCGGCGCAGGTGGTGCCGCAGCTCGTCGTCGCGGGCGGCGTCGGCGAACGTGAAGCCGCCGACCACCAGGACCGTGTCCACCCCTCCGGACACCTCCCGCAGGTCCTCCGCCTCCATGCGCAGCCCGCCGGTCACCGCGAACCCGCCGCCGACCGCCGCCAACCGCACCCGGTACCCGTCGCCGCCCGGGTCGCACGCCGTGAGCGCCCGGTTCGCGCCGGCGAACACGTCCGCCGGGCCCGCGATGTCGGTCAGCGCCGCACCGTCGTATCCGATCACCAGGACCTCTCGCTCCACACGCCCACCCTCTCCGCCGCCCGCGCCGGCGGCAACGACCGGCGACCCTCGGATCCCGCCACGCTACGGTCGTGCCCGTGCTGAGGATCGAGATCGACGGCGAAGCGGCGACGCCCGAGCGGTTGGCGACCGGGGTGCTGGCCAACTACGGGCACTTCACCGCCATGCAGGTCCGCGACCGCCGGGTGAAGGGCCTGGACCTGCACCTGCGCCGGCTCGACCGGGCCAACCACGAGCTGTACGGGTCCGGCCTGGACGGCGACCACGTTCGCGGCCTGGTCGCCCACGCGCTGGGCGACGTCCGCGACGCCGCCGTCCGGGTCGTCGCGTTCGGCGTCGACGAGCCGTCCGTGCTGGTCGCGGTGCGCCCGCCGGTCCCGCCGCCCACCACGCCCCGGAGCCTGGTGCCGGTGGCCTACACACGCCCGTTGCCGCACGTGAAGCACATCGGCGGCTTCGGCCAGATCCACCACGGGCGGCGCGCCGAGCGGGCCGGGTTCGACGACGCCCTGCTGACCGCCGACGGCGTCGTGGTGGAGGGCGCGATCGCGAACATCGCCTTCATCGACCACGCGGGCGACATCGTGTGGCCCGAGGCGGACTGCCTGCACGGCATCACCATGCAACTGCTGGAACGGGAGCTGCCGTCGCGCCGGGAGGTGGTGCGGCTGACCGACCTGGGCCGGTTCCGCGCCGCGTTCCTCACCAACTCGATCGGCGTGGTCGCGGTGTCGCGCGTCGACGACGTGGAGTTCGCCGCGGACGACCCCGCGCACGCGCGCGTCCAGGCCGCCTACGACGCGATCCCCGGCGACCCGGTCGACTAGACCGCGGGCGGGCGGTCCTCGTACGGCGTGGACAGCACCACCGTGGTGCGGGTGGACACGTTCGCCACCTCGCGGATCTGCCGCAGCAGCTCCTCCAGCGCCGTCGGCGACGCCACCCGCACCCGCAGCACGTACGACGCGTCGCCGGCCACGGAGTAGCACGCCTCGATCTGCGGCAGGTGCTCCACCCGCTTCGGGTAGTCGTCCGGGGCCGCCGGGTCGATCGGGGTCAGCGAGATGAACGCGGTCAGCGGCAGGCCCACCTCGTCGCCGTCCAGCCGCGCCGCGTAGCCGCGCACCACGCCGCGCTGCTCCAGCCGCCGCACCCGCTGGTGCACGGCCGACACGCTCAGCCCGACCCGCTCGGCCAGGTCGGTGAAGCTGCACCGGCCGTCCGCGGCCAGCTCCCGCAGGATCGCCCGGTCTATCGGCTCCAGGTTCGTCACGCGGGCAACACCACCAACTCGTGCGGACGGTTGTTGAGGTTCTCCACGCCGTCGGCGGTCACGACCACGATGTCCTCGATCCGCGCGCCCCACCGCCCCGGCAGGTAGATGCCGGGTTCGACGCTGAACGCCATGCCCGGCTCCAGCGGCAGGTCGTTGCCCGCCACGATGTAGGGGTCCTCGTGCACGTCCAGCCCGATGCCGTGGCCGGTGCGGTGCACGAAGAACTCGCCGAACCCCGCGTCGGCGATGACGTCGCGGGCGGCGGCGTCCACCGCCTCGCACGTGACACCGGGCCGGACCGCCTCCACGGCCGCCCGCTGCGCGGCCTGCAACACCGCGTAGGTCCGCCACACGTCCGCGTCCCGCGGCTCGCCGAGCGCGTAGTTCCGGGTGGAGTCGGAGTTGTAGCCCTCGGCCACCGGCCCGCCGATGTCGACCACCACCACGTCACCGGCCTCGATCACCCGGTCGGACAGGTCGTGGTGCGGCGACGCGCCGTTCGGCCCGGAGCCGACGATGACGAACTCGGCCAGCGCGTGGCCCTCGGCGACGATCGCGGCGGCGATGTCCGCCCCGACCTCGGCCTCCGTGCGACCGGGGCGCAACCACTCGGCCATCCGCGCGTGCACCCGGTCGATCGCCGCGCCCGCCTTGCGCAACGCCGCCACCTCGGCCGCGTCCTTGCGCATGCGCAGTTCGCGCAGCACCGGCCCGGCCAGCACCTGGTCGGGGCCGACCACGTCGCGCAACCTCAGGGTGTGCAGCGCGGGCATCATGTCCGAGACCGCCGTGCGGTTGCCCTTGAGCGCTCGCTTGACCAGCGCGTACGGGTCCTCGCCGTCGACCCAGGTCGCCACCTCGACGCCGAGCGCGTCGGTGGGCACGGCCGCGTAACCGGGGTGCTCCAGCTTGGGCACCACCAGGACCGGCGTGCCGCCGACCGGCAGCACCAGGCACGTCAACCGCTCGAACGACGTGCCGCCCGCCCCGAGGAGGTAGCGCAGGTCCGAGCCGGGCGCGATGAGCAGCGCGTCAACGCCGGCCAGGGAGGCGGCGGCGGTGGCCCGGTCGAGGCGCGCGCGCAGTGCGTCCACGTCCACGGGCCCAACTTGGGTCGACATGAGGGGGAGCCTAGTGGTGCGGGGGCCGTCGCACGCCATCAGCCACGACACCGCAACGCTACGTGCCCATCCGGGTGAACACCCATGCCGACCAGCGCTTTCCTGCCGACGGCCGATCACCAACGGGTGAACTTCAGTATGGGCATCAACCACAACGCCGTTTTCAACGCCCTCGCGCGTCGGTTGGAACAACGAGGCCGCCGGCAACCACCCCCATGCCCGTCCCCGGTCACCCGTCCCTGATCACCCGTTCCCGGTCACCCGTCCCCCCGATCCCCACCGCTCGGGAGTAGTCCACAGGCAGCCCGGAGCCGGTCCTCGGTGTCAGTGGTCTCTGGCAAGCTGTCACGGGTGAGCAACCCGCTGGTCCTGATGGACGCCGCCAGCCTGTACTTCCGGGCGTTCTACGCGCTGCCCGAGTCGATGACCGCCCCGGACGGCACCCCGGTGAACGCGGTGCGCGGGTTCGTGGACACGATCACGAAGGTCGTCACCGACCGGAAGGCCGGCCGCCTGGTGGCGTGCATGGACGCGGACTGGCGGCCGGAGTTCCGCGTCGCCGCCCTCCCGTCGTACAAGGCCCACCGCGTGGCCGAGGGCGGTGCCGACGGCGAGGAGGAGGTGCCCGACACCCTCACCCCGCAGGTCCCGATCATCCGCGAGGTGCTGGACGCGGTGGGCATCGCGACCGCCGAGGCCGCCGGCTACGAGGCCGACGACGTCATCGGCACCCTCGCCGCCCGGGAGACCGCCGACCCGGTCGAGGTGATCACCGGCGACCGCGACCTGTTCCAGGTCGTCCGCGAGGAGCCGACCCCCGTGCGCGTCCTCTACCTGGGCCGCGGCTGGGCGAAGGCCGAGCTGATCGGTCCCGGGGAGCTGGCCGCCAAGTACGGCCTGCCGGAGCACGACGCCGGCCGCGCGTACGCCGGGATGGCCGTGCTGCGCGGCGACCCGTCGGACGGGCTGCCCGGCGTGGCCGGTATCGGCGAGAAGACGGCGGCCAAGCTGATCACCGAGTTCGGCTCCCTGGAAGCCGTCCTGGCCGCCGTCCACGACGGCCGCGACCGCAAGCTGACCACCCGCGCCCGCACCGCCCTGCTCAACGCCCAGGACTACCTGGCCGTCGCCCCGACCGTGGTCGACGTGGCAACCGACGCCGAGATCGTCATGGACCGCCCGGACCCCGTCCCCGCGGCCCCCGCCGACCCGGACCGCGTCGCCGCCCTGACCCGCCGCTGGGGTCTGGGCAGCTCCCTCCCCCGCCTGCTGACCGCCCTGGAACGCCGCTAACCCCGCGCCCTCACCCACGCCGCGCCGCGCCCGCAACCATCCCGCTCCACGCCGACCTGGCTCGCGGCCGGCCGACTCCGCCCGCCGCCTGCCGGCCGGGTGCGCCTCACAACCGCCTGCGGCCACGCTGCCGTCCCCGCCCGGCTCCAGCCAACCCGCCGGCCGCCTCGCCCCACCGCGACCGCGCCCCTCGACGCCCCGGAGCACCCCCGGGCCGCACCGCGCGACAGGCCGCCGAGCCGCGGACCAGGGCCGGGACCGGCTAGAAGTAAGTGCCGCACCACGGCGGCCGGGAGACCGCGAACAGCGCGTCGGCGCGCGCCAACGCCGCCCGGTCGACCACCTCCAGCCGACGGCTGTCGGCGAGCGCCGTGAACGTGACGTCGCCCAGGTACGCGGACCCGAGCACGTCCACGTCCAGGATCAGGTCGGGAGTGTCGTCCACCCGCGTCACGCCGTCCCCGGTGATCCGGTAGGCACCCGCGTTCTCCGGCAGGTACACGTCACGCACCCCAAGCACGACCGGCTCGGCCGGGCGGTACGTGCGAGCCGACAGGGCCGCCGGGAGGTCCAGCAGGCGCAGCCACGTCTCGTCCGTCTCCCCCTCGACCCGGCACGCGCGACGGTCGCCCAGCAGCCACGCCACCGGCTCGTCCACCGGCCGCCCGTACGACGTCACCTCGTCCACCAGGTCGACGCCGAGCACGAACAGCCACAGGTCGGCCCACGCCTCGGCGTCGCGCGCCCACAGGTCCATCACGATCAGCGTCGTCGGCTTCTCACCGGTGAACCCGTGCTCCCCCGGCACGACCCGGAACACCACGAACCCGTCGTCACCGGACTCACCCGACCGGACCGCGATCTTGAGGTTCTCCTCGGCCGCCACGCGCCGGATGCTCAACCCCCACCACCCCGGCCAGCGCGAGATCGTGCCCGCGCGCCCCGGCGACAGCGCGTCGAACAGCTCCCGCGCGATCCGCTCCCCCGCCTCACCCTCGACCAGCCGCACGCGACCGACCGGCCGGGTCCGCGGCGCGGCCTTGCGCCGGTCGATCCGCAGCGACCGGTACCGGGTGGCGACGCCGTAGCCGTACCGGCCGTAGATGGCGGTCTCGGAGGCGCGCAGGGTGGCGGCCACGTCGCCGTCCTCGCGCATCGCCCGCAGCTGGGTCCGTTGCAGCGCGCTGAGCACGCCGCGCCGCGTCCAGTCAGCCCGCACGCCGACCCGGCTCACGGCCGCGTGCCGCACCACCGCGCCACCGGGCACGGCCAGCGCCGAGGGGAACGACTGGAGCGTGCCGACCATCTCCCCGTCGACGAACGCGCCGAACGCACGACCCTCGTGGTAGGTCTCCCGCGCGAACTCCCACTGGTCGTCCGGCGCGGGCGTGTGGTGCAGGGTGCCGCGGAACAGGGTGTGCGCGCTTCGGTACTGGGAGTCGTCCAGCACGCGGACGTCGTGGTCGGTCACGCGCGCATCGTGCCCCACAGGTCGCTCGCATCGCTAACGACTTTCGGCCTCCATGACGGAGGCCACTCCCGCCGACGAGCAGCGGGAGTGGCCTCACCGGTCACGAAGGGCGATCAGCCGGCGGGCTGCCCGACCTCGTACTCGCCGTCCTCGGTCTTGACCGTGATCTTGACCGTCTTCTCCTTGCCGCCGACCTTCACCTTGCACTCGAAGGTCGTGTTCGGCTTGACCTCCTGGTCGGCCGGGCACGTCGCGCCCTCGACCTCGGAGATCTTGTAGTCGTCCTTCAGCACGCCGACGACGCCGTTCTGCACGGCGGTCTGGTCGAACACCTTGGTGTTGAAGAACCCGGGCGTGACGAAGCCGGTGATGCCGACGGCCGCGACGACCAGCACGACGAGGGCCACCACGACCCACAGCACGGCGCTGGACTTCTTCGGCGGCTGCTGGCCGTACGGGCCGGGCTGGCCGTACTGGCCCGGCTGCTGCCCGTACTGGCCGGGCTGCGGCTGGCCGTACTGCCCCGGCTGCCCGTACTGACCCTGCTGCGGCTGCCCATAGGGGTTCGACTGCGGGTTGTTCGGGTCGTAACCGCCGGGGTACTGCTGCGGGTACGGCTGCTGCTGGGGCTGCTGGCCCCACTGCTGCTGCGACGGATCCGGCTGCCCGTAGGGGTTGGGCTGCTGAGCGGGGAAACCACCCGACGGCGTGCCGGGGTACCCACCACCGTAGGGCTGTTGCTGCTGGCCCCACTGCGGCTGCGGGTCGTTCCCTCCGGACGGTCCGTACGGACTGGTCATGCTCGGCCTCCGACGGTCGGTCTGGACAAGGTCTGGAACGGTCTCGAACGAGCCCGACGAGCTGTTCAAGGCTTGCGGGCGCGATCAAACCACAGGCGCGCGCGCGTGACCCACCCACCCCGCAAAGCTTTGTCAAACGGTGGCCATCGCCACCACCCCGCGGCGCAGCGCGTCCACCGCCTTGCGGGCGGCGGCGCCGACCGGATCACCGCCGCCGACGACGTCGCGGATCTGGTCCAGGAAGTCGATCACCTGCCGGCACCAGCGGACGAAGTCGCCCGCCCCCAGCTCCGACCCGTTCTCCTCGGCCGCGGACAGCACCTTCTCCAACGACTCGCCGCGCGCCCACCGGTACACCGCCCACGCGAACCCCGGGTCGGGCTGGCGGGTGCGGTCGAGCCGGTGCCGGCGCTCGTCGTCCTCCAGCTCGGCCCACAGCCGCGCCGTCGCGGTCAACGCGTCCGACACCCTGCCCGGTGGCAGCCGCGCCTCCAGCGGGCCGTCCCGGCGCGCCTCGTACACCAGCGCGGAGACGACGGCGGCCAGTTCGGCCGGGTCGAGCTCGCGCCACACGCCGTGCCGCAGGCACTCCGCGGCCAGCAGGTCGGACTCGCTGTAGAGCCTGGTCAGCCGCTTGCCGTGCTCGGTGACCTCCTCGCCGGGCCCGTTCTCCTCGGCGTGCAGGTAGCCGCGTTCGCGCAGCAGGCCGCGGATGCGGTCGAACTCGCGCGCCAGCGAGTGGGTGGTGGCGGCGACCTTGCGCTCGAGCTGCTCGGTCTCGGCCAGCAGCCGGTGGTAGCGCTCGCCCCAGCGGGCGTGCTCCTCGCGCTTCTCGCAGCCGTGGCACGGGTGCGCCCGCAACGCCCGCCGCAGGGTGGCCAGTTCCGCGTCGTCGTCGGCGGTCGAGCGGCGCTTGCGCATGGCGGGCGCGACGATGCCGGTGGCGCGCAGCGACGCGGCCAGGTCGCGCCGCGACTTCGGCGACCGGGTGTCGACCTGCCTGCCGAGCTTCATCCGGCCCAGGACCTCGACGGGCATCGGGAAGTCCGCCGACGACAGCCTGCCCGCCCACCGGTCCTCGGTGACCACGAACGGGCGGGCCTCGCCCAGCGGCTCCAGCCCGGGGTCGATGACGACGGCCAGCCCGGACCGGCGGCCGGACGGCACGGCGATCACGTCGCCCTTGCGCAGCCGTTCCAGGGACGCGGCCGCCTCGGCGCGCCTGGCCGAGGTGTTCTGCCGGGTCAGCGCCTTCTCCCGGTCGGCGACGCGGCGGCGCAGCGAGGCGTACTCCGTGAAGTCGCCCAGGTGGCACGTCATGGCCTCGGCGTAGCCGGCGAGCGCCTCGCGGTTGCGCTCGATGCGCCGGGCCAGGCCGACGACCGACCGGTCGGCCTGAAACTGGGCGAACGACTGCTCCAGCAGCTCGCGGGCCGCCGCCGCGCCGAGCTGGTTGACCAGGTTGACGGCCATGTTGTAGCCGGGCCGGAACGACGACCGCAGCGGGTAGGTGCGGGTGGAGGCGAGGCCGCCGACGGCCTTCGGGTCGACGCCCGGCTGCCATACCACGACGGCGTGGCCCTCCACGTCGATGCCGCGCCGCCCGGCACGGCCGGTGAGCTGGGTGTACTCGCCGGGCGTGAGGTCGACGTGCGCTTCGCCGTTGTACTTGACGAGCTTCTCCAGCACGACCGTGCGGGCGGGCATGTTGATGCCCAGGGCGAGGGTCTCGGTGGCGAACACGACCTTCACCAGGCCGCGGACGAACAGCTCCTCCACCGTTTCCTTGAACGCGGGCAGCAGGCCGGCGTGGTGGCTGGCGATGCCGCGCTCCAGCGCCTCGCGCCACTCCCAGTAGCCGAGGACCATCAGGTCGCCCTGGGGGAGGTCCTTGGTCTTCTCCTCGATGACCTCGCGGATCTGCTCGACCTCGTCGGCGGAGTTGAGCCGCAGCCCGGCGCGCACGCACTGGGTCACGGCCGCGTCGCAGCCCGCCCGGCTGAACACGAAGTCGATGGCGGGCAGCAGGCCCGCGCCGTCGAGCCGCTGCACGATGTCGACCCGCGACGGCGGCTTGAACCCGGAGCCGCGCGGCGGGCGGCCCCGCTGGTCGCGGTTGTTGCGGCCGCGGCTCCACGGCACGTGGAAGCGGGACAGGTCGTCGGTGTGGCGCAGGAGCTGCGGGTTGATGCGGGCGTGGCCGTCCGGGCTGTCGCCGGCGAACAGGTCCATCATCCGGCCGCCGGCGAGCATGTGCTGCCACAGCGGCACGGGCCGGTGCTCGTCGACCACCACGGTCGTGTCGCCGCGCACCTCGACCAGCCACTCGCCGAACTCCTCGGCGTTGCTGACCGTGGCGGACAGGCCGACCAGCCGCACGGACTCGGGCAGGTGCAGGATCACCTCCTCCCACACCGGGCCGCGGAACCGGTCGGCGAGGTAGTGGATCTCGTCCATCACCACGTAGGCGAGGGTGGCGAGGGTCGAGGAGCCCGCGTACAGCATGTTGCGCAGCACCTCGGTCGTCATCACGACGATCGGGGCGTCGCCGTTGACCGAGGTGTCGCCGGTGAGCAGGCCGACCTTGCCGGCGCCGTAGCGGGCGACGAGGTCGGCGTACTTCTGGTTGGACAGGGCCTTGATCGGCGTGGTGTAGAAGCACTTGCTGCCCTCGGACAGGGCCAGGTGCACGGCGAACTCGCCGACGACGGTCTTGCCGGCGCCGGTGGGCGCGCAGACCAGCACGCCGTGCCCGTCCTCCAGCGCCTCGCAGGCGCGTTGCTGGAACGGGTCGAGTTCGAACGAGATGACCCCCAGGAAGTCGGCCAGCTTGGGCCGGGCGGAGCGACGGCGGAAGTCCGCGTACGAGTCGGCCGGAGACCGCGAAGTGCTTGACACCTCTCCAGGCTGTCATACGGGACCGACAAAATCGCTTCAGATCCGCACCGGGGCGCCGAGCACTTCTTTAAGTCTACACTGAAGTTATAAAGACCACTGGGGTCGATCCTGCGGCACACTCGGGAGCCGTGCAGGCGATTCCGTTGGCGGAGGGCGACCTCAGGTGGGTGTTCCCGGACCTGGTCGAGGTCGACCCGGTGCTCGCCGTGCTGCGGCGGGCCGCGGCACGGGTCGAGCGGCTGTCCGGCCACCTCGGCGGACCGGGCGCCGACCTGGTGTTCGACCACCTGCCCGGCGCGCCCTACGCCGGGTTGTCGGCCCGCGCCGAGATCGAGGAGGTGGCGTTCGACGTGCACGTCTCGCTGCCGCGCGACCCGCACCGCCACGTCGTCAGGTCACCGCCGCCGTGGCAGGTGGAGGGCGAGATCTCGGTGCGGTGCGACGCGATCCACGACTGCGGCAGGCACGAGATCGAGACCGTGGAGTCGGCCCACGACACGCCCCTGGCGGCGGCCAACGGGGTGTTGGCGGTCACGGGGTGGCTGTTGGACCGGGCCACGACCGTGCCGCGGGCTTCGTGGCGCGAGCGGGACGTGCTCAGCCGGCACCGGTGACGGCGGTGAGGGCACCGGGGACGCACGTCGTGGTCAGCGGCACCCCGCTGAGCCGCTCGCCGTCGGCGTAGGCGGTCCACGACGGCCCGGACAGGCGCGCGGAACGGGCCCGCAGCGTGTGCACGGCCGGGTGGTCCACGTGCCGGCCGGTGCGCAGCGTGGGCAGCATCCGCAGCAGCGTGCGCCGGGGCGTGGCGCGGACCACCGTGAGGTCGAGCAGGCCGTCGGTGGTGGAGGCGTCCGGGCAGACCGGGATGCCGCCGCCGTAGCTGGTCGTGTTGCCGACCGCCACCAGCAGCGCGTCCAGCTCCAGCACGTCGTCCTCGGTCTCGACGACCAGCCGCCGCGGTCGCAGGGCCGCCAGCTCGGCCAGGATCGCCAGGTCGTAGCGGCGCGGTCCGGCGGGCCACCGCATGGCGTTGGCCCGTTCGTTGACCGCGGAGTCGAAGCCCGCGCACAGCACGGTGGCGAACCAGGGACCGCCTTCCACGCGGCCGAGGTCCAGGCGGGTGCGGCGACCCTCGACCAGGGCGGTGACCACGTCGTCCACGGAGGCCGTGCCCAGGGCCGCGGCCAGGTCGTTCCCGGTGCCCGCCGGCACCACGGCCAGGGCGGTCGGGGACTCGGCGCACGCCTGGACGGCCAGGTGCGCGCCCCCGTCGCCGCCCAGGACGACCAGCACGTCCACGCCGTCGTCAACCGCCCGGCGCGCGGCCTCGGCCGTGCCCTCGGCGGTGCGCGCGACGTGCAGGTCCAGCCGGTCGACCACGGCGCGCAGCCGGTGCGCGACCGTGCCGGCCATGCGCGCCGCCCGCCCCTTGCCCGAGGTGGGTGACACCAGCAGGGCCGCGCGCGTTGCCGTCGACATGGTCGGGAAGCCTACAAAGACTTCACCGGATCAGGTGATCTCGCTCAGGTCACGTCGTCGTAGCGCACCCGGCCCGGCGACTCCGGCGCGGGGTGGGGCGTGACCACTGGATCGGGTGACGGTTCCTCGACCGCCGACGGTGTGTAGTCGAACGGCGCGGCCACGTCGTCCGGCAGGTCGTCCAGGCCCTCGGCCTTGCGCCTGCGCTCGACCCGCTTGTCGTGCACCCTGGCGAACTGGATGGCCACCTCGAACAGCAGCACGAGCGCCACCGCCAGCGCGACCATGGAGATCGGGTCGGTGCCCGGGGTCGCGAAGGCCGCGAACACGAACAGGGCGAACACGATGCCGCGCCGCCACTTGTGCAGCTTGGCGTAGCTGACCACGCCCACCTGGTTGAGCATCACCACGATCAGCGGCAGCTCGAAGCTGACGCCGAAGATCAGCAGCAGCGCCAGCACGAAGCTGACGTACTCCCCCGCCGTCAACGCGGTGATGAACTGGTCGTCGCCGAAGCCGACCAGCACCGCCAGGCCCTGCGGCACCACGTAGAACGCCAGCGTGGCGCCCGCGACGAACAGCACCGACGCGCACAGCACGAAGATGACGGCGAAGCGCCGCTCCTTCGCGTACAGGCCCGGGGAGATGAACCGCCACAGCTGGAACAGCCACAGCGGCGCGGTCAGCGCCATGCCGGCCCCGGCGCCGACCTTCAGCCGGATCATGAAGACCTCGAACGGCTTGGTCTGCAACAGCTGGCAGCCCTGGCCCGCCTGGGTCAGCCGCTGCGTCTCCGGGATGCCGCAGTAGGGCTGGATGACGATGTCACCGAGGCTGGGCAGACCGGCGATGCGCCAGTCCCACCAGATGAAGCCGAAGATCGCACCGAGCACGATGAACAGCAGCGCCAACCCCAGCCGGTGCCGCAGGTCGTAGAGGTGCTCCTTCAACGACATGGTGCCGTCCGGGTTGCCCCGGCGACTCGTGATCTTGCGGCGCTCCCGGCGCCGGGCCCACCACCGGACCGGACTTGCCCCCACCGTGCGGACCGTCCTTAGGCTCTCGTTGACGCGGGTCTAGTTGGTCTTCTGGTTGTTCTGGAGGTTCTGCGCCGACTGCTCGACGGGCTGCGCGACCTGCGGCTGCGCGACCGGCTGCGCCACGGGCTGGGCGACCGGCTGCTGCACGACCGGCTGCTGCGCCACCGGGGGCTGGGCCGGCGGGAGCTGCTGCGGCGCGGGCTGCACCTGCTGGGCGGTCGTGCCCGGCTGCGGCTGCTCGTCCTCGCTGCGCAGACCCTTGGTCTCCGCCTTCAGGATCTTCGCCGAACGGCCGATCGAGCGGGCCATGTCGGGCAGCTTCTTCGCGCCGAACAGCAGGATGATCACCACGGCGATGATGATCAGCTCGGTAGGTCCGAGGTTAGGCACGGTTGTCCTCCTGTCTCCCCCGGTCCACCGATGGTACGCGGGGCTCGCCCTCGCGGGCTTGGTCCGGACGCCGTCGGGCGAGGGCCACCCCGAGCGCGGCGTAGCGCGCCCGCAGCAGGCCGACGCCGTCGCCGACCCTGTCACCGACCAGGGTGCTTGCGACGCGGAAGCGGCGCAAGGATCGGACGACCCGGACCGAGGTCAGGACCAGCACGACCACCCCGAGGACGATCAGCGCCAGGATCGGCAAGTACGGCACGGCACCACCGTACTTGCCCTAGGTTGCCGGGAGGTGATCCGCCCGGCGCAACGCGGCTTCGGCCTGCCGGGCGACCTCGGCCACCAGGTCGGGCGGCTGCTCCACGTGCACGTCACCGCCCAGACCGAGCAGCAGGCGGACCATCCACGCCGTGTCGGCGTACCGCATGAGCACCCGCGCCCGGCCCTCGGGCAGCTCGACCAGGCCGTCCGTCGGGTAGTACTCGGCCACCCAGCGGGCGTCCGGCTCCAGCACCAGCACCGCCGTGCGCTGCGACGGGTCCGGCTGGAACAACCCCTCCGAGGTGTCGGTGGGCGTGGCGTGCGGCGGCGGGGCGGCGGGCTCGTCGAGCACGTCCACCGCGTCGATCCGGTCGAGCCGGAACAACCGGACGCCGTCCGCGGCCCGGCACCACGCCTCCAGGTAGCCGCGCCCCTCCACGAGCAGCATCCGCATGGGGTCGACCACCCGTTCGGTGATCTCGTCCCGTGACGGCGTGTAGTAGCGCAGGTTGAGCGCCCGACCGCGCCGCACGCCGTCGGACACCGCGTCGCGCACCCGCGCCGTCTCCGGCGCCTCCCGCAGGGCCAGCCCCACGGCGACGCCCGCGGGCTGCGCCTGCCCGACGGCGGCCTCGATCTTGGCGACCGCCCGCTGCACCGCGGCCTGGTCGGCCACGCCGGGCGTCTCGGCCAGCGCGCGCAGCGCCACCAGCAGCGACGTGGCCTCGGCGGCGGTCAGCCGCAGCGGGCGGCTCATGCCCGCGTCGAACGTGACGGTGACCGTGTCGCCCTCGAAGGACAGGTCGATCAGGTCACCGGGGCCGTAGCCGGGCAGGCCGCACATCCACAGCAGTTCGAGGTCCTTGCGGACCTGCTTGGGGGTGACGTCGAAGTCGGCCGCGACCTCCTCGATCGGGATGCCGGGGCGGGCCAGCAGGTAGGGCACGAGGGCGAGCAGGCGGGGCAGCCGGTCGGCGGAGGCGTTCACGCGCGCACCCCCGCACCGCGCAGCGCTCCGAGCAGCTTCTCCCGGACCGTCTTGGCCAGCACTTCCGGTTCCAGCACCACCACGTCCGCGCCGAAGCCCGCGATCCACCCGGCGGCCGAGTCGGGGAACCTCAGGTCGATCTCCAGCACGTCGCCGGGCTCGCCGTCGAAGTCCCGCGAGCCGATGACCCGGGCACGCCGGCGCACGCCCTGCGCGCGGCCCCGCGCGACCCACAGCTTGGCCGCGGCGGGCGGCTGGTCGGCGGCGGGCTGGTTGCGGACCACGAACGACAGCAGGTCGAACTGGTCGGGCCGGCGCACCTCGCCCGCCTTGCCGGCCACGCGGACGTCTCCCACGATCCGGGACAGGCGGAAGCAGCGGGGCGCGTCGCGGTCGCGGTCGTGCCCGACGAGGTACCAGCGGCCGCGCCAGGCGACCACGCCCCACGGCTCGACCGTGCGGGTGCGCACCTCGACCGGCACCGGGCGGCGGTAGTCGAACTCGACCACGCGGCCCTCCTGGACGGCGGCGAGCAGCGGCGGGAACGCGGGTTCGCTGGTGCGGACCTTCGGCTCGACCGGCACGTGCACGTCCTGGTCGACGTCCACGCCCGCGGCCCGGAGCTTGATCAGCGCGCCGTGCGCCGCGCCGGTGAACTGCGGCGAGTCCCACAGGCGGGCGGCGAGCGCCACCGCGGCGGCCTCGTCCGGCTCCAGGTCGATGTCGCCCAGCTCGTAGTCGCGGCGGGCGATGCGGTACCCGTCGACCGCGTCGAAGCCCGTGCCGCGCCCGGTCTCCAGCGGCACGCCGAGGTCGCGCAGCTCGGTCTTGTCGCGTTCGAACATGCGGAAGAACGCCTCGTCCGTCGCGGCGTCGGCATAGCCGGGGACGATGGCGCGGATGCGCTCGGCGGTGAGGTACTGCCGGGTCGAGAGCAGGCACAGCACCAGGTTGACGAGCCTCTCGGCACGTGCGATGGCCACACCGAACCCTAACCCCGGACGAACACCGGATGGCGCCGTCCCCGCCTTCGGCTCGGGTGAATGGTCCATTCAGCCGGTTGCCGAAACCCCGATGCCCTGGTCGGACGCCCGACGACCCGCCCCGCGACGTGGAACTCGGGGGTCCCGGGCGTTCGACACCCGGGTCCTGAACGTTCGACACACGCGGCTCCCCGTGTGTCGAACGCTCGCGCCCCGGGTGTCGAACGCTCAGAGCCCGGGTGTCGAACGCTCAGAGCCCGGGTGTCGAACGTTCAGGACCGCCGAGTCGAACGGTCAGGACCGTCACGGGGTGATGGTGGACAGGCCGGCGCGGGCGTAGCGCTCGTCCTGGTCGCCGCTCGGCGCCCCGCCCACGCCGATGCCGGCGATCGGCGCGTCGTTCGACGCGACGGGCACGCCCCCGGCCAGGAACAGGGTGCCCGGGATGTCCCGCAGCGTCGCGCCCGCGCCCGTCACCCGGCCCGCCAGCACCGAGGTCGGCGCGTTGAACGACACCGACGTGAACGCCTTGCGCCGCGCCGACTCCTCCGTCTGCGGTCCCGCGCCGTCGCCGTGCAGCAGCACGACGACGTCACCGCCGCGGTCCACCACGGCGACGGTCACCCGCTGCCCGTCCTTCTCGGCCGCGTCCAGCGCCGCCCGGGCCGCCCGCACGGCGGCGTCCACCGTGATGGTCGTCGCGGTCCGCACCGCGGCGTCACCGCGCCCGTGCTGCTGGTCGGCCACCGCGTACCCGCCGGCACCCGCCACGGACAACGCCACCAGCACCGCGATCGTGGTCTTGCGCATCGCCACACCCTCCTCGGAACCCGGTTCGTGCTCGTCTCCGAGACTGGTCGCGCCGCGTCCCGGGCACCTGGTGGTTCCGGTTGACCCCGGTTCAACCCATCGGTTGACCCCGCGCGGCCGGACCTGGCCTAGGGTCGGCCGGGTGTGGCTGCACCGGGCGATGCACGCGGGCTTCTACGTGCTGCTGACGGCGTCGGCGGCGCGGTACGTCGCGTACCACGGCGTCGCGCCCGCCGTGCTGGTCACGGCCGTCGCGCTGGGCGCGGCCTACCCGCTCGGCGCGCGGCGGACGGGGGCGTTGCCGCTGGTCCTGGCGCTGTGGCTGGTGCTGGTGTGGCTCGCGCCGAGCTTCGGCTGGTGCGCGATCCCGCTGTTCTTCCAGTGCCTCCGCCAGCTGCGGCCGCGCCTGGCCGTGCCGGTGGCCGGGGTGCTCACCGCGGCGGTGGCGCTGGCGCAGGTGCGGTTGGCCGACATGGTCGAGCCGAGCCTGGTGCTGGGGCCGGTCGGGGTGGCGGTCATCACGGCCGCCGTGTTCTTCGACCGGCGGCGCCTCCTGCACGAGGCCGGGGTGCTGCAGGAGCGGCAGCGGCTCGCCCGGGAGATCCACGACACGCTGGCGCAGGGCCTGTCCAGCATCGGGTTGCTGCTGGACCTCGGCGACACCGCCCGCGCCCGCGAGGTCGCCAAGGAGAACCTGGCCGAGGCGCGCCGGTTCGTGCGCGACCTCTCGCCCCTGGACGGCCGCACGCTGACCGACGCCCTGCGCGCCCTGTCCGACCGGGTGGAGGTCGAGGGCGAGCCGTACCCGCTGCCGGTGCCGGTGGAGGTGGCGTTGCTGCGGGTCGCGCAGGGCGCGCTGGCCAACGTCCGCGAGCACGCCGACGCCACGACCACCGTCATCACGCTCACCTACCTGGGCGATGCGGTGACGTTGGACGTGCGTGACGACGGCCGCGGGTTCGACCCGGCCGCGACCCGCCCGGAGCCGGGCCGCGGCTACGGGCTGGAGGCGATCCGCGACCGGGTCGCCGAGCTCGGCGGCACGATGGCGGTGGAGAGCGCGCCGGGTGAGGGCACGGCGCTGGCCGTGAGCGTGCCGACGCCGTGACGGGCCGGTTGCGGGTGCTGGTGGTGGACGACCACCCGGTGGTCCGGTTCGGCCTGGCCGGGTTGCTGGCACGGGACTTCGAGGTGGTCGGCGAGGCCGCCACCGGCGAGGACGCGGTCCGGCTCGCCGCGACCGGTGACGTGGACGTGGTGCTGATGGACCTCCAGCTGGGCGCGGGCGTCGACGGCGTGGAGGCCACCCGCCGCATCCGCGCGCTGCCCGGACCGCCGCAGGTCGTGGTGCTGACGACGTACGACTCGGACGCCGACGTGGTGCGCGCGGTCGAGGCGGGCGCGACCGGCTACCTGCTCAAGGACTGCCCGCCCGAGGAGCTGGCGGCCGCCGTTCGCCAGGCCGCGACGGGCCGCACCGTGCTGTCGCCGGACATCGCCCGGCGGCTGCTGCGCCCCTCCACCGCGCCCGCGGTCACGAAGCGCGAGGTGCAGATCCTCGACCACCTGGCCCGCGGCCTGGGCAACCGGGAGATCGCGAAGGCGCTGTTCATCAGCGAGGCGACGGTGAAGACGCACCTCGTCCGGATCTTCGACAAGCTGGGCGTGGACACCCGGACGGCGGCCGTGCGGACCGCCGTCGAGCTGAAGCTGATCCGCCTCAGCTCCCGCTGAGCACGCCCTCGGGCAGGCCGGGCACCTCCGGCCGCAGCCAGATCGGCCGCCAGTCGGGCAGCTCGTGGTAGCGGCGCAGCTCCGCCACGCCCGACAGCCAGCCCGCCCACGCCGCGTACGGCGGCTGACCGGTGTCGAACCCGCTCTGCACGAACGTCAGCCGGGTCGCGCCGCCGGACTCGGCCAGCTCCCAGGTCGAGACCATGCCGTGCCAGTCGACGCCCATGCGCTTGCCGGGCTCGAAGTCGACGACCTTCGCCGGGTGCGGGTCGTGGTCGAACCCGCCCATCGCGACCCGGCCACCCTCCCACGCCTCGATGTCGATCTTCGCGCCGAACCAGCGGGAGTACTCCCCGGCGTCGACCAGGGACCGCGCCACGGCCTCGGTCGGCGCGTCGATCAGCACCTCGCCGCGCATCGCGGTCGACGTGAAGTCCACCTTCGGCGTCAGCGGGCGGCCTTCGACGTGGTCGACCAGGTTCGCCAGCGACAGGCACCAGTACGTGTAGAGGTGGCCGAGCACGCTGGTCTCGGCGACGGCCACGCCCCAACCGGGGAAGTGGCTCTGGGAGAGCGTGACGAGGGTGCCGCCGTCCTGCGCGGACCAGGCGATCTCGACGGTGGTGTCCTCGCCGCCGACGGCCCAGTCGAACCTCAGGGAGTGCTCGTCCGCGTGCCGCAAGGTCTGGTGCGGCGCGTCGCCCTCGGGGGTATGGCGGCCCCAGAACGCGAACCGGTCGGGCAGCTCCACCTCCGCGTGCTCGGCCAGCCACGTGGCCAGCTCGGTCGCGTCGGTCAGGGCGCGGCGCACGCGGTCGGCGGACGCCCTGGTGCGGGCGCGCAGCACCACGGTCTCATCCATCGGTCTCCTCCTTGGGGTAGCACGCCACGGCCAGCCGGAAGGCGTCGCCCTCCGCGCCGCCGTAGCGGGCGAACAGGTCCTGCAAGGTGGTCTTCAGCTCGTCGAAGAACCGCTGCCGCTGGTCGGGCCGGACCCGGATCTCGCCGGACACGCCCAGCGAGGGCAGCTCGGGTCGGGTCCGGTCGAGCCCGGCGATGTCCGCCTGGACCTGCTCGACCAGGTCCAGCAGGTGTCCCAGGCTCAGCTCGTCCCGGGCGCGGCGCAGCCCCAGCCGCCCCACCAGCCCCGGCGACAGCCAGTACGAGCGGGCGGTGGCCTGGTACACGCCTTCGCCGATGCCGCGCACCCGCCGCTCGGCCACCCTCGTCGCCAGGCCGGCCTCGACCAGGCGTTTCACGTGGTAGTAGACCCGCTGCGGGGTCTGGTCGAGCGCGGCGGCGACCTCGGTGCACGAGTGCGGCTCGGCCAGTTGCCGCAGCACCTCGATGCGCTGCGGCTTGAGCAGGGCCTCGGCCTGCTCGATCTGCTCCAGGTACAGGACGTCTCTCATGGCAAAAATCATGTTGTACGTCAAAAAGTATTTTTTCAATCAGGCGAAGAGCAGGCCCCGGGCCGGGCGACCCGGGGCCTGCCGACGCGCTCCGCCCCGCTAGAGGGACGAGATCAGCCGCTCCACGCGCTCGTCCACGGCGCGGAACGGGTCCTTGCACAGCACGGTGCGCTGCGCCTGGTCGTTGAGCTTGAGGTGCACCCAGTCGACGGTGAAGTCGCGGCCCGCGGCCTGCGCGGCGGCGATGAAGTCACCGCGCAGCTTGGCCCGCGTGGTCTGCGGCGGGGTGTCCTTGGCGGCCTCGATCTCGCCGTCGTCGGTGACCCGTTCGACCTGGCCCTTGCGCTGGAGCAGGTCGAAGATGCCCCGGCCGCGCCGGATGTCGTGGTAAGCGAGGTCGAGCTGGGCGATGCGCGGGTTGGACAGGTCCATCCCGTGCTTGGACTGGTAGCGCTCCATCAGCCGGTACTTGATGGCCCAGTCGATCTCGCGGTCGATCTTGGACAGGTCCTCGGACTCGACCGCGTCCAGGGTGCGGCCCCACAGCTCCAGCACCCGCTCCGCCATGGGGTCGGGCGCGCGCTTGGCCACGTGCTCCACCGCGCGCTCGTAGTACTCGCGCTGGATGTCCAGCGCCGACGCCTCCTTGCCGCCCGCCAGCCGCACGGTGCGGCGGCCGGTCAGGTCGTGGCTGATCTCGCGGATGGCGCGGATCGGGTTGTCCAGGCTGAAGTCGCGGAACTGCACGCCCTGCTCGATCATCTCCAGCACGAGGTTGGCGCTGCCCACCTTGAGCAGCGTGGTCACCTCGGACATGTTCGAGTCGCCGACGATGACGTGGAGCCTGCGGTAGCGCTCGGCGTCGGCGTGCGGCTCGTCGCGGGTGTTGATGATCGGGCGGGACCGGGTGGTGGCGCTGGACACGCCCTCCCAGATGTGCTCGGCCCGCTGCGACAGGCAGTAGACCGCTCCGCGCGGCGTCTGGAGCACCTTGCCCGCGCCGCAGATGAGCTGCCGGGTCACCAGGAACGGCAGCAGGACGTCGGCGATGCGGGAGAACTCCCCCGCCCGCGCGACCAGGTAGTTCTCGTGGCAACCGTAGGAGTTGCCCGCGGAGTCGGTGTTGTTCTTGAACAGGAAGATGTCCCCCCCGATGCCCTCGTCGGCGAGCCTGCGCTCGGCGTCGACGAGCAGGTCCTCGAGGATGCGCTCACCAGCCTTGTCGTGCGTGACGAGCTGGGCGAGGTCGTCGCATTCCGCCGTGGCGTACTCGGGGTGCGAGCCCACGTCCAGGTAGAGCCGAGAGCCGTTGCGCAGGAAGACGTTCGACGAGCGTCCCCACGAGACGACCCGGCGGAACAGATAACGCGCGACCTCATCCGGGGACAGCCTGCGCTGCCCGTGGAAGGTGCAGGTCACCCCGAACTCAGTCTCAATGCCGAAGATCCGCCGCTGCATCCCTCAACAGTAGGCGCATTCGGAGCTTTCCTCAGTGATCCAATCGGGCGTCGCGCCGGAATGGCGGATAACGTTCTCGTGTGCTGCGACGAGTGAACCGCCTGGACCTGGCCCTCATGAGGCGTTCGGGGGCGTTGCGCGCCTCACCGGTGGACGCGGGGATGAAGACGTTGTCACGCGCCGCCAACCACAGCGCGTTGTGGCTGGTGGCGG
Organism: Actinosynnema sp. NPDC053489; assembly: GCF_044544865.1. NCBI lineage: Bacteria > Bacillati > Actinomycetota > Actinomycetes > Pseudonocardiales > Pseudonocardiaceae > Actinosynnema > Actinosynnema sp. NPDC053489. Next base: position 441,529 of record NZ_JBITXT010000005.1, on the reverse strand, counting down.
CGGGTGTGCTGGCCGTGCGCAAGGGGGTGACGCGGCGGGCGGCGCTGCGCGGCGTGGCGGCGATCGGTGGCGCGAGCTTCAGCGCGAGCCTGGTCGCGAAGCGCCTGTTCCCGCGCCGCCGTCCGGCCGCCGACCTGCTGCTGGTGCCCCGGCGGCTGACGAAGCGGCCCACGTCGTCGTCGTTCCCGTCCGGGCACGCGGCGTCGGCGGCGGCGTTCACCACCGCGCTGGCGATGGAGTCGCCCGTGCTGGGGGCGGTGGTCGCGCCCGTCGCGGCGGCCGTGGCGTACTCGCGGGTCCACACGGGCGTGCACTGGCCGTCCGACGTGGCCGCGGGCGCGGCGATCGGCGCGGGTGCGGCCCTGCTGACCAGGCGTTGGTGGCCGTTGGGGCGCACCGAGCCCGCGTCGGCGCGCGACCACCGGTCGCTGGAGGCCCTGGTCGACGGGGAGGGCCTGGTGGTCGTGGTGAACCCGAGCGCGGGGCTGGGCGCCGACGACCCGACCGACCGGATCGCGGAGGCCTGGCCGAAAGCCACGATCGTGGGAATCGAGGATCTCGACACGGTGATCGCCGACCACGCTCCGCACGCACTGGGCGTGGCCGGGGGTGACGGGTCGGTGGCGGCGGTCGCGGCGCTGGCGGCGGCGCACCGCCTGCCGCTGGTCCTGGTGCCCGCCGGCACGCTCAACCACTTCGCGCGCGACATCGGCGTGCAGGGGTTGGACGACAGCACGCGGGCGGTCGCGGAGGGCGACGGCGTGCTGGTGGACCTGGCGGCGGTGTCCGTGGACGGCGCCGGGCCGCGCTGGTTCGTCAACACCGCGAGCCTGGGCGGCTACCCCGACATGGTGCGGCTGCGCGAGCAGTTGCAGGACCGGTGGGGCAAGTGGCCCGCCGCCGGCATCGCGCTGGCCCGGGTGCTGCGCAGCTCGCGGCCGCTGCGGGTCGAGCTGAACGGCGAGCCGCACCTGGTCTGGATGCTGTTCGTGGGCAATGGCCCGTACCGGCCGAAGGGCTTCGCGCCGACCATGCGGCCGGCCCTGGACGCGGGGCTGCTGGACGTGCGCTACATCCGCGCCGACACCCGGTTCTCGCGGGCGAGATTCTTCCTGGGCGCCCTGCTCGGCTCGCTGCACCGCAGCCGGACCTACCGGCACCTGGAGACGCGGTGGCTGGACGTACGGCTGCGGGAGGGGGCGGTGGCGATCGCGACGGACGGCGAGGTCGGCCCGACGGGGACGAGGTTCGAGTTCCGGGCCCGCCCGGCCGCCCTGGCCGTGTACCGACCACGCGGATGAGGTCCACTCCGCCACCTCGTCCTCGCCGTACTCGCTGACCGGGTGCTGTTCGAGCCGGCCGGGGCCCGTGCGAGGTGCCCGACCCGCGGACCGCGCTCGGATTGGGCGCCGGCTGTCCCAGCCGCGTCCCGACCGCGTTCGACCGGACGGGTCCGGTCACCCGCACGCCGTCCGAGCGCGACGCGCGCCGGCACGCCGTCGCCCTGCCCCCGCACGGCGAGTCGGTGTTCGCCGAGCCGAACGCCCGGTCCGACCGGGTGGTGCCGTGGACGGTGGCCGGGTCGGCGGCTGGAGGCCCGGACCCGGGCGCCGGACCTGGAGCGGGGTCGTCCGCCGGCCTGCCGCGAGGGTGACCCCGGCGGTGATCCGGATACTCCACGCATGCCCTTCACCAGCACCACCCACGTGCGCTGGCCGGACGTCGACCAGAACGGCCACATGCGCACCACCGCGTACCTGGACGCCGCCGAGGACAACCGGATGCGGTACTTCGCGTCGGGCGGCTTCCCGGTCACCGAGTTCGCCGCCCGCCGCCTCGGCCCGGTGTCCCACGGCCACGACATCCGGTACCGCGCCGAGATGCGCCTGCTCGACCCGATCGTGGTGGAGCTGCGCCTGGCGGGCCTGGCGTCGGACGGCGCCCGGTTCCGCCTGCACAACAAGATCATCCGGGCGGACGGCCGCACCGCCGCCACCATCACCACCACCGCCGGGTGGCTCGACCTGGACGCCCGCAGGCTCGTCGCGCCACCGGCCGAGCTGCTCGCCCTCCTCACGGCGCTGGAGCGGACCAAGGACTTCACCGAGCTGCCCTCGCCCCTGGCCCACGCCTGAGGGGTGCTCCGGCACGGCGAAGGCCCCCGGCACGTGCCGGGGGCCTTCGCCGTGGACCGCGGGACCTACGCCTTGTCGTCGTTCGGCGGGAGGTTCACGTCTCTCGCCGGCTTCTTCTCGTCCTTCGCGGCCGGCTCGTCCGCCGGTGCCGCGTCGTCACCGGGCAGCAGGGCCGCCAGCGCGGCGCCCGCGATCCGGCGGAACGCCCGCCGCGGCCGGGAGCGCTCCAGCACCGCGACCTCCAGCTTGCCGCGGTCGAGCAGGTCCGGCTTGCCGTTGCCGGTGGTGGTGCTGCCCGAGCTGAGGGCCTTCACCGCCGTGGCCACGGCCTCGGCCAGCGGCTGGCCCTCGGTGTAGGCGTCCTTCAGGGCGGTGCCGGTCGCCTCGGCCTGGCCGCCCATCACGACGTACTGAGGCTCCTCCACGATCGAGCCGTCGTAGGTCAGCCGGTACAGCGTGTCCTGCTCGGGCTCGGTGCCGACCTCGGCGACGCAGATCTCCACCTCCAGCGGCTTGATCTGCTCGGCGAAGATCGACCCCAGCGTCTGGGCGTACACGTTCGCCAGCGAGCGGCCCGTCACGTCGCGCGGGTCGTTCTGGTACCCGCGGATGTCGGCGAACCGGATGCCCGCCTGGCGCAGGTTCTCGAACTCGCTGTAGCGGCCGACCGCGGCGAACGCGATGCGGTCGTAGATCTCCGACACCTTGTGCAGGGTCGCGGACGGGTTCTCCGCGACGAACAGCACGCCGTCGGCGTACCGGAGCACCACGACGCTCCGGCCTCGGGCGATACCCTTCCGGGCGTACTCCGCGCGGTCGCGGAGGATCTGCTCGGGTGAGGCGTACAACGGCATCGTCACTGCTGCGGCTCCCGGGCTCGGCGGATGCGGGTGGGGATGGGGGTCGACACGGCGCTCAGCCCGCCGGCCTGGACCGGCGGCCCTCGACGACCGCCTCCGCGAGGCCGGAGGTCCGCTCCTCCGGCACGTGCGCCGCACCGTCGGCCGTGATCGTCACGACCACCGGGTAGATCCGGCGCACCAGGTCGGGGCCGCCGGTGCCCGAGTCGTCGTCCGCCGCGTCGTACAGCGCCTCGATCGCGGTCCTGATGGCGGCCTCGGCGTCGGCGTCCGGGTCGTAGAGCTTCTTCATCGCCGACTTCGCGAACAGCGAGCCCGAGCCCACGGCCTGGTAGCCCTGGGACTCCTCGTACCGGCCGCCGGTCACGTCGTAGGACACGATGCGGCCCGCCCGGTCCGGGTCGGGCGCGTCGGTGTCGAACCCGGCGAACAGCGGCACGACCGCCAGGCCCGCGAGCGCGGCGTCGAGGTTGCCCTTGATCATCGCGGAGAGCCGGTTCGCCTTGCCGTCCAGCGACAGCGAGACGCCCTCGATCTTCTCGTAGTGCCGGAGCTCGACCGCGTAGAGCCGGACGATCTCGACCGCGATGCCCGCCGTCCCGGCGATGCCCACCGCCGAGTAGTCGTCGGTGATGAACACCTTCTTCATGTCGCGCTGCGCGATCACGTTGCCCATCGTGGCGCGCCGGTCGCCCGCGATCACCACGCCGCCCTTGAACGTGAGGGCGACGATGGTGGTGCCGTGCGGAGCCTGCACGGCACTGCCCTCGGGCAGCGTGCGGCTCGACGGCAGCAGTTCGGGAGCCTGGGCGCGGAGGAAATCGGTGAACGACGACGACCCCGGCCTGAGGTAGGCCGGGGGCAACGACGCGGCCGGGTAGTGCCCGGTCGAGCTGTGGTCCATGTGTGCGTTCTTCTCCTGTCCCGCCGGCGGCTTCTTACTCGCCGCCCTTTTGCACGTACGCGCGGACGAAGTCCTCGGCGTTCTCCTCGAGCACGTCGTCGATCTCGTCGAGGATCGCGTCGACGTCCTCGCCGAGCTTCTCCCGGCGCTCCTGGCCGGCGCCCGCCGCGCCGGCGGCGCCCTCGTCGCCGTCACCGCCGCCTTGGCGCTGAACCTGTTCCTGGGCCATGTCGACCTCCCGGTCTTCGGGTCCTGCGAGTTAAACACTACCCACCAGGTACGACATCCTGCGCCTGCCACTCGGGTCTGTTGATCAGCCCCGGGTGAGCGCCTCCACCAGCTGCTCGGCCGTGTCCGAGGCTTCCAGCAGGGCTCCGACGTGCGCTTTCGTACCGCGCAGGGGTTCGAGGGTGGGGATTCGCACGAGTGATTCGCGACCGAGGTCGAAGATCACCGAATCCCACGACGCGGCGGCCACCGAGGTGGGGTAGCGCTCCAGGCAGCGACCGCGGAAGTAGGCGCGCGTGTCCTCCGGCGGCGCGAGGATGGCCGCCCGCACCTCGTCCTCGCTGACCAGGCGCTTCATCGAGCCGCGGGCGACCAGCCGGTTGTACAGGCCCTTGTCGAGCCGCACGTCGGAGTACTGCAGGTCGACCAGCGACAGCCGGGGCGAACCCCAGGCCAGGCCGTCCCTGGCCCGATAACCTTCGAGCAACCGCAGTTTCGCCACCCAGTCGAGCCGGTCGGCGCACTCCTGCGGGTCGCGGGCCAGCGCGTCGAGCACCTCGCCCCACACGCGCAGCACGTCCCGGTCGCCGTAGCCCTCCTGCTCGACGAACGCCGAGGCCCGCTCGTAGTAGGCGAACTGCAGGTCCAACCCGGTGAACTTGCGCCCGTCGGTCAGCTCGACCTTCGTCTTGAGGGTCGGGTCGTGGCTGATCTGGTGCACCGACCGGACCGGCTCGAGCAACCGCAGGTCGTCGAACCGGCGACCGGCCTCGATCATGTCCAGCACGAGCGAGGTGGTGCCGCACTTGAGGTAGGTGGAGTACTCGGCGAGGTTCGCGTCGCCGATGATGACGTGCAGCCTGCGGTACTTGTCGGCGTCGGCGTGCGGCTCGTCGCGCGTGTTGATGATGCCGCGCTTGAGCGTGGTCTCCAGGCCGACCTCGACCTCGATGTAGTCCGAGCGCTGGGAGAGCTGGTAGCCCGCCTCCTCGCCCGCCGCGCCGATGCCGACGCGACCCGAGCCGACGACGACCTGGCGCGAGACGAAGAACGGCGTCAGCCCGGCGATCACCGCGGTGAACGGCGTGCTGCGCTGCATCAGGTAGTTCTCGTGGGTGCCGTAGCTGGCGCCCTTGCCGTCCACGTTGTTCTTGTAGAGCTGCAGCCTCGGCTGGCCGGGGACGGTGGCCGCGCGCATCGCGGCCTCCTCCATGACCCGCTCCCCCGCCTTGTCCCAGATCACCGCGTCGCGCGCGTTGGTGACCTCGGGCGCGGAGTACTCGGGGTGCGCGTGGTCGACGTAGAGGCGCGCGCCGTTGGTGAGGATGACGTTGGCCGCGCCCAGGTCCTCGACATCGCTGTCGCCGGGGTGGCCGCCGGGCGCGCCGAGGTCGAAGCCGCGCGCGTCGCGCAACGGCGATTCGACCTCGTAGTCCCAGCGCGCCCGGCGCGCCCGCGGTATGTCGGCGGCCGCCGCGTAGGCCAGCACGACCTGTGTCGAGGTGAGCACCGGGTTCGCCGTCGCGTCACCCGGCACCGAGATGCCGTACTCGACTTCGGTTCCCATGATCCGCCGCATGTACGCAGACTACGACCTCCGACCACCACACCGCCCGAACCCGGCCGAGGTTTCAGCCCGCCGCGAGCCCCGCGGCCGGCCGGATGCGGGACGCGCCGCGCGCCGGGCCGAACGCCGCCAGCACCGCCAGGGCCACCACGCCCACGCCGCCGAACAGCAGCGGGGCGACCGCCGCCGTCGGCCAGACAAGCGCGCCGACGGCGGCCAGCGTCAGCTCCGCGTAGACGAGGCCGAAGACGCCCCCGCCCAGCACCCCGACCAGCGCCAACAGCACCGCTTCGGCCACCACCCCGCCCTGCAGGCCGCCCTTGGTGACGCCCAGCGCGCGCCGCAGCGCCAGCTCCTTGCGACGCTCCTGCACGGAGATGGTCAAGGCGGTCCCGATGCCCGTCACGGCCACCGCCACGGACAGCCCGAGCAGCACCATCAGCAGCACGATCCCCAGGTCGAGGTAGCGCTGGTCGCGGGCGCTCTTCTCGGCGTTCGTGTTCACCAGGACGGTGGGCGCGTCGGCCAGCTCCGCCCGCACGCCCGCCTGGTAGGCGGCCGGGTCCGCGCCCGGTCGCAGCGCCACCAGGACCTTCGTGGCGGGCGCCAGGCCCGGGTCGGGCAGCACCACGTCGGCACCGTCCAGCAGGGAGCCGGTGAACGTCCCGACGACCGTGGCCGTGCGCGGCCCACCGGGCAGCCCCTCGACCGTGAACGGTGCGCCGACGCGCGCGCCGAGCCGTTCGGCGTACCACTCGTCGACCAGGACGGTGCCGGCGGCGAAGTCCTTGACGTTGACGTCCTGGCTGGTCAGCCAGTCGCGCAGCCGTTCCGGGTCCGCGCCGACGACCTGGGCGGGGAACCTGTGGCCCTCGGTGTCGCGCTGGTCCACGTCGACGCCGTGCAGCACGACCGAGGACGCCACCTCGGGCCGGGCGGCCGCCGTCGCCGCGCCCTCGGCGAGCGCCCGCCCGCCGGAGTCCACCACCACGGCGTCGGGTCGCGGTTCGTTGCTGAACTCGTCCTCCATGCGCTGCGCGGAACCCACCGTGACGGCGAAGAACGTGACCATCGCGGCGGCCAGGAGCAGCGGCATCGCCACCGACGCCGACCGCTGCGGCACCCGCCGCACCTCCGCCGCGGCCAGCTTCCACTGCGCGCCGCCGAAGCGGCTCGCCACCGAGCCGAAGATCCGGCCCAGCGCCGGCACCACGACCGGCCCCAGCACCCCGAACAGGCCGAACACGGCCGTGATGCCGGAGAACAGGACCAGGAAGATCGCGGCGAGCGAGCCCGACGCGACCAGCGCCAGCGCGGCCAGGACCGCCGCGAGCACGACCAACGCGATCCCGAAGACCCGCCGCCTGCGCACCACGGCCCGGTCCGGCGTCTGGCCTTCGGACGTCCGCAGGGCCGCCAGGGGCGAGATGCGAGCGGCGGCCAGCGAGGGCCGGACCGCGGCGAACGCGCTCAGCGTCGCGGACGTGACGACGCCGATCAGCAACTGGCCCGCCGTGGGCAGCAGGGACGGGCTCAGCTCCACCGCGCCGAGCAGCGCCGACAGGCCCGTGCCGTCGAACAGCCTGGCCAGCAGCCACGCGACCGACCCGCCGAGCGCCGCGCCCACCACGCCCGCGACCACGCCGGTGACCAGGGCTTCGAGCAGGTTCGCCCAGACCAGCGGGCCGCGGTGCGCGCCCAGGCAGCGCAGGAGCGCCGTGTGCCGCTGCCGTTGCGCGTAGACGGCGCGGTAGGTGGCCGAGGCCACGAACACCGACGTGGCCAGCGCCAGGATGCTGAACGGCAGCAGCACGACGGCCAGGTCGTTGGCGGGCCGCTCCCCGGTCACGGCCGCGCGGGTGTCGACCCGGACATCCCCGCCGGCGGCGTTCGCGAGGGCCTCCCGGTCGCCGCCGACCACGTAAACCGCCTTGAGGCGGGGTTCGCCGCCGAGCTTGGCGGCGAGGCGCTCGCCGACCACGACGAGCGGTTCGTCGGCGATCGAGCCGCGCTTGGTGATGCCGCGGACGACGACGTCGACCGGCTTGCCCGCCGCGTCGGCCAGCCGCACGGACGCGCCCGGTCGGAGGCCGTGCTCGTAGGCGGTGACCCGGTCGACCGCGATCTCGCCGTCCGGGCCCGGCGAGCGGCCGTCCTGGATCGGCACGCGGTGCAGGTCCGCGCGGTCGGGCTCGATGTCGGCGGTGACGCGGCGGTCGTCCGCCCGGCCGCCGTCGAGCAGCAGGTCGGCGCGGACCTCGCGGACCGGCTGCGCCAGCGTCACCCCCGCGACCCGTGCCACCCGGTCGACGGTCGCCTGGTCGAGGTCGTCGTTGCCGAAGGCCGGCGGGCGGACGACGAAGTCGACCCCGGCGGGCACGGTCGGCACGCCCTCGTCGGTGGCGCGGACCATCGCGTCGCTGAGCATCAGGGCGGCCAGCAGGCAGGCGACGCCGACCACCAGGGCGACACCGGGCAGCACGGCACGGCCGGGCCGGTTGCGGAACTCGGCGACCGCGAGCCGCAGGGATGTGGGCACAACTCCTCCTCGTGACGCGAACGGCACGACGGTAGGAAGCGGCCGGGTCGGCAGGCGTCGGCCCGAGGTAGCACGGTCCGGTACTACCTGGGGAGGATCTCCCCGTGGAGCACGTACTGGTGGTGGACCCGGACGGCACGCCCGTCGGCACGGCGACCCGCGCCCGGATGCGCGCCGAGGGGCTGTGGCACGCGTGTGCCGCCATCGTGGTGCGGTCGCCGGACGGGACGCGGGTGTACGTCCACCGGCGCACCGACACCAAGGACGTCTACCCCGGGCTGTACGACCCGACGTGCGGCGGTGTCGTCGCGGCGGGCGAGACGCCGGACGAGTGCGCCGTGCGGGAGTTGGCCGAGGAACTGGGTGTCTCGGCGACGCCGTCGTTCCGGTTCCGCACGCCGTTCGTGGACGGGACGATCCGCTACGTCGCCCACGTCTACGACGTGCGCAGCGACGGGCCGTTCACCCACCAGCCGGAGGAGGTGGCATGGGGCGGCTGGATGGAGCTGGCGCAGGTCCGGGCGCTGGTGGATGACCCGGAATGGCCCGTCGTGCCGGACGGTCGGCTGCTGTTCCGCGAGTGGCTGCGCCGGGTGACGCCCGCCTCGGCCCCCGGTTCAGTCCCAGGCCAGTGACGCCCTCGTCGCCCAGTACCGCTCGGCGGGCTCGGCGCAGTCGGCCAGCTCGTCCGGGTCCAGGTCGACGTCGCGCGCCTCCAGGTTGGCGCGCAACTGCTCCGGACTGGCCGCCCCGCTGAGGACGACGTCGGCCCACGGCTGGGCGCGCACCGCCGCCAACGCGATGGCGTCCGCGCCGACCCCGTGCTTCTCGGCGAGTTCCCGCACCCGCGGCGGCGGGTCGACGGCCAGCCTGCCGTTGGCCAGGCCCTCCTTCACGAACACCTCGGCACCGGACTCCCGGGCGTACGCCAGCGCCGGCGCGACCGACGGCTCCAGCACGTTCCAGGTGGACTGGACGCTGTCGAACAGCCGCCGCCCCTCGACGGCCAGCTCCAACGCCCGCCGCACCGTCTCGGCCTGGTGGGGGCCGGAGGTGGAGAACCCGACGCGGACCCCGGAGTCCCGCAACCCGCCCAGCGCGAGCAGCAGGTCCGGGTCGCCGAACAACGGGCTGTCGGAGGTCAGCGAGTGCACGTTGTAGAGGCCGACGTGCGCGCCGAGCAGCTCCTCGGTCTCCCGCCACTGCCGGGTGAACCGCTCGACGGTGTGCTCCTTGATCTCGTGCGTGTCCGCGTCCCGCCGCCACTCGCCGACGTAGGCGTAACCCCACTTGCTGGAGACGAGGACGTCCTGGTGACCGCGTGCGGCGAGCCACTGGGCCAGGAACTCCTCGGCCCGTCCGTAGGACCGGGCCGCGTCGACCCGCCGCACGCCCGCCGCGTAGGCGGCGTCCAGCACGGCGTGGCACTGGGCGCGCATGGCGTCCACGTCGCGGTGTTCGGGCAACGCGTCCTCGCGCCCGAGGTTGATGTAGGCGGGTCGACCGAGCGCGGCCAGGCCGAGGGCGAATTCGGGCACGTCCGACACCGTAGCCGCCCGCACCGGCACCCCGCCGGACAGCGGCCCGCCGACCCCTCGGTCAGGCGTCACGCCGGAGCAGCGCGACCGTTCCCGCACCTAAGGCCAGCCCGACGTAGGCGACCATCACCAAACCGGCTTGGACCGGCGAGAGGGGCGCGCCGGGCACCTCGCCGGCGAGCTGAGGTGCGAGCGACGGCACCATCACCGAGTACACCCGCTCGTTCCAGGGGTCCGGCAGGATCAGCGTGAGCGAGGGCAGGACGAACAGCAGGGCGCACAGGCCGACCAGGGTGCCCGCCGTGGAGCGGAGCAGGAAGCCCAGGCCCAGACCGAGGAGCGCGAGCAGGACCATCGAAGCGGTGTTGGCCAGGAGCGTGGGCAGTGCTTCGGCGAACGAGGAGTAGGCCGAGATCGGCTCGGGCCGGTCTCCGGTGATCAGTTCGCCGGCCTGGTAGGCGAGGAACACCGAGACCAGGGCGACGACCAGCGACGCGCCGGCCACGACGGCCGTCTTGGCCAGCAGGTAGGTCTTGCGTCGCGGCACGGACACCAGGGCGGTGCGGATCATGCCGGAGCCGTACTCCGAGGTCACCGCCAGGGCGCCGAGCACTCCGAGGCAGAACTGGGTGAACGGGACGACCATCACGCCGGGGTCGGCCGCCCCGAACTTCCGCTGAAGGTCCGGCGGCGACGTGTCCCAGTCCGCGGTCATGAGGTAGGACACGAGCGTGCCGACCAGCAACGACAGGACGATGGCGAGCAGGACGTAGGTGGTCGAGCGGACGGAGCGGAGCTTCAACCACTCCGAGCTCAGCACGTCGGTCATCGAACGGTCTCCTTCGTTTCCTCGACGGGGGATCGCGGCCCCCGGTGGTTTTCGGGTAGGTGCGCCACGTGCCGCACCCGGTAGTCGGCTCCCTCGGCCCGACAGGTGGACCCCGGCAGGTGCCCTCTGGGCACTGCCCCTGAGCTACCGGCACGCGCCCTGCCCAAGCGTGCAGCGGGTATCGACGGGAGCTCGGCGTGGGTCGGTCACAGGTCCGGGCGCGGTCGGCGACCGCAGCCTTCGACCCACCGGTGGGTCGACACGCCAAGCCGGGCTCACCACACCGACGCGCGGCTCCGGCGCGGTTGCTCGGGCGCGATGGGAAGGCGGTGACGGAGGCTCCGGTCCGGTCGAGGTGGTCGCCGCCCGGAGTGCGCGGGCGGTTATCGGGTCTCTGGTCAGGGCGAGGTCGGCGTGGTCCGGTATTCGAGACTGTCTTCGGTCAGTTGCAGGTAGGCGTCCTCCAACGACGCGCTGCGCGGGGTCAGCTCGTGGATGGCGATGTGGTTGCGGGCGGCCAGGGTGGCGATCTCGGCGGCCTCGACGCCCTGGACCAGCACGGCACCTCCTTCGAGGTCGGTGGTGGCTCCCGCGGCGGTCAGGAGCGGCACCAGGGAGTCCGGCGTGGGGGTTCGAACCAGGACGTCCCTCCTGAACTTGTCCTGGAGGTCTTGCATCGACGCTTCCAAGATCAACCGGCCTCGGCCGATCACGATGACCCGGTCGGCGGTCAGGGCCATCTCGCTCATCAGGTGGCTGGACACGAGCACCGTGCGGCCCTCCTGGGCTAAGCCGCGCATGAGGTGGCGGATCCAGCGGATGCCCTCCGGGTCCAGGCCGTTCACCGGCTCGTCGAACAGCAGCACGCCCGGATCGCCGAGCAGGGCCGCCGCCACGCCCAGCCGCTGCTTCATGCCCAGCGACAGCGAGCCCACGCGTCTCTTCGCCACGCCGGCCAGCCCGACCCGCTCCAGGGTGGCGACCACGCGGCTGTCCTTGATGCCGTTGCTGCGCGCCAGCACGCGGAGGTGGTCGTAGGCCGACCGACCACCGTGCACCGCGCCCGCGTCGAGCAGCGCGCCGACGTGGTGCATGGGGCGGCGGATGGTGGCGTAGGGGCGGCCCTCCACGAGCGCTTCGCCGCTGGTGGGGCGGTCCAGTCCGAGGATGGCCCGCATGGTGGTGGACTTGCCCGCGCCGTTGGGCCCGAGGAAGCCCGCGACGTACCCGGGCTTCACCTCGAAGGACAGGCCGTCGACGGCCCTCGTGGCGCGGTAGCGCTTGGTCAGGTTCCGCACTTCGATCATGGCGATGAGCTTGCCGGGCTCGGCGGTTCGGCGGATCGGACCAGGGTCCCCGTTTTCCGGGTCGGACCGTGGTCCGATGTCACCGCCACCCCCGCCGATTACCGTGCCGATCATGACCTCGCGAGTCCTGCGGATGCTCCCGACCGCTTACCTGTACGCGCTGGACACGGCGGTGGCCGTGGTCCTGGTCATGGTGTACCTGGACTTCGCCCGGATGAGCGGCGCGCCGGCGTGGCTGGGCTACCCGGTGGCCGTGCTGGTCGGGGCTCCCCTGGCGCTGCGCCGCAGCCGGCCCGTGCTCACGCTCGGGGTCGTGCTGGCGGCGCAGACCGTCGCCACGGTCGCCCACATCACGCTGGAGCCCTACAGCGCGACGGCGTTCGCCATGTACATGGTGGCGTCGGTGTGCGATCGACGGGTGGCCCGCGGCGCGCTGGTGGTCGCGCTCGGCGCGGCGTGGGTGGCCGTGCTGCTCAGCGAGCCGTGGCCGGAGTCGCTGGGCTTGTGCGTGTTCCTCACGCTCGTGGTGAGCGGCGCGTGGGCGTTGGGGCGCACCACCGGCATCCGCCGGTCCTACGAGGCGCGCCAGGCCGTCGAGGCGTCGGCCAGGGCGGTGGTCGAGGAGCGGATGCGGATCGCCCGCGAGCTGCACGACGTGGTCGCGCACAGCCTGAGCCTGATCACGGTCAAGGCCGGCGTCGCGGCCCACGTGGCGTCGGTCCGGCCGGAGCAGGCGCAGGAGGCGCTGGAGGTGATCGAGAAGACCTCGCGCGGCACGCTGGTCGAGATGCGGCGGCTGCTGGGCGTGCTGCGGTCGGAGGACGCGGAGGTCGAGCTGGCGCCCATGCCGGGCATGGCCGACCTTCCCGGGCTGGTGTCGCGTGCGTCGCTGGCCGGGGTCGACGTGTCGGTCTCGGTGTCCGGCGAGCTGCCCGACCGGTTGGGGCTGACGGTGTACCGGATCGTGCAGGAGTCGGTGACGAACGTGGTCAAGCACGCCGCGCCGGCCACCTGCGAGGTGTCGATCGTGGTCGGGGACGCCGCGGTCGAGGTCCGGGTGGTCGACGACGGTCCGGGTGAACGGGTGCTGGCCGGCGGCGGAGGGGGGCACGGGTTGATCGGGATGAGGGAACGGGTGGCCGTCTACGGCGGCACGTTCTCGGCCGGGCCGCGGGCCGGCGGTGGGTTCGCGGTGCGGGCGGAGGTGCCGCTGTCGTGATCGACGTGGTGATCGTGGACGACCAGGCGCTGCTGCGGGGCAGCTTCCGGGTGCTGGTGGACTCCGCCCCCGACCTGCGGGTGGTGGGCGAGGCGGGTGACGGGGCGGAGGCGGTGGCGGTGGTGCGGTCGACGTCGCCGGATGTCGTGCTGATGGACGTGCGGATGCCGGGCGTGGACGGCATCGCGGCCACCCGGGAGATCGGTGGGTTCAGCGCGGCCAAGGTGCTGATCCTGACGACGTTCAACCTGGACGAGTACGTCTGCTCGGCGTTGCGGGCAGGTGCGAGCGGGTTCCTGCTGAAGGACACGCCCCCGGCCGAACTGCTGGCCGCGATCCGCGTAGTGGCCGCCGGGGACGCTCTACTGTCACCCTCCGTGACTCGAAGGCTGGTGTCGGAGTTCGCCCGCACGCCTGCCCTCCGGCCGATCCGGGTCGGCACGATCACGGAGCGTGAGCAGGAGGTGCTGGTCCTCATCGCCCGTGGCTTCTCGAACGTCGAGATCATGCGGGCGCTGCACCTGTCCACCGGCACGGTGAAGACCCACATCGGCCGCCTGCTGCACAAGCTCCACGCCCGGGACCGGGCCCAACTGGTGATCGCCGCCTACGAATCGGGCCTGGTCACAGCACGGGCATGAGCCGGTGGCGGGTCTCGCAGACGGGTGTCGGACCGGCGTGGGGCGGGGTCGAGGCGCAACGAGCAGGCGGCACGGGGTACGCGGGTAAGGCTCGACCCGACAGGGCTAATGGGGAGGACTTCGTGCCGACAGTGAGCGGGGGTAGGGCGGAGTAAGTCGAGGGTGGGTGGCGGGCCGCAGGCGAGGGAGAGGAAGCGCTGCCATCACAGGTGCGGTGGAAGAGGCGGGAAAGAGGCATGGAGGAAGTCAGGGAGTAGGCGGCAGAGCAGGCAGGCGCGGGGTGGCTGAGACAGGCGGGCAGGGGAAGGCAAGCCGCGGGGCGGGGCAGTGTCCGGCTTGAGGGCTCTGCAAGGCGGGCGAGTGGCGGCGGGACACCAAGGGTGGGTGCGAGGCGGCAGCGGGCAGGTGCCGCTGGGGCAGCGGCAGGCGGAGGGCCGAAGGGAGGGCGGGTGGGACACGCGGTCAACGGCAGGTGAGACACGCGATCGAGGGCGGGCGGAGCAAGCCGGTCGGGGCAGGCGGGCGAGCACACGCGGGACTGGGCAGGTGGAGTACGCGGTCAGGGGCGGGCGGGCGAGCACACGCGGGACTGGGCAGGCGGAGCACCTGGGCGTGGGCAGGCGGGAGTGGCAGGCGGGAGTGGGCAGGCGGGAGCCCGCGGCAGAGCAGGTAGGAGGCAGAGGCAGGTAGGCGAGGGCTGGCGGGGGCACGCGGGCGGGGAGACAGGCGGAATGGGCAAGCGGGAAGCGGGGCAAGGTCGGTCGGGGAGGCTGGCTGAGAGGCGGCGGGTGTGGTGAGGCGTGGCGAGTGGGGACGGTGGCTGAGGGTGGAGATCGGGTGAGGGTGGAGGTCGGGTGAGGGCGGCGGGCTGGGGCGGAGGGGTGTCTGGGCACGCAGGAGTGAGCCGGGTGCAGGAGTGGTCGGAGGGTGATCGGTGAGCGGGGTGAATGAGGTGCGGTGGGTGGCGGGAGAAGGGGCGGTGGCAGAAAGGTCCGGGGCCGGGCTGTGGGGAAGGGGCTGTGGGGAAGGGGCTGTGGAGAAGGGGCAGCGGGTGGAGAGCTGCGGGTGAAGAGTTGCGGGTGAAAGGGGCCGGTGGATGCGGAAAGCCCCGCCCGGCGCGGTGGCTGGGCGGGGCTTTCCTGGCGGGTTGGTGGTTGGTGAGGCGGTGTTACAGGTACTGACCGGTGTTCGTGGCCGTGTCGATGGCGCGGCCCGACTCCTGGTTCTTGCCGGTCACGAGCGTGCGGATGTAGACGATCCGCTCGCCCTTCTTGCCCGAGATCCTGGCCCAGTCGTCCGGGTTGGTCGTGTTGGGCAGGTCCTCGTTCTCGGCGAACTCGTCCACGATCGCGTCCAGCAGGTGGCGCACCGACAGACCCGGCTGCTTGGTGTCCAGCAGGCTCTTGATGGCCGCCTTCTTGGCGCGGTCGACGATGTTCTGGATCATCGCGCCCGAGTTGAAGTCCCGGAAGTACAGGACCTCCTTGTCACCGTTGGCGTAGGTGACCTCGAGGAAGCGGTTCTCCTCGGACTCCTCGTACATCCGCTCGACCGTGTGCTGCACCATGCCGTCGATGCAGGCCGCCGGGTCGCCGCCGAACTCGGCCAGGTCGTCGGCGTGGATCGGCAGGTCGGGCGTCAGGTACTTGTTGAAGATGTCCTTCGCGCCCTCGGCGTCCGGACGCTCGATCTTGATCTTGACGTCGAGCCGGCCGGGCCGCAGGATCGCCGGGTCGATCATGTCCTCGCGGTTGGACGCGCCGATCACGATCACGTTCTCCAGGCCCTCGACGCCGTCGATCTCGCTGAGGAGCTGGGGGACGATCGTGGTCTCCACGTCGGAGGACACGCCGCTGCCGCGGGTGCGGAAGATCGAGTCCATCTCGTCGAAGAACACGATCACCGGGGTGCCCTCGGACGCCTTCTCGCGCGCCCGCTGGAAGATCAGCCGGATGTGCCGCTCGGTCTCGCCCACGAACTTGTTGAGCAGCTCGGGGCCCTTGATGTTGAGGAAGTAGCTCTTCGCCTCGCGGTGGTCCTCACCGCGGGCGGCGTGGACCTGCTTGGCCAGCGAGTTCGCCACCGCCTTCGCGATGAGCGTCTTGCCGCAACCGGGAGGGCCGTACAGCAGCACGCCCTTGGGCGGGCGCAGCTTGTACTCGCGGAACAGGTCGGCGTGCAGGAACGGCAGCTCCACCGCGTCGCGGATCTGCTCGATCTGCCGGTAGAGGCCGCCGATGTCCTCGTAGCGGACGTCCGGCACCTCCTCCAGCACCAGGTCCTCGACCTCGGCCTTGGGCACGCGCTCGTAGGCGAAGCCGGCCTTCGAGTCGACCAGCAGCGAGTCACCCGCCTTCAGCGGCGCGTCCATCAGCGGCTGCGCCAGCCAGACGACCCGCTCCTCGTCGGCGTGGCCCACGACCAGGGCGCGGCCGATCGAGCCGTCGGCCGTGTCCGAGGTCAGCACCTCGCGCAGCGTGCAGACCTCGCCGATGCGCTCGAAGTCGCCGCCCTCGACCACCGTCAGCGCCTCGTTGAGGCGCACCGACTGACCCATGACCAGCGACGACGCCTCGACCGCCGGCGATACGGAAACCCGCATGCGACGGCCGGAGGTGAACACGTCCACCGTGCCGTCGTCGAACCTGGCCAGGAACACGCCGTAACCGCTGGGCGGCTGCGCGAGCCGGTCCACTTCCTCGCGCAGCGCGAGCAGCTGGCTCCGCGCCTCTCGAAGGGTGTCGATGAGCTTCGTGTTGCGCTCGGTCAACTGGCTGACGCGCTCCGTCGCCTCAGCCAGCCGCTGCTCCAGCAAGCGGACGTGTCGTGGGGATTCCGTCAGCTTGCGGCGCAGCAACGCGATCTCGTCCTCCAGGAACCTGATCTGCGCTGTCAGCTCACCAGAGTTGTTGCCCTTGTTCAGCTCGCCGCCCTCGTCGGGCTGGCTGCCGGGATGACCGTGCTGCATGTCGGCACCCTCCTCCCGTGTTCGTACGACAACGGTACCGGCGATCACCGACAAAAGCCGCCACCCAGCGGGTTCCCGGGAGTCGTGTGATGACACAAACCGCCCGCTCGGCCGGATCAACTGCTCCATACCGGTGTCTGCCGGAACCTCCTACCCGCTACCGTGCGTCCCATAACGAGCCTCACGCGCGTAGTCCGGGCAGTGTCCTCTGCCACCAGCGGAAAGTTCTAGGAGAACGTGATGTCCGTCCCGCCGCAGCAGCCGGGTCCCCACGGTCAGCAGCCGGGTCCGTTCGGCCAGCAACCTGGCCAGTTCGGCCAGCAGCCGGGGTACGGCCAGCAGCCCGGCGGGTACCCGCCGCCGCCCCAGGGTTTCCCACAGGGTGGGCAGCAGCCCGGTTACGGGCCGCCTCCGGGCGGCTACCCGCCGCCCGGCCAGCCGGGGTCCGGCGACCAGCCCTACGGCCAGCCCTCCCCCGGTGACCACCCCTACGGCCAGCCTTCCCCGGGTCAGCAGCCCTACGGCCAGCAGCCCTACGGCCAGCCCGTCCCCGGTCAGCCGCCGTACGGCCAGCCCGGCCAGTTCCACCAGCCCGGTTACGGCCAACCGGGTGGTTTCGGCGACCCCTACGGCGCACCGCCGAAGAAGAGCCCGCTGCCCTGGATCCTCGGCGGCCTCGGCGCCGTGGTGGTGATCGGCGTCGTCGTCACGCTGGTCGTGATCCTCGGCGGTGGGGGCAACGGCTCGCCCAAGGACGCGGCCGACAGCTACGTCGCCGCGGTCAACGCCCGCGACTTCGACAAGCTCAAGACGCTGACCTGCGCCGAGAAGCACGGCACGATCGACGACATCAAGAAGGCCACCGACCCCGGCGCGTTCGCCGCGGAGCTGGAGAAGGAGCTCGAGGACCTGCCTCCGGAGTTCAAGAAGCAGATCGAGGAGGCCCAGGAGGCGGCGAAGAACATCAAGGTCAACCTCACCGTCGACAAGGTCGAGGAGAAGACCGACTCGGAGGCCGCCGCCACCATCTCCGTCCGGTTCGAGGGCGTGCCGGACAGCATGAAGGACTTCGTCAAGGACCAGACCGACACGCTGCCGCTGAAGAAGACCGACGACGGCTGGGTCGCCTGCCCCAAGAGCTGATCCCCCCGCCGACAGAACGGCCCGGCACGCGGTGTGCCGGGCCGTTTTCGCTGGTCAGGGCGTTTGATCAGCCCTTGGACGGCCGGCGCTGCGGCCGGGGCGGGGTGACCCCGTCGGCGAGCCTGCGGGTGGTCAGCAGGAACGCGGTGTGCCCGATCATGCGGTGCTCCGGGCGGACCGCGAGGCCCACCACGTGCCACGGGCGCACGAGGGTCTCCCACGCGTGCGGCTCGGTCCAGTGCTGCTGCTCCCGGATCGCCTCGGTGACCCGGGACAGCTGCGTGGTGGTCGCCACGTACACCACGAGCACGCCGCCCGGGATGAGGCTGCGCGACACCGCGGGCAGCACGTCCCACGGCGCGAGCATGTCGAGCACCACCCGGTCGACCTCGCCCTCGTGGTCGGCCACGTCGCCCACGGTCAGCGACCAGTTGCCCGGCCGCTCGCCGAAGAACTGCTCGACGTTGCGGATGGCGTGGTCGGCGTGGTCCTGCCGGACCTCGTACGACGTCACGCTGCCCTTCTCGCCGACCGCGCGCAGCAACGAGCAGGTCAGGGCACCCGACCCGGCGCCTGCCTCCAGCACCCGCGCGCCGGGGAACACGTCGCCGTACATGACGATCTGGGCGGCGTCCTTGGGGTAGATCACCTGCGCGCCGCGCGGCATCGACAGGACGTAGTCCGACAGCAGCGGCCGCAGCGCCAGGAACGACGTGCCGCCGACCGAGACGACCACGGACCCCTCGGGCTGCCCGATCAGCTTGTCGTGCGGCAGCGCGCCGCGGTGGGTGTGGTACTCCTTGCCCGGTTCGAGCACGATCGTGTAGTGCCGTCCCTTCGGGTCGGTCAACTGCACCCGGTCACCCGGCTGGAACGGACCACTGGCGGTGCTCACCGCGGCGAACCTCCTGCGTAACGCGTGTCAACGGCGCACGATGGTCGCACGCGCGCCGCGCCCGGCCCGTGGCGGCCTACCGGCGGTCGCGCAGGTTGCCCTTCGCCAGCTCGGCGATCGTGTGGAAGACGGGCCAGCCGACCAGCCAGACCCCGCCGACCAGCGTCATGCCCTGCATCTGGCCCCACAGCGCCTCGGTGCGCTCCGGCGTGCCCACGACGTACCTGAGCAGCAGCATCACCGAGCAGGCGATGACCCACGCCAGCGCGAACTTGCCCCACTCGCGCCACTCGTAGCGGACCTTCCCCGGGCCGTGCCTGGGCGGCTTGACCGGCGGCGGGCCGCCCGCGAACCGGTGGGCGAACCGCTGGTCGGCCCACCGCAGCATGGTGTGCCCGAACGCCACGCTGACGCCCAGGTAGATCGCCGCCAGCCCGTGCACGCCGGTGGCCTCTCCCCCGCGCCGCAGGTCGAAGACGGTGGCGACGAGCAGCACGACGTCCACCAGCGGGGTGCAGACCAGCAGAACGCCGCCCAGCCGGGGCATCCGCAGCACGTACCGGGCCAGCAGCCCCGCCCCCAGCACGACCCAGAACCCGATCTCGCACGCCACGATGAGGATGACCAACGGTTCCACCACGACCCCGATGATGCCGTGCGGGGATCATGGTCCGCGTCGTCGGGGAGACCGAGGCCGGGTCATCAGTTCGTACGACGCCACGGGCGAGGTGACGTGCTCCACCTCGCCGAGGAGCGGTCGAATCACCCGATCGAGTGAAGGCCGTAGGCGGGGTCGGGCCGGTCAGCGGCGGTCCAGCGCGGCTTTGAGGTCCTCGCGCCGCAGCACGCCCGAGGGCCGCCCCTCGAGGTCGACGACCAGGTACTCCCAGGCCGCGGTGCCGTGCACGCGCTCGACCACCTCGGCGCCGCTCTCGTTCTCCAGCAGCACGGTCTCCGGCCGGATCGGCACGGCGGCCTGCTCGGCGGGCGCGTGCGGCGAGGTGCTGGCCAGGCGGCGCGCCATCTCGCGGTCGAGCAGGCCGGCGGCCACGCCGTCGGCGCGGACCAGCACCACGCCCCGGCCGGCCGACGCGGTGAGCGCGCCCGACACGGGGCTCTCGGCGGGCAGCTGGAGCACCGGGCGGACCAGCTCGTGCAGCGTGAGGCCGTCCGGCCAGGAGCTGCGGCGCTCGGCGGTGAACTCCCCGCGCGCGCCGGCCACCACGAACCAGGCGGTCAGCAGGCACACGCCGAAGCGCAGCCAGCGGTCCTCCGCCCCGTCGAGCACGCCCCAGACGGCCCAGACGACGAGCAGCGCGGCCACCACGCCACCGCCGACCACGGCGGCCCTCGTGCCCGCCGCGCGCCGTCCCGTGACGGCCCACACGCCCGCGCGCAGGATCCGGCCGCCGTCCAGCGGCAGGCCCGGGAGCAGGTTGAACACCGCGACGGCGGCGTTGGCGAAGGCGGTCTGCGCGATCAGCAGCCAGATCGCGTCGGGTTCCGGGATGGCCGACGCGCCCAGCGCGAACACGCCCGCCAGCACGATGGACACGATCGGGCCCGCGGCGGCGATCGCGCCCTCGTGACCGGGGCGGGTCGGCGTGCGCATCACCTCGGACACCCCGCCGAGCAGGAACAGCCGCAGCCGCCGCACCGGCAGACCCAGGCGCAGGGCGACCAGGCTGTGGCCGAGTTCGTGCGCCAGCACGGACAGGCCGAGGAAGACCGCGAACGTGGCCGCGAGTAGCACGCCCGTGAGCCCGCCGATACCGGGCGCGAGGCGGCCGACCAGCGGCGCGTAGAGCACCACGATGGCCGCCGACCCCAGCCACCACGAGGGCGCGAGCAGCACCGGTATCCCGGCCGCGCGGAACAGCGGCAGCCCGCCGTCCCGGCCGACCTGCCGTCGCCAACTCCCCTTCGTCGCCACGTCCCGAGCCTAGGGTGCCGCGTGTATCAGGACTGTGTTGGATCAGGCCCGGTTGGGACGGAGGAGAACGCCGGGTCCGTCGCCGATCCGGGCGGCGCGGCCGGCGCCGGGTCGGTCGCGAGCGCCACCGGCTCGGGCTCGCCGGCCACGGGCGCCGCGCACGTTCGACCTGGTCGGCGCGGACGGTACTCACTCGAAGGTGCGATCCCCGGTGTTCGGCCCGGAGGAGGGGTGCGACGGCCGCCACCGCGTTCCGGCGGTACGGGACGACCGCTTCCCGCCCGACGGTTCGAACCCGATCTTGTCGGGGGGTTGGCCTATGGTTTGCTCCCATGGCAGTGCCGACGATCACCGAGCGCCCTGTTCGCAGGCCAGCGCTGTCGCCCTCGCGAGCGGGCGACTTCAAGCAGTGCCCGCTGCTCTACCGCTTCCGGGCCGTCGACCGGCTGCCCGAGAAGCCGACCAGGGCGCAGGTGCGCGGCACGGTGGTGCACGCGGTGCTGGAGGACCTGTTCGGGCTGCCCGCCGCCGAGCGGCTGCCGGAGAGGGCGCGGGCGCTCGTCGGGCCGGCGTGGGAGCGGGTGCGGGCGGAGCGGCCGGAGTTCGCGGAGCTGTTCGCCGAGGGCGACCCGGAGCAGGAGCGGTGGCTCGCGTCGGCGGAGGAGCTGCTGGACGGCTACTTCGGGCTGGAGGACCCGCGCCGGTTCGACGCCGACGCGCGGGAGCTGCTGGTGGAGTGGGAGCTGCCCTCGGGCGTGCTGCTGCGCGGGTACGTCGACCGCGTGGACGTCGCGCCGACCGGTGAGATCCGGGTGGTCGACTACAAGACCGGCGCCGCGCCGCGCGAGGTCGGCGAGGCCAAGGCGTTGTTCCAGATGAAGTTCTACGCGCTGGTGCTGTGGCGGCTGCGCGGTGTGGTCCCGCGCCAGCTGCGGCTGATGTACCTGGCGGACCGGCAGGCGCTGGCCTACCAGCCGGACGAGGCGGAGCTGACCCGGTTCGAGCGCACGCTGGAGGCGATCTGGGAGGCGATCCTGCGCGCGGCGAAGTCCGGCGACTTCCGGCCGAACCCGGGCAGGCTGTGCGACTACTGCGACCACAAGGCGCTGTGCCCGGCGTTCGACGGCACGCCGCCGCCGTACCCGGGGTGGCCGGAGCCGGACGCCGGCGTCGAGACTGCGCTGGACCGGGCGGACTGACGGGGGGTGACGCCGGTGGACGCGTTCTACGAGCGGCTGGACGTCGACCGGTTCGCCGCGACCGGGCACACCTCCGGGCCGTGGGGCGAGGACAGCCAGCACCTGGGGCCGCCGTCGGCGCTGCTGGTGCGGGCGCTGGAGCAGTGCGCTCCGCGGGCCGGGGCGGTGCTGTCGCGAGTGGCGTTCGACGTGCTCGGCCCGGTGCCGGTGGCGGAGCTGACCGTCACGGCGTCGGTGGTGCGGCCGGGGCGCTCGGTGGAGCTGCTGGTGGCGGAGCTGGCGCACGCGGGCCGGGCGGTGCTGCGGGCGACGGCGTGGCGGATCGTGGCCGGCGACACGGCGGGGGTGGCGACCGGCCCGGGCGAGCCGCTGCCGCCGCCGACGGCGTGCGAGCCCATGGCGATCCCGGAGCACTGGCGGGGCGGCTACCTGGCCGCGATGCGGTGGCGCTCGGTCAGCGGCGGGGTGTTCTCCCCCGGTGACGCGGTGGTGTGGGGCCGCGCGGAGGTGCCGGTGGTGGCCGGCGAGGAGCCGAGCGCGACGCAACGCCTGTTCACGGTGGCGGACTCGGCGAGCGGTGTGTCGAGCCGGCTGGACATCCGCACCTGGTACGCGATCAACACGGACCTGACCGTGCACCTGCACCGGGAGCCGGTCGGCGAGTGGTTCGCCCTGGACGCGCGGACGGTGATCGGCCCGTCGGGCGTGGGCGTGGCGAGCAGCGTGCTGCACGACGAGCGCGGGCCGGTGGGCGGCACGGCGCAGTCGCTGTTCGTGCGGGAGCGCTGACCGACCGGCGCGCGCACCATGGGGTGATGAGGTTCGCGGACCGCTCCGACGCGGGCCGGGTGCTGGCCCGCGCCCTGGTGGACGGGTCGTGGACCGATCCCCTGGTGCTCGGCCTGGCCCGCGGCGGGGTGCCGGTGGCCGCCGAGGTCGCCTCGGCGCTGGGCGGCGAGCTGGGCGTGGCCGTGGCGCGCAAGATCGGCGCTCCCGGCCACCCCGAGTACGGCATCGGGGCGGTCACCGCCGAGGGCGACCCGATCTACGACGACGCCGCCCTGCGCCTGCTCGGCCTCCGCCCTGCGGACCTGGCCGACGAGTGCGAGGCCGAACGCCGGGAGGCCCGCCGCCGGGTGGCGCTGTACCGGGCCGGTCCCGTGCGGCTCGAAGGTCGTGACGTGCTCGTCGTGGACGACGGGTTGGCCACCGGCGTCACGGCCCGCGCCGCGCTACGCGAAGCCCGCGGGCACGGTCCGCGACGCCTGGTGCTGGCGGTGCCGGTGGGCGCGGCGGACGCGGTGCGCGCCCTGGGGTCCGACGCCGACCTGGTGGTGTGCCCGCACCCGCGCGCGGACTTCCGCGCGGTCGGCCGGTTCTACGCCCGCTTCGACCAGACCGGCGACGAGCAGGTGGTCGAACTGCTGCGCCGGCACGGCGGGCGGTAGCGCTCGACGGTCACAGGTGCTTGTAGACGTCCTCGAGCGTCAGGCCGCGGCCGAGCATGAGCACCTGCACCCGGTACAGCAGCTGGGAGACCTCCTCGGCCAGGCGCTCGTCGGACTCGTGCTCCGCGGCGATCCAGACCTCACCCGCCTCCTCCAGCACCTTCTTGCCCTGCGCGTGCACCCCGGCCTCCAGAGCCGCGGCGGTGGCGGAGCCCTCAGGGCGGGTGCGTGCGCGTTCGCTCAGCTCGGCGAACAGCTCGTCGAAGGTCTTCACGGGGTCCGATCCTCCCATCCCCCGAACGGCCGCGGGCAGCCAGGTCAGGCCGGGACGGACCGCGTGGCGCGGACGTGCGCGCGCAGGCCGGCCGCCTGGGCCGCCGCCGACGCCACCGCGAACAGCACCCCGAGGCCGGGACGCGGGACCGCCGTCGGCGCGACGTGCTCGAAGACGTGCGCCGAGGCGTCGTACCCGACCGCGACGACCACCGCCGCCACCACCGCGACGCCGGCGAACACCGCCGCGACGGGCCGGGCCACGCGTGAGCACGCGTGCATCACGACCGCCGCGCCGAGGTAGGCCCACCACAGCGGCAACCGGGACAGCTCCACGTCCACGTCGCCGTAGTGCGCCCACGGCACGAGCACGGCGAGCACGGTGAGGCAGATCGAGACGATGGTCCACTTGGCCGGTTGGGTCACCCGGCGAACCCTAGACGCCGTAGTGCGGGCTGGTGAACGGCCACACCTCGGCGATCCACTTCGGCACGAACGCGTCCAGCGCGCGCTCCAGGTCCGTGCCCACGTACTCGTCCACCACCCACCACGAGATCCGGGCGTCGGCGCCGTCGGGGTCGATGTAGACGCAGCCCAGCAGCTGGGTCTCGGCGGCGTCGAAGAGGGCGTAGTTGAACGACTCGTGCGCGTCCTGCTCGCGTTCGTGGCGGGCGAGGTCGACGCGGTCCTGCTCGTGGGTCATGTCGGCGGGCGGCCAGCCCCACTTCTCCCCGTACCGGGCCCAGAGGCGCTCGCGCGAGCCCATCACGGCGGGGTAGTCGATGTCCACATCGGACTCCCGGATGGGTCGGAGGTGGTGCTCGGCGTCGAGCGGGACGCGGGTCGGGTGGGCGAAGTCAGCGGGGAGCCACGGCATGGCGCGGATTCTGCGTGGCCGCGGGCGGAAGCGCCAGCGAAATCCGGTGGCGATCGCCGCAACGCGCCCCGGACGACGGCGGCGCCGCTGTTCGGCCCTCGGGCCTTGCCGAACGCGGGCCCCCGCTGCGGACGACCGGCCGGCGACCCTGCTCCCGCCGGTGCGCGGGCGGCCTGCCGACGTTCTACGTCGCGTAGGCGGCGAACTGGACACCCATCGCCACGCCCGCGAGCACGAGCAGCGCGCCGGCGGCGGTGAGGGCTCGTCGGTAGCCGGTGTCGCCGAGCCCGCGGCGGCCGCGGGCGACCAGGAGGGCGATCACGACCTTGCCGCCGACCAGGGTGAGGTAGAAGCCGATCAGGAACGCCGACCCCGCGAGCGGTGACGCGCGCCAGGTGGTGACGGTCAGCGGGCCGAGCGCGGTGGCCCAGGCGATCCACGGGTGGGGGCTGAGCAGGTTCACCAGGACCGCTCGGCGCAGGGCCTCGCCGCCGGTCGACGTGCCGGAATTGTCGGACCGCGTCGGTAGGATCGAGTTCAGGGTTCCCCTGGGCGGGGACTCCTGCGAAGCCGTGGTTGGTGCGATCGGGGCGGTCGGCGCGGGGGTCACGGGGCGGTTGGTCAGGGTGGCGGTTCGCGCTTCGCGGACGGTGCGCAGGCCGCTCCACACCACGAACACCGCGCCGACGACGCCGAGCACGCCCAGCGCCCGCACGGGCAGGCGGTCCAGCAGGAGCAGCGTCACCGCGACCACGACGGCGTCCGACAGCAGCGGCGCGCAGGCGGTCAGCGCTCCGGCCCGCCGGCCCGACCGCAACGCCGAGGTCACCACCAGCACCAGCAGCGGGCCGGGGCTGAGGCTCGCGGTCAGGCCGAGGGCCAGGCCCAGGCCCAGTGCGTCCACGGCGGCAGACTAGGGCACGTGTCCGAGTTCGCCCGAGTCCTGGCCACCCTGCGGCAGATCCGCGGCCTCAGCCCGTTCTTCGCCCTCGACGTCGGCCGGCCCGACGACGGCTGGCACGACGGCGCCGACCTGCCGCGCGGGCCGGCCCTCGCCGACGCCGTCGACCGGATCGGCGTCCGCTACCGCACCGGCGAACGGCGGGTCGCCGCGTCGCTGTTCTTCCTGAGCTACACCGCGCGGCTGCTCAGCCCGGTCGTCGCCGCGCGCGCGGTCGGCGGGACGGCGCCGGACGTCCGCCCCGGCAACGTCTGGTGGCGCTACGGCCCGGAGGGGCTCCAGGTGCGGCTGAAGGACCCGGTCGCGGGCGTCGGCATCGCCGAGTCGATGGAGCCGGTGGTCGAGGCGGTCCGCGCGGTCGCGCCCGTCGCCCGCGGGCTGCTGTGGGGCAACGCCGGGTCGTCCGTGGCGGGGGCCTTGCGCACGATCGCCCGCAGCGGTGTCGACTGCGCCGGGCTGATCGACGAGCTGTTCGCCGACCCGCCGCTGCGCGACACCGGCGGGTTCGCCCCCTTCCCCGGCGAGGTGGTGTTCCGGCGGCGCAGCTGCTGCCTGTACTACCGGCTCGACGGCGGCGGCACGTGCGGCGACTGCCCGCTGCCGCGCCGACCCGGCACGTGAGGAACACGACAACTCGTCTGGTCGGTTGTGCCGGACCTCGATCGACATCTACCGTTCGGGCGCCGCAGTGGACGGGAAGCCGGTGGGAATCCGGCGCGGTCCTCGCCACTGTGACCGGGGAGCCAACCCGCCGAGAACGTCACTGGCCGCGCCGCGGCTGGGAAGACGCGGGGACGGCGTCGATCCGGGAGTCAGGAGACCGGCTGCGGCACGAGTTGTTGTTGACCTTCCACGAGGTATGGAGGAGGCCGTCATGACGAGCCCCGCGCATCCCCTTTCCACTCCCGTCCCCCGGTGGGCCTACGCCGTCGCCCTGGTCGCGCTGATCGTGGCGTGGCTGGTCCTGCAGGAGAACGGCATCGCGCTCGGCCACGCCGCCGAGGCCGTGCACGAGTTCTTCCACGACGGGCGCCACGCGCTCGGCGTCCCGTGCCACTAGGGCGCGCCGACATGGCGAACACGTCCTCGTACCGGGGGTTGCTGCTGCGGGGTGTCGGCGCGGGCGCGGTGTCCGGGCTGCTCGCGGGGCTGGTCGGCGTGCTGGTGGTCGAGGTGCCGATCCGGGCGGCGCTGGCCGTCGAAGAGGCCCGGCCGGTCGAGCCGGGCGCGGGTCACGACCACGGCGAGGTGTTCAGCCGCGGCACGCAGGTGGTCGGCGGTGTGCTCGCCGCGGTGCTGGTGGGCCTGGCCGTCGGCGCGCTGTTCGCCACCGCCTACGCGGGGGCGCGGCGCTGGTTCCCCGGCAAGGCGCCGTTTACCCGGGCGGTGGCGCTGTCGGTGGCCGCGTTCGGCGCGGCGGCGCTGCTGCCCGCGGTGAAGTACCCGGCCAACCCGCCCGCGGTGGGCGACCCGGACACGGTGGAGTACCGCACGGTGCTCTACCTGGGGTTGATCGCGGCCGGGCTGCTGGTCGCGCTCGGCGCGAGCCACCTGGCGTCCCGGCTGGGCCACCTGTCGTCGCCGGTGCGCGCGACCGCCGTGGCGCTGGCCGTGGTGGCGGCGGTGGTCGTGCTGCTGGTCGCGTTCCCGGCCACGCCGGACGCCGTGCCGGCGGACGTGCCGGCGTCGGTGCTGTGGGAGTTCCGGTTGGCCTCGCTGGCCGAGACGGCCACGTTGTGGCTCGGTCTCGGCGTGGTGTTCGGCCTGCTGGTCGACCCGGCCACGCGCCGGGTCCGGCAGGTGGCGCCGGCGGTGTGACCGCAGGGCGGGGTCGTCTCAGGCGGCCCCGCCCGCGAGGCCGGCCAGCAGCGGGAGGTCGACGCCGACCAGGGATTCGCGGAACACGCGCCGCTCGCCCGGCTCCACCGGCACGTCGCACGGCACGACCAGCACCGTGCAGCCGGCGGCGACGGCGGAGGCCACGCCGGTCGGCGAGTCCTCCACGGCCACGCACCGGGTCGGGTCGACGCCGAGCAGGCGCGCGGCCTTGAGGTACGGCTCGGGCAGCGGCTTGTTGCGGCGGTCCACCTCGTCGCCGCACACCGTGACGTCGAACAGGTCACGGCCGATCGTGTCGAGCGCGACCTCGGTCAACTGCCGCTCGGTGGACGTCACCAGCGCCATCGGCACACCGGAGTCGCGGACCGCCCGCAACGCCTCACGCGCGCCCGGCCGCCACGGCAGGCCCGCGCGGAACACCTCCTCGGTGCGCCGCATGATCCACGCCGCGCCGTCGGCGACGTCCTCCGCGCTGGGCCGGTCCACGCCGACCTCGGCGAACAGCATCGACATCGTGCGGGGCACGCTGGAGCCGACCATCGCCTCCCTGGTCTCCCGGGACAGCGTGCCGCCCAGCTTCTCCACGAACTCGTACAACGGGATGTCCCACAGCTTCTCGGAGTCCAGCAGCGTGCCGTCCATGTCCCACAGCACGGCCTCGACCGTCATGATCACGCGTTGGTCACTCCACTTCCGGGTGGTGCGGTCGTCGGCGCTTCGGGCAGTGGGTTCGGCACCCCGGCGCGGCGGCTCGCCGAACCGGTCCGCGAGGCCGTGCCCGGTCTCGTTGGAACACTCCTGACCTGCGAAATCGTCCACGGTGACGGCAACGGCCCGCGGCGCGGCCGCCGTTACCCCCTCGGTGACGGTGACGTGGTCGGCGAGCGCGCCGGGGACCGGCGGCGTGACACGACCCGACATGCGCTCAGCCTACGGCGTCGGGTGTGAGCCGGTGGTCGTAGTCTGGCCGCGTGACCGATCCGGACCAGGCCGCCCAGACCCCCTTCGACCCCAGCGAACCGCTCAACAACCCGATCATGGTTGCCGCGTTCGAGGGGTGGAACGACGCAGGAGACGCCGCCAGCACGGCCATCGAACACCTGCAGCTCACGTGGGACGCGACGCCGTTGGCGGAGATCGATCCGGACGACTACTACGACTTCCAGGTGACGCGCCCCACGGTCCGACTCGTGGACGGTGTCACCCGGAGGGTGGAATTCCCGACGACGCGCCTGTCGGTGTGCCGCCCGCCCGGGTCGTCGACCGACGTGGTGCTCGTGCACGGCATCGAGCCGAACATGCGGTGGCGGAAGTTCGCGTCCGAGCTGCTGGGCCACATCGAGGACCTGGGCGTGACCACCGTGGTGACGCTGGGCGCGCTGCTGATGGACACCCCGCACACGCGGCCGGTGCCCGTGACGGGGACGGCGTACGACGAGGCGGCGGCGGCGAAGTACGGGCTGGAGCGGTCGCGGTACGAGGGGCCGACCGGGATCGTCGGCGTGTTCCAGGACCTGTGCGTGCAGGCGGGGGTGCCCGCGATCTCGTTCTGGGCGGCGGTGCCGCACTACGTGTCCCAGCCGCCCTCGCCGAAGGCGACGCTCGCCCTGCTGCACCGGGTGGAGGAGGTGCTGGACGTCGAGGTGCCCCTCGGGGCGCTGCCGGAGCAGGCCGAGGAGTGGGAGCGCACGGTCAGCGAGATGGCCGACGAGGACGAGGACGTGCGCAACTACGTGCGGGCGCTGGAGGAGCGCGGGGACGCGGAGATCCAGATCACCGAGGCCAGCGGCGACGCGATCGCGGCGGAGTTCGAGCGCTACCTGCGGCGGCGGGGGCGGGGGCCGGGGCGCGGGCCGACGGGGATGTGAGCGGGGCTCGTCCCCGCGGGGCCGGTCGCGGCAGGACCGGCACCGACAGGACCGGTCCCGCCAGGATCTGCCCTGACAAGACCGGCACCGACAGGACCAGCCCTAACAAGACCAGCCCCGACAAGACCGGTCTCGCCAGGACCAGCCCTGACAAGACCAGCCCCGACGGGATCGGGCGGCTCGCAGTGCCGGGCAGAGGTCCCCGCCCGGGGGTCCCCTGCTTCAACCCTGCCACGCGAGGGCGGGGATGTCGTCGGTGAAGGTGCCGCCTGTGGACAACCCGCGGTCCCGGGTGCGGTTGGCGGCGTTGTACGCGGGCGGGTTCCTCGGGCCCTTCGGCGGGGCCGTGACGTCGTCCGTGCTGCCCGAGGTCGGCGGGGACTTCGGCACCTCGGCCGGTGCGGCGGCGGCGACGGTCAGCGGGTACCTCCTGCCGTTCGCCGGGCTCATGCTGGTCTCCGGCACGGTGGGCGAGCGGTGGGGTGCGCGGCGGACCGTGCGGGTCGCCTACGTCGTGTACGTGTCGGCGTCGGTGCTGTGCGCGGTGGCCTGGTCGTTCCCCGTGCTGATGGCCGGGCGGGCGGTGCAGGGCGCCGCGAACGCGTTCACCACCCCCCTGCTGCTGGCGACGATCGCGGCGGTGACGCCGAGGGCCCGGTTGGGGCGGGCGCTGGGCGTGTTCGCGTCCATGCAGGCGGCCGGGCAGACGTCCGCGCCGCTGGTGGGCGGGCTGGCGGCCGGGTTCTCGTGGCGGTGGGCGTTCGTCGGCGCGGCGGTCGTGGCGGCTGTCCTGGCGGTGGTCGGGTTGCCGGCCGACCCGCCGCGTGACGGCGCGCGGCCGCGGCTGCGCAGCGCGTGGCGGGTGCGGACGCTGCGGTTGGCGGCGGCCGGGTTCGTCGGCTGGGGCTGCCTGGGCGGGGTGTCGTTCCTGGTGGCGCTGCGGCTGGGTGACGCGTTCGGCTTGGGCGCGGGGCCGCGCGGCTGATGCTGACCGGGTTCGGGCTGGTCGGGATCTTCAGCGCCCGGTTGACCGGGTGGGCGGTCGACCGGTTCGGGGCACGGCGGTGGACGTCGGCCAGCGCCGCGGTCGGCGGGGTGCTGCTCGTCGGCGTCGGCCTGCTGCCGTCCTCGGTGGCCGTCGGGGTGTCGTGGGCGGTGGCGGGCGCGTTCAGCCAGGCGGTGACCGTCGGGTTGACCGCGCTCGTGCTGTCCTCGGGCGACAACCGGGGCGGGGCGGTGTCGGTGGTGCAGTCGTTCCGGTTCCTGGGTGCGGCGGTGTCGCCGGTGGCGTTCGTGCCGCTGTACCACCTCGATCCGGTGAGCGCGTTCCTGGTGCCCGCCGGGCTGGTCGCGACGGTGCCGCCCGCGCTCCTGCTGGCCCGGCGCGAGCGGGTCGCGGCTGCCGACCATCGACCCGGCGGCCCGGCGTGACCAGGGCGGAGGTCCCCGCCGCCGGGTACCACCCGGCCTGGGCGTCGAGCAGCGCCGACAGGCCCGCCACGGGCGTGAGGACGCCGGCCAGCGCCGTGCCGAGCGCCTGGCCGCCGTCGTGGAGGTGCGCCGACGCCTTCGCCGCGTCGACGTCGGTGCCCCGTCGGGGGCGTGGGAGGTCCACGACCCCGACGGCAACCTGAGAGAGGACTTCCGGAAGGTCTCTTTCGGATCAGCCGATGTCCCGTCGCCGGAACCCGACCAGTGCCACGCCGATCAACGCCGCCGCGACCAGCGTCAGCCACAGCAGCGGCGTGGCCGTGAGCTCCACGCCCGGCACCTTGGGGATGTGCGTGAACGGCGACAGGTCCATCGCCCACTGGTCGAGCCGCAGCAGCGGCCCGAGCTGGCCGAGCACCAGGAACACCACGATGAGGGCCCAGCTCGCCGACGCGAGCTTCGGCGCGAGCGCGAACAGCGCCAGCGCGAGGCCCGCGACCACCCACACCGCCGGGACGTGCGCCAACGCCGCCCCGACCAGCCGCGCGACCTGCCCGCCGACGTCGCCGACGCGCGCGCCGTGCACCAGGCCCGCGCCCAAGCCCGCCGCGGCCAGCACGACGGCCGAGCCGACCGTGGCGAACAGCGCGTGGCAGCCGACCCACCCGAGCCGGCTGACCGGCGTGGCCAGCACCGGCTCGGCGCGGAACGCGGTCTCCTCGGCCCGCAGCCGCAACGTCGCCTGCACCACGTAGATCGCGCTGAACAGGGCGATGATGCCGATGATCGACGCGAGGTAGACGTCCACGATCGCGCCCGTGCCACCCATCCGCGCGATGACGTCCCGCAGCGCCGGGTTGCTCTCCAGCATCTGCTCCACGCCCCGCGCGACCGACCCGTAGACCACGCCGAGCACGAACAGGCTCAGCGTCCAGCCGATCAGCGTGCCCCGCTGCAACCGCCAGGCCAGGCCGAACGCGCTGCCCAGCGACCGCGGCGCGCGGGCCGGGCCGAGCCGGGTCGGCAGCAGGCCGCCACCGTGGTCGCGCTTCGTCACCAGCACCGAGGCGACCACCAGCAGCACCGCGGCCAGCGCCACCGGGAGCAGCAGCACCGGGAACCGGTCGCCGGCGAACGCCCTGGCCAGCTCCAGCCACCCCAGCGGCGACAGCCAGGTCAGCCACGTCGGGCCCTGGTCGCCGGCCGCGTCGCCCACCGCCCGCAGCAGGTAGGCCGCGCCCAGCACGGCGCCGGCGATCGAGTTGGCCGCGCGGGCGCCCTCGGTCAGCTGCGCGGCGACCCCGCCCACGGCGGCGAACACCCAGCCGACGGACGCGAACGCGAGGCCCAGCGCCCACGACCCGGGCGCCGGCTCGCCCAGCCCGGTCAGGCCCAGCGCGACCAGCACGCCGATCAGCGCGCTCGCCAGGAACGCCACCAGCACCGCCGCGACCAGCGGCGCGTGCCGGGACACCACGGTGGAGCCGATCAGCTCCAGCCGGCCCGCCTCCTCCTCCGCCCTGGTGTGCCGGGTGACCAGGAACGTGCTCATCAGTGCGATCAGCAGCCCGCCGAACACGCCCCACCGCCAGGCCACCACGCCCCCGGTGGTCGAGGCGTCGTAGAGCGGGCCGAGCATCGCCAGGAACGCCGGGTTGCTCCCCGCCGTCACGCCCAGCTCCTGCCGCGACTCGACCGAGCCGTACAGCTCGCCGACGGTGGACGCGGTGCTCAGCGTGATGCCGACCAGGCCCACCACCCACGCGGTCAGCAGCAGCCGGTCGCGGCGCAGCGCCAGCCGCACCAGCGAACCCAGGCCGGTCACGACGACATCGCCCCCTCGGCGGGCAGCTCGTCCTCGTAGTGGCGCAGGAACAGCTCCTCCAACGTGGGCGGCTGGCTGGTCAGCGTGCGGACCCCGGTGCCGACCAACGCGCGCAACGCGGTGTCGAGGTGGTCGGTGTCCACTTCGAACCGCACCCGCGTGCCCTCCACCAGGAGGTCGTGCACGCCGGGCAGCTCCGCCAGCCCGTTCGGCGTGCCGGCCAGCTCGGCGGACACGCTGGTGCGGGTGAGGTGGCGCAGGTCGGCCAGCGTGCCGGTCTCGACGGTGCGGCCGTTGCGGATGATGCTGACCCGGTCGCACAGCGCCTCGACCTCGGCGAGGATGTGGCTGGACAGCAGCACGGTCCGGGTCCCGCGCAGCTCGCGCACCGCGTCCTGGAACACGGCCTCCATCAACGGGTCCAGCCCGGAGGTCGGCTCGTCCAGGATCAGCAGCTCCACGTCCGACGCGAGGGCCGCGACCAGGGCCACCTTCTGCCGGTTGCCCTTGGAGTACGTGCGCCCCTTCTTGCGGGGGTCCAGCTCGAACCGCTCCAGCAGCTCGGCGCGGCGCTTCTCGTTCAGGCCGCCGCGCAGCCTGCCCAGCAGGTCGATCACCTCGCCACCGGTCAGGTTCGGCCACAGACTCACGTCGCCGGGCACGTAGGCGAGCCTGCGGTGCAGCTCGGCGGTGTCGCGCCACGGGTCGCCGCCCAGCAGCGACGCCGAGCCCGCGTCCGCGCGCAGCAGGCCGAGCAGGACCCTGATGGTGGTCGACTTGCCCGACCCGTTGGGGCCGAGGAAGCCGTGCACCTCCCCCTCGTCGACGGTCAGGTCCAAACCGTCGAGTGCACGCGTCGGGCCGAAGGTCTTGACCAGGCCCGACACGGATATCGCAGCAGTCATGCGCCGTAAGTTACAGTCAATTCACAAAGTCGTGAAGTTAAGGAAGCGTATAAACTCTCCCCGATCAGAGGACTTCGAAGGGAGGATCCGGCCGTGGGTGAGCGCGACGAGCAGGCGGTGCTGCGGTTCATCGAGCGCTTCGGCGCGGTGTTCGCCGAGTCTGGCATGCCGAGGATGCCGTCGCGCGTCTTCGTCGCCCTGCTGGCCACCGACTCCGGCGGGATGACCGCGGCCGAGCTGGCCGACCTGCTGCGCGTGTCGCCCGCGGCGATCTCCGGGGCGGTCCGCTACCTGACCCAGGTGAACCTGGTCAGCCGGGAGCGGGAGACCGGGTCCCGCCGCGACCTCTACCGGGTGTTCGACGACGTCTGGTACGAGGCCCTGTTCCGCCGCGACGAGATGTTCCGGCGCTGGTCGGGTCCGCTGCGCGAGGGCATCGGGGCGCTGGGGCCCGACACGCCCGCGGGCGAGCGGATCGCCGAGACGCTGATGTTCTTCGAGTTCGTCCACTCCGAGCTGCCGAACCTGCTGGAGCACTGGCGGGCGTACCGGGAGGAGCGGCTGAAGGCGGCGGACACCCCCGAGTGAGCCGCGGGACCGCCCGCCCGGGCGGTCCCGCTCCCGCGTGCTACAGCTCCACGCCCAGCAGCGAGTCGGCCGCCGCGCGGAAGAGCGTCGGGCCCGTGTGGTCGTCGCCGCCCGTCGACAGCGCCTCCGCCGCCCACGCGTCGAGCGCCGCCAGCGCGCGGGGGGTGTCCAGGTCGTCGCCGAGGTGGTCGCGCAGGCGGGCCACCGCGGACACCGCGCTCGGACCCGCCGGCAGCGCCGCGGCCTGCCGCCACCTGTCCAGCCGGGCCTCCGCCTCGGCCAGCAGGGCGTCGCTCCACGGCCGGTCGGCGCGGTAGTGGCCCGCGAACAGCGCCAGCCGCACCGCGTTCGGGTCGACCTTCTGCGCCCGCAGCTTCGACACGAACACCAGGTTGCCCCGCGACTTGGACATCTTCTCGCCGTCCAGCCCGATCATGCCCGCGTGCACGTAGTGCCGGGCGAACGGGTGCTCCCCGGTCACCGCCTCGGCGTGCGCGGCGGAGAACTCGTGGTGCGGGAAGATCAGGTCCGAGCCGCCGCCCTGCACGTCGAACGACGTGCCGAGCCGGTTCAGGGCGATGGCGCTGCACTCGATGTGCCAGCCGGGCCTGCCCTCGCCCAGCTCCGACGGCCACGACGGCTCGCCCGGCCGGGCGGCGCGCCACAGCAGCGCGTCCAGCGGGTGGCGCTTGCCGGGCCGGTCCGGGTCGCCGCCGCGCTCGGCGAAGAACCTCGCCATGGTCTCCGGGTCGTAGTTCGACTCGTAGCCGAACCGGCCGGTCGCCGTGTGGTCGAAGTAGACGTCCGGGTGCTCCGCATCGTCCACCCGGTACGCCGCCCCGCCGGCCAGCAGCTTCGCGATGACCTCGACCACCTCGGGGATGGCGTCGACCGCGCCCACGTAGTCGCGCGGCGGCAGCACCCGCAGCGCCACCATGTCCTCGCGGAACAGCGCGGTCTCCCGCATGCCCAGGACCACCCAGTCGTCCTGGTCGCGCTCGGCCCGCTCGAGCAGCGGGTCGTCGACGTCGGTCACGTTCTGCACGTAGTGCACGTCGTGGCCGTTGTCCAGCCACACCCGGTGGACCAGGTCGAACGTCAGGTAGGTGGCCGCGTGGCCCAGGTGCGTGGCGTCGTACGGGGTGATGCCGCAGACGTACATCCTGGCGGTGGCGCCGGGAGCGGTCGGGCGCACCTCACCGGCGGCGGTGTCGTACAGCCGCAACGGGCGCGGCTCCCCCGCTACCCGCGGGACAGGAGTGGATGACCAGGTCTGCATGGGCACGACCCTAACTCGCGCGCCCGACCAGGGACGAAACGTCCGCCTCGCGGGAGCGCGGCCGGGCCCCCTTGCGCGGGGACGCGGACGGCGCTCCCGGGCGCGACGCCGGCCACCGGGGTGCGGTCCCGTGCCCGACTGCGCGACCGCGTGTCCCCCATTGGGCGATCAACGCGAAGTAACCGCTGGTCAGCGGCTTGACCTGGCGCTTCGCGTTTGCCGCGCCCGGTGGGCGGGTGGACGATGTGGTTTGGCTCACGTCGTCGGGATGAGGGAGGCGGCATGACCGCTCTCAAGCCGGAACCGGTCATCACCCACCCCGGTGCGGCCCGGCGGCGGTCCAAGGGCGCCGTGCTGCTCGGGCTGTTCCGCACCACCGACCCGAAGCAGATCGGCATCCTCTACCTCGCCACGTCGTTCCTGTTCTTCATGGTCGGCGGCCTGATGGCGCTGCTGCTGCGCACCGAGCTGGCCCGGCCGGGGCTGCAGTTCCTGTCCAACGAGCAGTACAACCAGCTGTTCACCATGCACGGCACGATCATGCTGCTGCTGTACGCCACGCCCGTCGTGTTCGCCTTCGCCAACTACATCCTGCCGTTGCAGATCGGCTCGCCGGACGTGGCGTTCCCGCGGCTGAACGCCCTCTCGTACTGGCTGTTCCTGTTCGGCGGGCTCACCGTGATGGCCGGGTTCCTCACCCCCGGCGGCGCGGCCGACTTCGGCTGGACCGCGTACACCCCGCTGAGCAGCGCGACGCACGCGCCCGGCCCCGGGCCCGACCTGTGGATCATGGGGCTGGCGGTGTCCGGCCTCGGCACGATCCTCGGCGCGGTCAACATGATCACCACGGTGTGCTGCCTGCGCGCACCCGGCATGACGATGTTCCGGATGCCGATCTTCACCTGGAACATCTTCGTCACGAGCCTGCTGATCCTGCTGGCGTTCCCGATCCTCACCGCCGCCCTGATGGGCCTGGCCGCCGACCGGCACCTGGGCGCGCACGTGTTCGACCCCGCCAACGGCGGCTCGATCCTGTGGCAGCACCTGTTCTGGTTCTTCGGCCACCCCGAGGTCTACATCGTCGCGCTGCCCTTCTTCGGCATCGTCAGCGAGATCATCCCGGTGTTCAGCCGCAAACCCCTGTTCGGCTACAAGGGCCTGGTCTTCGCCACGTTCGCCATCGCGGCGCTGTCGACGGCGGTGTGGGCGCACCACATGTTCGCCACCGGCGCGGTGCTGCTGCCGTTCTTCTCGCTGATGACGTTCCTGATCGCGGTGCCCACCGGCATCAAGTTCTTCAACTGGATCGGCACCATGTGGAAGGGGCAGCTGACGTTCGAGACGCCGATGCTGTTCAGCATCGGCTTCCTGGTGACCTTCCTGCTCGGCGGGCTGACCGGCATCATCCTCGCCTCGCCGCCGCTGGACTTCCACGTCCACGACACCTACTTCGTGGTCGCCCACTTCCACTACGTGCTGTTCGGCACGATCGTGTTCGCCACCTACGCGGGCATCTACTTCTGGTTCCCCAAGATGACCGGGCGGATGCTCAACGAACCGCTGGGCAAGCTGCACTTCTGGACCACGTTCCTGGGCTTCCACGGCACGTTCCTGATCCAGCACTGGCTGGGCAACGCGGGCATGCCGCGCCGGTACGCCGACTACCTGGCGAGCGACAACTTCACCCTGATGAACACCATCTCCACGATCGGGGCGTTCGTGCTGGGCGCGTCCGTGCTGCCGTTCGTCTGGAACGTGCTGCGCAGCTACCGGTTCGGCGACCCGGCCGGGCGCGACGACCCGTGGGGCTTCGGCAACTCCCTCGAATGGGCGACGTCGTGCCCGCCGCCGCGGCACAACTTCACCGAGCTGCCCCGCATCCGCTCCGAGCGGCCCGCGTTCGAGCTGCACTACCCGCACATGGTCGAGCGGATGCGGGACGAGTCCCACTTCTCGCTGACCAAGTCCGGCAAGCGGGTCGAGGCCGACACCGCCACCGAGAAGGCCCTGGCCCCGACCGAGCGGGAGCGCGAGACCAAGGACGACGTCAAGGAGGACCGCAACGACTGACCCGGGCCGGGCCCCGACGGGAGGACCGGCCCGGGACCGGGCTAGCGGCGCTTGCGGGAGCGCAGGTAGTCGCTGACGACGGCCGCGCCCAGGCCGTCCTCGTCCGGCGCGACGACCCGGCCGCCGGACCGCCGCGCCACCGCGTCGACGAACCTGGTCAGCCTCGGGTCGTCGCCCAACCGGAACACGGTGACGGCCGCGCCGAGCCGGGCCAGGGCGTCCACCTCGACCAGGGTCTTGCCGATGGTGCGCGGCAGCGGCGGGTAGTGGAACTCGGCCTCACCGGTCGCCTCCAGGTGCGCCGTCGGCTCGCCGTCGGTCACCACCAGCACCACCGGTTGCGCGTCGGGGTGCCTGCGCAGGTGCCGACCGGCCAGCAGGAGCGCGTGGTGCAGGTTGGTGCCCTGCTCCCACACCCCCTCCAACGCCGTGAGCTGCCCGATGTCGACGGTCTCCGCGTGCCGGCCGAACGTGATCAGCTCCAGCGCGTCGGTGCGGAACCGGGTCCGCACCAGGTGGTGCAACGCCAGCGCGGTGCGCTTCATCGGCACCCACCGGCCGTCCTGCACCATCGACCACGACGTGTCCACGCACAGCGCGACCGCCGCGCGCGAGCGCTGCTCGGTCTCGCTGACCTCCACGTCCACCACGTCCAGCCGCACCGGGCCGCCCGCGGACCGCAGCACGGCGTTGGTCACCGTCCGCGGCACGTTCCACGGCTCGGTGTCGCCGAACCGCCACGGCCGCGTCGACCCGATCAGCTCACCGGCGGCGCCCGCTGACGCGTTGTCCCGCTGCCCCTGCTCCCGGGCGCGGTCCAGCACGCCGCGCAACGCCGTCTCGCCCAGCCGCCGCAGCGCCTTCGGCGTCAACCGCAGCGAGCCGTCCGGCGCGCGTTCCAGCAGGTTCTGCGCCCGCAGCTCCCGCTCCAGCTCGGCCAGCCGGCGCGCGTCGACGCCCGCCTCCCCGCCGAGCTGCCGGACCAGCGCCTCCAGGTCGATGTCCTCCAGCCGCGCGCCGGGGTAGGACTGGGAGAGCTGCTCGGCCAGCGCGTCCAGCTCGGCCAGGTCCGCCATCGCCTGCGCGCCCTCGCCCAGCCCGAGCGGGGCGTTGCCGCGGAACCGCGCCGAGCCGTCCCAGTCCTCGCCCGGCCGCAGCCCCTGGAGCAGGGAGTCCAACCGGGACAGCTGCGAGCCGACGCCCGAGTCCCCGAACGCCTGCCGGGACAGCGCCGACAGCTCCTCGCGCTGCTCCCGCGACATCGAGTTCATCATCCGCTGGGCGGCGGCGGACCGGGCGGCCAGCGCGTCGATCAGCTCGTCGACCGACTTCGGGTTCTCCGGGAAGAACTCGCCGTGCTCGCGCAGGAACCGCTCGAACCGCTCGGCGGTGTCCTCGCCGGCGGCGTGGGCGGCCAGCAGCTCGTTCAGGTCGGCCAGCATGTCCTGGATGCGGCGCACGTCCTCCGGGCGCACGTTCTCCATGGCCTGCTTCATGCCCTGGAACCGCTGGTCCATCAGCTCGCGGCCGAGCAGAGTGCGGATCTTCTCGTAGGACTCGCGCGCCCGCGGCGAGCGCCAGTCGTACTCGGCCAGCTCGGTGACGGCGGCCGCGGTCGACTGCGGCAGCGCGTCCAGCCGGGCCTCGCGGAACCGGGCCTCGTCGTCGGGGTCGGGGAACAGCGCGGCCCGCTCGGCGGTCAGCGCCTCCTCCAGCAGCCGCTGGATCTCCTGCACCGTGCCGTCCAGGCGGTGCCGCCTGGTCAGCGCGGCGCGCTTCTGCCACAGCCGCGCGGTCAGGTCGTCCAGCCCGCGGGTGCCCGGCAGGCCGCGGCGCAGCAGCTCGCGCAGCGCCGAGTCGGGCGACGCGCCCTCCATCACCTCGCGGCCCAGCTCGTCCATGGCCGCGCGCAGGTCGGTCGGCGGGGCGAGCGGGTCGGGCCCGTCGACGTACCTGCCGTACCGGTAGCCGCTCATCCGTACACCGTTCGGTCGTCGTCGCCGTCCTTGGACAGCTGACGGGTGAGGTAGAGCGATTCCAACGCCAGCTCGACGGCCGACGCGATGCGTCCCGCCGGGTCCTTGGGGCCCGCGCCGACCCGTTGCGCCACGTCGTGCAGCACGGGCAGCTCCGGCAGCGCGGCCAGCAGCTCGCCGGCGGGCACCCGCTCGCCGGTGGCCACCGGGTGCCCGTCCGACACCACCTCGGCCAACGGGCGCAGGTCGACGCCCGCGAACGCGGACCTCGCCGTGTCCGCGACCGCCCGGCGCAGCAGGTGGACCAGCACCTCCTGCTCGCGGCCCTCCTCGCCGGCCTCGAACTCCAGCTTGCCGCGCAGCACCTCGGGCACCGACTCCAGGTCGACCGGCCGGGCGATGGGCGGGTTCTCGCCGGTCAGGGCGCTACGGCGCAGGGCGCTCGCCGCCACCGTCTCCGCCGCGGCGACCGCGAAGCGGGCCGACACCCCGGAGCGCTGGTCGATCGAGGACGACTCGCGCAGGTGCCGCACGAACCGGGCGATCACCTCCAGCAGGTGGTCGCCGACCTCGGCGACCAGGTGCGCCTCCTGGCGGACCAGGTCGACCTCCGCGCCGATCTCCAGCGGGTAGTGGGTGCGGATCTCCGCGCCGAAGCGGTCCTTGAGCGGCGTGATGATCCGGCCGCGGTTGGTGTAGTCCTCGGGGTTGGCGGTGGCGACGAGGAGCACGTCCAGCGGCAGCCGCAGCGTGTAGCCGCGGATCTGGATGTCGCGCTCCTCCATCACGTTCAGCAGCGCGACCTGGATGCGCTCGGCCAGGTCGGGCAGCTCGTTGACGGCGATGACGCCGCGGTGCGAGCGGGGCAGCAGGCCGTAGTGGATGGTCTCCGGGTCGCCGAGGCTGCGCCCCTGGGCGACCTTGACCGGGTCGACGTCGCCGACCAGGTCGCCGACGCTGGTGTCGGGCGTGGCGAGCTTCTCGGCGAACCGCTCGTCGCGGTGCTTCCAGACGACGGGCAGGTCGTCGCCGAGCTCGCGCGCGCGGCGCTTCGACTCGGGGGTGATGGGGTCGAGCGGGTGCTCGTTCAGCTCGGCGCCCTCGATCACCGGCGTCCACTCGTCGAGCAGGCCGACGAGGGTGCGCAGGAGCCGCGTCTTGCCCTGTCCCCGTTCGCCGAGGAGCACCACGTCGTGCCCCGCGAGCAGGGCGCGCTCCAGCTGCGGCAGGACGGTGCGGTCGAAGCCGACGATGCCGGGCCACGGGTCGCGGCCGTCGCGGAGGGCGGCCAGGAGGTTCTCCCGGATCTCGGCCTTGACCCCGCGCGGCGCGTAACCGGCCGCGCGGAGGGCGCCTGCGGTGGTGGGAAGGTCAGAGGTCACCCCACCGAAGTTACGCACTGACGGGCGTCCGGTCGACGTGGAGCGGCTCCAGCCCTGGTCAGGGCCGTCAGGCCGGACGTGGGCGAGATCCGGCGGACCTCCCCACCGCCCGCGCGCCACAACGCCCGCAGGCGGCGTCCGAGCGGACGCCGCCTGCGGGAGTGCAGTGCTTATTCGGTTGTCGTGCGTCGAGCCGGGGTCAGAGCGCCGGGTAGGCGTTCTTCATCAGCTCCTGGAACTGGGCCGAGAACCAGTGGCCCGACAGCGGCGCGTTCGGCAGGGCACCCGAGGGGTTGTTGCCGTTGCGGACGTTGCCGCCGTAGGTCGGGTCGCACATCCGGTCGAAGCCCTTGCCCTCGTCGTTCGGGATCTGGCTGCTCGCACCGTCGGACTCACCCGGCGGCTTGATCCAGACGTAGGCGTCGATGTACGGCTTCGGCGCGGCCTTCGGCCGCTCGCCCAGACCGGCACCGGCCTGGTTGCACCAGTTGCCCTTCTGGTAGCGGCGGTCGATGCGCGACTGGTTCACGTAGTCGTCCACGTTGGTCGAGGTCGACTTCGCGGTGGGCCGGTTGGCGCCACCCCAGCCGTTGCGCGAGGTGTCGATCAGCATGCCGATGCCGCTGTCGAAGCCCTGCTTGACCAGCTCGGCGCGCATGGCCGTGGCGAAGCCCAGCTCACCGTTGAAGTCGTTCCAGTCGACCCACTTGGCCCGCTCCTTCACCACGGCGCCGCCGACCACGTCGTCGACCGTCCAGTACGGCTCCTCCAGCGCGGAGTAGTTCGCCGTGTTGGTGATGAAGCCGTGGACCTTGTCCTTGGTGGCACCGTTCTTGCCCAGGATGGACGCCATCATCTTCGCCGAGGCGTAGAAGTTGTCGTACTCCGGGACGGTGTCGCCCCACCCGATCCAGCCGTGGTGGCCGGAGTCGAGGTAGTTGTAGACGTTCGAGACCGCGCCCAGCTTGCCGACGGCGTACGAGACGCCCTCGACGTAGTTGCCGTTCGCCTTCATCGTGTCGCAGTTCGCCACGGCCGTGGCGCGCGGCGAGACGTTGGTGACCAGGTTCGGCAGCGAGTCGATCTCGATGACCGGGACGATGCGCAGCTTCGAGTACTTCGGGTTGCTGATGATGCTCGCGATCTTGTCGATGTACTCGGTCTTGTAGCGACCGATCTCGGTGGCGCCGAGCTCACCGTTCGAGGCCAGCGCGGCGCAGTCGCGACCGGGCAGGTTGTAGACCACGAACTGGAAGACCAGGTTGCCGTCCGAGCGGGCCGCGCGCTGCTTCTCGGCCTCGTCCAGGTGGGCGGCCAGGCCCATGTTGCCGGTGGTCGGCGAGCCGTTGCCGTCGAGCGAGCTGATCCGGTCGAACCACACACCGGTCGGCTGGTTCGCGATCCGCGAGCCACCCGGCTCGGCGGCGGCCTGGGCCGACCACAGCGGGTTGACGTACACGCCCGCGCCCACGTACGGGTTGTCCACCTTGCCGCCACCGGGGTTGGTCCCGGTCGTGGTCGTCGTGGTGGTCGTCGTCGTGGTGGTAGTGGTGGTCGTCGTGGTGGTCGTGGTCGTGGTGCTGATCGACCCCGTGCACACCGTGCCGTTCAGCTTGAACTGCGCGGGGGCGGGGTTGGACCCGTTCCACGAGCCGTTGAAGCCGGGCGTGACCGACGCGCCGGTGCCGAGGTTGCCGGCCCAGGATGGGCTGCGGACCGTCACGTGGCTCCCGGACTGGGAGAACGTGCCGTTCCAGCCCTGCTGGACCTGCTGGCCGGCGGCGAAGTCCCACTCCAGCGTCCAGCCGCCGGAGATGGAGTCACCGAGGTTGGTGACCGTGACGTTGGCGCCGAATCCGCCTTGCCACTGGCTACTGATCTGGTACGACACCCGACAACCGGCAGCGGCACTGGCGGTGGCCGTGGAGGCCACCACCCCGGCGACGGACAGGGCCGCCACCGAGGTCACCGCCAATGCCCCGGTCATTCTCCGGGAGCGTACGAACGTGCGCAGACTCATGCATCGCCTCCTTGCGAGCAACCCGCCATCTGGGAGCGCTCCCAGCGATTTCGCCGAATCGGGATTCGACGCGAGACCGAAACAGCTTCCTGGGAGCGCTCCCAGACGTACCGTAACGCACGACACCTCGTGTTGACGAGGGGTTGACCTGGAGATAATCCGTGGCTATACCCGCGCACGTAGCCCGGCCATGACTCCCCTGACCTGCGGTTATCCTACTTCGGCCACCAATGGGATTCCCAGTCCGAGGTGAGCCGGAATCGATTCGGCGCGCGAACGGCCGCCCACCGCGTCACCTGTTCAGCCGATTGCCGGTGCGACTCCGGAGCAGGTTCGCGATCGAATATTCGACCGTCGAACGGACAACCGGACAAGTCGCCATTTCGAAGATCACCGAATGGTTGTCGAACATTCGACGACCATTACCGCCTAATGGCGGCCGGCCCCCTGGTCCGAAAGGACCCGGACGGCTTCGCCCACGGCCGCGAGCCGAGCGCGCCGCACGGCCTCGGACAACGGCCGCAGCGCCTCGTCCCGCGCCCTCGTCGCGCTCGCCGACACCGCTCCGCCCGGCGCGTCGGACGCGGCCACGGCGAGGATCGCGGCGACCTCCGAGGCGCGCTGCAGCACCCGCAGGGCGCGGGGCGGCATCCCGGCGGGCCACTCCAGCGCCGAGTGCTCCGCGGACAGCGCGGCGATCTCGGTGCGCACGTTCGGCCGGTGCCGCGCCACGTCGAGCGTGACCAGCGCGGTGGCCGCCTCGCGCATCGCCGACGCCAGCCCGTGCTCCGCCTCGCCGATCGGCACGTGCTCCCCCGCCGGCGCGGCGGGCAGGTCGAACACCGTCCACCGCATCACGCCGTCGGCCACGAGCTTGGGCACGAGGCCCACGCCGACGTCGGGCAGCACGGCGGCCTGGCCCGCCCGCAACGCGGACTTGCCCAGCGGCCCGTCGGCGCCCAGCCCCCGCACGTCACCCGGCACGGGCATCACCAGCCGGGCCGCGGTCGCCGAAGCGCGGCGCAACGACGCCAGCAGCAGGGCGGGCCCGACCGGGGCCTCGTCGGGGCCGGGGAGGTCCAGGGCCGTGGCGGTGCCGTCGTCGTCGGCCACCACCTCGTGCAACTCGGCCCAGAACCCCAGGGCGTCGAAGACGTCGTCGGCAGCGGCCGCACCATGCAGCCAGGCCGACGTCCAGACGACCAGCGTCGCACTCGCACAGGACACGCCTGCCGAGGGTACGCGGACCGGCCCGCCGGTCAGTCGGCCGGGCCGACGTGCTCGGTCAGCAGGGACCGGAACGCCCCGACCGCCTCCGCGTCGGCGAACGCGCGGTGCGGGACGGCGTACACGGCGGTGGTGGCGGTCCGCAGCACGAACCCGCGCGCGGTCTCGGCCCAGCCGGGCAGGTCGGACCAGCTCAGCTCGCTGCGCGCGGCCTGGCCGACGGACA
The DNA here is from genome assembly GCF_044544865.1 of Actinosynnema sp. NPDC053489. Lineage (NCBI taxonomy): Bacteria > Bacillati > Actinomycetota > Actinomycetes > Pseudonocardiales > Pseudonocardiaceae > Actinosynnema > Actinosynnema sp. NPDC053489. The sequence goes on along the minus strand of NZ_JBITXT010000005.1, from coordinate 397,429 downwards.
TCCGCAGCGAGTGCGCGTCCGCCGTGCCCGTCACGGTCCTGGCGGCCAGCGGGTGGTTGTGGAAGTTCACCGCGGTGCCCACCGGGACGAGTGCGATGATGATCACAGCGAGCACGAGCCCGAACACGCCCGCCCACGTCATGCCCAGCACCAGCACGACCACGCCCAGCACGGCGAGCGCCGCGGCGAACCACGGCGCCCACCGGTACAGCGGCACGGCGGTGCGCAGCGCGTCGCGCCAGTCGGCCGGCCGGGGCGACCAGCTGAAGTCCACGCTCACCGGTCGGCTCCCGGCCGCCTCACCGGCTCGCAGCACCTCGTGGCGCAGAACGCGCCGTCGGTCGTGCAGCCCCGGATCGGGAAGCCGGAGAGCTTGCGCGCGGGCGCGCCCGCCACGTGCTCGGCGACGAGTTCCGCCACGAGCCGGGCGAACCGGGGGTCGTCGTTGGGCGTGGCCGCGCGGGCGAAGCCCATGCCGAGTTCCCCGGCGCGTTCGCGGGCCTCGGTGTCGAGGTCCCACACCACTTCCAGGTGATCGCTGACGAACCCGATCGGGCACACCACCACGTTGCGCACACCCTTGTCGTGGAGGGTGTCGAGGTGGTCGACGATGTCGGGCTCGAGCCACGGCACCTGCGGCGGACCGGACCGCGACTGCCACACCACGTCGTGCTCGACCACGCCGACGGCCTCGGCGACCAGCCGGGACGCCTCGGCGACCTGCCGGGAGTAGAGGTGGCCGCCGTCCTCGGGCGGTCCGGCGGCGCGGTCCGCCGACACCGGCACCGAGTGGGCGGTGAACACCACCCGGTAGGGCTCGTCGGGCAGTTGCGCCGCGGCGGCGCGCACGGCGTCCGCGAAGGACTCCACGAACAGCGGGTGGTCGAAGAACTGGCGCAGCTTGACCAGTTCGGGCGCGTCCTCGACGGCCGCGCGGGCGCGCAGGATGTCCTCGTCGTACTGCCGGCACGCCGAGTAGCCGCCGTAGGCGCTGGTGGGGAAGACCAGCGCGCGCCGGACGCCGTCGGCCTTCATCTCGGCCAGGGTGTCCTCGACCATCGGGTGCCAGTTGCGGTTGCCGAAGTAGATCGGCAGGTCCACCAGGCCGCGCACGGCCTCGATGGCGGCGCGGTTGAGCGCGTTGATCGGCGACACGCCGCCGAAGTGCTGGTAGTGCTGCTCGACCTCGTCCAACCGCTCGGGCGGGACGCCCCGGCCGCGGGTCACGTTCTCCAGGAAGGGGCGGACGTCCTCGGGTCCTTCCGGTCCGCCGAAGGACAGCCAGAGCAGCGCGTCGTAACTCACCCGGACATCCTCGCGCCGCCGCGGGCGGCGCGCACAACCGGGTCGGCGTGACCGCGGGCACGGCGGCCCGGTCGTGCGGCGGCCCGGTCCTGCGACGGCCCGGTCCTGCGACGGCCGGCGGCACGAGCGGGGTCGGCGCGCGGGGGCGCGCCGACCCGACCGCGGGCTACAGGCCCAGGAAGTGCACGCCGCCGTCGACGAACACCATGGAGCCGGTGGTGGCGGGGAACCAGTCCGACAGCAGGCCGCACACCGACTTGGCCACCGGCTCGGGGTCGTCCACGTTCCAGCCCAGCGGGGCCTTCTCGCCCCACATGGCCTCCAGCTGCCCGAAGCCGGGGATCGACTTCGCGGCCATCGTCCGCACCGGGCCGGCCGAGACCAGGTTGACCCGGATGCCCTCCGGGCCGAGGTCGCGGGCCAGGTAGCGGTTGATCGCCTCGAACGCCGCCTTCGCCGGGCCCATCCAGTTGTAGGCGGGCCACGCCTGGCGGGCGTCGAAGTCCAGGCCCACCACCGACGCGCCGCGACCCAACAACGGCAGCGTGGCCTGCACCAGGGCCTTGTACGAGTACGCCGAGACGTGCATCGCGGTGGACACGTCCTCCCACGGCGCGTCCATGAACGGCGCGCCCAGGCACGACGGCGGCGCGTAGCCGATCGCGTGCACCACGCCGTCGAGGCCGTCGACGTGCTCGCGGACCCGCTCGGCCAGCGTGTCCAGGTGCTCCTGGTTCTGCACGTCGAGCTCGACCAGCGGCGCGGGCCGCGGCAGGCGCTTGGCGATCCGCTCCACGAGGCTCATCCGGCCGAAGCCGGTGAGCACGACCTCGGCGCCCTGCTCCTGCGCGACCTTGGCCACGTGGAAGGCGATCGAGGCGTCCGTGATCACACCGGTGACCAGCAGCCGCTTGCCTTCGAGCAGTCCCGTCACTGAAACCCGTCCTCCGAATGTTGTGCAGTGGTACTGGTTCGACCCAACGGGTCAGTGGCCCATGCCGAGGCCGCCGTCGACCGGCAGCACCGCGCCGGTGATGTAGGCGGCGGCGTCGGAGGCCAGGAACGTGACGGCGGCGGCGATCTCGTCGGTCGTGCCGTAGCGGCCCGCCGGCACCTGGGCGAGGATCTGCTGCCTGCGCTCCTCGGGCAGCGCGTCGGTCATGTCCGTGGTGATGAACCCGGGCGCGACGACGTTCGCGGTGATGTCGCGGGTGCCCAGCTCGCGGGCGATCGAGCGGGCCACGCCGACCAGGCCCGCCTTGCTGGCGGCGTAGTTGACCTGGCCCGCGCCGCCCATGAGGCCGACCACGGAGGAGATGAACACGATGCGGCCGCGGCGCTTGCGCAGCATGCCGCGGGACGCGCGCTGCGCCACCCGGAACGCGCCGGTGAGGTTGGCGTCCAGGACGCGGGTGAACTGCTCGTCGGACATCCGCAGCAGCAGGGTGTCGTCGGTGATGCCGGCGTTGGCGACGAGCACCTCGACGGGCCCGTGCGCGGCTTCGACCTCGGCGAACGCCGCGTCGACCTCGGTGGAACTGGTCACGTCGCACTTGACGCCGAGCAGGCCCTCGGGCGCGCCGGAGCCGCGGTGGGTCACCGCGACCTTGTCGCCCTGAGCGGCGAACGCCCGCGCGATCGCCAGACCGATGCCCCGGTTGCCGCCGGTGACCAGAACGGACCTCGACACGCTTGCTCCCATCGCTGCTGGTTGATGCGGGCGAGGCTATCCCCTACCCCTCGGTACGCCACCACTGGCCGGTGGTGGATCACAATCGGGTGGTGACCGGTTTCGTCGAACAACTCCGGGCCGCGGTGGACGGCGACGTGCTCGCCGGTCCCGGCGACCGCGCGCTGTACTCCGTCGACGCGTCGAACTACCGCCACGTGCCCGCGGTCGTGGTGCGGCCGAGGTCCGCGGACGCGGTGGTGGCGGCGGTCGGGGTGGCGGTCGAGCACGGCGTGCCGATCACCAACCGGGGCGCGGGCACCTCGATCGCGGGGAACTCGGCCGGGTCCGGCCTGGTGATCGACTTCTCCCGGTACCTCGACCGGGTGATCTCGGTGGACCCGGTGGAGCGGGTCGCGGTGGTGCAGCCGGGTGTCGTGCTCGACCGCCTCAACGACGCCGCCCGGCCGCACGGGCTGGTGTTCGGGCCGGACCCGTCCACCCACTCGCGCTGCACGCTCGGCGGGATGATCGGCAACGACGCGTGCGGCGCGCACTCCGTGGCCTGGGGCAAGACCAGCGACAACGTGCGCGCGCTCGACGTGCTGCTGCCCGACGGCCGCCGGTTCGACACCCGCACTCCCCCGCCGCTGGACCTCCCCGAGGTCGACCCGGCGTGGTTCCCGGCGCTGGACCGGCGGGTGTCGGGCTACCGGCTGGACGCGCTGCCGGACCTCACCAGGGCGCTGGTCGGCTCGGAGGGCACGTGCGCGACCGTGCTGGGCGCGACGGTGGAGCTGGTGCCGGTGCCGCCGCGGCGGGTGCTGGCCGTGCTGGGCTTCGACGGGCCGTACGACGCGGCGGACCTCGCGCCGCACCTGCGCGAGCTGGACGTGCTCACGATCGAGGGGCTGACCGCCGCGCTGGTCCGCGCGGCCGGCGAGTCGTGGCGGCTGCTGCCGCGCGGCGAGAGCTGGTTGTTCGTGGAGACCGCGGACGACGCGGTCGCGCACCGGGCCGCCGCGCTCGCGCCGCACTCGGCGGTGGTGACCGACCCGGCCCTCCAGCGCGCGCTGTGGCGGGTGCGGGAGGACGGCGCGGGACTGGCGACCCGGATGCCCGACGGCGGCGAGGCGTGGTCGGGCTGGGAGGACGCGGCCGTGCCGCCCGAGCGGCTGGGCGCCTACCTGCGGGACTTCGACGCGTTGCTGGCCGGGCACGGCCGGCGCGGCATCACCTACGGCCACTACGGCGAGGGGTGCCTGCACGTGCGGGTCGACTTCGACTTCCGGCGCGGGCACCGGTCGTTCCTGCAGGACGCGGCCGACCTCGTGGTGGCGCACGGCGGGTCGCTGTCCGGCGAGCACGGCGACGGTCAGGCCCGCTCGGAGCTGCTGCCCCGGATGTACCCGCCGGCCGCGATCGAGGCGTTCGCGCGGTTCAAGGCGGCGTTCGACCCGGGCAACCGGATGAACCCCGGCCGGATCGTGGCGCCCGCGAGGCTGGACGACGACCTGCGCGTGCTGGTCGCGCCGCCGGTGATCCCGACCCGGGCGGCGCTCGCGCTGCGGGCCGACGGCGGCGACCTGGCGGCGGCGTCACGGCGGTGCGTGGGCGTCGGCAAGTGCCTGAACACCTCGGGCGGGGTGATGTGCCCCAGCTACCGGGTGACGCGGGAGGAGCGGCACTCGACGCGCGGCCGGGCGCGGCTGCTGTTCGAGATGCTCAACGGCGGGGTGGTGCGCGGCGGCTGGCGGTCCGCGGAGGTGCGGGACGCGCTGGACCTGTGCCTGGGCTGCAAGGGGTGCAAGCGGGACTGTCCGGTGGACGTGGACATGGCCACCTACAAGGCGGAGTTCCTGCACCACCACTACCGGGGGCGGGTGCGGCCGGCGGCGCACTACTCGATGGGGTGGTTGCCGCTGTGGCTGCGGTTGCGGTTGGTGAACGGGCTGACGGCGCGGTTCGGGCGGTTCGCCGGGGTCGCGCCGGAACGGCCGCTGCCCGAGCCGGTGCGGTCGTTCCAGTCGCGCTTCCCCGGCGGCGGCGACGGGGGCGAGCGGGTGCTGCTGTTCCCGGACACGTTCACCAACCACTTCGAGCCGGGGATCGGGCTGGACGCGGCGGCGGTGCTCGGGCACGCGGGGCAGGCCGTCGAGGTGCCCCGGGGCGCGGTGTGCTGCGGGTTGACGTGGTTCTCCACCGGTCAGCTCGGCGTGGCGCGGCGGGTGGTGCGGCGGACGGCGCGGGTGCTGCGACCGTGGACGCGGGACGGCGTGCCGGTGGTGGGGCTGGAGCCGAGCTGCACGGCGTTCCTGCGCTCCGACGCGCTGGAGGTGGCGGGCGACGACCCGGACGTGGTGCGGCTGGCGGAGTCGGTGCGCACGTTCGCCGAGCACGTGTCGCCGCTGCTGGAGCAGGTGCCGGGCGACGGGCCGGCGGTCGTGCAGCCGCACTGCCACCAGTACGCCGAGCTGGGCCTGGACGCCGACCGCGAGCTGCTGGCCAAGGCGGGGGTGCGCGCGTCGCTGCTGGAGGGGTGCTGCGGGCTGGCGGGCAACTTCGGCTTCGAGCGCGGGCACCACGAGGTGTCGATGGCGGTGGGCGAGCAGGTGCTGTTCCCGGCCGTGCGCGCGGCGGGCGCGGGCACGCCGGTCGTGGCGGACGGGTTCAGCTGCCGCACGCAGGTCCGGCACGGCAGCGCCGCCGAGCCGGTGCACACCGCCACCCTGGTCCGGCGGCGGCTGGGGATCTGAGCCGGCTCAGGGCCGGGTCTGCTCGGTGAGCCAGGCGAGGTAGTCGGGGTTGCCGCCGAGGACGGGCAGGGCCAGCACCTCCGGCACGTCGTAGCCGTGCCGCGCCTTGACGAACTCGGTCAGCTCGTCGACCCGGTCGTAGGCGGTCTTGATCCACAGCTGCCACTCGGGCTCGTCGTGGACCTCGCCCCGCCACCGGTAGACGCTGCGGACCGGGCCGCCCACCTGCGCGCACGCCGCCAGCCGCGCCTCCACGACGGCCTTCGCCAGCGTGACCGCCGCGTCCTCGCTGTCGGTGGTGGTGATCACCACGACGTGGTTGTCGCTCATCCACCGGAGGGTAGTGCGGGCACGAGGGCCGCGACCCCGAACCTCCCCAGCGCCACCTCGTCGGTGACGGGCGCGCCGGTCAGCAGGTCCACGTGCGCGCCCGGCACGGCCACCCGCACGTCGGCGCGACCGTGGTTGACCAGGAACAGCACGTCGCCGCGGCGCACGACCTCCACCCCGGGCGGCGGGGCGAGGACCGGTTCCACGCCGGCCTCCGCGACCGCCCGCGCCAGCAGCCGCCGCGTCGCGTCCGCCGCCGGCCGGGTGGCCACGTACCAGGCCACGCCGTCGCCGAACCGGTTGCGCAGCACCACCGGCACCCCACCGTCCACGAGGGACGCCACGACCTCCGCCCCCTCCGCGCGTAGGTCCTCGTACCAGAAGTCGGCGGTGAACTCCCCCAGCGACGCCGAGGCGCACGCCAGCACCTCGCCCGGCGCGAGGGGCACCGGCTCCTCGACCCGCAGCCCGAGCACGTCCCGAAACGGCGCGGGGTAGCCGCCGAGCCGCACCCGGTCGTGCTCGTCCACGATCCCGGAGAAGAAGCCCATCACCAGCGTGCCGCCGCCCGCCACGTACGAGCGCAGCGGCTCCGGGTCGGCGACCAGGTACAGGTTCGGCACGACGACCAGCCGGTACGCCGACAGGTCCGCCGACGGGTGCGCGAAGTCCACCGTGACGCCAAGGTCGAACAGCGGCTCGTAGAAGTCGCGCAGCCGGTCGAGCAGGGCGAAGTCGCCCGACGGGTGGGCGTCCAGCTCACTGGCCCACCAGCTCTCCCAGTCCAGCACCACCGCCACCGACGCGGGCACCGCCGAGCCGGCCACCGGGGCCAGCGCCCGCAGGTCCGCGCCCAGCGCGGCCACCTCCCGGAACACCCGGCTGTCCGGTCCCGCGTGCGGCACCATGCCCGAGTGGAACTTCTCCGCGCCGCCGCGCGAGGCGCGCCACTGGAAGAAGCACACCGCGTCCGCACCGCGCGCCACCGCCTGCACGGACTGGGCCCGCAGCTGCCCGGCCGGTTTGGGCGGGTTGCGCCGCCGCCAGTTGACCGCGCTCGCCGCCTGCTCCATCAGCACCCACGGCCCGCCCGCCAGCGACCGCACCAGGTCGAAGCCCAACGCGCTCATCACGTGCCCGGTCGGGTCGAACGGGTCGGCGTACCAGTCGTGCGACACCACGTCCTCGTGCCGCGCCAGCTCCCAGTAGTCCAGGGGCGCCTGCAAGCCCATGAAGTTCGTCGTCACCGGCACGCCCGGGGCGAACCGCCGCAGCACGTCCCGTTCGGCCAGGAAGCACTCGACCAGCGCGTCCGAGCAGAACCGGGCGAAGTCCAGCCGTTGCGCGGGGTTGATCAGGTACGGCGCGCGGCGCGGCGGGACCACCTCGTCCCACTCGCCGTAGCGCTGGCTCCAGAACGCGGTGGACCAGGCGTCGTTCAGCGCCTCCAGCGAGCCGTGGCGCTCGCGCAGCCACCGCCGGAAGTGCCCGGCCGTCACGTCGCAGTGGCACACCTGGCCCAGCTCGTTGCCGACGTGCCAGAGCCTGACCGCCGGGTGGTCGGCGTACCGCCGGGCCAGGTCGGCCACCAGCGACAGCGCGTGCTCCCGGTACACCGGGGAGGACGGGCAGAACTGGTTGCGCGAGCCGTAGGCGAGCCGGTGGCCGTCGAAGTCGACCGGCAGCGTCTCCGGGTGGCGGCGCCCGAGCCACGGCGGCGGCGACGCGGTCGGCGTGGCCAGGAAGACCTCGATCCCGCCGTCGTGCAGCAGGTCGAGCACCCGGTCCAACCAGCCGAAGTCGCGCTCACCCGGCCGCGGCTCGATGCGCGCCCACGAGAACACGCCGACCGTCGCGGTGGTGACGCCCGCCCGGCGCATCAGCTCGACGTCCTCGGCCCACACCTCCTCGGGCCACTGCTCCGGGTTGTAGTCGCCGCCGTAGCGCAGGCCCGTCACCCCTTGATCGCCCCCACGATGACCCCCTTGGTGAAGTGCTTCTGCACGAACGGGTACACCACCAGCACCGGCACCACGGCGAGCACGATCACGGCCATCTTGATCGCCAGCGTGGCGACCGGGCCGCCGGTGTGGTCCAGGGTGGAGTCGACCGCGCTCGCGCCCGGGATCGACTGCCCCTGCAGCACGTAGGTCCGCAGCACCATCTGCAACGGCCACTTGTCGTTGGAGTTGAGGTACAGGAAGGCGTTGAAGAACGCGTTCCAGTAGCCCACGCCGTAGAACAGCGCGATGACGGCCGTGACGCCCTTCGACAGCGGCAGCACGATCCGGGTCAGCACGCCCAGCTCGCTCGCGCCGTCGATGCGGGCGCTGTCGACGACCTCCCGCGGCAGGTTCATGAAGAACGACCGCAGCACCACCAGGTTGAACGCGGCCACCGCGCCGGGCAGCACCAGCGCCGCGTAGGTGTCCAGCAGGCCCAGCGAGCTGACCAGCAGGTAGGTGGGGATCAGGCCCGGTCCGAACAGGAACGTCAGCAGCACCAGGAACAGCAGCGGCCGGTGCGCGAACGAGCCCGGTCGCGACAGCCCGTAGGCGGCCAGCAGCGTCACGACCGTGCTGAACAGCGTGCCGACGACCGTGACGCCGGTGCTGACGAGCACCGACCTGGTCACCACGCCACCGGACAGCAGCTCCTCGTAGGCGCCGGTGCTGAACCCGTCGGGGACGATCACCAGGCCGCCCGCCTCGGTGATGGCCGAGGCGGGCGAGACGCTGGTGACCACCACGACCCACAGCGGGAACAGCACGGCCAGCAGCACGAGCCCCACCAGCACGCCCTTGGCCGCCTGGCCGGAGCGCGTGGGCGGCTCGTCCCAGATCGGGCGGGTGCGCGCGGCGGGCCCGCGGCGGGCGGGGGCGGTGGCCGTCATCGCGAGTACACCCCCTGCTCGCCCACCAGGTGCGCCACCCGGTTCGCCGCCAGCACCAGCAGCAACCCGATCACGCCCTTGATCAGGCCCGCCGCGGCGGCGTAGGAGTAGTCGGCGTTGACCACGCCGGTGAAGTACACGTACGTGTCCAGCACCTCGGCCGCCTCCCGGCCCACCGCGTCGCGTTGCAGCAGGAACTGCTCGAAGCCGACGGACAGCGCCTCGCCCAGGCGCAGGATCAGCAGCAGCACGACCACCGGGATCAACGTGGGCAGCGTGACGTGCCACATCCGCCGCCACCGGCCCGCGCCGTCGACGGCCGCCGCCTCGTACAGGCTGGTGTCCACGGTGGCCAGCGCGGCCAGGAACACGATCGCGCCCCACCCCGCGTCCTTCCACACCGCCTGGGCCGTCACCAGCCCGAGGAACAGGTCCGGGTCCGTCATGACGTCGAACGTCGCCGCGCCGTTGGCCCGCAGCGCCTGGTTGAGCACGCCCGCGCCGCCGAGCATCTGCTGGAACAGCGTGATCACCAGCACCCACGAGAAGAAGTGCGGCAGGTAGACCACGCTCTGCACGAACACCCGCAGCCGCGGGCTCATCAGGCTGTGCACCAGCAGCGCCAGGCCGATCGGGATCGGGAAGTAGAACACGAGCTGGAACGCGGTGATCACCAGCGTGTTCGCCGTCGCGTCCCAGAACTCCGGGTCCTCCATGATGCGGACGAAGTTCCCGAACCCCACCCACGGGCTGTAGGTCATGCCGACGAACGGCGAGTAGTCCTGGAACGCCACCACGTTGCCCAGCAGGGGCACGTAGTGGAACACGGTGAGCAGCCCGATGGCGGGCGCCACCATGAGCAGCAGCACCCAGTCGCGGCGGAGCCTGCGGCGCCAGCCCGCACGCCGACCGGCGGCCGCCGGCGTGCGGGGTCGGAGCGCGGGGCGGTCCAGCAGGTCAGCGCCCGGCATCGCGCAGGGCCTTGTCGTAGAACTCGCGCAGCTCGTCGCCGCCCGCCTTGCGCCACTTCTCGGCCAGCGCGTCGACCTCGCCCACGTCGACCCGGCCGCGCAGGATGTCGTAGGTCTTGTCCTGGTACTCCTGGCCGAGCTTGGAGTGCTCGGCGGGCTCCTCGATGCGCATGCCGAACGTCAGGGGGCGCACCTGGTGCTCGTAGGCGTCGGCGAGCCACGCGTGCTTGGCCTTGACGAAGTCCGGGTACTGGGCGTCGATGATGGTGTCCGGCGGCGCGGACACGAATCCGTAGGTCAGGGTGATCTCCTTGCGGCCCAGCTCGTTCAGGCCCGGCGCGCCGTTGGCGTCGCGGGTGCTGTGCTTGCCCTCGACGCCGTAGTTGATCAGGTAGTGCTCGGTGGTGCCGACGGGCGCGGCGACGAAGTTCGCCAACCGCAGCAGCTCCTTGATCCGGTCGACCGACAGGTCCTTGCGGAACAGGGTGACCATCGCGGTCGGCGGCGACACGGAGTACCGCGGCTTGCCGCCGTCGTGGGCGAACAGCGGCAGGGCCTCCAGGCCGAACGAGGGGTTGGCCGGCCGCTGCCGCCGCACCGCCTCGCCCCAGTAGCCCAGGCCGGCCAGGTGGATCAGCATCTGACCGCCCTCGAACAGCTCGTTGATGCCGGTGTTGCTGCCGGCCACGACGTTCGGGTGCACGAACCCGGCGTCGTAGAGGGAGCGGGTGAACTTGACGGCCTCCTTGTAGGCGGTCGTCTCGATCTTGTTGACGACCTTGCCGGAGGGGTCGCGGCTCCAGTCGCCGGGGTCGCCGAAGACGCGCACCATCGACCGGAACACGTCGCCGAGCGCCCACCGGTTGGCCGCCGGGTCGTTGACCTTCTTGCAGAGCTGGTAGAACTCGTCGACGTTCTTCGGTGCGGTACCGCCGAGCTTCTCGACGACGTCCTTGCGGTACATGATCGTCTCGGGGAACAGCTCGCCCCGGAACGGCACGCCGTAGAGCTTGCCGCCGTAGACGCAGGAGTGCCACGTCTCGGTCGGGATGTTGGCCAGCAGCGGGTAGTCCTCGACCTTGTCGCCGCTGAGGAGGTCGGTCAGGTCCGCGAACACCTGGCCCACGCCCTCGCTGAACCGCGGCGGGATGGTGAACGTCGGCATGACGGTCACCTCGGGCACCTGCCGGGCGGCCACCATCGCGCCGAGCTTGGCCTGGTAGTCCTGGCCCTGCACCTGCTCGAACCTCACCACGCCGCCGATGCGCTGGTTGACCGCGTCCCAGTAGGAGTTCTGGCCCAGGCCCGGCGGGAGCGGCCAGAACGCGGGCGTCATGGCGGTGACCTCGCCGCCGTCGAGCACCTTGCCCCCGACCGCGTCGACGAGCGCGGTCGGGAACTTCAGGTAGCCCGCGGTCGAGCCGTTGACGCCCGGCAGGTCCGGCTTGGCGAAGTCCACCGGGTGGTAGGACGGCAGCACCTTGGCCAGCGCGTCCTCGCCGAGCGCGGTGCCGGTGTGCTGCGTGGCCGGGCCGCCGCACCCCACCAGCAGTGTGCCGCCGGCCGCCGCCGTGAGGGTCAGGAAGCCCCTGCGGTTGAGAATCATCGGTAGAACGCCCCTCTGTGTCGGGTCAGGGAAGTCGCGCCTGCGCGCGGTGGGAGCGGGATGCGGTCGGGCGGACGGGACCGGTCGTCAACGCCGGGCCGGCGCGCGGGCGGGGGTGGTCGCGGTCGCCCGACCCGCCGTCGACCCCGCTTCCGGCCCCGCCGGCGCTCCATCGCGAGCCCATCGTGTCCTTCCCGGTACGTCGAAGCGCTTCGAAACCGGACGCGGGTGCGCGCCGGCCGGAGCGGCGGGTGGTCAGCGGCTCGTGCTGGCCCGTTCGGTCAACCGGGGCGGCAGCAGGGTCAGCGGTGGGGTCGGGGTCCGGTCGAGCTTGGCCATCAGCAGCGCCACCGCGTGGTGGCCCAGCTGCTCGGCCGGCACCGCCACGGAGGTCAGCGGCGGCATCAGGCGCTCGGCCTGGTCGTCGGGGCAGATCGCGACCACGGCCACGTCGTCGGGCACCTTGCGGCCCAGCGACCGCAGCACCTCGACCACGGACGGCAGCGCGGCCTCGTTGTGCACCACCAGCCCCGTCACCGCCGGGTGGCGCTCCAGCAGGCCGGTGATCGCCACCCGGACCGACTCGTGGTCGGTCTCGGTGGGCAGGGTGGTCGAGGAGACGCCCCGGCGCATCGCCGCCGCGCTGAACCCGGCCATGGTGCGGTGGGCGAACCCGGTGTCGCGCTGGTAGACCGCGCGGGGCGCGCCGATCAGCGCCACGTAGGTGTGCCCGAGGTCGGCGAGGTGGTCCACGCACCGCGAGCCCGCCTCGGCGAAGTCGAGGTCGACGCACGTCAGGCCGGCCGCGTCGGCGGGGAAGCCGATCAGCACCGACGGCCGGTCCAGCTCCCGCAGCACGGGCACGCGCTCGTCGTGCATCTCCACGTCCATCACCAGCAGCCCGTCGACCTGCGCGCTGCCCGCGACCCGGCGCAGCCCGGCCGCGCCCTGGTCGGCGGTCACCAGCAGCACGTCGTGGTCGTGCCGGCGGGCCGCGTTGGCCACCGCGACGACGAACTGCATCAGCACCGGCATGTGCATGCCCTCGCGCATCGGCAGCACGAGCGCGAGCACGTTGGCGCGGTTGCTGGCCAGCGACCGGGCGCCCGCGTGCGGGTGGTAGCCCAGCGCGCGCACGCTCGCCTCGACCCGGGCCTTGGTGGCCGAGGAGATCGAACGCCGCCCGGTGAGCACGTAGGACACGGTGCTGGGCGCGACACCGGCGTGCCGTGCTACATCGGCGATGGTCACCACGTCAACGCACCTCCCGAACCCGCACGCCCGCCGCCTCCGCGGTGAGCACCAGCGACGTGCCGTCGACCGCGAGCCGGGTGTCCGGCGGCGCGGACCGCGGCTCCGGCGTCACGTCGTGGAACGCGATCCACGCGCCGGCCCGGGTGAACACGACCTCGTCGTCCACCAGCCGCACGCCGTCGCAGTCGTCGAAGTCGAGCGCGGGCAGCGCGCCCGAGCGGGGCCCGATCACCTCACCCGGCACGTCGACCACCAGCCGGGACCGGATGTCCCGCGACGAGGAGCCCGCGCCCAGCTCGTAGCGGCCCGCCTCGACCACCCGGCGACCGGTCGTGACGTCCCAGTGCCACAGCCGGTCGGTGCGCAGCCGCACCACCGCGCTCTCGCCGGGCGCGAGGTCGACCCGGTGGAACGACTGGAGCTTGCGCGCCGGCTGCCGCACCCGCGAGCCCGGCGCCGACGAGTACAGCTGCACGACCTCCGCGCCCGCCACCTCGCCGGTGTTGGTGACCGAGACCTCGGCGACGCCGTCGGCCCAGGTCAGCTCCGAGTACGCGAAGGAGGTGTAGCCCAGGCCGTGGCCGAACGGGAACAGCGGCTCGCCGGTGAAGTACAGGTACGTGCTCCCGGCGCGGATGATGTCGTAGTCGAAGATGTCGGGCAGGTCGTCGTCGGAGCGGTACCAGGTCTGCGTGAGCCGGCCGGACGGGCAGTACGCGCCGAACAGCGCCTCGGCGACCGCCCGGCCCTGCTCCTGCCCGCCGTGCGCGGTCCACGCGATCGCGGGCAGGTGCTCCTCCTCGCCGTCCAGCGCGTACGGGTAGCTGCTCACCAGCACCAGGACCGTGTTCGGGTTGGCCTCGCGTACCGCGCGGACCAGGCCCAGCCACGGCAGCCGCAGGGTCGTGCGGTCCTGCGTCTCGCGGCCGTTGATGTGCGGGTCGTTGCCCAGCACCAGCACGGCGGTGTCGGCCGCCGCCGCGACCCGCGCGGCGGCGGCGACCCCGTCCACCACGAGTTCGACCTCGAAGACCACGGACTCCAGCGCGACCGACCCCCGGATCACCGCCGGGTGGTCCGCGCCGCCGACGACGTTGCGCAGCACCACGCCGCCCTCGACCGGGCGCGGCTCGAACAGCTCCCGCACGTCCCAGCCGCCCGGCGTGGTCGCGGTGGCGACCAGCGTGCCGTCCTCGGCCATGCCGAGGTAGCGGCGCGACCCCACGTCCCGCAGCGTCCACACCCCGTCGCCCCAGTCGAAGCGGTCGAACAGGGCCCGCTCCCCCAGGCCGACGACGCCGCCGCGCACCCCGAGGTACCGGCCGTCCGCCGCGCGCAGCGCGATCCGGTCGACGCCCTCGGCGTGGGTCACCGAGGAGGCGAACTCCTCCAAGCCCCTGCGGACGGTCACCTGGTAGGGCAGGGTGCCGCTGTACCAGTCCTCGAACAGCGCGTCGGCGTGCGTGCCGATGACCGCGACGCTCGTGCCCCGGCGCAGCGGCAGCGCGGACTCGTTGCGCAGCAGCACGACCGCCCGCCGCGCCGCCTCCAGCGCCAGCTCGCCGTGCGTGCCGATCACGTCCGCGGTGATCGACGCGTACGGGTTGTCGTCCGGCGGGTCGAACTCGCCCAGCCGGAACCGCAGCGCGAGCACGTTGCCGACCGCGCGGTCCACGACGGACCAGTCCAGCAGGCCGTCCTTGAGGGCCGTGGTGACGCTCTCGACCATCAGCGTCGGGTCGGCGTCCTGGTCGGTGAAGCTGTCCAGGCCCGCGTTGAGCAGCGCCGCGTGGCCCTCGGCCTGGGTGGGCAGGTAGGCCTGCAACCCGGCCACGTTCGACGGCGCGTACGCGTCGCTGACGACGGCGAGCCCGTCCGGCGCCCAGGCGCGCAGCTCCTCGGCGATGAGCGGGCTCAGGTGGGCGGGACGCCCGTTGACCAGGTTGTACGACGGCATCACCGCCACCGCCGCGCCCGCCTCGACCGGGCCGCGGAAGCACGGCAGCTCGTACTCGTGCAGCACCCTCGGCCGCAGGTCCGACGAGGTGACGCAGCGGTCGTCCTCGTTGTTGTAGCCCAGGAAGTGCTTCAACGTCGGCGCGGTGCGCAGGTAGCGCGGGTGGTCGCCGCGCAGCCCGGTCGCGTACGCCGTGCCCAGCGCCGCGGTGAGCGTCGGGTCCTCCGAGTAGCCCTCCTCGTTGCGGCCCCAGCGCGGGTCGCGCAGCGGGTTCACCACCGGCGCCCACACGTTCAGGCCGTGCGCGACGGGGTTGCGGTGGTGGAAGCCGCGCGCCTCCACGCCGACCGCCTCGCCCACCCGCCGCACCAGGTCCGGGTCCCACGACGCGCCCAGCCCCAGCGCCTGCGGGAACACCGTCGCCACGCCCAGCCACGCGACGCCGTGCAACGCCTCCATGCCGGTGTGGAACGCCGCCAGGCCCAGCCTCGGCACCGCCGGCTGGTGCTGGTGCAGCAGCGCCACCTTCTCCTCGTCGGTCAGCCGGCCGAGCAGGTCGGTCACCCTGTCCTCGACCGGCAGACCCGGGTCGCGGAACGGCAGCGGGTTCACGGCACACCTCTCGCGGTCGTCGAATTGTTCGAATGCGCAGCTCACTGAATCGAATCGTTTCGATCGCTGCGAAAACGTCGCCGACCGGGGTCAGCGGAGCGGGGTTCCAGAAATGTGGCACAGCTCTCTCGCCGGAGTCAACACCGAAGTTTCACGCTTGTTTCATCGGGACGCCGACGTCGAACGCATTCGACAATTGAGACGCCGGAGCGGCGAATCGCGACACGCCGAACACCCCCCTCACCACGTCGTGAGGGGGGTGCCGGCGACCTTCAGCGGTCTACCCGAACAGTTCCGAGTGCAGCGAGAACGCGGTCGCGATCTCGGCCTGTGCCCAGAACCGGTGGTAGGTGAAGGTCGGCGCGGGGCCGCCGTTCAGGTACGCCTGAACCTTGGGCCAGTCCGGGTCGTTCTTGTAGAACGAACGGATCGACAACGCCGTCGAGGAGCTGTTGATCACGTCGCCGTTCGGCATCTTGCCGGTCCAGCCGGACGGCACGTAGACACCCTCGCCCGTGGACGAGTTGTACGGGTCGTCGAGCCGGTTGTAGTCGGCCCGGGTCTCCGGCACGGCGATGCCCTTGTCGTCCTTGTGCGCCAGCAGCGCCGTCAGCAGGCCCTCGCCCACGGTCCGGGCCTGGGCGTTGCCCGACTTGGCCGCGTAGTTGAGCAGGGTCTTGGCGAACGACGCGGCGATGCCGACGTCCTGGCTGTAGTTCAGCACCGTGGCGCGCAGGTTGGCGTTGGAGCCCGGCGAGCTGGGGTTCCAGGTGTCCGGCGCGCCGGTCCAGTTGATGTCGGACGGGATCTGGAAGTCCCCGCCGGTGCCGACGGTGGTGTTCGCGATGGCCCAGGGGACCCACTTGTCGAGGATCTTCTTGGCCCGCGCGTCACCGGTCATCTGGTACAGCGAGGCGGTGCGCTCCATCTGCCAGGTCTGGAAGCCGAACCACCGGTTGCTCGGCGGGTCGTGCCAGACCGGGTGCTGCTCGAAGAACATGCCGTAGAAGGTCGGCGTGCCCGAGGGGGGCGTGCCGTACTTGCCCTCCCACGAGTTCGTGACACCACCGGCGATCGCGCCGTCGGCGGACTGCAGCCACTGCAGCAGCTCCAGCTGGCGGTCCAGGCTCTTCGTCCAGTCCGCCACGGCCGTGGCCGACTTCGGCTTCAGCGCCGCGTTCTGCGACAGCGCGTAGGCCGCGAGCGGGTTCTGGTAACCCTGGTGCGACGCGCCGTCACCGATGCGCCACGCCCAACCCGCGGACGTGTCGGTCGCGCCACCCCACGCGTAGTACCAGGACATCAGGTAGTGCGCGCTGTCCTTGCCGCTGCCGGCGGCGCAGGACGGGCTGGTGCAGTTGCCGATCTTCTTGAAGTACTTGTCGAACATGGCGTACCGCAGGTAGTCGCCCATCTTGGACGCCTTGGCGGTCTCCGCGGCGATGTCGCTCGCCTTGCCCTGCGCGGTCGCCCACTGCTGGGCCAGCAACGCCACCTGCACCGCACGTGCGTCGGCGTCCGGGGCGTTGGTGAACTTCCACTGCTTGGCGTAGGACGCGTCCTTGGTGAACAGGTCGAGGTACCCGTTGGGGCCACCGTGCTTGAACGTGTCACACGAGGGCTGCGGGATGGTCTCGAACACCGACTCGGACGAGCCGCGCTGGTAGGTGTTGATGTACGCGGGCGCGGTCGTGCCGTCACCGCAGCGGCCGAAGCCGTAGGTGTTGTCGACGTCGATCAGCCAGTGCATGCCGTAGATGTCGTCCGTGCCGTACGCGGCCTTCAGCTCGGCCGCGATCGGGTCCGAACCCACCGGGACGTTCGAGTCCAGGACGGACGGGTACAGGTCCATCCGCGGGTGCTCGGGCGCGTACGTCGCCGGCTTGGAGGCGTTGTACTTGTCGTTCGTCGGCTGGTCGGCGTGCGCCGGGATGATGTAGCGCTCGAGCGAGGCCCAGGCCTGCTTGAACGGAGCCCAGTCACCGCTGATGCGGCCGTAGCTCGCCTCCAGCCACAGGTAGTAGCTGAACGCCTCGGAGGTGGTCTCGTGCCCGTGGTCGGGCGCCTCCACCATGAAGGTCTCGACCGAGTGGTACGGCACCAGCAGCCCGCTGAAGTTGCGGAAGTAGCCGTTGGCCGGGTCCTTGATCTTGTTGTACTGCTCGAGGAACGCCTCTTCGAACGGCGAGGTGTCCGCCGAGGTCTCCCTGACCTCCACCGAGCCGGACGTGACGCCCGTGGCGCTGGCGGTGAACGTGGCCGTGGCCAGGTCGCCGCCGTTGGCCGCCGAGGTGACCGTCACGTTCTGCTTGGTCGCCCAGTTGGACGTGGTGAACGTCAGCGACGTGGGCGCGGCCGTCAGGTCGGTGCTGCCCGCCGAGCGGGCCACGGCGACCGTCACCGAGGAGGTGGGCGCGGTGGCGAGGGAGACGCCGAAGGTGGCGGTGCCGCCCTGCTTGACGTTCAGCGTGGCCGGGCTGACCTGGATGCTCTGGCCGGCGATCACCCGGATGCCGACGGCGGTGGAGGTGCCCACGCCGCCCTTGTCGTCCGTGGCCCGCGCCGCGATCGAGTGCTCGCCCGCGGTCGCGCCGGTCCACGAGCCCGTGTACGGGGCCGTGGTGTCGGTGGCGACGACCACGCCGTCGGCGATGAAGTCGACCTTGGCGACGGTGCCGTCGGTGTCGGCCGCGGTGGCCGCGAACGTCACCGGCTGGCCGACCTGGAACGCCTGGCCCGAGGTCGGCGAGGTGAGCGACGCCGTCGGGTTGACGTTGACGTTCGGGCCGGTGCACCGGGTGCCGTTGAGCGCGAAGTCCGTCGGCGGCCGGTTCTGGCCGGTCCACGAGCCGTTGAAGCCCGGGGTCACGGTGGCGCCCGTGCCCAGGTTCGGCGACCAGCTGGGCGCGGCCACGGTCACGGCGCTGCCGCTCTGCGTGAACGTGCCGTTCCAACCCTGCTGCACGCGCTGGCCGTCCGGGAAGGTCCACGTGAGGCGCCAGTTGCTGACGGGGTCGCCTTCGTTGCGGACGGACACGTTGGCCCCGAAGCCGCCCTGCCACTGGCTGGAGATCTGGTAGTTGACCGTGCAAGCCACGGCCGCGTTCGCCACCGGCGCGACGAACGGCATAACACCCGCGGCGGTCGCCGCCGCGGCTATCAGCGCGAGCGGACCGGTGCGCAACCGTCCCGCTCTGGTGCGGTACCTCATGCGTCCTCCTCCTGCACGGATCAGCCATTGACCCGCGAGCTTGAAAGGCGGTGGCGGGGAGTGGAGTCGGCACGGGACGCCTGGGCGCGCAGAACGCCCCGTGCCGAGCCTGGTGCTAGGGCTCGACGCCCCAGGTGAGGGTGCCGCCGGTGTAGGCGGTCACCCGGTCGAAGTCGGTCAGCGAGGAAGCGTCGCGGTAGCTGTGGTCGTCGGCCTGGTTGAAGGTCGACCAGTCGGACTTGGCCACCCGCAGCTGGATGTCGCCGGTGCTCGCCCCCGCGGCGAGGGTGCCCGCGGCGAACGACACCTGGAGGTAGGCGTCCGCGCCCGGCCGCGCGGTGGGCAGCTTCACGACGGTGGCGCGCACGTTGGCGCAGCCGACCACCGCCCAGTCGCAGAACACCTGGTAGTTGGCGTTGGCGGTGTCACCGGTGAACCAGTACCGCAGGGTCACGGTCGACCGGTCGACCGCCGCGGTGCCGCGGTTGACCAGGGCGAGCGTCGTGCCGATCTGGTTGACGCTCGCCCCACCGCCGCCGCGCTGCTGCACGGCCAGCGCGCCGCTCACCCCGCCGGTCCTGGTCCGGAAGGTCACCGCGGTGCTCGCCGCGGAGGCGTTGCCGGCGGCGTCCCTGGCGCGGACGGCGAAGGTGTACGACGTGTCCGCGGTCAGGCCGGTCAGCTGGTGGCTCAGGCCGGTGGTGGTGGCCGCGACCGTGCCGTCGGCGCGGAGGACGTCGTAGCCCACCACCGCGTTGTTGTCGGTGGACGCGCTCCAGGTGAGCGTCGCCCCGGTGCTGGTGACGGCGGAGGCCGTCAGTCCACCCGGGACGGTCGGCGCCTCGCGGTCTCCGTTGTCGGCGACGGTGACGGTGATCGGCGTGCTCGCCGCCGACACGTTGCCGGCCGCGTCCTTGGCCCGCACCGAGAAGGAGTGCGAGCCCGGCGCGAGGCCGGAGAGGGGGAACGTCGGGGTGGCCGTGGCACCTACGACCGTGCCGTCCGCCCGCAGCACGTCGTAGCCGGTCACCCCGACGTTGTCGGTGGAGGCGGTCCAGCCCAGAGTGAAGGTGTTGTTCGGGCCGGCGACCGCCTTCAGGCCCTGCGGCACGGTCGGCGCCTCGCGGTCCACGACGGCCGGGCCGGGCTCCTTGCCCCACAGCACCTTGCCGTCCTGCGCGAGCACCAGGCGGTCGGTCAGCGCCACCGTGTTGCCGGAGCCGAGGCCGTCGTAGGACCAGTCGTTGCCCGGGTCCCACGTGCCGGTGCTGGTGATGCGGAACTGCACCTCGTGCTTGTGCGCGGACTGGCCGCCCGGGTACACGCCGGGGCACGGCACGTCCACGTAGTACGTGGAACCGCTGTGCTGCTTGGGCGCGCTGGGCGTGCCGCACTGGTTGTAGTTGGTGGTGACGGTGATCTGGTCCGGCGTGGTGGAGCCGTCCAGGGTGAAGTAGTAGCGCAGCGAGCCGTTGAACATCCGGGCGGGCCACGCGGTCTTGTTGAAGATGAACGCCTTGATCTCGGTGAACCCGGGCGCGCTCTGGTTGACCGACGCCTGCACGGTCAGCTCGGGGCCGTCGGTGGCCTCGGCGACCGGGAAGTTGGCCAGTGGCGTGCCGCCGAACTCCTTGAACAGCCGGGCCAGCGCGCCGGTGAAGCCCGCGTTGTAGTCGAGCGCGACCTCGTTGGCGACGTAGTCGGTGCGGCTGTCCACGTACGCGTCGTTGTTGGTGCTGGGGCCGCCGACCAGCGCGCCGTACAGGATGTGCCTGCTGGTCACGGGTTCCTGCATGGTGTCGGCCCACGCGCCGTGCGCGGTGCGGTGGTGCGGGTTGCGCGGCGGGTTGGCGCCGAAGCCGACGACGAAGCTGGAGTTGCGCGGGTTGTCGCCCAGCGCGTAGTTGATCTGCCGCACGCCGAAGTCGTGGTAGGTGGCCGCCTTGGTGGCGTCGCGGTCGCGCAGCCAGTCGCTGTAGACCAGCGCGACGAACGCGGTGTTGGCCGCGTAGCGCAGCGAGCCCCAGGTGTCGAGCACCGCCTGGCCGCCCGGCGAGTACCGGATCCGGTTGCCGTTGTAGCCGGTGGTCCAGTAGTCCAGCCAGCGGTTGGCGTCGGCGACGTACTCGGCCTCACCGGTGAGCTTGGCCAGCAGCGCGTAGGCGCCGTAGGACTTGTCGTCCCAGGCGATGGTCCACTTGTAGGACCGCGTGGTGGACTGCGGCTCGGTGGACAGCTTGGGGTACTCGGCCTTGGCCTTGGCCAGGTAGCTCGCGTCGCCCGTGGCGCGGTACAGCCAGATCGCGCCCCACACCAGCTCGTCCTGGTAGCCGCTCCAGGAGTTGTAGAAGTTGGCGGAGTCGGTGATGCAGGAGCTGTACTTGCCGCGGTAGGTGTCGGCGAAGCTGTAGAGCTGCTTGGCGTGGGTCAGCAGGGTGGCCGCGTAGGTCGGGTCGGTCGGCTTGAACACCATCGACGCCGACGCCATCGCCGCCGCGTACTCGCCCGCGAGGTCGGAGCCGGGGCAGGAGGCGTCCACCTTGTACGCCGGCCGGGCCATCTGCATGACCTCGGCGGGACCCCACCACTTGTGGTCGTCGTCGCCCTTGCCGACCTGCCCGTAGACCACGTTCGGCGACGGGTGCGCCTTGATGATCCAGTCGGTGCCCCACTTGAGGTTGGACAGCAGGTAGCGGAGCTGGCCGGAGTTCTCGTAGGCGTCGCGGTTCTCCACCGCGCCCCACGCGAGCATGGTCATGGAGGCGCCGAACGGGAGCCCGAACTTGACGTGGTCGCCCGCGTCGTAGAAGCCGCCCGAGAGGTCGAGGCCGACGTCGCTGCCGTCGCGCAGCGCCGAGTCGCCGCGCCAGTTCACCCGGTTGTCCTCCGGCAGGTCGCCGGAGCGCTGGGCGTCGTAGAACCAGATCGACTTCTGGAGTGCCTCGCCGTAGTTGAACGCGGGCGCGGCCGTGGCGGCGGGCTGGAACGGGGTCAGCGTCAAGGCGCTGACCAGCACGGCTAGCGTGCCGGCCAGTGCTCCGGACATGCGTCGTCGCATGCGGTGCCTCCGAGGGGCAGGGCGGTGGAGGTTTCTGGGAGCGCTCCCAGTCGGGGACTGTAACGGCATCGAAACACCGTGAAAAGAGGGTTCAGCCACAAAGCCTTGACAAGTTCGACCTCCAGGCTCTCGCCGTGTGGGCCGAACGTCGGCGGGTGTTGGGCTGAACGACCCAGCGTGGGGGAGCGCTCCCAGAGCGTGACCACGGCGGTCCGCTACCTCGCCCGGCAGGTCAGCTCGGGCGTGGTGGGCGAGCCGCTCGCCGTGTACCCGAAGGACCCCGAAGCGCCCGGCGCGAGCGTGCCGTTCCAGCCGACGTCGTCCACGGACACCGCCGTGCCGGTCTGGGTCAGCCTGCCGTTCCACAGCGAGGTGATCGCCTGGTCGCCCGCCCTGGTCCAGCCGACGGTCCAGCCGTTCAGCCGGGCGGTCCCGGTGTTGGTGACGGTGACCTCGGCCTGGAAACCGCCCTGCCAGGAGGACGTCACGCGGGTGGTGGCCGAGCAGCCGCCGGGCGGTGGCGCGGTGGTGGTGGTCGAGGTGGTCGTCGTGGTGGTTGGCGTCGTGGTGGTCGAGGTCGGCGTGGTGGTGGTCGTCGTGCTCGTGGTGGTGGTGGTGGTGGGGCCGTAGCTCAGGCCGTACCCGAGCGGGTACAGCGGAACCTTGCCGTCACCGGCGTTGATGGGCTGCTGCGAGCTGGTGGCCATCCAGGTCATCGGCAGCTTGCCGGTGGGGTTGTAGTCGCCGAACAGCACGTCCGCCACGCCGCGCCCCTCGGTGCCGGGCAGCCACGACGCCAGCAGCGCGTCCCAGTCGCCCACCTGGCCCGCCACGTCCATCGGCCGACCCGACACCAGCACCACGACCACCGGGACGCCCGCCGACCGCAGCCGGTTGATCGTCTCCAGGTCCTCGCGGTCCAGGCCGAGGCCGTCGGGCCGGTCGCCCTGGCCCTCGGCGTACGGGGTCTCCCCCACCACCGCGATGGCCGCGGTGTACGAGCCGTCCACGCCCGCGCCGTACCGGTCGTGGGTGATCGTCGCGCCGGAACCGACCAGGTCGCGGATGCCCTGCAGGATGGTGGTGCCGGGGGTGGTGCCGCCGCTGCCGCCCTGCCACGAGATCGTCCAGCCACCGCTCTGGTAGCCGATGTTGTCGGCCGACTTGCCCGCGACGAAGTACCGGCCGGACCTGGCCAGCGGCAGCACGCCGTCGTTGCGCAGCAGCACCTGCGACTGCCGCACCGCCCGGCGGGCCAGGTCGCGGTGCGCGGCGGAGCCGACCGTCGAGGTCAGCGACCGGTCGGTGAGCGGGCGCTCGAACAGGCCGAGCTGGAACTTCTTGGTCAGGATGCGGCGGTTGGCGTCGTCGATCCGGGCCATCGTCACCCGCCCGGCCTGGACCTCGGCCTTGAGCAGGCCGGTGAACCGCTGGTAGTCGGTCGGGACCATGACCATGTCGATGCCCGCGTTGACGGCGGCGGCCACCTCGGCGCCGGTGAAGCCGGTCGCGCCGTCGAGCTGGTCGATGCCCGCCCAGTCCGAGACCACGAACCCGGTGAAGCCCAGCTCGGTCTTGAGCACGTCGGTGATCAGGTAGCGGTGGCCGTGCGCCTTGACGCCGTTCCAGCTGCTGTAGGAGATCATCACCGAGCCGACGCCCCGGTCGACGGCGGCCTTGAACGGCGGCAGGTGCACCGCGCGCAGCTCCTGCTCGCTGATCCGCGCGTCGCCCTGGTCGTCGCCGCCGGCGGTGCCGCCGTCACCGATGAAGTGCTTGGCGGTGGCCAGGACGGAGGCCGCCGTGCCGCCGAGGGTCGCGCCCTGCAGGCCGTCGATGTAGGTGGTCATCGCGGTGGGGATCTCCGGCACCTCGCCGAACGACTCGTAGGTCCGGCCCCACCGGTCGTCGCGCGCCACGCACAGGCAGGGCGCGAAGTTCCAGTCGATGCCGGTGCCCGCGACCTCCTCGGCGGTGGCCGCGCCGATCCGCCCGACCAGGTCCGGGTCGCGGGTGGCGCCCAGGCCGATGTTGTGCGGGAAGATCGTCGCGCCGCGCACGTTGTTGTGCCCGTGCACGGCGTCCACGCCGTAGATCAGCGGGATGCCCAGCGGCGTGGACAGCGCCGTGCGCTGGAAGCCGTCGTACATGTCGGCCCACGACTGGGCGGTGTTCGGCGTCGGCGCGGAGCCGCCGCCGGACAGGACCGAGCCGATCCGGTAGGTGGCCAGGTCCGAGGTCGACTTCAGCGCGGCGCGGTCGACCTGGGTCATCTGGCCGACCTTGTCGTCCAGCGACATGCGGGCGAGCAGCTGCTCGACCCGCGGGTCGGCCTGCGCGGCCACCTGCGCGGCGGCCACGGGCCGCAGGTGCGGCACGAGCACGGTGGCGGCGAGGGCGACGGCCGCGAGGAGGGCCGTCGTCGCGGCCACCGCGACGGGTCGGGAGGGAGTGCGCGTCATTGCGGTGCCTCCGGGAACGGGGTCCGGAACAGGGACTGGGAGCGTTCCCAGACTAGGAATGTCCGGTTCCGCGCACCAGAGTTGATCCCTTCGGCCCACGTGCGGCACGACCGGCCGGAGCAATTCGCGGAAATCGCAACATCAACATGCGGTTCACCGTGACCCGCATCTCACTCACTCGATCAGAGCAATTGACGACGAGGAGCGCTCACCGTGAGTGCGCGACGCTGCGTTCATCGGCGGCACAGCCGTCTCACGTGTGATTCGTTCGGCCATTCCCTCACCGACCGTGAAAACCGGTGGCGGTCACCGCCGGATCACGCCCTCTTTTCTTCACCGTTTCCGGGTGGCTACAGTCCTGCCACCTGGGAGCGCTCCCAGGTGGCAGTCAGCCCCGTTCAGCACCGAAGCTGCGAGGACCCGCGATGCGAGTACAGGACGTCCCGGACACCGGTCATTCCGCCTCCCGGCCGCGGCACCGTCTGCGGGTGGCCGCCGCCGGGGGGTTGTCGGGTGTGTTGGTCGCCGGCGCGGTGGCGCTGGTGCTGGGTGGTGGCGCGACGACCGCGCGGGCGGCCGATTCGGCGTTCTACACCGATCCGTCCTCCTCCAGCGCGCGGTGGGTGGCGGCCAACCCCAACGACTCGCGGACCGCGGTGATCCGGGACCGGATCGCCTCGGTGCCGGCGGCGCGGTGGTTCACCACCACCAACACCTCCACCGTCCGCTCCGAGATCAACTCCCTGGTGGGCGCGGCGGCCTCGGCGGGGAAGATCCCGATCCTGGTGGTCTACAACATCCCCAACCGCGACTGCGGCGGCGCCAGCGGCGGCGGCGCGCCCTCGCACCAGGCCTACCGGGCCTGGATCGACGAGATCGCCGCCGGCCTGGCCGGCCGCCCGGCCTCGATCGTGCTCGAACCCGACGTGCTGCCGATCATGACCAACTGCCAGAGCGCCTCCCAGCAGGCCGAGACCACCGCCTCGCTGGCCTACGCCGGCAAGCGGCTCAAGGCCGGCTCCTCCCAGGCCCGGGTCTACTTCGACATCGGCAACTCGGCGTGGCTGACCCCCTCCGAGGCGGCCAACCGGCTGCGCGCCGCCGACGTGTCCAACAGCGCCGACGGCATCGCCTCCAACGTCTCCAACTACCGCCGCACCTCCGACGAGGTCGCCTACGTCAAGAACATCCTCAACGCCCTGGGCGACGGCCGCCTCAAGGCCGTCATCGACACCAGCCGCAACGGCAACGGCCCCCTGGGCACCGAGTGGTGCGACCCCGCCGGCCGCGCGATCGGCACCCCCAGCACCACCAACACCGGCGACTCCCGCATCGACGCCTTCCTCTGGGTCAAACTCCCCGGCGAAGCCGACGGCTGCATCGCCCAAGCCGGCCAGTTCGTCCCCCAACGCGCCTACGACCTCGCCATCGCCGCCGGCCCCACCACCACCACCACCACCACCACCACCACCACTACTACGACCACTTCCACCACGACTTCCACGACCACTACCACCACGACCACCACTCCGCCCCCCGGGGACGGATGCCGGGTGACGCACCGCGTGGTGAGCCAGTGGTCGGGCGGGTACACCGGTGAGATCGTCATCGAGAACCGCGGGCCGGCCCTCAACGGCTGGACGCTCACGTTCTCCGCGCCCGGTGTGACCGTTTCCCAGGGCTGGAACGGGACGTGGACCGACAGCGGCGACATCGTCCGCGTCGGCAACGCGGCCTGGAACGGCGGACTCGCGACCGGTGGTACCGCGACCATCGGCTACAACGCGAGCTTCAGCGGCGGTACCCCACCGTTCACTTCTCCCACTTTGAACGGTGTGGCGTGCGGCTGACGCCGTAGCCGGCCCTCGAAGCGGCTCCCCTCCCCGACTGGCAGTCAACGGGAGGGGAGCCGCTTCCCCTATATCCTGGTGCCGTGACCGAACCGATGTCCGCCGCTCGGGGCGCGGCCCTGGCCCGCGACCCGGACGACGCCGTGCGCGAGGCGCTGTCGGCCGACCCGTCCGCGCCCGCCGAGGCGTTGGCGCTGCTGGCCGACGACCCGCGACCGGCGATCCGGGCGAACCTGCTCACCAACCCCGGTGTGCCCGCCGACCTGCGCTACCAGGTGCACGCGTCGCTGGCGGCCGACGCGGCGGCCGGTGACCGGGAGGCGGAGAACGCCCTGGCGTGGGTGCGCTACGACCGCTCCGGCCGCACGGCCTGCGACCGGCCCGAATGAGCGCGCCCGAATGAGCGAGCCGGGATGAGCGCGCCGGACCGCTGCCCGTGCGGGCGGGGCGAGCCGTACGACGAGTGCTGCGGCCCGCTGCACGACGGCACGCGCAAGGCCCCGACCGCGGAGGCCCTGATGCGCTCGCGCTACAGCGCGTTCGCCGTGGGCGACGAGGAGTACCTGCTGGCCACCTGGCACCCCGACACCCGGCCCGCTTCGCTGGATCTCGACCCGGAGCAGCGCTGGACGCGGCTGGAGGTGCTGTCGCACACCGGCGGCACCCCGTTCGAGACGACGGGCACGGTGGAGTTCCGCGCCCACTACCGCTACCCGGGCGGGCACGAGGTGCTGCACGAGAAGAGCCGCTTCGTGCGCGAGGGCGGCGCCTGGCTCTACGTGGGCACGGCGTAGCGCGGCGGTTCGATCGGCGGCCGATGGGCCTGAAACGCCGTGCGCCCGTACGACGATCTCCCCCGCACGACGATCTCCCCGCGGTCGCGGGAGTCGGCACGGGTGCGGAGGGACGTTTCGTGGTGGAACAGCCGGACGGCAGCTCTGGGATCTACGACGCCTTCCCCGGCTACCGCCGCCCCGCGGAGGACGAGCTGGCCGAGGCCCTGCGCACCGCGCTCGTCGTGGTCGACGCGAACGTGCTGCTCAACCTCTACCGCTACAACGGGTCGACCCGGGACGACCTGCTCGGCCTGCTGCGCGGGGTGGGCGACCGGTTGTGGGTGCCGCACCAGGTCATGCGCGAGTTCTGGCGCAACCGGCTGAGCGTGCTGGCGAGCCGGGCCGCGGCGACCGACCAGGTGCTCGCCGCCCTGGGCAAGCAGCGGCGCGCGGCCGAGGACGCGCTGCACCAGTGGGCCAAGACCACGGCCGTGGCCGACGCGGTCCGCGACGAGCTGGGCGGGAGGGTGGCCGCGCTGCACCACGAGCTGGACGCGGCGATCCGGTCGCACACCCCGCCCGCGCCGGACTCGCCGGGCGTGCCCGGGCACGAGCCGGTGCTGGACCGGCTGGAGGAGCTGCTGCGCGGCAAGGTGGGCGCGAAGCCCGACCACGGGCAGTGGAAGGCGCAGGTGCAGGAGGGCAAGCGCCGGGCGGGCGCGAAGGAGCCGCCGGGGTACCTCGACGCGAACAAGGAGGACTCGACGCTGCCCGAGGGTGCGGCGGGCGACTACCTGGTGTGGGCGCAGGCCGTCCAGGAGGCGGCGCGGCGCGACGCCGACCTGCTCTTCGTGACCGGGGACGAGAAGGAGGACTGGTGGTGGCGCTACCGGTCGGAGTTCCTCGGCCCGCGCGTGGAGCTGGTGGAGGAGTTCGCCGCCGCGTCCGGCAGGCGGCTGTACCTGATGCGGCCCGTCGACCTGCTGCGGCGGGCGTCCGCGCTGGAGGTCGAGGTCAGCAGCGACTCGGTGACCGACGTCGCCCGGGTGAGCGAGAGCCAGGAGAGCGGGACGTGGACCGCCGACGGCGTGGCGGCGCTGCTGCGGCACCTGGACTTCGAGGAGCGCCCGCAGGCGGAGGTCATCCGGGAGGCGGCCCGTCGCGGCGGGCGCATCGAGCGTGACGCGATCTACGAGATCGGCGGGTTCGACGACGACCGGGTGCTGCGCGGCTTCACCAAACCGGTCGCCCGCATCACGCGCATGCTGCAGAGCCGCGGTGTCGTCGCCCGCGACGTCGAAGCGGCGCTCACCCCGGTCTACAGCGGCGTGAGGGCCGTCGCGTTCCGCATCCCCGCCGACATGGTGGCCGCCCTGGCGGACGACCCGGCGGAGGAGGACGAGGACGACCTCGACGGCGGTTCGGACTAGCGCGGCGCGTTCTGGGAGCCGCGGACGCCGGTGCCGGAGCCGCGGGGGAGCGTGCAGGCGGCGGCGGTGTTGAAGGGTCCGGCCGAGGTGTCGAGGCCGCTCCGGCGCGGGGTGCCCTCGTAGCCCGCCCGGCACGGCGGCGGCTCGAAGAACGTCAGGGCGAGGCCGAACCGCGCCTGCCCGGACCCGATGGCGGACGCGCCGACCGACACCGCGTCCGGCACGGTCACCAGCACCTCCTCCAGCGCGCCCTGCCGGGTGACCAGGACGTCCGCCGTGGTCAGGAGGTTGGCCAGGACCACGCCGAGGTTCGGCCCCGACTCCCGCAACAGGGCGCTGACCTGCTCCGACGCGCCGGGCACGGCCCCGATGAGCCGCCGCAGGTCGCCGTCGGACCCGCGCAGCCGCGCCGCGACCAGCCGGGCGTCGTCGGCGAACGAGTTGATCGCCGCCGCGTGGTCGACCTGGGTCCGCAGCACGGTGGCCGAGTCGGCGATCAGCCGCGTGGTGGCGGGCAGGTGCGCGGTGGCGGACTCGATGAACCGCGTGGTCGCGTCGAGCAGCGCCTGGAGGTCCGGCCCGGTGCCGCGCAGCGCCTGGTCCAGCTCGTCGACCACGGTGCGCAGCGAGTCCACCGGCACCGAGCGCGCGAGGTCGTCGAGGCCGGTGAGCACGCGTTCCACCGGCAGCGGCACCGCGGTGCGCGAGCGCGGGATCACCGAACCGTCGCCGAGGTACGGCCCGTCGCCGCCGCGCGGTCGCAGGTCGACGTACTGCTCGCCCACCGCCGACCGGTTCGCGACCACCGCGTCCACGTCGGCGGGGATGGGCGGCGCGGCCCCGTCGATGCGCAGCTCGACCTCGACCACGCCCTCCCCCAGCGCGATCGGCCCTACCCGGCCCACCGGCACGCCCCGGTAGGTCACCTCGCCGCCGGTGAACAGGCCGCCGGCGCGCGCCAGCTCCAGCCGGACCGCGTACCCGTCGTCCACCACCACGAGGCCGGCGTACCTCGCGCCCACGTAGGTGACGCCGAGCAGCGCGATGACCGCGAACAGCGCGATCTGCGCCTTGATCCGCCGCGTGATCATCAACGCCCTCCGGGTGGTGGCTTCAGGGTCAGGTAGGTGTTGAGGTAGTCGCCCTTGATGCCGTCCAGCACGGCGTCGGTGAACGGGAAGGTCAGCAGCATCTCCAGCGACTGCGGCAGGTTCTGCCCGGACTCGGCCAGCCGCCGCAGCGTCGGCTCCAGGGCCCGCAGGTCGGCCACCAGGTCGTCCCGGCTCCGGTTCACCGTGTCCACGGCGACGTCGGAGAGGTCGCGCAACGCGTCGAGCAGGCCGACCAGCCGCCCGCGCTGCTCGTGCAGCACCCGCAGGCCCGGCTCCAGGCCGTCCAGCACCTCGCCGATGTCGCCCTTGCGCGCCTCCAAAGAGGACGCGAGCCTGTCCATGCCCTCCAGCGCACGGGTGATCTCGGACTTGTGCGAGTCCAGCGCGCCGACGAACGAGTCCATCGTGGACAGCAGCGAGCGCACCGCGGCCTCGTTGCCGGACAAGGCCGCGCCCAGCTCGCGCGAGATGTCCCGGAGCTGCGCGATGCCGCCGCCGTTGAGCAGCAGGGACAGCGCGCCGAACACCTCCTCCACCTCGGGGTTGCGGTCGGTCCGGGTCACCGGGACCACCGCGCCGTCCACCAGTGGCGCCGCCGAGCGCTGTGCCGGCGCGGCCAGCTCCACGTACTTCTCCCCCAGCAGGCTGGACTGCCGCAGCCGGCCCAGGGCGTTCGCCGGCAGCAGCACGTCGCCGCGCACCGCGACGCGCACCAGCGCCGTGGCGCCGTCCTCGGACAGCGCCACGTCCTCCACCTCGCCCACCGCCACGTCGTCCACCTTCACGGCGGCGTGCGGCACGAGGTCGAGCACGTCGTCGAACTCGACGGTCACCCGGTACGGGCGGTCGCCCAGGTCCGCGCCGCCCGGCAGCGGCAGGTCGTACGCGCTGGGCAGCGCCGAGCACCCGGTCAGCGCCAGCACCAGCCCGAGGGCCGCGAGCCGCCTCACCGCGTGCCGCCGGGCACGCTGAGCAGGTCGCGGACGAACTCGTCGAGGTTGGCCCGCGCGGTCAACGTGCCCGTCGCCGGGTCGTAGGCGTTCACCACGTTGTGCAGCGCCACGGGCGCGACCTCCAGCAGCTCGGTCAGCGATTGCCGCTGCCGCACCAGGGTGGTGGTGAGCACGGCGAGGTCTTCCACGCCCGACCTGACGCGGTCGCGGTTGTCGCGCACGAAGTCGCGCACCTGCTCCAGGGCCGTGGCCAGCTCGCCCAGCGCCGCCCCGAGGTCGTCCCGCTCGGCGGCGAAGAAGCCCGACACGTCGGCCAGCTGGTCGGCCACCCGGCCCACCTGCTCGTCGTTGGCGGCCAGGACCGAGGTGACCGACTGGAGGTGGTCGACGGTGCCGAACAGGTCGTCGCGCGACCCGGCCAGCGCCCGCGCCGCGTCCGCGAGCCGCCGGATCGTCTCGCCCAGGGCGGCGCCGGCGCCGTCGAGGTTCTCCGCGCCCGTGGTCAGCAGGTCGGACAACGCGCCCTGCCGGTTGGCGCCGTTGGGCCCGAGCGCGGTGAGCAGCGCGTCGAGGCTCGCGTACAGCTGGTCCAGCTCGACCGTGCCGGCCGTGCGGGCGGTGTCGAGCACCGCGCCGGGCGCGATCCGGTCGCCACCGGTGTAGACGGGGGTGAGCTGCACGTACCGGTCGGCCACGACGTTCGGCGAGACGACGACGGCGCGGGCGTCGGCGGGCACGTCCACGCCGTGGTCCACCTCCAGGTCCACCCGGACCGCCGCCCCCTCCGGCAGCACGCCGACCACCCGGCCGACCTTCACGCCGAGCACCCGGACGTCGGACCCCTCGTACACGCCGACGGCGGCGGCGAAGCGGGCGGTGAAGCGGGTCGGCGTCGGCCGCAGGAACACCCACCACACCGCGAGCACCGCCACCAGCACCAGCGCGAGGGCCTGCGCCAGCGCCACGACCACCCGGCGGCCGCCGCGCGTCCGGGCGAACATCAGCGGCCCCCCGTCGGGCAGTCGCGTCGCGCGCCCGGTTCCACCACGAGCCCGCACAGGTAGGTGTCGACCCACCGGCCGTTGCCCAGGGAGTTGTTGAGCACCCGGTAGTACGGCCCGGCCAGCGCCAGGCCCCGGTCGAGCGACTCCTGGTTGTCCCGCAGCACGTCGGTGACGCGTTCCAGCTGCTCCAGCGCGGGCCGCAGCTGCTCGTCGTTGTCGGCGACCAGGCCGGAGAGCTGCCGGGACAGCTCGCGCGTGCCGTCGAGCAGCCGCGCGATCGCGTCCCGGCGGTGGCCGATCTCCTCCAGCAGCAGGTTGCCGTCGGTGACGAGCGCGGCGAGGTCCTGGTTGCGCTGGGCCAACGCCCCGCTGACCCGGTTCGCGCCCTGGAGCAGCGATGCCAGTTGCCCGTCGCGGGAGGAGATCGTCCGCGAGAGCGACGACAGCCCCTCCAGCGCCCGCTTCACGTGCTCGGGCGAGTCGCGGAAGGTGTCGGAGAGGACCTCGAAGCTGCGCGCCAACCGGTCGGTGTCGATGCGGTCGACCGTGGTCGACAGCTCGTTGAACGCCTCCACCACGTCGTAGGGCGAGGTGGTGCGCTCGACCGGGATGGTGCCGGCGAGCGGGTCGCGGCCCTCGGGATCCAGCGCCAGGTACTTCTGCCCGAGCAGGGTCTTGATGCGGATCTCGGCGCGGGTGCGGTCGCCCAGCCGGACGCCGCCGATTCGGAACGCCACCCGCACCCGCCCCTCGTGTAGCCGCACGTCGGTCACCGAGCCGACCTTGAGGCCGGCGACGCGGACCTCGTCGTCCACGCGCAGTCCCGCCGCCTCGGTGAAGTCGGCGGTGTGCCGCGTGCCGCCGCCGAGGAACGGCAGGTCCTCCAGGAAGAACGCGAGCACGGCGGCGACGGCGATCACCAGGAGGCCGGTGGCTCCCAGCAGCACCGGTCTGCGCGTCATCGGTGGCACCTCGATTCGGTGACGGGGATGCCGACGGGCGGTCCGCCGGGCGCGGGTGGCGCCTGCGAGGAGGCGAAGCACAGGTAGAAGTTGAGCCAGGAGCCGTAGGACGCGGTGCGGCCGATCGCCTCGAACTTCACCGGCAGGGTCCGCAGGAACGGCTCCAGCTCGGGGGCGTCGGCCAGGTTGCCGGCGAGCAGGCCGAGCGCGGCGATGTCGTCCTTGAGCGGTTGCCTGCCCTGCTCCAGCAGCGACGCGGTGCTGTCGCTCAACGCGGCCAGGCCGGTGATGGCGTTGTCGATCGGCTCGCGGTCGGCGGCGAACCCGGACACGAGCCGCCGCATCGAGGTCAGCAGCTCGCCGAACCGGTCGTCGCGGGAGTCGACGGTCTCCAGCACGGTGTTGAGGTTGTCCACCACGCGGCCGATGACCTCGTCCTTGGCGGCCAGGGCCGAGGTCAGCGACGCGGTGTGCGCGAGCAGGCTCTCCACCGTGCCGCCCTCGCCCTGCAGCACCTGCACGATCTCCTGGGACAGCCGGTTGACGTCGTCCGGGCTCAACGCCTGGAACAGCGGCTTGAACCCGTTGAACAGCGTGGTGAGATCCAGTGCGGGGGTGGTCCGCTCGACCGGGATGAGGTCGCCGGGCGCGAGCACGCCCCCGACCCGGCCGGCGGGCTGCTCCAGCGCGAGGTACCGCTGCCCGACGAGGTTGCGGTACTTGACGGTGGCGGTGACGCCGGCGGACAGCGACCGGCCCTCGACGACCGAGAACCCGACGTCCACCAGCTCGTCGTCCACGAGTTCCAGCGACTCGACCTGGCCGACCTTCACCCCGGACATGCGCACGTCGTCGCCCTCGGCCAGCGCCGTGACGTCGGTGAACCGGGCCGTGTAGCCGACCGTCGAACCGACCCGGCTGCCGGCCACGGTGGCGGCGAGGAACCCGGTGGCGGCGACCGTGACGAGGACGAACACCAGAAACTTGGTCAGCGGGGCTGCGACGTCCCTCATCGGCGTTCCACTCCCCCGCCGCCCACCAGCAGACCCGCCCAGGCGGGCACCTGCTCCGGCGCGACGGCGTTGGCCGGGCCGGCCGGGCAGTGGGGCGTGCCGCCGCGGTGGTCGGCCGGCTCGTCGCGGCCGGGCAGGTACGGCTGCCCCGGCGGGACGACGGTGACCTCCGCGTGGACCCCGGGCTGGTCGGTGCCCTTGCCGAGCACCTGGTCCATCCGGGGCCGGAGGGCGTTGACCGCGCTGAGCACGCAGCCGAACCCGGGCGAGTAGGTGGCGAGCAGCTCGACGGTCGGCCGGGCGCGGTCGGCCAGCGCGACCACCGTCCCGCCGTTGTCCCGCAGGAACCCGGTGAGGTCGGCGGAGGCGGTGGTGAGGCTCGCGTACACCGCGTCGAGGTCGGCGCGCTGCTCGGCGATCGTGCGGCTGACCTCGGTGGCGTCCCGCAGCGCCGCCACCAGGTCCGGGCCCGCGTCGGCGTACGCGCCGGCGGCGTCGGCGAGCCGGCTGATGTCCTCCCGCACCACGGGCAGCAGCGGGTTCAGCTCGCGCAGGTAGGCGTCGAGCCGCACGACGGTCTGCCCCAGCGTCGCCCCGCGCCCGTCCAGCGCCCGCGCGATCGAGGTCAGCGCCGTGGCCAGCTTGTCCGGCCGCACCGCCCGCAAGGTGGGCAGCAGGTCGGCGAGCACCCGTTCCAGCTCGACCGCGGCGGAGGTGCGGTCCTGCTCGATCACCGCGCCCTCGGCCAGCGCGCCCGCCGGGTCGGCCGGGAGTTCGAGGCTGACGAACCGCTCGCCGAACAGGGTCTTGGGCAGCAGGCGGGCGGAGACGTTGGCCGGGATGCGGTCGACCCGGTCCGGGCGCAGGGCCAGCTCCAGCTCGGCGCCGTCGCCGCGCGAGCGGATCGCCCGCACCTCGCCGACCGGCACGCCGAGCAGCTTCACGTCCGACTCTGCCCGCAACTGGTTGCCGACGTGGTCGGTGCGCAACAACACGGTCACCCGCGCGGTGAACACCTTCTGGTAGGCCGCGACGGACAGGCCGCACAGCGCGAGCAGAAGGGCGGCGAACAGCAGCCCCAACAGGCGTCGACGCACTGCCACGGATATTCTCCGGAAGGTGGTGTGAATTGCCCGATAATGACGTTACCGACGAGTACGGTACTGATGGACGCCGCACCGCACAAGGATCGGGAAAGCTTTGTCAACCGCATGACAAGAACACTGCGCGCACCACTCACCCGGATGCACAAAGAGGGTCGGGCCCTGGCGCCCCGGGCCGCCGTGCGGCTACCAATGACCGGCGTCGTCGAGAACCCCGGGAGCCCGCGTGCCACGTCTGCCGACCCGGTCGCGGCGAGGTCGGCGACTCGCCCGATCGGTCGTGCGCCTCGGACGACCGCCGCCGCCCCGGCGCCGCAGGTGGTTGTCACAAGACGCACGGCGGCGCCGGTGGACTTGTCACGCGAGTGCGCGCCGGTTGACAACTTTTCTTGATCAAAAATACAGTGTTCGGAATCACACCTAGTCGTTTGGTGGTGGGCGAACAGCATGAACAGGACCGGAGAACTCCGAGCCTCCGAGTTACCGCTCATCGGGAACGTGGACCTCTGGGAGCAACTGCCGGCCGACCTCGCGCCGAAGTTCCGGGCGAGGGCCGGCGACGTCGCCGTGGACATGGTCCGGGAAATCCAGAACCAGATCGCCGAATATTCACAGAAGTTGGAGGGGATGTTCGGCCAGGTGGTGGTCGAGGGCGTGGAACAGGCGATCCACCAGTTCATCGACCGGATGGTCGACCCGACCGCGCAGCGGGAGGACCGGGCGAAGCTGTTCCGCCTGCTCGGCAAGCTGGAGGTGAGCGCGGGCCGCAGCCTCGACCTGCTGCAGACCGCCTACCGGATCGGCGCGCGGGTGGCGTGGCGGCGGATCTCCGAGTTCGGGCAGACCGAACGCGTGCCGCTGGCCACCATGTGCCTGATCGCCGAGGCGATCTTCGCCTACATCGACGAGCTGTCCCTGCGCTCGATGGAGGGCTACGCCGAGGCGCAGGCCCGGCACGCGGGCGCGGTGCAGCGGCGGCGCAAGCGGCTGCTCGACCTGCTGCTCGGTGAACCGGGCTACCACCCCAACGCGCTGGCCGAGCTCGCCGAGGCCGCCCACTGGCCGCTGCCGGACAAGGTGGTCGTCGTCGCGCTGGAACGGCGCACCGACCAGCACCAGCTGCCGATACCGGTGCTGCACGAGGACATCCTGATGGACCTGGAGGGCAGCGAGCCGTGCCTGCTGCTCACCGACCCGGAACGGCAGCTCGTCGCGCTGGAGCACAAGCTCGGCGGGTGGCGCGCCGCCGTGGGCCCGGTCGTGCCGCTGGCGTCGGCGCGGCAGTCGCTGCGCTGGGCGCGCCGCACCATCACGCTGATCCAGTCGGGCGTGATCGAGGACCGGCCGATGGTCGACACGACCGAGCACCTGTCGACCTTGCTGCTGCTGGGCGACGAGGAACTGGTGCGGGAGCTGGTGAAGCGGACGCTGGCGCCGTTGGCGGGCCTGACGCCCAAGCAGCAGCAGCGGATGCGGGAGACGATGACCGCGTGGGTGGAGACGCGGGGCAGCGCGCCGGAGGTGGCGTCGAGCCTGGCGGTGCACCCGCAGACGGTGCGCTACCGGTTGCGGCAGTTGGAGGAGCTGTTCGGGGCGAGGCTGCACGACCCGGACGCGTTGTTCGACATGGGCATCGCGCTGCGGGCGCTGCGGCTGCTGGGCGGGTCGCCGGGACGCGCCGGGCAGCTCGGGCCGGCCGGCGCGCCGGGGTTCACGGGACCCCCGGGAGCAAGGTCAGCGTGAGGTCGATCGCGTTGTCGGGCCCGGAGATCAGCCCGGTCAGCAGCGGGTCCAACCGCTCGCGGCCCCGGCAGCCGGCGAAGGGCGGGATGGCGTAGACGCCCCGCATGCGCATCTGCGCCAGCTCGAACGGCCCGGCGAGGTCGATCGACGCGGGCTCGACCGTCCGGCACGCGCCGCCGACGTCCAGCGGTTGGGCGTTGACGGCGACGTCGCCGAGCGCGATGTCGAGCCTGGAGTTCGCCGCGACGTCGCCCTCCTTGATCGTCCCGGTGACCTTGGCGACCGGGATCAGGTCGGTGCGCGCGGTGGTGGGCACGAAGCCGAAGACGACGAAGTAGCCGTCGCTCGGCGGCAGCGTGAGGTCGCCGGTGATGGTGCCGCTGACCAGGTCGATCTCGGCCTCCAGGAGGCCGGGCCCGATCGCCAGGTCGGACTGGAGCTTGTGGATGCGGCTCGTGCCCTCGACGCGGTAGACGACCTTGATCCCGGCCGCCGGCCGGGGCGCGGGCACCTCCCGGCGCGCCGCCCCCGTCGGCGACAGCGCCGCGGCCGCCAGCACGGCGGCCGCGACCAGCACCGGCGTGACCCTCACCGCACGGCTCCGCTCATTCTTCGAAACTACTTTCCCGATGATGGCCGCACAAGCGCCGGACAATGATTTGTCATGCGCGTGACAAGTTCTTCGAGAGCTTTTGTCGTCAGGCTGACATGACGCGGGAAACAATAACGGGAATGCTTGCTACGAGTGTTCCTCATAGCTACCTTACCGACCAGTAGCCTCTGTTTTCCGCACGGCTCTCGACGAGGAGAAGCACATGCTGGGACGAACTGGTCGATCGGTCGTCGGCGGGGTGGCGGTGGTCACCGCGGTCGCGGGCGCGGTGGCGTTCACCGGCGCGGGCACGGGCACGGCGGCCACGGCGAGCGTGACCCTGGTCTACAGCTGCCCGTTCCCGTTGATCGGCACGCAGGACATGAGCGTCCGCGTCGACGTGGCCGACCTGCCCGACTCCGCCGTGGTCGGCCAACCCGTCGCCGCCACCAGGGTGACCGCCACGGCGACCGTGCCGGCGACCGCGACGCAGGGGTTGACGCTGGTCGGCGCGACGACCGTGGAGGGGACGGCCAGGGCCACCACCCGGGTGGACAACGCGGGCGCGGCGCAGGACGTCGTGGCGGACCTGGCGGTGGCCAGGACGGGCGTGCCCTCCTCCGGGGCGTTCGACACCGTGGCCACCGGGAGCACCGCTCCGCTCACGTTCGCCAACGCGGGCACGACCACCATCACGGTCGGGAACTTCAGCACCACGTTGACACCGCGCAAACCGGACGGCAGCGAGACCGGGCTGGGCACGTTCACCTCCGACTGCACGCTCAAACCGGATCAGAACACGCGGCTGCACCAATTCACCGTGTCGCCCGCGTCCACCCCCACAACAACGACGACAACAACGACCACCACCACCGCGCCGACCACTACAACAACAACGACGACCACTACGACTCAACCGACGACGACCACTCCCGCACCCAACGACCCGCTGCGCATCACCTACGGGGCCACCGGTTCGTCGACCATCAAGAAGCTCGGCTCCAGCCTGCCGCTCGGGCCGGGCACGCTGGCCACCGAGGTCGACCTGCTCGGCGGCACGTTCCAGGGCGACCTGGCGCTGCCGGACGCGTCCGGCAAGTTCAAGCTCTTCGGTTTCGTGCCCACCACGGCGACCGTGCGGTTGATCCCGCAGGGCCGCACGACGGGCACGATCACCGCCGGCGCGGTCACCGCCCGCACCACCGCGGCCGTCAAGCTGACCGACGTGCGGGTGCTGGGCATCCAGGTCGTGCGGCCGACCGACCGGTGCACGACCGTGACGCCCAGCGCCATCGACTTGAAGTCGAAGCCGGGCTTCGACCCGCTGACCGGCGGCGGCCTCACCGGCACCTACGACATCGGCCGGTTCGAGCGCTGCGGCCTGGTGACCGCCGTGGTCAACGGCACCATCCCCGGTCGGGGCAACACGCTCGACCTCCAGATCGCCAAGCAGTGATCCCACTTCCCTGGAGAGCCTGAGATGAGATTGCGACACCGGGTGGCCGCGCTGGGCGTCGCCGCGGCGGCGGTGGGTGCCTCGGCCCTGTGGGGCGCGGGCGTCGGCAGTGCGGCGACGGCGACCCTCACCCTGGTCTACAACTGCCCGTTCCCGTTGATCGGCGCGCAGGACATGAGCGTGCGGATCGTGGTGGACGGCCTGCCGGACGGGGCGGAGGTGGGCAGCCCGATCCCGGAGGCGCGCGTGACCGCCACGGCCACCGTGCCGGACCTGGCCACGCAGGGCCTCGCGCTCGTGGGCGCGGCGACCGTGGAGGGCACGGCGAAGGCGCGGACCCGGGTGGACAACGCCGGCTTCGCGCTCGACGTCGTGCCGGACCTGACCGTGGCCAAGACCCCGGTGCCGCAGTCGGGCCCGTTCGACACCGTCGCCTCGGGTGCCACGCCGCCGGTGAGCTTCCCCAACGCGGGCCGGACGACCATCGACGTCGGCGACTTCGAGACCACGCTGACCCCGCGCACGGCCGACGGCTCGCTGACCGGGCTGGGCACGTTCACCTCGCCGTGCACCCTGAAGCCGGGTCAGGCGACGCGCCTCTACGAGTTCACCGTGCTCCCGGAGGCCACCACCACGACCACCACGACCACCACGACCGAGCCGACGACGACCACCACGGAACCCACCACCACGACAACGGACCCGACCACCACCACGACCGAACCCACCACCACCACAACGGATCCGACCGACCCGACGACCAGCACGACCGACCCGACCACCACCGAAACGACCACCACCACCGAAACGACCACGACCGAACCGACGACAACGGAGCCGACGACAACCGAACCGACGACCGAGCCGACCACCACGGAACCCACCACAGAGCCCACCACCACAGAGCCCACGACAACAACAACCACGACCACCACGACTCAGCCGACCACCACCACAACGGCGTCAACCACCACGACGACTCAGCCGGCCACCACCACGACGCAGACCGTGGTGCCGGTCACGAACCACCCGGACGGCCCCGGGAAGCTCGCCTACACCGGCTCCTCGATCACCGGACCGCTGGTCCTGGGCTCGGCGCTGCTGGCCCTCGGCGCGACCGTGCTGCTCCACCTGCGCCGAACCCGCCGTCGCACCTGACGAACCGTCGCGCCACAACGGCGTCGTCCCCTCCGGCAACGCGCCGGAGGGGACGGTGTGGTCCCGGCGTCAGCCCGGCAGCTTCGGCAGTTCGCCGAGCTGGTCCGGCGTGGGCACGGCGATCTCGACCGGCTTGCCCCAGTCCCGGTAGTCCGCGACCACCCGCACCGGCTCACCGCCCTCGACCGGCGTGCCGACCTCCGTCCGCACCGGCAGGTCCGCGTCGTCCACCCACAGCTTCAGCACCGACGCCTGCCCGTTCACCACCACGTGCGCCGTGTAGCGGACGGTCTGCCTGCCGGACAGCGACTCCTCGACCTTCTCCACGATCCGCGAACCCCCGGGCAGCGCCTTGCGCAGGTCGGCGGTGTCGCGGACGTGCACGGCGACGTCCGCCATCGCGCGCCCCAGCGCGTTGGCCGGGTCCTCGGGGTCGACCCGCAACCACGGCCGGTCCGGTTGGGGCGCCTGGCCCCGCGGTATCCGCACGAAGATGCCCTCCGGCACCATCACGTACGCCACCTCCTCCGCGCCGGCGATCGAGATCCGGCACGACGCGGCGTAGTCGGTGGTCCGCAGCCCGCAGCTGCCCTTGCCGTTGGTGGCGAGGTCGAGGTCGACGGTCACCGAGCCCTTGCGCTCGGCGGCCACCTGGTTCGCCTCGGCCAGCGCCTGCGGCGTGTCGAACGCCCGCACCGACGACGCCGGCGGCGGGGTACCGGTGCACGCGGAAAGCGCGGCGGAGACCGCGACGGCGATTCCCGCCGCGGCGGCGCGGTGCTGGCGCATGCTTCTCCTCGGACCAGAATGGGATTCGGCTGCCGACCAGCCCACTCTAACCGGGAATCGACGCCGCGGAACCGCCCGATTCATTCCTGTGGAAAAAGCGAAAAAGCGAATCGCGCCTTTGTCAGGGACGTGACAATCACGGGT
Source organism: Actinosynnema sp. NPDC053489 (assembly GCF_044544865.1). Lineage (NCBI taxonomy): Bacteria > Bacillati > Actinomycetota > Actinomycetes > Pseudonocardiales > Pseudonocardiaceae > Actinosynnema > Actinosynnema sp. NPDC053489. The sequence goes on along the minus strand of NZ_JBITXT010000005.1, from coordinate 357,260 downwards.
CCCGGCGCACCGACGCGAGCAGGTTGCGGGCGACCTCGCGCAGCTTGGTGTTGTGCTGCTGGGATTCCAGCACCAGCTGGCCGAACGCGGCCTCGGCGTCCACGCCGTGCGCGGCCATCAGCACGCCCTTGGCCTGGTCGATCTCGGCGCGCGACTCCAGCGCGTGCTGGAGGTGCTCGATCAGCCGGCGGGACCGCTCGTAGCGGCGGAACCCGGTGATCGAGGTGGACGCGGCCGTGGCGAACAACCGCAGCAGCGCCTCGTCGAACGGGTCGAACGCCCGGTCGTTCGAGCTGTACAGGTTGAGCGAGCCGAGCATCTCGTCCTCGAGCACGATCGGCGTGGAGAGGTACGCGCGCACGCCCGCCCGCTCGGCGGCGTCGGCGAACCGGGGCCACTTCCGCCGGCCGCTCTCGACGGTGGCGCGCACCGGCCGCAGCGTCCGGGCCGCCTCCAGGCACGGTCCGTCACCGGCCTCGTACTGGTCGGCGTCCACCGCGAGCACCTTCTCGTCGGTCGCGGCCACCGTGGACGCCCCGTCGGGGTCCACGGCGGTCACGCTGACGTTCTCCGCGTCCGGGATGACCCGGGAGGCCGACTCCGCCAACTGCTGGAGGGCCTCCTTCAGGGTCTGGCCGTCGGCCAGCACGCCCGCGAGCTCCTCCAACGCCTCGCTGGCCTCGTCCAGGAGGACGGCGGGGACGTGTTCGTCAATGCTCACAGCCCCTTGTTTACACCTCGAACGCCATAATCGCCCCAACCGGAGGGGGTGGACGGGGTGCGCGTGCTGCTCGTCGAGGACGACGACGGGGTGGCGGACGCCCTGGTCGAGGCGCTGGAGGCCCACGACCACCGGCCGAGCCGGGTCGCGCGCGGCGCGGACGCGCTGTTGGCACACCGCGACTTCGACCTGCTGCTGCTCGACCTGGGGCTGCCCGACACCGACGGGTTGGAGGTGCTGCGCAAGATCCGGAAGGTGTCGGCGATGCCTGTGCTCGTTCTCACCGCGCGCGGCGACGAGCGGTCGATCGTGCGCGGGCTGCGCCTCGGCGCGGACGACTACCTGGTGAAACCGGTCCGCCTCGGGGAGTTGCTGGCCCGCATGGACGCGGTCGCCCGGCGCAGCGCCGCGCTCACCGGGCCGAGGGACCGCGCGGTGCGGGTCGGCGACGTGGAGATCGACCTGGAGGCGCGGCGGGTCGTCGTCGGCGGCGTGGAGGTCTCGTTGACCACCAAGGAGTTCGACGTGCTGGCCGCGCTGGCGGGCCGCGCGGGCACGGCGGTCAGCCGCCAGCAGCTCATGGACGAGGTGTGGGGCGACGCCTACCTGGCCGTGTCGCGCTCGCTGGACGTGCACCTGGCGGGGCTGCGGGCCAAACTGGACCGTCCCGGCCTGCTCACCACGATCCGCGGGTTCGGCTACCGGCTGGCGTCCACCGGCGACGAGCAGGCGGGCAGGTGAATGCGCCGCCGCCTGCTGCTGGTGCTGCTGCTGTTCTCCGCCGCCGCAGTGACGGCGTTCGCCGTGCCGCTGCTGTCCGCGACGGCCGCCGAGCGCACGCAGCGGTTCGTGCTGGCCCGCACCGGCGACCTGGACCGGTTCGCCGCGCTCGCCCAGCAGGCCGAGACCACGGGCGACCGGGCGGCGTTGGAGGACGAGGTCGCCGCGTACGTCGGGCTGTACGGCGACCAGGTGGTGGTGGTCGACGCGCGGCGGCAGCCGGTCGCCCAGGCGGGCCTCGGGGCGGATGACCCCGCGGTGGCGGGGGTGCTGGACGCGGCGCTGCGCAACCAGCCCGCACCGGCCGTGCCGACGGTGACGCCCTGGTCGTCGGGGCACGTGGTGTTCGCCCGGCCGGTCGGCACGGGCACCAGGGTGGCGGGCGCGGTGGTGCTGCGGGCGTCGGTGGACCGCGCGGCGGCGGACGTGGCGACCCGGTGGCTGCTGGTGCTCGGAGGGGCGCTGGCGGCGGCCGTCGCCTCGGTGCTGCTGGTGCTGGCCGTGGCGCGGTGGCTGCTCGAACCCCTGGCCGAGCTGGCCGTGGGGGTCCGCGCGGTCGCGGCGGGCGAGCGGCGGGCGCACGTGCCGGGCAGCAGCGGGCCGCCGGAGGTGCGGGAGCTGTCGGAGTCGTTCAACCGGATGTCCGACGCCGTGACGGAGGCGGCCGACCAGCAGCGGAGGCTCATCGCGGACGCCTCGCACCAGCTGCGCAACCCGATGGCGGCGCTGCGGCTGCGCATGGACACGTTGAGCGGCCAGGTCGGGCCGGCGGGGTCGCGCGCGTACGCGGCGGCCGTGGCCGAGATCGAGCGGCTGGAGTCCCTGCTGGACGGGCTGCTGGCGCTGGCGGCGGCGGAGAGCGCGGCGACCGAGGTGGCGGCCGGCGGGCGTGAGCCGGAGCTGGCCGACGCGGGCGCGGTGGCGGTGGACCGGGCCGGGTTCTGGCAGGTGCCGCTGCCCGACGTGCCCGCGCTGCCGGTGCTGGTGCGGTGCCCGGAGTCGGACCTCGCGCAGGTGCTGGACGTGCTGCTGGACAACGCGGTGAAGTACGGCGGCGCGGTGCGGGTGTCGCTCGGGGCGGACCGCGCGGCGGGGGTCGGCTGGGTCGAGGTGCACGACGACGGTCCGGGGTTGGGCGAGGAGGAGCTGGCGTTGGCCACGGCGAGGTTCTGGCGCGGGCGGTCCGGGCAGCCGGGGACGGGGTTGGGCCTGGCCATCGCGGACCAGCTGGTCAAGGCGCGGCAGGGCGTGCTGCGGCTGTCGTCGGCGGACGGGTTCACCGCCCGGGTCGAGCTGCCGCTGGAGCCGGCGCTGTGAACCGGCGGGTGTTCCTGCTCGGGGCATTGGCCGCCGGGTGCTCGGCCGGTGGGTCGTCGGGTGAGGTGGTGATCGCCGCCGGCGAGCGGGGCGGGATGTACTTCGAGTTCGCGACGCTGCTGACCGGGCAGCTGGTGGACGTGCGCGGCCGGGTGCTGGAGACGGAGGGCAGCCTGGCGAACCTGGGGCTGCTGGCTAGCGGCGGGGCGCAGGTCGCGCTCACGCTCGCCGACTCGGCCCTGGTCGCCGATCCGGGGCTGGAGCTGCGCGCGTTGGGGCGGGTGTACGAGAACTACCTGCAGCTGGTCGTGCGGGAGGACGACCCGGCGCGGGTGCCGGCGGACCTGGCGGGGCGGGCGGTGTCGCTGGGCGCGGAGGGCTCGGGCGCGTCGCTGTCGGGTGAGCGGATGCTCGCGGCGCTGGGGCTGCGCGGGTCCGTGCGGGTGGAGCACCTCAGGCTGGGTGACGCGGCGCGGGCGTTGGCGCGGGGGCGGGTGGACGCGCTGCTGTGGTCGGGCGGCGTGCCGACGCCCACGTTGGACCGGCTGCCGGGCATCCGGCTGCTGCCGCTGGGCGATCTCGTGCCGCGGCTGCGGGCGGCCCACGGCTCGGTGTACGAGCAGGTGCCGGTGCCGGTGGGCGTGTACGGCGCGGCGCGCGAGGTGCCGACGATCGGGGTGGCGAACCTGCTGGTGTGCCGGGCGTCGCTGCCGGACGACGTGGCCGCCGCCGTCACCCGCACGCTGGTGTCGCGTGCGGCGGCCCTCGTGCCGGGGCAGACCGTGGGCACCCAGTTCCTCGACGTCCGGAGCCTGATCGGCACCGCCACCCTCCCCCTGCACCCGGGCGCCGCCGCCACCTACCGCCACCTCCACGGCTGACCCGAGAGTCCTACCTTCAGAACGCGAGAGTCCTACGTTCGGAGCGCGAGAGTCCAACGTTGGGAGCGCGAGAGTCCTACGTCCAGGCACCCCGAGTTCGACGCTCGAGGCTTACGCCGTTCGGCTTGAGCGTTGAACTCGGGGGTCGCGAGCGTTGGACTCTCGCGCTCTGGACGTAGGACTCTCGCGGTCGGGGTCGGGAGGTCAGGGCAGGCGTTGGCCGAAGAGCAGCGCGCCCGCCACGGCGATCATCCCCAGCACGGTGCCCAGCGCCACCCACGGCCGGGACGCGTCGGCCTGCTTCTTCTCGTAGCCGATCTGCTCACCCAGCGTGTCGTACACCCGGCGCAGCTCCTCGGCGCTCGCGGCCTTGAAGAACTCGCCGCCGGACAGCTTCGCGATCTCCTTCATCGAGTCGTCGTCCACCGGCACCTCCTGCCGCCGGCCCTCGATCTCGACCACGCCCGACTCGGTGCCGAACGAGATCGTGGAGATCGGCACGCCCGCCTTCTTCGCGTCCTCCGCCGCGTCGAACGCGTCCCGCGTGCCCACGGTCTCCTTGCCGTCGGTCATCAGCACGACCCGCGCGGGCGGCGGCCCGTCCGCGCCGCCGACCACCTTGCCGAACGAGTCGATCGCCGCCAGCGCGGCCACGATCGCGTCACCGGTCGCGGTGGACTGGGCCAGCTTCAGCCCGTCGATGCTCTGCGTCACCGCCGCGCGGTCGGTCGTCGGCGCGACCAGCACGGTGGCGGAGCCCGCGAACGAGATCAGCCCCAGGTTGATGCCCGGCGTGAGCCCGTCGGCGAACGACTTGGCGGCCACCTGGGCGGCCTCCAGCCGGGACGGCTGCACGTCGGTCGCCTTCATCGACAGCGACGTGTCGACCACCAGCATCACGGTGGCCCGGTTGCGCGGCACCTTCTGCTCGGCGGTCGGCCCGGCCAGCGCCACGGTCAGCGCGATGAACGCCACCATCAGCACCGCCACGGGCACGTGCTTGTACCAGCCCTGCCGCTTGGGGGCGACCTTCTCCAGCATGGGCAGGTTGGCGAACCGCAGCGTCCGCTTGCGCAGCACGCGCTGCAGCACGACGTACAGCGCGGCCAGCGCCGCCACGGCCACCAGCAGCAGGAACCACCAGGGCGCGGTGAAACCCGACAGGCTCATCAGGCCACCCCTCCCGACCAGCGGCGCTTGCGCGCGACGACGAATCGCACGGTGTCGGCGATCCAGTCCGAGTCGGTGCGCAGGACCAGGTGGCCCGCCCCGGCGCGGCGCAGGCCCGCGGCCACCTCGGCGCGGTGCTCGGCCGCCGCGGCGGCGAACTCGCGGCGCAGCAGCGGCGACGCGACGACCTCCCGCTGCCTGCCCGACTCCGGGTCGGCCAGCACGACCGTGCCCACCTCGGGCAGGTCGATGTCGCGCGGGTCGACGACCTCGATCGCCACGAGGTCGTGCCGGGCGGACAACGCGCGCAGCGGGCGCTGCCACTCCGTGCCGCCGAGGAAGTCCGAGATCACCACGACCAGGCCGCGGCGGCGCGGCGGGCGGCGCAGCTGCTCGACCACGTCGGCCAGGGAGCCGCGGGTGCCCTCGGGGGCGCGCGGGGTCTCGGCGACCTTGCGGATCAGGCCGCGCGAGTGCGCCAGGCCACCGCGGGCGGGCACGCGGACCAGCTCCGCGCCGGTGGAGACCAGCGCGCCGATCCGGTTGCCGCCGCCGCGCGTCAGGTGCGCGACCGCGGCCGTCGCGGCGACCACCAGGTCGCGCTTCTCGCACGCCGCCGTGCCGAAGTCGAGGCTCGGCGACAGGTCGATCGCGAGCCACGTCTCCAGCTCGCGGTCGGCGACGGTCTCGCGGATGTGCGGCACGGTGGTGCGCGCGGTGACGGCCCAGTCCATCCGCCGCACGTCGTCACCGGGCTGGTAGGGCCGGGCCTCGCCGGGCTCGGACCCCGGTCCGGGCACGAGCCCCAGGTGGTTGCCCTGCAGCAGGCCGTCCAGCCGGCGGCGCACTTCCAGTTCGAGCGTGCGCAGCGCCGCTTCCATCCGGCCGCCGTGCAGCACCGGCGGCGCCCAGTTCGGCCGCGCGCCGGTCGTCGGGTTCGCCTCGGTCACGGCCTGCCCGCGGGCTGCGGCGTCTGCGGGCGCGCGGAGACCTGCGGCAGCGGCACGGTCTGCAGCACGCGGGTGATGATGTGGTCCAGCGGGACGCCGTCGGCCAGTGCGTCGTAGGACAGCACGAGGCGGTGCCGCAGCACGTCCGGCACCACGTCCACGATGTCCTGGGGCAGCACGTAGTCGCGCCCGCGCACCAGCGCCAGGGCGCGGGCGGCGGCGATGATGCCGAGGCTGGCGCGCGGCGAGGCGCCGTAGGCGACCCACCCGGCCACGTCGGTGAGCTGGTGCTCCTTGGGCGCGCGGGTCGCGATGACCAGCCGCACCACGTAGTCGACCAGCGCGTGGTGCACGAAGACCCGGGAGGCGACGCCCTGCAGGCGCACCAGCTCGTCCGGGCCGAGGACCTGGCTGGGCACCGGCGGCTCGACGCCCATCCGGTAGACGATCTCCCGCTCCTCCTCGGCCGTCGGGTACTCGACCTGGATCTTGAACAGGAACCGGTCGCGCTGCGCCTCGGGCAGGGGGTAGACGCCCTCGTTCTCGATCGGGTTCTGGGTGGCCAGGACCAGGAACGGGGTGGGCATCGGGAACGTCTTGCCGCCGATGGACACGTGCCGCTCGGCCATGACCTCCAGCATCGCCGACTGGACCTTGGCGGGGGCGCGGTTGATCTCGTCGGCGAGGACGAAGTTGGCGACCACCGGGCCGAGCTCGACGTCGAAGCTCTCGCTGCCCTGGCGGTAGATGCGGGTGCCGAGGATGTCGGCGGGCACCAGGTCGGGGGTGAACTGCACGCGGGAGAACGAGCCGCCGACGACGTTGGCGAACGTCTCCACGGCGAGCGTCTTGGCGACGCCGGGCACGCCCTCCAGCAGCAGGTGGCCCTTCGCCAGCAGGCCGACGAGCATCCGCTCGACCAACCGGTCCTGACCGACGATCACCCGCTTGACCTCGAACACCGTGCGTTCGAGCAACTGGGCGTCACGAGCCGGCGTGTGGGGCGCCTCGGCGGCGGGCTCGGACAACAGGTCCTCCTCGACAGGGTTGTGCGACTGTGTTCCAGTCTCCCCTGCGGACGGTGTGGCTCTTGTGAAGGGGTCCGCCCCGGTGACCGGCGTCGCGACGCAGCTCACGCCGCTCCCACCTGATCTTGTCAACGCGTCACCGGATCGGGTTGGCGAGACGCTGACGCACTGCCGTTCGGGTGAACAGCGGACTGGTTACGTCGATCGCGGTGCCTCCGGATCGCGGCTGCGAGACTGTACCGACGTGACGCAACGCAAGTGGTTGCCGCTCGTAGGGTTCGTCCTCCTAACTGCTGCCCTCGGCTGGTGGGTCTTCGAAGTCGCGTTGCTCGATCCTGTTGACCGCAGCACAGCCAGCGGCTACGGCCAATTCGTCCTCGCCGCTGTCGGATTGCCGATCAGCTTGGTCGCTCTGTGGCGTGCGGCGGCGGGTTCGCCGGTTCCGGACCTGGACGAGGTCACCGACCAATTGGCGCTCGCCATGCGCAGCCAGGGTGAGGCGACCGCCGTGGAACGCAGGCTGATCCAGCCCGCGCCGCTCCCGATCCGGTGGCGGCGAGCCGGTGGCGGCCTTGCGGGTCCGGTCTCGGCTGCGACCGACGGTCAGCACTGGTTCGACCCACTGCCGGGCCTCACTCGGGTCACTGTCGACCACATAAGCAGCGGAACCCGCCAGAACCTGCACGCGATCTATGGCGGCCTGCCGTCTGGTCGACTGATGATCGTCGGTGGCCCCGGCGCCGGCAAGAGCTCGGCTGCTGTGCTGCTTATGCTGGACGCACTCCGCTATCGCGAACAAGCCACCTCGGATGTCCATAGAAGGCAGATTCCGGTGCCGGTAATGTTCACCCTACGGAGTTGGGACCCGAACACGACCAGCTTGCGTGACTGGCTAACCGCCAAATTGACCGACCTGCCGCCGCTGCGCGGCTGGACGCGGTTGGCAGGTAAGCTGCTGGACGCGGGTCGAATCGCAGTGTTCTTGGACGGCTTGGACGAGATAGTCGAGCAGGTGCGGCCGCGCGCCCTGCTTGCCTTGAGCGAACAGGCTACGTTCCGGCTCGTGCTACTGACCCGGAGCGCCGAACTCGCGGAGGCGGTCCGGCACCACGGTCTGTACAGCGCGGTGGCGCTAGAACTCCAAGCGCTGCCTCCGGACACCGTCGCCGAGTATCTCTTGCGACCGTTGACCGACCCCGCTCCGGATAGTTGGCGGCGGGTCGCAACCACGGTTACCAGCCGACCGGGCAGCCCACTGGGCCGAAGCCTGGTGACGCCCTTGTGGGTGAGTCTCGTACACGACGTCTACCACCCAACCGGACCTGTCGGGGAACTCCTCGACGAGACCCGATTCCCCACGCCAAAAGCCATTACCGACCATTTGCTCGATCGTGCGGTCACTGCGGCGTACAGCCCCCGACCAGGACGACCCGTCCCCCGGTACTCCGCGTACCGGGCGCGCCGCGCTCTCACCCTCATCGCGCGCCGGCTTAACGCGCAGACGACCCGGGATCTGGCTTGGTGGGACATCCCCAGGTGGATCCCGGCCAGCGTTCGTATTCTTCTCAGCACGTTGTTCGGCGGCGCGCTGTTCGCCGTCGTCTTCGGCGTAGCGCTCAGCACGCTCTTCGGCACCGTGGTCGCCCTACGTGGCGGACTAGTCGTCGGTGGAGTACTGGGCTCGGTGTTCGGACTCGCGATCACCATTGTCGGTGCCCGACCCCCTGCTAAAGTCAGGCTGTCATTCGGGAGCGTATTCAGCCTCGCAGGAGCAAGGTACCGCCTCGGCGCGGGGCTCTCGTCCGGATTTGCCGTCTACTGGCTGGAAGGGGCACCGAAAGGTGTAATCACACTAATTCTCGTGACCCTGCTCAGTGGGTTCATTACGCCATCCAACGGCACTGGGGAGCCGGCGGACCCGGTTCAGACATGGCGACGTGAACGTGCTTTGTGGCTGGTTTTTTGGTTGACATTGGGCGCTACACTGGATCTGATGTTCGATTCACCTGTGATGCTCGTCGCCGTGTCCTGCATGTTCTTGTCATTGGCTGTGATGGGCTTGCAGAGCTGGCAAACCGCGTTGACGCAGGTGTATCTGGCCATTCGACACGGAACCCCGTTACGATTAGTCCGGTTTCTCGAAGACGCTCGGGAGCGGCACCTCTTGCGCACCGTCGGCCCGGTCTACCAGTTCCGACACGCAACGTTGCAAGATCGTCTGGCGGAGAAGGGCTGAGGTCACGGGACGAGGTCGCCCGGTGCGTCCACGTCGCGGGACTCGCCCGGGAGGGCGGGGACCTCGACCGGGGTCAGCGGCGCCAGGACGGAGCGCATCGACGTGCCGCGCGGGTCCGCCGGGAGGGCTTCGCGGAGCGCCGAGGTGCGCCACGCGCCGATGAGCCACTGCGCGCGGCCCGCGTCGTCCACCAGGACCGCGCCCGCGTCGGCGACGGCGGCCCGCAGGCGGTCCACCGTGGACCTCGTCAGGCCAGGTTGGTCCACGGCCAGCACCACCACCAGGTCGGTCCCGACGTGGACCAGGCCCGCGGCCAGGCCGGCCACCGGACCGCCTCCCGGCGGGTCCTCCCGCGCCCACGTCACGCCCGGCACGTCGTCCTTGCTCGGGCCGACCACGACGACCCGCGCGGCACCCGCCACGGCGGCCAGCACGTGGTCCAGCAGCGTGCGGCCGCCGACCACGAGCGACGCCTTGTCGACGCCGCCCAGCCTGCTGCCCCGACCACCCGCGAGCACGACCGCCGACCACGACACGCCGACCACCGTAGCGGCGGCCTACGCGACCTCGCCCAGCGCGTCGTCGTCGGCGGTGAAGAGCATCCACAGCAGCGCGGCCACCACCAGCGCGCTCGTCACGAACACCGGGAACACCAGGTCGAACGCGTCCGCACCCCGGGGCACGGGGAACGACGGGTCGGTGCTCACGCGCGCCGCCGCCATGCCCGTGTAGTGCATGCCGGTGACCGCCACGCCCATGATCAACCCGGCGGCGACGCGGGCCGGCGCGGTCCTGACGACCAGGGTGAACCAGAAGGCGGCGGTCGCGGCCACCACCGCGATCACGCACGACAGGGCGACCAGCGCCGGGTCGTAGGAGACCTCGCCGCGGAACCGGAGCGCGGACATGCCCAGGTAGTGCATGCCCGCCACGCCCAGCCCGGCCAGCGCGCCCGCGATGAGCAGCCGCATCCGGGTGAACCGCAGGAGCGTCACCACCGACAGGCCCGCGCCGACCACCCCGATCGCCACGACGGCGGACAGCGCGGTCGGCGGCACGGAGTACTTGACCGACGCGTCGGGCACGTCGAAGCCCAGCATCGCGATGAAGTGCATGAGCCAGATGGCGACGCCGCCGATGGCGAACGCGCCGAACACGACCCAGCGCGCCTTGAGCGCACGGTTGGGCTCTCCCTGGGCCCGCGCCATGCAGGCGAGGCCGATCAGCGAGCCGATCACGGAGACGACGTAGGCCGGCACCAGCGTGGAGAGGCCGTCGGAGAAGTGCTGCAGTGAATCGTGGTGCACAGCCCTTACTAACCGACCGTGATCGCCTTCACCAGATCAGCCCAGGTCAATTCATCAACTCGCAATGCAACTCACGAAATAATCTACTGTGAGTAGTTGAGAGTTGGGCTGAACGGCCGTACACCGCGCCACGCGGGTGAGCCGACGGTTCAGGGGCCGGCGATCCGCCCGACCACCCGGTTGCGGCCCGCGTCCTTGGCCTCCAGCACCGCGACGCTCGCCTCCTCCACCGCGTCCGTGACCGACGCGCCGGGCCGGACCTCCACCGCGCCGATCGACACCGTCACCACGCCGCCCGGGTTGCCCCGGTGCTCGATGCCGAGCCGCTCCACCGCCTGCCTGACCCGCTCGCCCAGGGCCAGCGCGCCGTCCAGCCGCGTGCCCGGCAGCAGCACGGTGAACTCCTCGCCCCCGTACCGGTACGCGCGGTCACCCGCCCGGGTGGTGCGGTCGATCGCCTCGCCGACCGCGCGCAGCGTCTCGTGCCCGGCCAGGTACCGGTACAGCGTGTTGTAGCCGTGGAACCGGTCGATGTCGACCAGCAGCAGGCTGTACGGCTCGCCGACGCGGTTGCGCCGGGCGTGGTCGGCGTCGAACGCCGCCGGGTTGGGCAGGCCGGTCCGCTGGTCGACCGTCGCCGCCTCGGCCAGCGCCCGGTTCTCCGCGTGCAGCTGCTCCAGCCGTTCGGCGAGCCGGTCCACCTGGTGCTTGCGCGCCAGCGCCCAGTCCTCCAGGTCCTCGTCGTAGACCGCCACGCCGACCGGCCCGATCGTCTTGGCCCGGTACATCGCGAGGTCCGCCTGCTGGAGCAGCTCCTCCCCGCCGTGGCCGGGCCGCACGAACGTGATGCCCGCCGACGCCGACACCCGCACCACGTCCTCGTCCAGCACCACCGGCCTGCCGATGACCGCCGCGATGTCGCACACCGCGGCGACGGCCTCGCGCTCGTCCAGCTCGTCGAGCAGCACGACGAACTCGTCGCCGCCCAGCCGCGCCGCCGTGCCGCGCCCGGCCACCGCCTCCGCCAGCCGCGACGCGACCAGGCGCAGCACGTGGTCGCCGACGGCGTGCCCGTGGCGGTCGTTGACGTCCTTGAACTGGTCGAGGTCGAGGAACACCAGCACCGGGCCCGGCGCGCCGCGCACCGCCTGCTCCAGCCGCGGCAGGAACCCGGTGCGGTTGGCCAGGCCCGTCAACGCGTCGGTGGTGAGCCTGCTGCCCAGCACGTCGGCCGTCTCCGCCCACCCCGTCACGTCCAGCGCCACCACCACGAGGCCGCGCACGTCCGGGTCGGTGCTCAGGTCGCGGGCGATCAGGTCGACGCGCCGCTGGGCGGAGCCCTCCACCGGCACCGCGCACGACAGCCGCGACGCCCCCGTGCGCCCCGCCGCCTGCAGGAACGTGCCCACGGCCGCCGCGTCGCCGTTCGCCACCAGGTCGGGCAGCAGGCCGGAGGCGCCGCCGAACAGCCGCCGGGCCGCCGGGGTCGCCCACCGCACGCCCAGGTCGCCCGGGTCGACCACCAGCACGGCGGCGTCGGCCCGTTCGAGCACCGCCCGGTGGAACCCGCCGTTCATCGCGACGCGCTGGGCAGCCGCGGGAGCGCGCGGTGCGACGGCACGGCGGGCGGCCCGCCACCACGCCCACCGCCACCACGTCCACCGCCACGTCGGCCGTCACGTCCGCCGCGAGCCGATGCGCCGTCACCGAGGAACAACCGGTCGGCCGTCATGGTCCCCCCTGGACTTGACTTCCCCCTGTGGACATCGACGCTACCGAATCGGCGTCGCGCATTCGGGTGATCGGCACCATTTTCCCGCAATTCTGGGGTGCCCATTCCGCGACGACCCTGAATAGGGTTCATATCCACCCGTGATCCACTGTGGAACGGCGGTTTCCCCACGCGCGAGCCCCGCTTCCACTCGACCGGGTGAATCGGCTCAAGCCGTGCGGCCCACCGGCCGATGGGGCTGTGCTCGATCGAGCGGAATCCCCGACGCGTGCAGGAGGAGTTCGGCATGGCTCTGCGCGACCGCGTCCGCGACGTCGTGGACGGCAGGCGCTTCCAGCGGCTGGTCGTGGCGGTGATCGTGGTCAACGCGATCACCCTCGGCTGCGAGACGTCCACGGCGCTCGTCGCGGCGCACGGCGGCGCGTTCGACGCCGTGGACCGCGCCGCGCTGGCGTTCTTCGTGGTCGAGCTGGCCGCCCGGTCGTACGCGCACCGCCTGCGGTTCTTCCGGGACCCGTGGAACTGCTTCGACTTCGTCGTGGTCGGCGTCGCCCTGCTGCCCGCCGCGGGACCGCTGTCGGTGGTCCGCGCGCTGCGGATCCTGCGCGCCCTGCGGCTGGTCGCGATGGTGCCGAGCATGCGCCGCGTGGTGACGGCGCTGGTCCGGTCGATCCCCGGCCTGATCTCGCTGTCCGGGCTGCTCCTGCTGATGCTGTACGTCGGCAGCGTGGTCGCGATCAACCTGTTCCGCTCCGGCGGCGACCCGCGGTTCGACGGCCTCGGCGCGACCTTCCTGACGCTGTTCCAGCTCACCACCGGCGACGGCTGGTCGGACGTGATGCGCGACGTCATGGTCACCCACCCGCTGGCCTGGATCTTCTTCCTGGTCTACCTGCTGGTCGGCACGTTCACCATGCTGAACCTGTTCATCGCGGTCGTGTGCAGCGCCATGGAGTCCGAGCCGACGGCCCCGGCGGTGGGCGCGTCCGACGACCTCCTGCTCGCCGAGGTGCGCGCGCTGCGGGACGAGGTCCGGGCCCTGCGGCCGGGACCGGCGCAGTCGCTGGACCTGGAGCCCCTGGGGCTGGGGCCGGCGGGCGAGCGGTGAGGCTCAGAGTACCCGGGTGGCGTAGGGCATGATCCCGCCGTACCGGACCGGGGCGACGCGGACGGCCGAGCCGGAGTACGGCGCCTCGATCATCATGCCGCCGCCGAGGTAGAGCGCGACGTGCGTCCCGCCGCCCGGTCCCCAGAACAGCATGTCGCCGCGCTGCGCCTGCGACAGCGGCACCTTGCGGCCCGCGTTGTACTGGTAGCCGCTGTAGTGCGGCAGGTACACGCCCGCGCCGGCGAACGCGTACATCATCAACCCGGAGCAGTCGAAGCCGACGCTGTAGTAGTCGCCGTGGGCGTCGCCGACGCCGCCGTCGCGGATGCCGACGGTCGGGCCGTCGTAGTCGCCGCCGCCCCACGAGTACCGGACGCCGAGCTGCGCCATGGCGCGGGCGACGACGGTCTCGACGCCACCGGCGACGGGTGCCGCGACCGGTTGCGGCGCCTGCGGTGCCTGTGGTGCCTCCGGCGCCTGGGGTGCCTGCGGCCTCGGCACCGCGACCAGCGCCGCCTGGCGGGCGGCTTCCTCCTCCTCGCGGCGCTTGTCGTCCAGCCACCGGTTGTACTGCTCGCGCCTGCCCTCCAGCCCTTCGACGGCGCGCAGCGCCTGGTCCAGCTCCGACTCGACGCGGGTCTTGTCGTCCTGCAGGCTCCGGGCGGCGACCGCCTGGTCCTGCCGGGCCAGCACCGCGCCGGCCTCGGCCGCGTCGGCGTCCCGCTTGGCCCGGTCGGCGTCGGACCGCCTGGCGTCGGCCACGTCGAACGCGGCGCGGGCGGCGGCGTCCTTGTTCGCCTGCTCGGCGCGGGTGCGCTCGACGTCGTCCAGCGCGTCGAGGCTCGACTCGCTCACGGCCTGGAGCAGTTGCGCCCGGGCGAGCAGGTCCTCCGGGCTGGTCGCGCCGAAGTACGCCGAGACGGAGCCGACCACGCTGCCCTGCTCGTAGCTGGCGGCGGCGAACTCGTCCAGCCGCCTGCGGGCGTCCTCCACGGCCCGGCCGGCGGCCTCGGCCTCGGTGCGGGCCGCCTCGGCGGCGCGACGCGCCCGGTCCGCCTCGTCCCGTGCGGCCTCCAGGTCGACCCGCGCCTTGTTGGCCAGCTCCAGCTTGAACGCGACGTCGTCGGTCAGCTCGCGCAGGCGCGCCTCGGCCTCGGTGAGCCTGCCGGTCAACTCGCCGACGCGGGCGGCCTTGGCGTCGGCCTGCTCGCGGCCCGCGCCGATCTCGGCGTCGCTCGGGTTGGGCGGCGGTGGCGGCACCGCGCGGGCGGCGCCGCCCGGTGCCATCGCGGTGGTCAACGCCAGCACGACCGGGATCACCCACCGAACCACGACTGCCGCCTCCCGCGCACTCGGCCGATCCGCGTTACGCCGAACGGCGCACGCGGACCGACTGTGCCACTGCCGCCACACCGCTCCAACGGTCGCCGGCCGAACATCAACCACACGGGTAACGGCGGACGCGCAAACCACCGCTCACTCGGGTGAGTGACGCGATGATCAGTTCACCTCGCGGTCGAGGCCGGCCCAGTACGGCTCGCGGAGCTTGAACTTCTGCACCTTCCCGGTGGCGGTGCGCGGGATGGCGTCGCGGAACTCGACCGACGTCGGCGCCTTGAAGCCCGCCAGCCGCGCCTTGCAGTGGGCGATCAGCTCCGCCTCGGTGACCTCCGCGCCGCCGGCCGGCACCACGAGTGCCTTGATCGTCTCGCCCCACTTGTCGTGCGGCACCCCGATGACCGCCGCCTCGGCCACCGCCGGGTGGCTGAACAGCGCGTCCTCCACCTCGATGGACGACACGTTCTCGCCGCCGGTGATGATCACGTCCTTCTTGCGGTCGGAGATGGTGAGGTGGCCCTCGTCGTCCAGCTCGCCGCCGTCACCGGTGTGGAACCAGCCGCCCTCCAACGCCTCGGCGGTGGCCTCGGGGTTGTCCCAGTAGCCGGCCATGACGACGTTGCCCCGCGCCAGCACCTCGCCGGACTCGGACACGGCGATCCGCACCCCGAGCCCCGGCGCGCCGGCCCGGGACAGCTTGCGCGCGCGGTCCTCGGCGGGCAGCGCGTCGTCGGCCGGGCGGGTGCGGTTGAACGTCAGCAGCGGCGAGGTCTCGGTCAGGCCGTAGAGCTGGAGGAACTCCCAGCCCAGCTCCTCGCCGACGCGGGCGATCGTGCGGCTGGGCGGCGGCGCGCCGGCGCAGATCACCCGCACCCGGTCGCGGCCGGGGATCTCGCCGTCCCACTCCCGGGCGGCGTCGAGCACGGCGTTCCACACGGCGGGCGCGCCGCAGACCAGCGTGACGCCGTGGTCGCGCACGCGGGTGAGGATCTCCGTTCCGTCGACCTTGCGCAGCACGACCTGCGGCACGCCGAGGCCGGCCAGCCCGTAGGGCATGCCCCAGCCGTTGCAGTGGAACATCGGCAGCACGTGCAGGTAGACGTCGCGCTCCCACACGCGGGCGTGCATGGCGAACGTGACGGCGTTGAGCCAGATGTTGCGGTGGGTCATCCGGACGCCCTTGGGCCGGGCCGTCGTGCCGGAGGTGTAGTTGATCGTGGCGGTGGCGTCCTCGTCCGGCTCGCGCCACGGGCGGGGCTCGGCGTCGAAGCGCATCAACTCGGCCTCGGTCTGCTCGCCGAGCACGAACCGGTGCCGCGCGGTGACGCCGTCCAGCTCCAGCTCGGGGTCCACGAGGAGCACGGACGCGCCGCTGTGCTCGACGATGTAGGACACCTCGTCGGGTCGCAGGCGGAAGTTGACCGGCACGGCGATGCGGCCCGTCCCGGGCACGGCGTGCAGCAGTTCGAGCAGGCGGGCCGAGTTGTGGCTGACGACGGCGACGCGCTCGCCCTCGGCCAGGCCGAGGGCGTCGAACCCGGCCTGCCAGGCGCGGACGCGGGTGGCGAAGGCGCCGTAGGTGGTGGTCGGCACGGGAGCCGCGGGCTGGTGCGGCTCGTCGACGACGGCCGTGGTGTCGGCGAAGACCCGCTCCGCCCGGTAGAGGAAATCGGCGACAGTCAGGGGTACGCGCATACGAGGTGACCTTATTGAGCCGCCTGCTCCCCGACCAGGCCCGCGGCCGGCGCGGACCGGCGGCTGCCGACCTCCCGCGCGGATCACCCCCGGCGCACCCCGCCCACGGGTGGCCGGTCACCAGGTGCTCGGGTCACCCCACGTGCGGACCGGCCCGGTCGCCACGACGGGCACCGCGGCCAGCTCGGGCAACGCCTCCTCCGCCGGCGCCCGCACCACGGCCGCCGCCACCGAGTCGTACGGCGTCGGGTCGAGGGTGCAGATCACGACCGCCGCGCCGGCCCTCGCCGCCAACGGCACCAGCCCGGCGGCCGGCTCCACGGTCAGCGACGACCCGACCACCAGCATCACGTCGCAGTCCAGCGCCGCCGTGCGCGCCGCCCGCAGCACGTCGTCGGGCACCGGCTCGCCGAACGCGACCGCCGCCGGCCGCAGCACCCCGCCGCACACCGCGCAGTCCGGCGGCACGTCGCCGGCGCGCACCCGGGCCAGGACGTCACGCATCGCGCTGACGTCGCCACAGGACGCGCACACCGCCCGCGCCATCGACCCGTGCAGCTCCAGCACCGACGACCCGGCCCGCTGGTGCAGCCCGTCCACGTTCTGCGTCAGCACCGAGCGCACCCGCCCGACGCGCTGCAACCCGGCCAGCGCGCGGTGCGCGGCGTTCGGCTCGGCGGTCCACAAGGGATCGTCCAGCCAGGACAGCCACACCTCCCGCCGCACGCGCGCCGACGCTAGGAACGGCTCCGCGTCGAACCGGAACCGCGCCACCCCCGACGCGGCGGACACGCCGGCGCCGGTGAGCGCGGTGATCCGCCGTGCGACGGCCATCACGTCCCGTGCACTCATGCCCCCACCGTCCCACACGCCTGCGAGCATTGTCGGCATGCGCGGTACACCTGCAGCGGGGCCGACACCCGCACGACGGGCGGGCGCGGTGCTCGCGGCTATCGGCTTGATCACAGCGGTGGTGGGGTTCTTCCTGCCGTGGCTGCGGTCCGGGGCGGTCACGCGGACCAGTTACGAGGTGCTCGCTCTGCGTGGTTTCGCCGGGTTGGGGGGCACGCCGGGCGAGGTGGTGCGCGCCGCGTGGGTGGGGCTCACCCCCGTGGCGGTGTGCTGCGTGGTGCTGTGGTTGGCCGGGTTTCACCGATTCGGGGCATGCCTCGCACTGGTGTTTGGCACGATTGCGGGAACGGTGGCGGCACTCGCCGCCGTCCAAGGGGGCGACGAGGGGGCACTGGTCGGGATCAGCCTGACCGGACCGGTGACGACCCTCGGTGGTGCTGTGCTGGGGATCGCCGGGGCGATCACCGTGCTCACCGCGAAATCCCGCACAGCGATCGGCACCTCAGGAGGAGCACCGTGACGTACCCAGGTGGCGGCGGAGGCGAATGGCCACCGCAGAACGACCCGTACGGCCAGCCGCAGGGGGGACACCCGCAGCAGGGCCACCAGGGTGGTTACCCGCAGACCGGCCCCCAGCCGCAGCAGGGCTACCCGCAGACCGGACCGCAGGGCTTCGGGCAGCCCGGTCACCAGCAGCCGGGCTACCAGCAGCCCGGTCACCCGCAGGCCGGCTACCAGCAGCCCGGGTACCAGCAGCCCGGCTACCAGCAGGAGTTCGGCGGCCAGCCGCCCTACGGCCAGCCGCCGTACGGCTACGCGGGCGGTGAGCCGCCGAAGAAGAAGCGCACCGGCCTGGTCGTCACCGCGATCGTCGCCGTCCTCGCGCTGGCCGCGGGCACCGTCGCCACGGTCTGGGCGCTGCGCAGCTCCGACGACGTGGCCGCCGGTTCCGAGAACCCGTCCACCGCGGCGAACAACCTGCTCAGCGCGCTGGGCAGCGGTGACGTCCTGGGCATCATGAACGGCCTGGCGCCCGCCGAGGCCAAGCTGAGCAAGGACTACACCGAGGCCACGATCGACGAGGCCAAGCGGCTGGAGATCCTGAAGAAGGACGCCGACCCGAACAAGGTCAGCGGCGTGCAGATCAAGAGCGAGGGCATCAAGTTCGACGACGCCGCCGCGGAGAAGGTCAACGACCACCTGACGATCAACAAGGTGGTCGAGGGCAGGATCACGGTCACCTCGGACGTCAAGCAGATCCCGCTGACCGACAAGCTGGTCGACGCGCTCGGCTCGGACCTGCAGAAGGCGGGCACGGAGACCGAGACGCTGGACTTCGCCAAGGAGAAGGCGGACCGGGGCGGCAAGCCGATCGGCATCGCGACGATCAAGGTCGGCGACGAGTGGTACCCGAGCCTCTTCTACACCATCGCCAACGCCGCGCTGGAGGAAGAGGACCTGAAGTGGCCCGCGCAGGGCATCGCGCCGGCCGGCGCGGGTTCGGCGAACGACGCCGCCAAGCAGCTCGTGGAGAAGGCGCTCGACGGTGACGTCAAGGGCGTGATCGCGCTGCTGCCGCCGGACGAGATGGGCGTGCTGCAGGACGTCGGCCCGGTCATCCTCGACCAGGTCGGCAGGACGCCGGCCACCGGCGCGAAGCTGGTCGAGCTGGAGACCGACTCGAAGGACGTCAAGGGCGGCTCGCTGCTGACCATCCGCAAGCTGGTCGTCGAGGCCGAGGGCGAGACGGTCGAGATCAGCCGCGACGGCGACTGCTACAACGCCACGGCCCAGGGCCAGTCCCAGCGGCTGTGCGCGGACGAGATCACGCAGCTGGTCGAGCAGCAGGGCGGCCGGGACATCCCGCGCGCCGCGGTCGACGTGATCGCCCGGGTGGGCGCGCAGGTGCTCAAGGACGGCATCGGCGTGGTCGCCACCGAGGTGGACGGCAAGTGGTACGTCAGCCCGTTCCGCACCTACAGCGAGCTGTTCCTGACGCTGATGCGCGGCCTGGAGCCGAAGGACGTCGACGAGCTGATCAAGGCGATCAAGTAGTCGTCGGTCTCGCTTCGCCCGCAGGGGTCCCCGCCGAGGGGACCCCTGCTGTCGTTCCACCGCGGTGCGGACAACCGGCCTCCGCTCGGCGACAACCCCCGGTTGACCCCGCTTAGGCTCTGCCGGTGGACACCGAGGCGTTGCGGTCGTTCGTCCGGGCGGCCGAGCTGGGGCGGCTGCGCCACGTCGCCGCCGAGCTGGGCGTGACGCAGCAGGCGGTCTCCAAGCGGGTCGCCGCGCTGGAGCGCGAGCTGGGCGTCCGCCTGTTCACCCGCACCGCCCGGGGCGTCGAGCTGACGCCGGACGGCCGGGCGTTCCTCCCGCACGCCCGGGGCATCGTCACGGGGGCCGACCGCGCCGTCACGGCGGTGCGGCCCGGCGCGCGGGCGCTGCGGGTCGACGTCCTCGGCCTGCGCAGCGCGCAGGCGGTCGTCCTGCACGACTTCTGGCGCTCGCGCCCCGGCACGAAGCTCGACGTGGTGACCCTGAGGGTGGACGACCCGCGGCTGGCCGCCGCCGCGGTCGAGTCGGGGGACGTGGACGCCTCGTTCCGCTCGGTCACCGACCCGGCCGGGCTGCCGCGCGCCGTGCGGATGGTCCACGCGTTCGACTCGCCGCTGGAGCTCCTCGTCGGCCCGCGCCACCCGCTCGCGTCCGCGCGGCGGCTGACGCCGGCACGGCTGCGCGGGCACCGGATCTGGGTGCCGGGCATCGCGCCGCGCAGCGAGTGGGCGGAGTGCTACGACCAGCTCGCCGCCGACTTCGACCTCCGCGTCGACGCCGCGGGGCCCAACTTCGGCGACGAGGTCCTCCAGGACGTGCTCGCGGACTCCGCGGACGTGGCGACCCTCGTCGGCGCGCGCGACCGGTACACCTGGCCCGCGCGGCACGACCTGCGCCGCATCCCGATCGCCGACCCGGTGCTCGCCTACCCGGTCTCGCTGCTGCTGCCCGCCGCGAACCCGCACCCCGGGCTGCGGGCCGTCCGGGCCCACCTCCGCGGCCTGCCGACGATCACCGAACCCGTCTGGCGCCCCGCCTGGGCGCCGGCGCCACGATGAGGAGCGACCGAGCATGCCCGACGACCGCCTCGTGCGGATCCACAGCGCCGAGTTCCGGGCCATGTCGCAGCGGGTGCTGCGGGCCACCGAGCTGACCTCCCGCCTCAACGTCCTGCCGTTCGACGACGAGGCGGGCAAGGCCGAGCTGTTCGAGCTGATCCTGGGGCGGCCGCTGCCGGGCGGGGTGACGATCCAACCGCCCTTCTACACCGACCACGGCCTGCGCCTGGACCTGGCGGAACGGGTGTTCGTCAACCAGAACTGCACGTTCCTGGACTACGCGGGCATCCGGCTCGGCGAGCGGGTGATGGTCGGGCCGAGGGCCACGTTCATCACCGTCGGCCACCCGGTCGACCCCGGGCGGCGGCGGGAGTGGCTGAGCGGCGGCCCGATCGACGTGGCGGAGAACGTCTGGATCGGGGCGGGTGCCACCATCCTGCCCGGCGTCACCATCGGCCGTGACGCCGTGATCGCGGCGGGGGCGGTCGTGGTCGACGACGTGCCGCCGTCGACCCTGGTCACGGGCGTCAAGGCCGCGGTCCGCAGGCGGTGGTGACGCCCGGTCGCGGAGCTAGCCGCGGCGGGGGCCCAGCGCGGTGCCGAGCCACGTCGCGGCGGCCACCAGCAGCACCGCCGCCACCCCGGAGACCGCCAGCGCCGACGGCACGCCCTCGTCGTGCGACAGCGCCCACAGCACGTTGCCCACCGGCGGGGTGCGGCCGAACAGGAACACCAGCACCACCAGCCCCGTCGCGGCGAGCACGGACCAGCCCACCCCGGTGATCACCGGGCGGGCGCACAGCACGCCGATGCCGACCCCGACCAGCGCGCACACCGCCAACCCCGCGAAGCCCTGCACGACCACCGCGGGCGGGTACGGGCGCGGCTGCGTCACCACCGGGACGAGCGCGGCGAGCAGGGCCACCGACAGCGCCGCGAGCACCGACAACGCGGTCACCGCCGCCTGCGCGCGGGCCCAGCCACCCGCCGCCACGACGGTCACCGCCCGGCGCACCGGGTCCTCGGCCGTCGCGACGACCACGGTCAGCCACGCCGACACCGGGCACACCAGCACGCACGTCCCGGCGTAGGCGGGCAGCGGCGGCCCGGCGTCGGAGGCGTAGAGCATCCCCAGCACGGCCACGTGCAGCAACACCGGCGGCAGCCAGCGCTGGGCGCGCAGCACGTCCACCAGCAGGTACCGCACCAGCGCCGTCACGACCGCACGCTCCGCACCGAGCAGCCCAGCCGCAGCGCCTCGGCCAGCACGCCGTCGCTGAACCCGGCCCTCACCTCGACCCGCGCGCCGCCGCCGACCTCGTGCGCCGCGAACACCCCGTCCAACGCGCTGATCAGCGGAAACGCCTCCCCCACCCGGTCCAGTTCGATCACCACGCCGCCGGGCCGGGCCGCGCCGAGCGCCACCTCGCGCGCGCCGGGCAGGTCGTGGCCGTGGTGGTCGGTCAGCACGACGGCCGCCTGCGCCGACGTCACCAACTCGCCGAGCACCGCGCTCGCGGCGGCGTCCAGGCCCGACCACGGCTCGTCGAGCACCAGCAGGTCGGTGGCGTGCAGCGCCTGGGCGAGCGCGACCTTCTGCGCGTTGCCCTTCGACAGGGTGGCCATGGGCGCGTCCGGGTCGCCGACGAACCCGAGCGCCTCGACCAGGTCCCAGCGCGGCGGCACGCCGCGCACGGCGGCGAGGCGGCGCAGGTACTCGCGGGCGGACAGCCTCACCCCGGTGGGGAACCGCTCCGGGGCGTACCCGACCGACGCGCCGCGGCTCACCCGCCCGGTCGTCGGCGCGGTCACGCCCGCCGCGATGCGCAGCAGGGTGGACTTGCCCGCGCCGTTGCCGCCGCGCAGCACGACCACCTCGCCGGGCCCGGCGGCCAGCGTGACGTCGCGCAGCACCCACGGGCCGCGGCCGTAGCGCTTGCCGATTCGATCAAGACGCACCACGGGTGTGATGATGCCCCGATCAAGGTAGGGCCGGGTTGAAGCGGAATACAGGACACGCGTACTGTTTGGGGTGAGAGGGCGCCGCACCCACGGGTGCGGAAGACTCAGCAGTAGTTCCCCAACCGACTTTGCGCGTCACCAGATGGAGTTTCACGTGACTGCACCAGCGAGCAAGGACAGCTTCGGCGCCCGCGGCACGCTCACCGTCGGCGACGCCTCGTACGAGGTGTTCCGGCTGAGCGCGGTCGAGGGCGCCGAGCGCCTGCCATACAGCTTGAAGATCCTGCTGGAGAACCTCCTGCGGACCGAGGACGGCGCGAACATCACCGCCGACCACGTCCGCGCGCTGGGCAGCTGGGATCCGTCGGCCGAGCCGGACACCGAGATCCAGTTCACGCCCGCCCGCGTGGTGATGCAGGACTTCACCGGCGTGCCGTGCGTGGTCGACCTGGCCACCATGCGCGAGGCGGTCACCCAGCTGGGCGGCGACCCGTCGAAGGTGAACCCGCTGGCGCCCGCCGAGCTGGTCATCGACCACTCCGTGATCGCCGACATCTTCGGCCGGCCGGACGCGTTCGAGCTGAACGTGGACCTGGAGTACGAGCGCAACAAGGAGCGCTACCAGTTCCTGCGCTGGGGCCAGACGGCGTTCGACGAGTTCAAGGTCGTCCCGCCGGGCACCGGCATCGTGCACCAGGTGAACATCGAGCACCTGGCGCGCGTGGTGATGGTCCGCGGCGGGCAGGCGTACCCGGACACGCTGGTCGGCACCGACAGCCACACCACCATGGTCAACGGCATCGGCGTGCTCGGCTGGGGCGTCGGCGGCATCGAGGCCGAGGCCGCCATGCTCGGCCAGCCGGTGTCCATGCTCATCCCGCGCGTGGTCGGCTTCAAGCTGCACGGCGAGCTGCCCGCCGGCGCGACCGCGACCGACCTGGTGCTCACGATCACCGAGATGCTGCGCAAGCACGGCGTGGTCGGCAAGTTCGTCGAGTTCTACGGCTCGGGCGTCGGCGCGGTGCCGCTGGCCAACCGCGCGACGATCGGCAACATGAGCCCGGAGTTCGGCTCGACCTGCGCGATCTTCCCGATCGACGGCGAGACCATCGACTACCTGAAGCTGACCGGCCGCTCGGCCGAGCAGCTCGCGCTGGTCGAGGCCTACGCCAAGGAGCAGGGCCTGTGGCACGACCCGGCCGTCGAGCCGGTGTACTCCGAGACGCTGGAGCTGGACCTGTCGACGGTCGTGCCGTCGATCGCCGGCCCGAAGCGCCCGCAGGACCGCATCGAGCTGACCAGCGCCAAGCAGGCGTTCCGCCAGGCGCTGGGCTCCTACGTGGCCGACACCGAGCCGACGTCGACGTCGAGCGTGGACGAGGCCGTCGAGGAGACCTTCCCGGCCAGCGACCCGATCTCGCCCGCCGACGGCGACAACGGCGGCGAGCCGCGCGTGGTCCACACCGCCGCCGAGGGCGCGGACGGCCGCCCGTCCAACCCGGTGAAGGTGACCGTGGACGGCGCGGAGTTCGAGCTCGACCACGGCGCGGTGGCGATCGCCGCCATCACGTCCTGCACGAACACGTCCAACCCGTCGGTCATGATCGGCGCCGCGCTGCTGGCGAAGAAGGCCGTGGAGAAGGGCCTGGAGCGCAAGCCGTGGGTCAAGACGACCCTCGCGCCGGGCTCCAAGGTCGTCATGGACTACTACGAGCGCGCCGGGCTGCTGCCGTACCTGGAGAAGCTGGGCTTCCACCTGGTCGGCTACGGCTGCACCACGTGCATCGGCAACTCCGGCCCGCTGCAGGAGGAGATCTCGGCGGGCATCAACCAGGGCGACCTGGCCGCCGTGTCGGTGCTGTCGGGCAACCGGAACTTCGAGGGCCGGATCAACCCCGACATCAAGATGAACTACCTCGCGTCCCCGCCGCTGGTCGTGGCGTACGCGCTGGCCGGCTCGATGGACAAGGACATCACCACCGAGCCGCTGGGCACCGACGCCGAGGGCAACCCGGTGCACCTGGCCGACATCTGGCCGTCGCCGCAGGAGATCTCGGAGGTCGTGGCCGCGGCGATCTCGCCGGAGGGCTTCACCAAGGGCTACGCCGACGTGTTCGCGGGCGACGAGCGCTGGCAGTCGCTGCCCACGCCGACCGGCAAGACGTTCGAGTGGGCCGAGGACTCCACCTACGTGCGCAAGCCCCCGTACTTCGAGGGCATGGAGATGGAGCCGGCCCCGGTGACGGAGATCAGCGGTGCCCGCGTGCTGGCGCTGCTGGGCGACTCGGTCACCACCGACCACATCTCCCCGGCCGGCGCGATCAAGGCCGACTCGCCCGCGGGCAAGTACCTGACCGAGCACGGCGTCGAGCGCAAGGACTTCAACTCCTACGGTTCCCGGCGGGGCAACCACGAGGTGATGATCCGCGGCACGTTCGCCAACATCCGGCTGCGCAACCAGCTGCTCGCCGACGAGAACAACGGGCAGGGCGTGCAGGGCGGGTTCACCCGCAACTTCCTGGAGGAGGGCGCGCCGCAGACCACGATCTACGACGCGTCGGTGGCCTACGCCGAGGCCGGCGTCCCGCTGGTCGTGCTGGCGGGCAAGGAGTACGGCTCGGGCTCGTCGCGCGACTGGGCGGCGAAGGGCACCTCGCTGCTCGGCGTGCGCGCCGTGATCGCCGAGTCGTTCGAGCGCATCCACCGGTCGAACCTGATCGGCATGGGCGTGCTGCCGCTGCAGTTCCCCGACGGCGGGTCGGCGGAGTCGCTGGGCCTGGACGGCACCGAGACGTTCGACTTCACCGGCATCACCGCGCTGAACGACGGCGAGACGCCGCGCACGGTGCACGTGGTGGCGACGAAGGGCGACGGCTCGAAGGTCGAGTTCGACGCGGTGGTCCGCATCGACACGCCCGGTGAGGCCGACTACTACCGCAACGGCGGCATCATGCAGTACGTGCTGCGCAAGATGGTGCGCGGCTAGTCGTCGCGCGCGGAGGGCCGTCCACCCGGAGGTGGGCGGCCCTCCGCCGTTCCCGCCGGTCCGAACGCGGGCGCGACCGGCAACCGGTCGGCACCGGTGAGCCGCCTGGTCCCGCCGCCGAAGCAGCGGTCCGGGAGCGGGACCCGGTGCGGCCGTCGCCCGCGTGACGACGGCCGCACCGCGCGGTGCTAGAAGGGCTGGACGTTCGGCTGGAACACCTGGCCGTTGGCCGGGGCCTTGAGGTTGACCAGGTAGTCGGTCACCGCGGTGTCGACGCCCGCGCTGTCACCGAGGATGCAGTGGCCGAACGCGTCGACGCTGAGCAGGCGCGCGTTGCCCAGCTGCCGGGCCATCCGCTTGGCGAAGTCGTAGCGGGTGGCCGGGTCGTAGTAGTTGCCGACCACGACGACCGGGTTGGGCGTGCGCCGGTTCCACGGGCCGGCCCAGCGGTCCGGGTGGGGCACCGGCCACGTGGCGCACGTCAGCAGGTCGGAGGCGGCCTGCTGGCGGCCGAACGTCGGCGACTCCCGCTCCCACAGCGCGGCCAGCGCCGGGAAGAGCCGCGGCAGCCGCGGGAACGGCTTGTCGGTGCAGTTCACGCCGTAGTACGAGTCGTCGTACAGGTACTCGGTGTCGCCGGTGACCCCGGCGCGGACGTCGGCCAGGCCGTGCTTGTTCGCCAGCGGCGGCCGCGGCGCGGCCTGCTCCTGCGCGGAGAACGTCGCGGCGGCCGGGTGCAGCACCGCGTAGATGCTCTGGAGCCACGCGGCCAGCGCCTTGAAGCGGGTCGGCGCGTACAGGTCGCTGGTGACCCGGCCGATGTAGCCGGCGTAGGTCACGACCTGGCCGTCCGGCAGCGTGATCGGCTGCGTGCGCAGGTGGTCGCGCACCTCGTCGAACTTGGCGCGCGGGTTGCCGTCGCTGTAGGCGCACTTGTCGCCCTCGGCGTCGCAGCGCTTCAGCCAGGCGTCGAGCGAGATCTCGAAGCCCTGCGCGCGCTGCCGGTCGTACTCCGGGCCGTTGGAGGTCCGCAGCGCCGGGTCGACGTTGCCGTCCAGCACCAGGGCGCGGGACTTCGAGGGGAAGATGTTGGCGTAGGTCGCGCCGAGGAGCGTGCCGTAGGAGAAGCCGACGAACGTCAGCTGCCGGTCGCCGACGCCCTGTCGCAGCAGGTCGAGGTCGCGCGCGACCGCCTCGGTGGACATGTGGTCCAGCAGCGGGCCGGCGTTGCGCGCGCACGCGTCGGTGTAGTCCTCGGTGGCGTCCACGGTGTCGCGGATCTCGGTGCGGGTCACCGGCACCGCGGACATGCGCCCGAAGACCTCGTCGGCCTCTTCGAGGGTCTTGAAGCAGCGCAGCGGCGAGCTGCGGCCCACCCCGCGCGGGTCGAACCCGATGAGGTCGAACCTCTTCATGACCTCGGGCTGGAAGAACGAGCTGCCGTAGGCGGAGTAGATCAGGCCGGCGCCGCCGGGACCGCCCGGGTTGATGAACAGCGAGCCCACCTTGGCGGCCTGGTCGTCGGCCGGGCGCTTCATCAGCGCGATGGTGATCTTGGAGCCGTTCGGCTTGCGGTGGTCCAGCGGCACGGGGTGGTTCGCGCACGTGACCTTGTCGCGTTGCGCGGCCGGGATCTCGTCGAGGACGTCCTGCGCGCAGGTCGACCACTGGATCGGGGTGGCGCCCTGCGCTTGCTGGGCGGCGGCGGGACCGGTTCCCACGAGGCCGGACACCGTCGTGCCCAGGGCCAGCGCGAGAACCAGCGCTCGGTTGCGGAGTTGCATGGGGCAGCGCTCCCTCGGTTCGCTCGACGTCGCCCTCCAGTGACACCGCGACGCCGTCGCGCGAGGCTTTCACTCGAACGTGTCCGGCAACACCCGCAGAACGGAGGATTCACGGCCGACGAACGGTCCTTGCCCGGCCGCCCCCGGGGTGTCCCGGTCAGGGCTCCGGGCGGAAGACGGCGAGCCGCTGGCCGTCGGGGGCGGTGAGGACCTCCGACGTCAGGGTGACCGTGGCGCCCGCCGGGTCGCGGAACGCCCGGCGCGAGCCCGTCTTGCCCCTCACGTCGTAGTGCCGCCACAGCGGGGCGAACCCGCCGTCGGCCGCCGACAGCTCCGCCACGAGGTCGGCCAGCGCGGGCGGCGGGTCGGCCGCGGCCACCGTGCGCAGGTGCGCCACGCAGTCGCGCGCCATGTCCTCCCACACCACGAACACCTCGCGCGCCCGCGGGTCGGTGAACACGTAGCGCACCAGGTTGCCCGCCTCGACCAGCCCCGGCATCAGGCGCGCGCCCTCCGGGTTCACCGCCAGCAGCGTGCTGACCTGGTCCAGGACGTACGCCGGGGTCGGCCGCACGGCCTCCAGCAGGTGCAGCAGGCCGGGGCGCGGGGCGCCCGCGCCCCACGGGGGCGGGCCGGCCGCGCGGCGCGCCAACGCGTGCAGGTGCGCCCGCTCGTCGGCGCCCAGCCGCAGCGCCGCGGCCAGCGCGCGCAGCAC
This sequence comes from Actinosynnema sp. NPDC053489, assembly GCF_044544865.1. Lineage (NCBI taxonomy): Bacteria > Bacillati > Actinomycetota > Actinomycetes > Pseudonocardiales > Pseudonocardiaceae > Actinosynnema > Actinosynnema sp. NPDC053489. The sequence continues at coordinate 329,582 of NZ_JBITXT010000005.1, read as the reverse complement.
CTCCGGGCCCGGGTTGGTGTCCCGCCCCTGCTCCAGCCGGGTGTAGTAGTCCACGCTCACGCCCGCCAGGGCGGCCAGCTCCTCCCGCCGCAGCCCCGGCGTCTGCCGCCGCCCGATCCCCGCCGGCAGGCCCACGTCCCCGGGCCGCACCCGACCGCGCCTGCTGCGCAGGAACTCACCCAGCTCGCCCACGCCGCCGAGTCTCGCACCCCGCCCGGCGCCGGGGGTGGCCCCGCGGGGACCAGGCCCGCTCCGGTCTCCCGGCACGGCCCGCGCGCGGCGACGCTGCCACCATGACCCACGTACTCGTCATCGGCGGCGGTTCCGGCCTGGGCCTGGGCCTGGCCCGGCACCTCCTGGCCCGGGGCACCGCCGTCACGATCGCCGGCCGGTCCGCCGAACGCCTGGCCGACGCCGCCCGCTCCCTCGACCGGCCCGACCTGCTGCGCACCGAACGGGTGGACATCACCCGGGAGGACGAGGTGCGGCGGCTGGTGGAGCGGACCGCCCCGCTCGACCACGTCGTCGTCACCGCCGTGGACGCCCGCGACGCCTACTTCCCGATCGCCGACTTCGCCCTGGAGCACGCCCGCGCGGTGCTGGGCACCAAGCTCCTCGGCCCCTGGCTCGTGGCCAAGCACGCCGGTCCGCGCCTCGCGCCCGGCGGCTCGATCACCGTCACCTCCGGCGTGGCCGCGCACCGGCCCGGCCCGGGCGCCTCGGTGCTCGCCGCGGCCAACGGCGCGCTGGAAGCGCTGGTCCGCGCGCTGGCGGTGGAACTCGCGCCGGTCCGCGTCAACGCCGTCTCACCGGGGTGGGTCGACACCCCCGTCTGGGACGTCCTGGCCGGTCCCGCCAAGGCCGACCGGCTGGCCGCGATGGCGGACCGCCTGCCCGCCGGGCGGGTCGGGACGCCCGAGGACCTCGCCGAGGCGTTCGCCGCGGTCCTGCGCAACCGGTTCATGACCGGGTCGGTGCTGCACGTCGACGGCGGCCACCGGCTCGTCTGACCCGCGGCCGTGCGGTGGTCCCGGGTGGGGACCACCGCACGCCGCCGTCAGCCGATCGCCCGCGACAGCGACAGGGCGAAGCGGCCCTCCTCGTCGGTCCACCAGCGGTGCAACTCGAAGCCCGCGGCCGCCAGCTCCCGCGTCACGCCCTCGCGGCGGAACTTCGCCGAGACCTCGGTGCGCAGCTCCTCGCCCTCGGCGAACGCGACCTCCAGCGACAGGGCGGACACGTGCGCCTTGACCGGGCGCAGCGCCCGCAGGCGCATCTCGATCCACTCCTCCTCGGCGTTCCACAGCGCCACGTGCTCGAAGTCCTCCGGGTCGAAGTCCGCGCCCAGCTCGCGGTTCATCACCCGCAGCACGTTGCGGTTGAACTCCGCCGTGACGCCCCGCGCGTCGTCGTAGGCGCGGACCAGCGTGCCCGGGTCCTTGACCAGGTCCGTCCCGAGCAGCAGCCACTCCCCCGCGTCCAGCACGTCCCGCACCGACGCGAAGAACTTGTCCCGCTCCTCCGGGATCAGGTTGCCGATCGTCCCGCCCAGGAACGCCACCACGCGCGGCGGCGTGCCGGGCAGCAGGCCCAGGTGCTCGGTGAAGTCGCCGACCACCCCGTGCACCCGCAGCCCGGGGTAGTCGGCCACGATCGCCCGCGCCGCGTCCGTCAACGCCGACGGCGACACGTCCAGCGGCACGAACTCCTCCAGCGTGCCGTGGTCGCGCAGCGCGCTGAGCAGCAGCCGCGTCTTCTCCGAGGAGCCGGAGCCCAGCTCCACCAGCGACCGCGCCCCGGTCAGCGACGCGACTTCCGCCGCCCGCGCCACCAGGATCTCCCGCTCCGCGCGGGTCGGGTAGTACTCGGGCAGCCGGGTGATCTCCTCGAACAGGTCGCTGCCCACCGCGTCGTAGAACCACTTCGGCGACACCCACTTCGGCCGCGCGGTGAGCCCCGCCCTCGCCTCGGCGCGCAGCGCGATCGCCGCGTCCTCGGGGGTCAGGTGCACGTCCAGCACAGGCTCGGTCATGCTCGTCCAATCCGTTGAACGTCCACAGTAGACATATCTGCCGTGACGACGTGCCCGTCGGGCACCTCCCGCCAGCGCGGGTCGTCGTCCAACGGCTCCGAGGCCAACGTCACCGCGCCGTCGCCGGAGCGCACCCACAGCGAGTGGGTCCACGTCGTGCCGGCCAGCACGGTGCCGTCGGTGAGCAGGAAGTTCAGCCGCGAACCCGGCGCGGCGGCGGCCACTTCGGACACCACGGACGCCAGGGCGGCGCCGGGGGCCGCGCCCGCGGCCAGCCGGGACCGCACCAGCGCCCACAGCAGGGCCGCGTCGGTCGGCGCGTCCAGCGTCAGCAACGCGGCCACCGGCAGCGTCTTGGCCAGGTCCACCACGGACTCCGGCCAGTCGGCCACCCGCCCGTTGTGGCTGAACAGCCACCGGCCGTCGGTGAACGGCGCGCACGCGGTGTCCGCCACCGGCATGCCGACCGTCGCCGACCGCACCGCCGCCAGCACCGCGCCCGACACCGTGACGCGGCCGAGCGCCAGCAGGTTCTCGTCCGACCAGATGGTGCCCGCGCGCCGGTAGCGCACCGCCGGACCGCCCGGCGCGGGGTACCACCCCACGCCGTAGCCGTCCACGTTGACCGTGCCGCCGCCGCGCATGTCCCGCGGGGCGTACGACTGCCGCACCAACGAGTGCGGCGGGTCGTGCACCAGCGCGGAGACGGGCACGGCGGGGCCCAGGTAACCCAGGTGGCGGCACACGGTCAGGCCAGGTCGTCCCGCGACGCGTCCCGCGCGCACCGGAAGCCGGCGAAGATCTGCCGCCGGATCGGGTAGTCCCAGTTCCGGAACGTCGAGCGCACCGCGGCCTGGTCGCTGCCGAACGACCCGCCGCGCAGCACCTTGTACTCCGGACCGAAGAACACCTGCGAGTACTCCGCGTACGGGAACACCTCGAACCCGGCGTACCCGTGGAAGTCGGAGCTCGTCCACTCCCACACGTCGCCGATCAGCTGGTGCACCCCCAGCGCCGACGCGCCCGCCGGGTACGCGCCGACCGGCGCGGGCGACAGGTGCCGCTGGTTGAGGTTCGCGTGCCGCTCCGTCGGGTCCTCGTCACCCCACGGGTAGCGGCGGGACCGGCCGGTCGCCGGGTCGAAGCGGGCCGCCTTCTCCCACTCCACCTCGGTCGGCAGCCGCTTGCCCGCCCACCTCGCGTACGCCTCGGCCTCGTGGTAGCAGACGTGCACCACCGGCTGGTCGACGTCGATCGGCGCGGTGCGGCCGAACGCGGTGCGGTGCCACCGGTCGCCGATCCGCTCCCAGAACCGCGGCGCGACCAGGGACGCCTTGCGCACGTGCGCCCAGCCGGCCTCGCTCCACCAGCGCGGGTCGCGGTAGCCGCCGTCCTCGATGAACTCCGCGTACGCGCCGTTGGTCACCGGCGCGGTGTCGATGAAGAACGGCTCGGTGACGACCTGGTGCGCGGGCCGCTCGTTGTCCAGCGCCCACGCCTCGGTGGACGTGCCCATGGTGAACGGGCCGCCGGGCACCAGCACCTCGGCCGGGCCGACCGGACCGCCCCGCGGTGGCGGCGGCGCGTCCAGCACCGGCTCGCCGACCCGCAGCTGGTGCGTGGCCAGCATGGTCTCGTCGTGCTGCTGCTCGTGCTGCACGATCATGCCGAAGGCGAACCCGCCGTCGACCAGCCGGTTGCCCTCCAGCGGCGTGCGCTCCAGGACGTCGAACACCTTGTCCCGGACCTCGCCGACGTACCTGCGGGCCTCGGCGGGCCCCAGCAGCGGCAGCTCGGGCCGGACCGCCCGCGCGTGCTTGAACGCGTCGTACAGCTCGTCGATGTCGGAGCGGACCGGCTCGCGGCCGCCCACGTCCCGCACCAGCCACAGCTCTTCCTGGTTGCCGATGTGCGCGAGGTCCCACACCAGCGGTGACATCAACTTGGAGTGCTGGCGGACGAGGTCGTGGTCGTCCACCGCGTCGGTGAGCTGCCTGCTGCGGGCGCGGGCCCTGGTGAGCTGGGCGGCGACCCGGTCGCGAAGCCCCTCGGCGCTCGAGTTCTCCGCGCCGGTCGTGAACTGGCTGGTCATGACTGGCCCCCTCCGGTCTTCTCGGCGAGCGTGCGGTGCAGTTCTTCGGCGATGGCGTCGGCCTGGTCGGCCGACAGGTCGGTGTCGGGCAGCGCGGCGCAGCCCAGGTCGACCACGTCGCGCGCCGCGCGGGCGAGGACGGGGTCGCGCAGGCCGTAGCGCGCGGCGGCCAGCCAGCGGTTGGCCGCTCCCTCGGTGGCGGCGAGCACCCGGTCCACCGTCGCCGGCTTCGCGAACAACGCCGCCATCAGCACGACCGGCGGCAGCCAGCGGCCGTGCGGCGGGGTGTCGAGGTAGCGGACCTCCAGGTACCCGCGCGGCCGGACCGGCGGGAACTGCAGCGTCAGGTGGTAGTCCAGGTCGTCGGCGGTCGCCGGCCGGTCGAGCGCGCCGTCGATCCAGTCGGCGAACGTCAACGGGTGCGGCGGCAGCCAGTTCGGCCCCGGCCTGCGCACCGCGATGACCGGCGAGTCGAGCACGCGCTTGGCCCACGCGTCCGCCGGGTTCGCGCACACCGCCGCCGCGCGGGTGCGCACCGGGTCGGTGGCGTAGAGCGTGCGCATCCGCGCGCTGGCCCAGTCGGTCCGGCGGCCGTTGACGCCGGGCGAGTTGGCGAACAGGGCGCTGACCACCGGGCCCAGCGCGTGCACGGCCGCCCAGCGCGTGGGCAGGTCGTCGGCGAAGCCGAAGTCCAGGCACACCTGGAGGCCCGCCGTGCTGCACATCATCGTGATGCCCTCGGGCCCGATCGGGGCGAAGGCGTGTTCCATGGCCGCGTACCGGGGCACCTGGAGCATCCGGCGCGGTGGGCGGAACGGGTCGGCCCCGTGCTGACCGAGCCGCAGACCGGCCGGTTCGAGCAGGCGCTGGAGGTGTTCGATGTCCGCCGCGACGGTCTTGAGCAGCTCCGTCAGGGATTCCCGGGGCGGGGTGGAGATCTCGACCTGGCCACCCGGTTCCACGGTCAGCGGGGTGCCGGAGGGCAGTGGCCGCTGAGGGCTGTCGGGGACGAGGGTCGGTGGCGCGTGCCGGCCGAGTGCCGCCGCGAGGGTCTTCGCGTCGAGCGGCCGGCTGGGATCTTCGACGTGGTGGACGGTCCATTCGAGTTCGACTCCGAGCAGCCTCGGAGGCCCGTGCTTGAAGCAGACCGAGGCGACGTACGCCTCGGCCTCCGCTCTGTCCCGGAACACCGCCGGGCCCGGCCCCGGAGTCGGGGCACTACGGACAGCAGTCACTGGTACGCACTCCCCGTGATCAATTCTGGTCCGTTCGACGCTACACGCAGGCACCGACACTCGCAGCCGTCGAAACCGTTGGGGATCAACGGGATGTGGACCGGCGGGAACGGCGGTGACGGCCGGTCGGGTGGCGGTGGACGACGTTCCGGCGGCTCCCGAGCTGCTCCGAGTGGGCGCTTCCCGACCACCAGTCGGACAATCCGGTCACGCCGTGAACACCTCGCGGCATCCGGGTGACATCACGAACCGGAGTACTCGATGTCCACTCGGAGCACGCGGTCGTTGCCGACGACCTCGTCCAGGTCCCACGTGGTGGTCAGCCAGAGGTCGCCCTCGCGGTCGACCTCGACGGTGCGCAACCGCCCGTACCGGCCCTGGAAGTACACCTGCTGGTCGACGACGTCGGAGCCCGCGATGCGCAGCCGGTACAGCCGCTGCCCCACCGTCGTGCCGATGAACAGGTGGTCGTTGACGATGGCCAGGCCGCTGGGACCGCCGGCCGTCGTCGGCCACGTCGCCTTGGGCGGGATGCTGTCCTCGCAGTACCCGTCGTTGCCCTCGCAGCCGGGCCAGCCGTAGTTGCCGCCGCGCTCGATCAGGTTCAGCTCGTCCCACGAGTTGTTGCCGAACTCCGTGGCCCACAGCCTGCCTTGCGAGTCGAACGCCAGGCCCTGCACGTTGCGGTGCCCGTAGCTCCAGATCGCCCTGCCCGGGAACGGGTTGTCCGGCGGGATCGAGCCGTCCGGGAAGATGCGCAGGATCTTGCCCGCGTTGATGTTCAGGTTCTGCCCGAAGCTGCCGTTCTGGGCGTCGCCCGTGGACACGAAGAGGTACCGGCCGTCCGGGCTGAACCGCAGCCCGCCGCCGTTGTGGTAGCGGTTCTTGGGCAGGCCCCAGAGGATCCTGGTCCAGCCGGCGAGCCGGTCGCCGACCAGCCGGGCCCGCACGACCTGGTTGCCGCTCGCCGCGGTGTGGTAGACGAACACCAGGTTGTCGGTGGCGAAGGTCGGCGACACGGCGACGCCCAGCACGCCGCCCTCGCCGTTCGTGGCCTGCGCGCCCGGCACCCGGCCCAGGTCCGTGCGCGTGCCGTCCGGCGACAGGCGGTAGAGGGCGAACCGCTCCCGTTCGGACACCACCGCCGAGCCGTCGGGCAGGAACGCCAGCCCCCACGGCACGTCGGTGCCCTCGCGCAGCGTGGTCACCGCGCCCGGCCTCGGCTCGCCGGGCGGCGGCGTCCCGCCCGGCGCGGCGATCACCTCGTCACCGGGCTCGGAGAGGTTGCCCGCCGCGTCGCGCGCCCGCACGGCGAACCGGTAGCCGGTGCCGGCGGTCAGGCCGGTGACGGTGGCGGTCGTCGCGTCGGTCGTGGCCGCGGGCGCGCCGTCGCGCAGCACCTGGTAGGAGGTGACGCCGACGTCGTCGGTGGCCGCGTCCCAGGACAGGGTGACGCTGCCGGCGGACCGGCCGGTGGCGCGCAGGTTCGCGGGCGCGGTCGGCGCCTGGTCGTCCGGCGCCGGCGCGTCGGTGCGCACGACGACGTTGTTGCTGGCCTGCGAGACGTTGGGGGTGGCGTCGCGCGCGTGCACCGTCCAGTCGTAGGTGGTGGCGGGGCGCAGGCCCGTCACGGCGGCGGTCAGGGTCGTGCCCGGCACGCTCGTCATGAGCTGGCCGTGCTGGTAGACGTCGTAGCCGACCACGTCGACGTTGTCGGTCGACGCCTCCCAGGCCAGCGAGACGCTGGTGTCGGACTTGGCCGTGGCGCGCAGCCGGCGCGGCGGGGTCGGCGCCTCGTCGTCGGTGTCGTCCACGGTCAGGCGGTCGGCGTTCGGGCCGCCCCGGCGGCTGATCGCGGTGGCGCGGACCAGGTTGCCGCCCGCCTCCAGCGTCACGGCCGCCGTGACCTCGCGCCACACCGTCCACGCGCCCGTGCCGGGGAAGGAGGCGGTGATCGCGCGCCTGCCGTTGACGGTCAGCGCGAGCGGGAGGTCGACGCCGGAGCCGTTCGCGTACCGGAAGACCAGGGTGTGCTCGCCGGACCGGGCCGCGGTCACGGCGTACTCGACGTAGCCCCCCGGCTCGTCGTCGTAGTCGACGTAGCCGGAGCCGGTGAAGCCGTCGTGGTCGGAGGCGACCACGCCGCCGGACACCGTGGCGGCCTCGGCCTGGTGGTCGGGCAGCCCGTGCGCGGCGCCCGAGGCGGTGAGCAGGGACAGGGCCGTCGCGGCCGTGACGGCGGCCACCGCCGCCCGCCGCCGGCCCGCCGCGGACCACGCCGGTGCGTTCGTTGCCATGTGTGCTCCCCTACCGGTTCCGGTGGTGCGCGGACCGGCCGCGGCACCACGCGCGCGACGACGGCGCGTCCCGGGCGACCGGGTCCGGCGGTGCGGCGGCCCACGGGTCCGCGACCTCGGCCGGCCGGTGGCCGAGGTGCCCGGTCGGGTCGACCGGGCCCGGGCCGCGCCGACCGCGGTCCACCCTGGACGGTCGGTTCGGCCGGCCCGGTCCCGGCGCCGGCGCCGGCCGGATGTCCTCACCTGCGATCACGGTGCGCCACCGTAGTGGCGGTGACCTGGGGTTTCGAGCGGCGGCGGCGAAGTACACCCCAAAGTGGACCCGGCAAGCCGTACGTACTGATTGGATTTCGTCAGGCGGCCCTGGCAACATCGACAGGTGCCCAGGGTGAGCCAGGACCACCTCGACGCCCGTCGCCGTCAGATCCTCGACGGCGCACGTGCGTGTTTCGCGCGCTTCGGCTACGAAGGCGCGACCGTGCGCCGCCTGGAAGAGGCTACCGGCCTGTCCAGGGGCGCGATCTTCCACCACTTCCGGGACAAGGAGTCGCTGTTCCTCGCCCTCGCCGAGGACGACGCGCTGCGCATGGCCGAGGTCGTCGCGCGGCAGGGGCTCGTGCAGGTGATGCGCGACCTGCTGTACCCGCCCGACCCCCAGGACGTCGAGCACCCGGCCGACTGGCTGGGCACCCGGCTCGAGGTGTCGCGGCGGCTGCGCACGGACCCGGAGTTCCGGGCCAGGTGGGCGGAGCGGTCGCGGCAGCTGACCGACGCGACCCGGCAGCGGCTGGAGCGCCAGCGCGAGGCGGGCAACCTGCGCGACGACGTGGACGTGGACGTGCTGACCTCGTTCCTGGAACTGGTGCTGGAGGGCCTGGTGTCGCACCTGGCCATGGGCCTGCCCGCGGACGACCTGGAACCGGTGCTGGACCTGGTGGAGGAGAGCGTCCGGCGGCACCGCCGCACGGGCTGACGGGCCGCCGCCCCCGGCCGGCGGGAGGCGGGGCGCCGCCCACCGCGTGGCCGACGACGTCGGTGATCCCGCCGGCGGCGCTCGGCCGGTTGGCGGGCGCGGCGGTCGGAGCAGCCGCCGCCAGGCCGAAGCGCGAGGTCGCGGCGAGGCCATAGGATCGCCGCCATGGCCGACGCGCGACCTGCCCACGTGCACCGGGTGCGGGTGCGCCCGGCCGACTGCGACCAGCGCGGGATCGTGCACGCCTCGCGCTACGCGGTCTTCTTCGAGGCCGCCATGGTGGAGACGGTGCGGTCGCTGCTGGGGTCGTACAAGGAGCTGGAGAAGCACGGCGTCGACTTCGTGATGGCCGAGACCTCCATCCGGTACCTCAACCCGGCGCGGTTCGACGACCTGCTGCGGATCGGGGTGCGCGTGCGCACGCTCGGCACCACCACGTTGACCCTGGGCTTCGACGCGGACGTGGCCGGCACCCCGGTCGCCACCGGCTGGAACCGGTACGTCTCCTTCGGCACGCCGGAGCTGCGCGCCACGCCGATCCCGCCCGACTTCCGCAGGGTCCTGGAACGCCGCCCGGTCACCGCCCGGCCGGTGGCGCGGACCGCTCCCGCGCCCCGGCGCTGACCGCGTGCGCGGCGCCCGACCCCTCGGCCCGCGCCACCACCCGCCCGCGCTCGACGCGGACCGCGGTCTCGGTCTCGTCGCTCACCGACGGCACCCCGGCGGCGGCGGCGAGGGCGCCGGTGTCGTCGGGCACGACCCGCAGCCGCGGCCACGCCGCGACCGGGAACGCCTGCCGCAGGCCGACGCACGACCGCGCCACCACGAGCCGGGCCAGCGGCGCCAGCTCGCCCGGCGCGCCGGTCACCACCGCGAGGGTCACCCGGGCGTCGTTGCGGACGGCCTGCTCCACGGCGGCCAGGCGGTTGAGCCCCAGCACGACCACCACGCCGTCCTCCCCGGGCGTGAACCGCTCGCCGCGCACGAGGTCCAGCGCGGTCGGCGGCGTCCACGCCCGGTCCTCCCCCACCACCACCGCACCCGGAGGGGGCGCCCACCAGTCGCCGAGGTCCAGGTCCGCGAGCCGCTCGCAGGCGCTGATCACGTCGAACGGCTCCAGGAACCCGGGCGCGGCGGCGGCCAGCCCGCTCGCGCCGTGCAGGGTGGCCAGCACGACCCCGGCGAGGCGGACCACCCGGAGCGGCGGCGCGCCCGGCGGCGGCACGCGCGGGTCCAGGGCCTCCAGCGCGAGGCTGAGCAGCAGCGCGTCCAGCTCCAGCAGTTGCGCGAACGGCCGGCGGGTCTCCTCCCCGGCCGCCACCTCGGCCAGGAAGTCGCGGGCCAGGGCGTCGTGGCCCGGTGAGGTGACCCAGGCGCGGGCGAACGCGCCGAGGGCTTCCCGGCGGTTCGCCCCCCGTTGCGGGTTGGCGGGGACCTCCTGGCGTTCCACGAGGTCGGCCAGCACGGCGAAGTAGAGGGCGCGCTTGCCGGGGAAGTTCGAGTACACCGCGCCCCTGGTCAGCTCGGCGCGCTGGGCGATCGCGTCGACCTTGGCCTCGCGGTAGCCGCGTTCGGCGAACTCCGCGCGGGCGGCGTCGAGGACTCGCGCCCGGTTGCGCTCCTGCGCCTCCGCCCTGCTCAGCCGCACGTCCACGCTCCCGTTTGCCTCGCGCCGCCGCGTCAGGATACCGTCACCATTCAGATGATGAGAACATCTGATTTGAACATCCGGAGGCGGACGTTGACTGTTCCCGAGATCGACCCCACCAACCCCGAGGTGCTGCTCGACCCGTTCACCGCCTACGGCGAGGCCCGGGAGCGCGGGCCGGTGGCGCGCGTCCACCTGCCCGGCATGGGCGACACCTGGGTGCTGACGCGGCACGAGGACGCGAAGGCGATGCTCGCCGACCCGCGGTTCGAGCTGAGCGCCAACAGCTTCCTGGGCCTGCCGGGCATCCCGGACCACTACGGGCCCTACCTGCGCACGATGTCGGAGCTGAACGGCAAGGAGCACCTGCGGCTGCGGCGGCTGGCCGCGCCCGCGTTCACCGCGCGGCGGGCGGAGGAGTACCGGCGGCGGATCGAGGCGATCGTGGCCGCGCTGCTCGACGCGCTGCCGGACGGGGACGCCGTCGACCTGCTGGAGCACTTCGCCCGCCCGCTGCCGATGGACGTGATCTGCGAGCTGGTGGGCATCCCCGACGAGCAGCGGCCGCGGTGGCGGGAGTACGGCGCGGCCGTGGTCAGCGGCTTCGGACCGGGGTTCGTAGCGGCCGTCCCCGGCATCGTCGAGGGCGCGATCGAGGCCGTCGCGCTGCGCCGGACCTCACCGGGCGACGACCTGATCTCGCAGCTGCTGCGCGTCCGCGACGAGGACGGCGACCGCTTCACCGACGCGGAGCTGGTGTCCCTGGTCTGGCAACTGGTGATCGCCGGGCAGACGCCGACCAACCTCATCGTCAACGGCCTCGAAGCGCTGCTGACGCACCCCGGGCAGCTCGCGGCGCTGCGGGCGGACCCCGCGCTGCTGCCGCGCGCGGTGGAGGAGCTGACCCGGTGGGTCGGGCCGCAGCTGCTCACCGTGCCCCGGTTCGCCCGGGAGGACGTGGCCTTCGGCGACGTGGTGATCCGCCGGGGCGAGCGGGTGATGACGGCGATCGTGTCGGCCAACCGCGACCCGCGGGTGTACTCGGACCCGGACGAGCTGGACGTCACGCGGGTGCCGCCGACCGGGCACCTCGGCTACTCGCACGGTGCGCACTTCTGCCTCGGCGCGGCGTTCGCGCGCGTGGAGACGCAGGCGGCGCTGTCGGCGGTGCTGGACCGGTTCCCGGACCTCGCCCTGGCGGAGACGCCCCGCCGGACGCCGGACGGCGGCACGTGGCGGTTGGCGTCGCTGGCGGTCCGCACCCGGTGACCGGGCCCGGGTCCGGCCGGGGTGGGGCGCGGTCCGGGCGGTGATCGGTTTTCCGGCCGCGCCCGCCTTGAACCTTCTTCGCGTTCGCGCCACCGTGGTGGCATGCCGTCCACGGTGAAGAACGCGACGCTGCTGTTCCTGGGGCGCACCGTCGTCCGCGCGCAAGCCCTCCTCGGCGACCCGGCGGCCCGGCTGCTCGGGCTCAGCCCCACCCGCGACCCGTACCCCGTCTACGAGTCGGTGCGCCGCCGGGGCGTGCTGGTGAAGACCAGGATGGGGCTGTACCTGACCGCCTCGCACGAGCTGAGCGCGCGGGTGCTGCGCGACCCCGACTTCGGCCCGCTGCGCGCGGGCGAGCTGTCCCCGGTGGACACCTCGGTCCGGCTCGACGGGCGGCGGCTGGTCAACCCCGTCGAGGAGTCGTTCCTGGTGCGCCACCCGCCCGAGCACACGCGGCTGCGGCGGCTGGTCGCGCCCTGGTTCACCCCCCGCGGCCTGCGCGCGCAGGTCGCCACCGTGGAGCGGGTGGTCGAGGAGTACCTGGACGAGGTGGCGGACCGGGGGACGTTCGACCTCGTCGGCGACTTCGCGGCCAGGGTGCCGATCCAGGTGATCGCCGACCTGCTCGGCGTGCCCGGCGCGGACCACGCGACGTTCGCCCGGTGGGGCCGGGCGTTGGTCAACGCCCTCGACGGCGTGCGGACCATGCGCGACCTGCGGGCGCTGCAGACGGCCCTGCGCGAGTTCGAGGAGTTCCTGGACGACCTGATCGCGCACCGGCGGCGGCGGCCCGGCGGGGACGACATCGTGTCCGCCCTGGTCGCGCACGACGACCTGTCCCGCGAGGACCTGATCGCCACGACGGAGCTGCTGCTGGTCGCGGGGTTCGAGACCACGGTGAACCTGATCGGCAACTCGGTGCTCGCGGTGCTGGCGCACCCGGAGGTCCGCGCCCGCCTGCTCGACGACCCGGCCCACGCCGACGCCGTCGTGGAGGAGACGCTGCGCCACGACCCGCCGGTGCAGTACACGGTGCGGGTGCCGTTCCGGACCGTCGAGCTGGCGGGCACGCGGCTGCCGAAGGGCACGCCGGTCATGCTGATGCTCGCCGCGGCCAACCGCGACCCCGCGGTGTTCGCCGACCCGCACCGGTTCGACCCCGACCGCGCGGACGTGCGCGAGCACCTGGCGTTCTCCTCCGGCATCCACTACTGCCTGGGCGCGGGACTGGCCCGGATGGAGGGAGCGGCGGCGCTGCGCGGGCTGTTCCGCCGGTTCCCCGACCTGCGGGCGGCCGGCCGCGTGCACCGCCGCCCGTCCCGGGTCATCAGGGGCGCCGCCCGGTTCCCCGTCGCCACCGGCGTTACAAAAGAACACCCGATCGGGCAAACCATCAGCTGAGCCACAGGGATGTGGTGCATGCTGGTACCGCGCGCCGACCCGCCGCACCGCCGCCGCGGCGGGTCGTTGCGTCCTTTCCGCACCGGTGCGGTCTTCACCGGTGCGGTCTTCCCGCGCTCAGCCCCCGCGTTGCCTCGAGTCGTGCTCCCGGCGGGCGCGTTCGACCTTCTCCAGGTTCACCGCGGACCACTCGGCGAGCGTCGCGAACAGCGGCGCGAGGCTGCGCCCGAGTTCGCTGATCTCGTACTCCACCCGCGGCGGCACCTCGGCGTGGTAGGTGCGCACCACGAGCCCGTCGCGCTCCAGCTGCCGCAACCGCTGGGTCAGCACCTTGGGCGTGATCGTGGTGATCCGGCGCGACAGCTCGACGAACCGCTGCCGCCCGAACTCGTTGAGCGCCCACAGGATCGGGGTCGTCCACCGGCTGAACACGAGGTCCACCACCGGCGCGATGGGGCAGGCCAGCTCCGGGTCGACCTCGGCCCGGCTCGTGCCGCTCGTCACATCCGGCCCCTTCCGCCATTACTTTCCTCTAGGTACCTACTATATCGAGGACAGTAACGTCCCCGCCGCAACGCAACGGACGGCGGAACGGGGAACGACCATGATCGTGGTGACCGGTGCGACGGGGAACGTCGGTCGGGCGCTGGTGCGGGTGCTGGCGGAGGCGGGCGAGCCGGTGACGGCGGTGTCGCGCGGCATCGGGACTCGGGACGTGCCGGCGGGCGTGCGCCACCTGCGGGCGGACCTCGCGGAGCCGGCGGGGCTGCGGCCCGCGTTCGACGGCGCGGCCGCGGTGTTCGTGCTGACGTCGGGCGGGTTCACGGCGGCGGGCGACGGCGGCGGCGTGCTGCGGGAGGTGCTCGACCTGGCGCGGGCCGGCGGTGCCGAGCGGGTCGTCCTGCTGTCCTCGCAGGGCGTCGGGACCGGCCGGCACTCCCCCGCGCTGGAGGAGGCGGTCACGGGCTCGGGCCTGGCGTGGACCGTGCTGCGGCCCGGCGGTTTCGCGTCGAACGCGTTCGCCTGGGCGGGGACCATCCGCGCGCGGCGGTCGGCCGCCGCGCCGTTCGCCGACGTGGCGCTGCCGGTCGTGGACCCGGACGACATCGCCGGGGTGGCCGCCGCCGCGCTGCGCGGAGCGGGCCACGCCGGCCGGACCTACGTGCTGACCGGGCCGGAGGCCGTCACGCCCCGGCAGCAGGTCGCCGCCATCGGGGAGGCGCTGGGCGAGCCGGTGCGGTTCGCGGAGCTGAGCCGTGCCGAGGCCAAGGCCGCCATGACGGCGTCCATGCCGAGGTGATCGCCGAGGCCACCCTCGACATCCTCGGCGCGCCGACGGCCGAGGAGCGGCGGGTGAGCCCGGACGTCGAACGGGTCCTCGGCCGCCCCGCGGGGTCGTTCGCCGCCTGGGCGGCGCGCAACGCGGCGGCCTTCCGGTGACCGCCGGGCGGGGGCGTGCCCGCGTCCCCGCCCGGCCGCACGTCAGTCGACGCCCCGCATCAACCGGTGGATCGCCCTGGTCGACGCGACCAGCGCGACGCCCAGGCCGATCGCCACCGCGCCGAGCACGCCGAAGTACGCCACCGCGTTCTCGTCGCTGTAGAAGCGGACCACGATCGCGCCGACGCCCGAGCCCGCCGCCGTGGCCAGGAACCACAGCCCCATGGTCTGCGAGGCGAACGCGCGGGGCGCGAGCTTCGTGGTCACCGACAGGCCCACCGGCGACAGCAGCAGCTCGCCGCACGTCATGACCAGGTACATCAGGACGAGCCAGAGGAAGCTCACGCGCACCGACGGGTCGCCCTGGCTGACGACCATCAGCAGCAGGAACGACAGGCCCACCAGCAGCAGCGCGTACCCGAACTTGCGCGGCGTCCGGGGCTGGCGGTTGCCGAGCCGGACCCACAGCAGCGCGAACAGCGGCGCGACGGCGATGATCAGCACCGGGTTGACCGACTGGATGAACGACGGCGGGAACACCACGCCGAACAGCGAGTTGTCGACCCTGGTGTCGGCGAACGCGGCGATCACGGTCGCGCTCTGCTCGAACAGCAGCCAGAACATCGCCGCCGCGACGAACAGCGGGACGTAGGCGATCACCCGCGACCGCTCCTCCGGCGTGGTGCGCGGGCTGCGGATCATCGTGGTGAAGTAGCCGATCGGCAGCAGCACCGACAGCAGGCTGATCAGGTTGATCACGCCCTCGGCGCCCAGCACGCCGAGCAGGACCAGCGCCGCGACCACGACCACCGCCCCCACCACCACGGCGGCGATCCGGCCCAGCACCCGCCCGCGCTCCTCGGCGGGCAGCGGGAACGGCGGCACGGCGGCCGAGTCGCCCAGCCCGCGCCTGCCGAGCCGGTAGACGGCCAGGCCCAGCGCCATGCCGACCGCCGCCGCGCCGAAGCCGAGGTGCCAGTCGTAGTTCTCGCCCAGGAACCCGCACACCAGCGGCGCGAGGAAGCCGCCGAGGTTGATGCCCATGTAGAAGATCGTGAACCCGGCGTCGCGGCGCGGGTCGGTGCGCTCGTACAGCCCGCCGACCACGGTGGAGATGTTCGGCTTGAGCAGGCCGGTGCCCAGCACGATCAGCACCAGGCCGGTGTAGACGCCCGTGACGCCGATCGGCAGCGCCAGCGCCACGTGCCCGAGCATGATCAGCACGCCGCCGTGGAACACCGCCCGTCGGCCGCCCAGCACCCGGTCGGCCAGCCAGCCGCCGGCCACGCCCGACATGTAGACCGACGCCCCGTAGATGGCCACCAGCGACAGCGCGAAGCTCTTGTCGAGCCCCAGCGCGCCCTCGGCGGTCGAGCGGTACAGGTAGTAGGCGAGGATCGCCTTCATCCCGTAGTAGGAGAAGCGCTCCCACAGCTCGGTGAAGAACAGCGTCGACAGTCCTCGGGGGTGCCCGAAGAAGCCCCGCTGCGGGGTGGAGACGGCGCTCGTGGCGCTCACGTGGTCCTCCTGGGTGTCAACGATGTCACCGCCGGCGTACCGCGTCACGCTACGCCGTACGGTCGTACTGGAAGAAACCGCGATACCGCCGAGTGGCCTACCGCACAGCTCCGGGGTGCGGTCCCGTGCCGCGTTTGGTGCACTCGTGGGGTGGATCTGATCGAGGCTCACGGACGCGCGATGACGGAGTTCGACTCGCGGGTGCGCCGGGTGCTCCCCGAGCAGTGGGACCGGGGCACCCCGTGCCGGGAGTGGTCGGTCCGGGACCTGGTGAACCACCTGGTCCACGAGCAGCTGTGGGCGCCCGAGCTGCTGGCGGGCTGCACGGTCGAGCAGGTGGGCGACCGGTTCGACGGCGACCAGCTCGGCGACGACCCGCTGCACTCGTGGGTGCTGGCGGCGGCCGCGGCCCGTGAGGCGTGGATCGCGCCGAAAGCGCTGCTCAAGCCGGTGCGCCTGAGCTACGGCCGGACCACGGCGGTCGAGTACGGCTGGCAGATGACCTCCGATCTGGCCGTGCACGCCTGGGACCTGGCCCGGGCGATCGGGGTGGACGAGCGGCTCGGCCCGGACCTCGCCCGGACCGTGCTCGACCACGTCGAGCGGAACGCGGGGAGGTGGGCGGCGAGCGGGCTGTTCGACCCGCCGGTGCCCGTGCCGGACGACGCGGACCCGCAGACCCGGCTGCTCGCCCTGCTCGGCCGCACCCCGTGACGGCAGCCCCCGCCCACCGCGGGGAGGACCCATCGGGAGCCCTCCCCGCGGCCCATTCCCTGGTCCGGGCGGGGCTCCCGTGACCAAGCCCGGTCGCGCGCGTCCCGTCCCGCACGGCTCCCCCGACCGCACGGGACGGGACGCACCTCCCCCTCGCACCGTGCGCCGCCCCCGACGGTGTCGACGCACCCCACCGTGATAGCGCGGGCGCGTTGTCAGCGGTCGGCGGACCGCCGGCTGACAACACTTCCCGGACAACGACGTCGGGCCCGGCCGCGCGGTGCGGTCGGGCCCGACGGGTGCTCGCCCCGGGTCAGGGGCCGGTGACGCCCGGCTCCCAGCTCTCCGGCCGGCCGGTCTCGGTCAACAGCAACTGCCAGTCGCCGAAGCCCATCGGCGCGTCGTGGTGCCACGGGAACCGGCCGTCCGCCGTGGGCACGATGATCTGCACGGCGGCGAAGTCGCCCTTGCCGTACAGCAGGAACGCGCTGCCGAAGAACTCCGGGTAAAAGCCCTTGAACACCCGCTCGAACGTGACCGGAACGCCCTCGAAGAAGTCGTGGTAGAGCCGACCGGGCACGAACCGCTCACCCCGTCTGGCCCGGTCGACGTAGGCGCGGATGAGCACCTGCGCGTGCTCGGGCGGCAGGCCCAGCACCACCGCCTCGGCGACGCCGAACCGGCGCCACGCGCCGACGGAGAAGGAGTAGCCGGCGCCTTCGGCGTCCTCGGGCACGGTCACCACGGCGTGGCCGTGCTGCTCGGCCTGGGTCAGCAGCCAGTTGCGCAGGTTGATGTCCTGCACGGAGGGCTGGGAGGGGTTCGACACCCCGACATTGTGCACGCCGCCGGTGTCAACACCGCATAAGCGCGACGGCCCCGCGCCGGGGTGGCGCGGAGCCGTTCGACACACCACCGCCGGACGCCGGAGGTCAGTCGACCTCGGCCATCACCTCGTCGGAGACGTCGAAGTTCGCGTAGACGTTCTGCACGTCGTCGCAGTCCTCCAGCGCGTCGATCAGCTTGAAGATCTTCCGCGCGCCCTCGGCCTCCAGCTGCACGCTCACCGACGGCAGGAAGTTCGCCTCGGCGGACTCGTAGTCGTAGCCCGCCTCCTGGAGGGCCTTGCGGACCGCCACGAGGTCACCCGCCTCGGACACGACCTCGTAGCTCTCGCCCAGGTCGTTGACCTCCTCGGCGCCGGCGTCGAGGACGGCCATCAGCACGTCGTCCTCGGACAGGTCGCCCTTCGGCACGATGACGACACCCTTGCGGGTGAACATGTAGGCCACCGAGCCGGGGTCGGCCATCGAGCCGCCGTTGCGGGTCATCGCGGTGCGGACCTCGGACGCGGCCCGGTTGCGGTTGTCGGTCAGGCACTCGACCAGCACCGCCACGCCGTTGGGGCCGTAGCCCTCGTACATGATGGTCTGCCAGTCGGCGCCGCCGGCCTCCTCGCCGCCGCCGCGCTTGCGGGCGCGCTCGATGTTGTCCAGCGGCACGGAGTTCTTGCGCGCCTTCTGGATGGCGTCGTACAGCGTCGGGTTGCCGTCGGGGTCACTGCCGCCGGTGCGGGCCGCCACCTCGATGTTCTTGATCAGCCGCGCGAAGAGCTTGCCGCGCTTGGCGTCGATTGCGGCCTTCTTGTGCTTGGTGGTCGCCCACTTTGAGTGGCCGCTCATTTCTCCTCCGTCGAATACTCAGCCCGCCGCACGGACCATGTCCACGAAAAGGCGGTGCACCCGCCCGTCACCGGTCAGTTCCGGGTGGAACGAGGTGGCGAGCACGTGCCCCTGCCGAACCGCGACGATCCTACCGGCGGCCTCCCCGGCGTCTTCCGTTTCGGGCACCCGGGCGAGCACCTCGACGTCCGATCCCGTCGATTCCACCCACGGGGCGCGGATGAACACCGCGTGCACCTGGCCCACGTCGGTGAAGTCGAGTTCGGCCTCGAAGGAATCGACCTGCCTGCCGAACGCGTTGCGCCGCACCACGATGTCGAGGCCGCCGAGCTGGTGCTGGTCGGGCCGCCCGTCCAGGACGCGGTCGGCGAGCAGGATCATCCCGGCGCACGACCCGTAGGCGGGCATGCCCTCCTTGATCCGCGCGCGCAGCGGCTCCAGCAGCTCGAACGTGGCGAGCAGCCGGCTGATGGCGGTGGACTCGCCGCCCGGCAGCACCACGCCGTCGACCTCGGCCAGTTCCTCCGGCCTGCGGATGGGTCGGGCGAGCACGTCGGCCTCGGCCAACGCGACGAGGTGCTCACGGACGTCGCCCTGAAGGGCGAGGACACCGACGACGGACACGGCTGGACTTCCTCCCGGGTGAACTGCGACCAGCCTAGGTGACCGGGCCGGACGGGTGCTCGTGGCACCCGTCCGGCCGTTCGGCCTTCCCGCGACGCGCTAGTCGGGCGCCGCGACCCGCTCGGCCGCCTGGTGGGCGGTCGAACGACGGGCTCGGACGGCTCGCCAGCCGACGAACAGCAGCACGGCGAGCACGGGGATGGACCAGAACGCGATGCGCTCGGCCGGTCCGCCGAAGGCCATCAGCACGATGACCAGGGCGAGGAACGCCAGGGTCGCCCAACCGGTGTAGGGCGCGCCGGGCATCCGGTACGCGGGCCGCTCGACCTCGCCGCGCAGCGCGGCCCGGCGCAGCCGCAGCTGGCAGGCGATCAGCGTGGCCCAGGTCGCGACGACGCCCAGCGAGGCCACCGCGATGGCGATGTCGAACGCCTCTTTCGGCACGAGGTAGTTGAGGACGACGCCGAACAGGTACGCCACCGAGGTGAACAGGATGCCGCCCTGGGGCACGTGCCTGCGGTTCATCCGCCCGGTGAACGCGGGTGCTTCGCCGTGCTGCGCGAGCGAGCGCAGGATGCGACCGGTGGAGTAGAGGCCCGAATTGCACGACGACAACGCGGCGGTGAGCACGACGGCGTTCATCACGTCGCCCACGCCGGCGATGCCGAGCGCGGAGAACACCGTGACGAACGGGCTCTCCCCGCCGCTGTAGAGGTTCCACGGCAGCAGCATCGCGAGCAGCAGCACGGAACCGACGTAGAACACGCCGATCCGGTACACGACGCCGTTGATGGCCTTCGGGATCACCCGGCGCGGATCGGCGGTCTCCCCCGCGGCGATGCCGACGAGTTCGATGGCCGAATAGGCGAAGATGACGGCCTGGAGGGTCATCAACGCGATTCCGACGCCCGCCGGGAACATGCCGCCGTGCGCGACCAGGTTGGCCACGCCCGCTTCACCGCCGCCGATGTCCGCGCGCCCGATCACCAACGCGATCCCGGTGAACAGGAACACCACGATCGCGGTGACCTTGACGACGCTGAACCAGAACTCCAGCTCGCCGAACAGCTTCACCGACAGCAGGTTGACCACGACGAGGAAACCGAGCGCGACCAGCGCGGTGACCCACTGCGGCACGTCCGGCAGCCAGCGGTGCACGTAGATGGCCACGGCGGTGATCTCGGCGATGCCGGTCATCGCCCAGTTCACCCAGTACATCCAGCCGGAGGTGAACCCGGCCCACGGACCGATGAACTCGCGGGCGTATTCCACGAAACTGCCCGCGGTGGGCCGGTGCAGGACCAATTCGCCGAGCGCGCGCATCACGAAGAACGCGGCCAGGCCGCACAGGGCGTACGCGAAGACGAGCGACGGGCCGGTCTGGGCGAGTTTGCCGCCCGCGCCGAGGAAGAGGCCGACGCCGATGGCGCCGCCGATGGCGATCATCTGAACCTGGCGCTTGGACAGCGCCTTGGTGTAACCGTCGGCGTCGGGCTCCGCGACCGTCTGCTCATTCATGGTGGCCGAACGCTAGCGGCTGGCGGCGGGCTCCCGGAAATCGTTTGAGGAAGATTTGAGGTAATCCTCTTCACACGGTCCGGAGAGCGCCCTGTCCAGGTCGTCCCAGATGTCCTCGACGTCCTCCAGGCCCACGCTCAGGCGCAGCAGGTTGGCGGGCACGCCGGAGGCCTCGCGCGCCGTGCCGGGCACGAGCCGGTGGGTCAGCGCCGACGGGTGCTCGACCAGCGTGTCGACCGAGCCGAGGCTGACCGCGGGCGTGACGAGGCGCAGCCGGCGCACGACCGCGACGGGGTCCTCGCGGGTGGTGAAGGCGAGCACCGCGCCGGGTCCGCGCAGCTGCGTGCCGACCAGGCCCGCCGGGTCGGCGCCGGGCAGGCTCGGGTGGCGCACCAGGCCGGTGCCGGGGTGGGCGTCGAGCCGCGCGGCCAGCTCCACCGCGCTGTGCTGGGCGGCCTGCACCCGCAGCGGGAGCGTGGCCAGGCCGCGGTGCATGAGGTAGCCGCCCAGCGGGTGCAGCACCGCGCCGGTGACGATCCGGACCTGGCGCAACGGCCCGGCGTGCTCCTCGGCGCAGGCCACGACGCCGCCGAGCACGTCGCCGTGCCCGCCGAGGTACTTGGTGCCCGAGTGCAGGACGTAGGTCGCGCCGAGCGCGGCCGGGTTCTGCAGCACGGGGGTGGCGAAGGTGTTGTCCACGACCACCGGCACGTCGCCCGCCTGCGCGACGACGTCGGCGATGTCGAGCAGGTCGAGGTTCGGGTTGGCCGGGGTCTCGACCACGACGAGCCCGGTGTCCGGGGTGACGGCGTCGGCGATCCGGTCGGCCTCGGCGTAGGTCGTGGTGATGCCGAGCAGGCCCGAGGACAGCAGGTGGTCGGTGCCGCCGTAGATCGGTCGGACCGCGACCACGTGCGGCTTGCCGGTGAGCACGCACGCGGCCTGCACCACGGCGGTCACCGCGGCCATGCCGCTGCCGAACGCCACGGCGGCCGACGTGCCCTCCAGCGCGGCGAGGGCCTTCTCGAACCGCGCCACGGTCGGGTTGTGCAGCCGGGAGTAGACCGGCGAGGTGGCGTGCGCCGCGCCGTCGGCGAGGTGTTGCAGCGCGTGGCCGCCCTCGGCCTGGTCGGGGATCGGGTAGGTGGTGGACAGGTCGATCGGCAGGGCGTGCACGCCCAGGTCGGCGAGGTCGTCGCGTCCCCCGTGCACCGCCGTCGTTCGCAAGCGCGTCATGGCCGAATCCTGGACTTATCATCGGCGAATTGGGGAAAGTTCCGCAGGGTGTTCGGCGATCGGAGGGTTCGGGCGTGTTGGATTCGGTGGACGCGGCGATCGTGCAGGAGCTGCAGAAGGACGCTCGGCTGCCCAACAAGGACCTGGCCGACCGGGTGAACGTCGCGGCGTCGACGTGCGTGGTCCGGCACCGGTCGCTGCGCGAGCGGGGCGTGATCACCGGCTACCACGCGGAGGTGGACCTGGCCGCCGTCGGCAGGCCGGTGCAGGCGATCATCGCGGTGCGCGTGCGACCGCACACGAGGGCGATCGTCGAGCCGTTCATGGACTACGTGCTGACCCTGCCGGAGGTGCTGGCGCTGTCGCACGTGGCGGGCCCGGAGGACTTCCTGGTGCACGTCGCCGTCGCCGACACCGCGCACCTGCAACGCCTCGTCCTCGACCGCTTCACCACCCGCCGCGAGGTCAGCGAGGTGCAGACCAACCTGCTCTTCCAGCACGTCCGCAAGCACACCGTGCCGCCGGCGGGCGGTGACCGGTGGGCGTGACGGCGGGGGCTGCCGCGCCGCCGACGTGAACCTGTGTTAACAAAGACCATGGGGATCGAAGCGTTGCGCGACCTGCTCGACGGCCGGTGGGCGCCCCTGCGCCGCCGCTCGCTGGACCTGCTCGCCGAGCTGAAGCCGGTGCACGACCTCGACCGCGAGGAGTACCGGGCCTGGGTGCTGGAGCAGCTGCACGCGCTGGCGGCCGGCGGCCACCCGCTGATCGGCTTCCCGGCCGCGCAGGGCGGGCAGGACGACGTGGGCGGCTCGGTGGTGGCGTTCGAGGTGCTGGGCTTCGGCGACCTGTCGCTGATGGTCAAGGCCGGCGTCCAGTGGGGCCTGTTCGGCGGCGCGGTGCAGGCGCTGGGCACGGCGGAGCACCACGAGCGGTACCTGCCCGCGATCATGAACCTGGAGCTGCCCGGCTGCTTCGCCATGACCGAGTCCGGCCACGGGTCGGACGTGCAGCACCTGCGCACCACGGCGACCTACGACCCGGACACCGGGGAGTTCGTCGTCGACACGCCGGACGAGTCGGCGCGCAAGGACTACATCGGCAACGCGGCGCGCGACGGGCGGATGGCCGTGGTGTTCGCGCAGCTCGTCACGGGCGGTGAGGAGCACGGCGTGCACGCGGTGCTGGTGCCGATCCGGGACGCCTCGGGCGCGCCGGCGCCGGGCGTGCGGATCGAGGACTGCGGGCCGAAGGCGGGCCTGAACGGCGTGGACAACGGGCGGCTGTGGTTCGACCACGTGCGCGTGCCCCGGGCGAACCTGCTCAACCGCTACGGCGACGTCGCCCCGGACGGCACCTACAGCAGCCCGATCGAGGGCGGTGGCCGCCGGTTCTTCACCATGCTGGGCACGCTGGTGCGCGGTCGGATCAGCGTGGCGGGCGGCGCGGGCAGCGCGACGAAGAAGGCCCTGGCGCTGGCCGTCCGGTACGGGGACGCGCGGCGGCAGTTCACCCGCCCCGACACCGGCGACGAGGTGGTGGTGCTCGACTACCTGGCGCACCAGCGGCGGCTGCTGCCCGCGCTGGCCACCTCCTACGCGCTGCACTTCGCGCAGGAGGAGATGGTGTCGGCGCTGCACGACGTGTCCGACGACCGGCAGCAGCGCGAGCTGGAGTCGCGGGCGGCCGGGCTGAAGGCGGTGGCGACCTGGCACGCGACGCGGACCATCCAGACGTGCCGCGAGGCGTGCGGCGGCGCGGGGTACCTGTCGGAGAACCTGCTCGCCGGGCTGAAGGCCGACACGGACGTGTTCACCACGTTCGAGGGCGACAACACCGTGCTGCTGCAACTGGTCGCCAAGGGGCTGCTGACGAGCTACCGCGACCACGTCGGCGACCTCGACCCGTGGGGCATGGCGCGGTTCGTGGCCGACCAGGCGGTGGGCGTGGTGATCGAGCGGACGGCGGCCCGGGCGATCATCGACCGGCTGGTGTCGGGCAGCTCGGACGCGCTGCTGGACCGCGGCTGGCAGGTGCGGCAGTTCGAGGACCGCGAGAAGCACGTGCTGGAGGGGCTGGCGCGGCGGCTGCGGCGGGCGTCGCGGGACGACGCGTTCGACGTGTTCAACGCCGCGCAGGACCACGTGCTGCACGCCGCGCGCGTCCACGTGGACCGGGTGGTGCTGGAGGCGTTCGTGGCGGCGATCGACCGGTGCCCGGACCCGGAGGCGACGGCGCTGCTGGACCAGGTGTGCGACCTGTACGCGCTGAGCACGATCGAGGCCGACCGGGCGTGGTTCCTGGAGCACGGCAGGCTCACGCCGCAGCGGTCGAAGGCGGTGTCGCAGGCGGTGAACGCGCTGTGCGGCCGGCTGCGCCCGCACGCGCGCACGCTGGTGGACGCGTTCGGCATCCCGGAGACCTGGCTCGCCGCGCCGATCACGGGCGCGTGACGGGGAGGGCGGGGGCATGACGGAGATCGACGACGGCGGCACGCCGGTCAGCCGCGCGCTCGGCGGGTACGTGCGGGCGGTGGCCGAGCACGTCGGCGTGCCGCCGGAGGCCACGGAGTTCGAGGTCAGCGACACCGCCACGGCGTACCTGGCTCTGGAGGGGCCGGGGCCGGACCTCATGCTGCTGTGGAACGAGCAGCGCGGCTGGTCGATCGCCGTGGAGACCGGCCCGGCCGAGAGGCCGCTCGTCGTGGCCCACTTCGGCCTGCCGCTCGTGCCGCCGCCGCGCGACGTGGCGCGGTTCGTGGCCGACGTGCTGGCGGGCAAGCCGGGCGGCGCGGAACCGGAGCCGGGTGCCGCGCCGGACCGCCGCGGGCTGGCCGACCGGCTCAGCGAGTACCTCTAGGTCACGGCACGCCGAGCAGGCGCAGGACGGCGGTCGTGACCGCGGCCAGCACGACCACCACCACGAACGGCGCCTTGCGCCAGGCCGCCACCCCGGCCACCAGCACGCCGGCCGGCAGCGCGACGCCCGCGAAGCCGTGCCCCCTGGTCAGCGCGGACGTCGCCATCAGGGCGAACAGCAGCACGGTCGCCGCGGTGGACATCAGCAGGGTGACCCGGGCGGACAGCGTGACGCGGTCGCGCAGCAGCGGTCCGGCCAGGCGGAGGGCGTAGGTGCCCGCGGCGAGCACCAGCACGGCGGCCAACGTCATCCCCGGACCTCCTGTCGTGCGGTGACCACCAGGCCGCCCAGCGCGAGCAGCACCGGGACGCCGGCGGGCAGGAACGGGGTGGCGGCCAGGGCGATGGCCGCGCCGAGCAGGGCCGCGTGCCGGGTCGCCCGGTCCCCGAGCGCGGGGAGCAGCAGCGCCAGCAGCGCCGCCGGGAACGCCGCGTCGAGCCCGAACGCGCCCGGGTCGCCGATGTTCCGCCCGACGAGCGCGCCGGCGAGCACGGCGACGTTCCAGGCGAGGAACAGCGCGACGCCGCACGACCAGTACGCGGCCCTGGCCCGGCGCGGGTCGCCCTGGGCGAGCGCGAAGGCCGTGGTCTCGTCGATCAGCAGGTGGCTGCCGACCAGCCGCCGCAGCAGCCCCGTGCCGAGCACGTCGCCGACCGCCAAGCCGAACGGCAGGTGGCGGACGTTCAGCAGGAGGCCCGCCACCACCGCCGCGGCCGGGCTGCCGCCCGCGGCGACCACGCCGACCGCCATGAACTGCGAGCCGCCCGCGAAGACCAGCAGCGACATCACCACGGGCAGCCACCAGGGCAGGCCCGCGCCGGTGGAGATCGCGCCGAACGAGGCGCCGCTGACCGCGGCGCCGGCGGCCACCGCGGCGACGTCGCGCAGCAGCCGGGCATCAAGGGTTCGCCATGTCGAACGCATCGTCTTCTACGATGAACAGTAGGCAAGCGTTCGTCAAGCCGAACGATAGGACTGTCATGTCGAACACGGGCGCGCCGCTCGACGTCATCGCCGCCTCGCTGCGCCGCGAGCGGGAGCGGGTCGGGCTGTCGTTGAGCGAGCTGGCGAAGCGCGCGGGCATCGCGAAGTCCACGCTGTCGCAGCTGGAGTCGGCGAGCGGCAACCCGAGCGTGGAGACGCTGTGGGCGCTCGGCGTGGCGCTGGGTGTGCCGTTCTCACGCCTGGTCGACCCGCCGACCCCGCGCGTCCGGGTCATCCGCGCGGGCGAGGGCCCGGCGATCTACTCGGAACGCGCGCACTACACCGCCACCCTGCTGGCGTCCTGCCCGCCGGGCGCCCGGCGCGACATCTACCTGCTCCGGCTGGAACCGGGCCCGGCGCGCGAGTCCGAGCCGCACATGCCCGGCACGGTCGAGCACGTGATCGTCAGCACGGGCCGCATGCTGGCGGGTCCGCGGGCCGAGCCGGTCGAACTGGGGCCCGGCGACTACCTGCTGTACCCCGGCGACCTCCCGCACACGGCCCAGGCGCTGGAGGAGGGCACCACCGCCCTGCTGGTCTCGGAGCACGTGTAGCGCGTCCGGGCCGGGGCGGACGACGGCGGCCCGCCGGGAGGTCCCGGCGGGCCGCCGACGCCGGACCGCCCTACCAGCCGCGCTCCGCCAGGCGGTGCGGCTCCGGGATCTCGTCCACGTTGATGCCGACCATCGCCTCGCCCAGGCCGCGCGACACCTTCGCGATCACGTCGGGGTCGTCGTGGAAGGTCGTCGCCTTCACGATGGCCTCCGCCCGCTGCGCCGGGTTGCCCGACTTGAAGATGCCCGAGCCGACGAACACGCCCTCCGCGCCCAGCTGCATCATCATCGCCGCGTCGGCCGGGGTGGCGATGCCACCCGCGGTGAACAGCACGACGGGCAGCTTGCCCGCCTCGGCGACCTCGCGCACCAGCTCGTACGGCGCCTGCAACTCCTTCGCCGCCACGTACAGCTCGTCGGCGGGCAGGTTCTGCAGGCGCTTGATCTCCGCGCGGATCTTGCGCATGTGCGTGGTGGCGTTCGAGACGTCGCCCGTGCCGGCCTCGCCCTTGGAGCGGATCATCGCCGCGCCCTCGGTGATGCGGCGCAGCGCCTCGCCCAGGTTGGTCGCACCGCACACGAACGGCACGGTGAACTGCCACTTGTCGATGTGGTTGGCGTAGTCGGCCGGGGTCAGCACCTCGGACTCGTCGATGTAGTCCACGCCGAGGGACTGCAGCACCTGCGCCTCGACGAAGTGGCCGATGCGGGCCTTGGCCATGACCGGGATCGACACGGCCTCGATGATGCCGTCGATCATGTCGGGGTCGCTCATCCGGGACACGCCGCCCTGCGCGCGGATGTCGGCGGGCACCCGCTCCAGCGCCATGACGGCCACGGCGCCCGCGTCCTCGGCGATCTTGGCCTGCTCGGCGTTGACCACGTCCATGATCACGCCGCCCTTGAGCATCTCCGCCATGCCCCGCTTGACGCGGGAAGTGCCGGTGACCTGGGTGCCGGCGTCGGGTGAAGTGGTCACGACCAGCCTTTCTCGAAGTAGGGGGCGAACACCACCCATGGTAAGGCCGACGTGGACCGCCCAAGCATGCCAATCAAGCGCGTTCTCGGCAGGCCACTTGCCCTCCCGCCGCAGGTAGTGGCGTGCGCCACCTCCCGAAACCCCGACTCGGCGAACGGCGGTCCGGACACCTCCGCCGGTCACCGTCCGGGTTCCTCCTGCCGGGTTGACCACGACCGGTTGGGGTTGTCCGCCACGGCTCGCGGGTGTGAGATCGGACACTGAAGACTTGTGGAGGGTGGTCCCATGGGCAACAAGCACTCCGACAACGGCCACTCGGCAGGCGCGGTCGCCGTGGACGACCCGGCCAAGGTCCGCAACGTCGTGCTGGTGGGCCCGTCCGGCTCCGGCAAGACCACGCTCGCCGAGGCCCTGCTCGCCGGCACCGGCGTCCTCACCCGCCCCGGCTCGGTCACCGAGGGCACCACGGTGTGCGACCACGACCCCGCGGCGGTCCGCCAGCAGCGGTCGGTCGGGCTCGCGGTCGCCCCGGTCCGGCACGGCGACATCAAGATCAACCTGATCGACACGCCCGGTTACGCGGACTTCGTCGGCGAGCTGCGCGCCGGCCTGCGCGCGGCGGACGCCGCCCTGTTCGTGATCAGCGCCGCCGAGGGCGTCGACCCCGCCACCGTGGCGCTGTGGCAGGAGTGCGCGGCGGTCGGCATGCCCCGCGCGGTCGTGGTCGCCCGCACCGACCACCAGCGCGCCGACGTGGCGACCGGGATCGCCTCGTGCCAGGCCGCGTTCGGCGCGGGCGTCGTGCCGCTGTACCTGCCCGACGGCGACGGCCTGGTCAACCTGCTCACCACCGACGACCCCCGCTTCGAGGAGCAGCGCAACGCGCTCATCGAGGGGATCATCGCGGAGAGCGAGGACGAGACCCTGATGGAGCGCTACCTCGGCGGCGAGGAGGTCGACCAGGCGACGCTCGTCGCGGACCTCGAAACGGCGGTCGCGCGCGGCTCCTTCCACCCCGTGCTGCCGGTGTGCGCGATGACCGGCGTCGGCCTGCCGGAGCTGCTGGACGGCATCGCCCGCGCCTTCCCCTCACCGCTGGAGCACCCGCTGCCGGACGTGACCGGCCTGGACGGCGTCCCCCGGCCGCGCCTGGCGGCCGACCCGGACGGCCCGCTCGTGGCCGAGGTCGTGCGCACGGCCGTCGACTCGTACGTGGGCCGCGTGTCGCTGGTGCGCGTGTTCTCCGGGACGCTGCGCCCCGAACGCCCGGTGCACGTGTCGGGCCACGGCATGGCCGACCGGGGTCACGAGGACCACGACGCGGACGAGCGGGTGGCGCACGTCTACTCGCCGCTGGGCGCGAACCTGCGCGAGGTGCCCTACTGCGTGGCCGGCGACCTGTGCGCCCTGACCAAGCTCGGCTCGGCCGAGACGGGCGACACGGTCTCCGCCCCGGACGAGCCGCTCCTGGTCGCCCCGTGGGAGATGCCGGAGCCGCTCCTGCCGGTGGCGGTCGTGCCGCGCAGCCGCAGCGACGAGGACACCCTCGCCCGCAACCTGGGCAAGCTGGTCGCCGGCGACCCGACGCTCCGGCTGGAGCGCAACGCCGAGACCCACCAACTGGTGCTGTGGTGCATGGGCGAGGCGCACGCGGACGTCGTGCTGGCCCGGTTGCGGGCCGGCGGCGCGGAGGTCGACACGGAGCTGGTGCGGGTCGCGTTGCGCGAGACGTTCACGGGCGAGGCCAAGGGCCACGGGCGGCACGTGAAGCAGTCCGGCGGCCACGGCCAGTACGCGGTGTGCGACCTCGTGGTCGAACCCCTGCCGCGCGGCGCGGGCTTCGAGTTCGTGGACCGGATCGTCGGCGGCGCGATCCCCAACCAGTTCATCCCGAGCGTGGAGAAGGGCGTGCGCGCCCAACTGGAGCGCGGCCTGCAAGGGGGGCACCCGGTCGTGGACGTCCGCGTCACCCTGGTCGACGGCAAGGCCCACTCGGTCGACAGCTCGGACGCGGCCTTCCAGACCGCGGGCGCGCTGGCGTTGAAGGACGCCGCCGCCAACGGCCGCACCACGCTGCTGGAACCCGTCGACGAAGTGGCGGTGCGGCTGCCGGACGAGCACCTGGGCACCGTCCTGGGCGACCTCTCCGGCCGACGCGGCCGGGTCCTGGGAACCGAGTCGGACAGCCCGGGCCACACCGTCGTCCGCGCCGAGGTCCCGGCCACCGAGCTCCTCCGCTACGCCGTCGAACTGCGCTCGCTGACCTCGGGCACCGGCACCTACACCCGCCGCTTCACCCGCTACGACCCCCTCCCCCACGCCCTCTCCGCCCAACCCGGGTGACCCTCACACGTTCTGCGGGAACCCCAGGTTCACCCCACCGTGCGACGGGTCCAGCCACCGCCCCGTCACCACCTTCGTCCGCGTGAAGAAGTGCACCCCCTCGGGCCCGTACGCGTGCGAATCCCCGAACAGCGAGTCCTTCCACCCGCCGAACGAGTAGTACGCCACCGGCACGGGGATGGGCACGTTCACCCCGACCATCCCGACCTCGACCTCGTTCTGGAACCGCCGCGCCGCACCGCCGTCGTTGGTGAAGATCGCCGTCCCGTTGCCGTACGGGTTGGCGTTGACCACCTCCAGCGCGTCGTCGTACGTCGCCACCCGCAGCACCGACAGCACCGGCCCGAAGATCTCGTCCCGGTAGACCGACATCTCCGTCCCCACGTGGTCGAAGAGGGTCGGCCCGAGCCAGAACCCCCCGGGTGCACCGTCGACCGCGTGCTGCCGCCCGTCCACGACCAGCGAAGCGCCCTCCTCGCGCCCCTTGTCCACATAGGACAGCACCCGGTCGCGGTGCGCGCCCGTCACCAGCGGCCCCATCTCGCAGCCCGGCCGGCGGCCGTCGCCGACGTGCAGCGCCCCGATCCGCTCGACGATCTTCGCCACCAGCTCGTCGCCGACCGGGTCGACCGCGACGACGACCGAGATCGCCATGCACCGCTCGCCCGCCGAGCCGAACCCGGCCGACACCGCCGCGTCCGCCGCCAGGTCGAGGTCCGCGTCGGGCAGCACGACCATGTGGTTCTTCGCACCGCCCAACGCCTGCACGCGCTTGCCGTGCCGCGTTCCGGTCTCGTAGACGTACCGGGCGATCGGCGTGGACCCCACGAACGACACGGCCTTGACGTCCGGGTGCGCCAGCAGCCGGTCGACCGCGACCTTGTCGCCGTGCACCACGTTCAGCACCCCGTCGGGCAGCCCCGCCTCGGCGAGCAGCTCCGCGATGAAGTTCGCCGCCGACGGGTCCTTCTCCGACGGCTTGAGCACCACCGCGTTGCCGCACGCGATCGCGTTCGGCACGAACCACAGCGGCACCATGGCCGGGAAGTTGAACGGCGAGATCACGCCGACCACCCCGAGCGGCTGCTGGATCGAGTACACGTCGACCCGGGTGGAGGCGTTCTCGCTGAAGCCGCCCTTGAGCAGGTGCGGGATGCCGCACGCGAACTCCACCGCCTCCAGCGCCCGCTGCACCTCGCCCGCCGCGTCGGAGAGCACCTTGCCGTGCTCGGCGGTGACGATCGCGGCCAGCTCGCCCTTGCGAGCGTTGAGCAGCTCCCGGAACGCGAACATCACGTTCGACCGCTGCGCCAGCGACGCGTCGCGCCACGACGCGAACGCCTCCCCGGCCGCCGCCACCGCCGCGTCCACGGTGGGCTCGTCGGCGAAGTCGACCCGGGCCGCCACCTCCCCGGTCGCCGGGTCGTACACGTCACCGGCCCGGGCGCTGTCGCCCGACCAGGGCTTGCCGCCGATCCAGTGCCCGATCCGCTTCGGTCCGACCGTCGTCACAGCACGTCCTCCAGGATGCCGAGCGCTTCCTCGACCTCGTCCTCGGTCAACGTCATCGGCGGCGCGAGGCGGATGACGTTGCCGTGCAGCCCGCCCTTGCCGACCAGCAGGCCGCGTTCCCGCGTGCCCTCCAGCACCGCGACCGCCCTCGCCGGGTCGGGCTCGCCGTCGGGGCCGACCATCTCCAGGCCGATCATCAGCCCCTTGCCCCGCACGTCGCCCACCGCGGGCCGGTCCGCCGCGATGTCGCGCAACCCGTCGAGCAGCCGTTCGCCGAGCTTGGCGGCGTTGGCCTGCAGGTCGTGGTCGAGCAGGTAGTCCAACGTGGCCAGCGCGCCGGCCGTCGCGACCGGGTTGCCGCCGAACGTGGACAGCGAGTTGGCGGTGAGGCAGTCCATCACGTCGCCGCGCGCGACGACGCCGCCGATCGCCAGGCCGTTGCCGAGGCCCTTGGCGAACGTCATCGCGTCGGGCGTCACGCCGTGCGCCTGGATGCCCCAGAAGTGCTCGCCGGTGCGGCCCCATCCGGTCTGCACCTCGTCGGAGACCAGCAGGATGCCGTACTCGTCCAGCACCTCCTTGAACGCGGCGAACAGCCCGTCCGGCGGTGACGAGAACCCGCCCACGCCCTGGATCGGCTCGACGATCATGCACGCCACGTCGCCCGCGGTCGTCGTCTCGATCACCTCGCGCAGGTCCGCCACGCACGCCTTGACGTAGTCGGCGTCGGAGAAGTCCTTGAACGGGCTGCGGAACCGGTAGCCGCCGTGCACCCAGCTCACCTTCACGGGGCTCAGCGAGGACGCCGACCAGCTCCGGTTGCCGGTGATCGCGACCGTGGCGAACGCCCGGCCGTGGTAGGAGTTGCGCAGCGCGAGGACCTGGTCGCTGCGGCGGTACCGGGTGGCCAGCATGAGGGCCGTCTCGTTGGCCTCGGTGCCGGAGTTGGTGAAGAACACCTTCGCGTCCGGGATGCCGGACAGCTCGGCGATCCTCTCGGCCAGCTCGACCTGCGAGCGGATCAGGTAGAGCGTGGAGCTGTGCAGCACGCCGGTCGAGAGCTGGGCGCGGATCGCGTCGGAGATCTCGGGGACGTCGTAGCCGATCGCGTTGGTCAGGATGCCGGCGAAGAAGTCCAGGTAGGTGCGGCCCTCCCGGTCGGTGACGCGGCGCCCGCTCGCGCTCGCCAGCTCGATCGGCCGCTCGTAGTACAGGGCCATCCAGTCGGGCATCACCGCGCGGTGCCGGGCGAGCAGCTCCTCGTGTCCCATCGCGTCCTCCGGTCGTAGGTCCCTACCAGGAGTCTGGCCGCAGGCGGGAGGGGCCGCCATGGACAACCTGTACCCCTTTCCGGCGGGGCGCATTACGTTGTGTCCATGTACCCGACGGTCGCCGAAGCGCTCGCCCTGCCCGTGGTCCGGCGCGGCGAGCCCACCGTGGTCGCGGGCGCGGGCGGGCTGGGCCGCCGGGTCCGGTGGGTGCACGCCGCCGAGGTCGCCGACATCGCCCACCTGCTGCGCGGCGGCGAACTCGTGCTGACCACCGGCATCGCGCTGCCCGACGACCCGGACGGGCTGCGCGGGTACGTCGCCGACCTCGCCTCGGTGGGCGCGGCCGGCCTGGTGGTGGAGCTGGTGCGGCGGTGGAGCGACGAGGTGCCCGGCGCGCTGGTCGCCGCCGCCGAGCGGCACGGGCTGCCGCTGGTCACGCTGGCCCGCGAGACCCGGTTCGTGTCCGTCACCGAGGCCGTGGTGTCGCTGATCGTGGACGCGCAGCTCGCCGAGCTGCGGGCGGCCGAGCAGGTGCACGAGACGTTCACGGCGTTGACGGTGGCCGGCGCGGAGCCCGCCGAGGTGCTGCGCGAGGTGGCGCGGACCTCCGGGCTGCCGGTGGTGCTGGAGACGCTGGGACACGAGGTGCTGGCCTACGACGCGGCCGGGCAGGACCCGACGGCGGTGCTGGCCGACTGGGGCCAGCGGTCGCGCGCGGTCGCCGTGGCCGAGCGGACGGCCTACCACGAGCAGGCGGGCTGGCTGGTGACCGTGGTCGGGGCGCGGGGCGCGGACTGGGGGCGGTTGGTGCTGCTGTGCCCGGACCCGCCGCCGCACCGGCACGTCGTGGTCGCCGAACGGGCCGCGTCGGCGCTGGCCGTGCACCGGCTGGTGGCGCGCGACCGGGAGTCGTTGGAGCGGCAGACCCACCGCACGCTGCTCACCCAGCTGCTCGGGCAGCCACCGCCCGACCTGCCGGCGCGGACCGCGGCGCTGGGCGTGCCGCTGGACCGGCGGCAGCTCGTCGGGGTGGCGATCCGGCCGGGCACGGCGAGCGTGCCCGCGCAGGCGTTGGCGTCGCAGGAGGTGCTGCGGGACCTGGCCGAGGCGACGGCGTTGGCGGCCCGGCGGGTGACCGTGCCCGCGCTGGTCGGCGTGGTGGACGAGACGAGCGTGCGGGCGCTGCTGTCGCTGCCGCCGCAGGCGGGGCTGGACGGCGTGCTGCGGCGGTTGGCGCGGGAGGTGCACCGGCGGGCGGCGGCCACCCAGCACGCGCTGCCCGTGGTGGTGGCCGTCGGCACGACCGTGACGGAGCTGCCGGACGTGCGGCGGTCGTTGGGCGAGGCGGCGCACGTGGCCGGCGCGGCGCTGCGGTCGCCGGGGACGCGGCTGTACCACCGGCTGGACGACGTGCGGCTGCGCGGGCTGCTGCACCTGCTGCGCGAGGACGAGCGGGTGGTCGCGTTCGCGGACCGCGAGCTGGGCCCGCTGCTGTCGCGCGACGCGAACCAGGGCACCCGGCTGGTGGAGCTGCTGCGGTGCTTCTGCGAGCACGGCGGCAACAAGTCCGCCGCGGCCGCCGCCGCCCACCTCTCCCGGACCGCCTACTACCAGCAGTTGAGCCGGATCGAGCAGGTGCTGGGCGTGTCGCTGGAAGACCCGGAGTCCGTGCTGTCGCTGCACGTGGCGCTGCTGGTGCGGGAGCTGGGCGAGCACGACCCCCGGCTGCCCCGCGAACCGGGCGCGGCGACCTAGCCGCGGCCGGGAGGGCACCGGCGGGCGGCACGGGGCCGCCCGCCGCGATCCTCAGCCCAGCGGCGACGGCACGGGCAGCTTGTCCAGTTCGCCGTCCAGGTCCGGGGCCTGCTCCGGCCCGGAGATCGGCGGGGCGATCGGCAGCGCCGGGAGGCCGGGCAGCGCGCGGGCCTGCGGCGCGAGCGCGTCGGCCGGCAGGGGCAGCGCGGGCGCGGCGGGCGGCTTGAGCGCGGCGGGGGCCGCGACCCGCGGGGCGGTGACCTCCGACGCGCCGCCGGGCAGCGGCGCGGGCAGCTTCAGGGCCTGGCCGCCGAGGAGGTCGGCGGGCTTGGTGGCGTCGACGTCGACCTCGGGCGCGTTGCCGATGGTGCCGAGGTTGCCGTCCACGATCTCGGTGGGGCCTTCGGCGGCGGACGCGGCGGACGCGAACAGCGGCGAGGTGCCGAGGGCGAGCAGGGCGGCGGCACGCAGGAGTCCGCGCGTGCGGTATCCGGACACGGTTTTCCTAACCTGGTTGGGGACCTGCACAGTGACTCACTCCCCATCGACCGCCGTCGCCCCGGCCCTTGACCGCTCGATCGAGTGACTCACGCTCCGTGCCCTCACGCCACCCGTTCGAGGAGCGTGCCACCCGTCGAGATAGGTGAAAGCCCCGCGGTCCGGTGTCGGGGCACCGGACCGCGGGGCCGCCCGCCCCCTTGGCGGTTCCCAGGCCGCCGCGGGCCCGTGTCGGGGAGACGGAAAGGGCGACACGGGCCCGCGGCGGGTCTTCCCCCGGCGGTGCTAGGGGTTCGTGACCCCCAGCGTGTAGCTCCCGGAGCCGCTGTACGCGTGGACGCGGTAGCGGTAGTAGCCGGGCGTGCCGCTGTAGTTCACGGTCTCGCTCGCGCCCGGGGTGTCGCCCTTCGCGACGACCGCCCAGGCGGTGCCGCTCCACTTCTCCAGGTACAGGTCGAAGTCCGCGCCGCTCGGACCGGTCAGGCAGCCGACGTGCGCGCCCGACACCGTGGACTGGTAGTAGCTGTTGTTCGGCTGGTACGCCTGGCCACCCGCGGCCAGGGTGCCGGTGTAGGTGGTCTTCGCGCCCTGGCAGCCGGTCGGCGGGTCGGGGTTGCCGCCACCGCTCGTCACCAGCGTCAGGCCGTACGCCTGGAGGATCTCGTTCACCGGCTGGAAGTACGTGGTGCCGCCGGAGGAGCAGTTGCCCGAACCGCCGGAGGTGACGCCCTGCGCCTGCGTGCCGGCCAGCAGCGAGCCGCCCGAGTCGCCGGGCTCGGCGCACACCGTGGTCTGGATCAGGCCGGTCACCGTGCCCTGCGGGTAGGTCACCGACGAGTTGCGCGCCTGGATGGTGCCGCAGTGCCAGCCCGTGGTGGACCCGGAGCGGCACACCGCCGCGCCCACCGGGGCGTCCTGCGAGCCCGCGACCGACACCGTGCCGCCGGAGTAGTTGTTGACCAGGCCGCGCGGGGTGTTGCCCGCCGCGACCTGCACCCACGCGTAGTCGTTGCCGGGGAAGCTCGACCCGCGGAACGTGCCGCTCGGGTTCGACGTGGACGCGCCGGTCGTGCCGCAGTGCCCGGCGGTGACGAACCCGCCGTTGACCGGGAAGCCGACCGAGCAGCGCGTGCCGCTGCCGATCGTGTAGGCGTTGCCGCCGATCACGTCGATCAGCGGGCGGGGCGACTCCTCGGTCGTCGCGTACCGGACGGCCGGCGCGCCGACGCCGGACGAGGCGACGAACGCGCGCGCGGCGGCCAGCCCACCGGGCCGGGACTTGACCACCACGGTGTTCGTCGGCAGGTCGACGTACCAGCCGGGCACCGAGCGCGGCGCCTTGGCGACGTTGGCGTCCAGGGCCGCCTTGACCGCGTCCAAGTCGCGCTCGCTGCGCTGCACGAGCTTCGTGCGCACGCCGCCCTGGTCGGCGTCCGACGCGCGGGTCACGCCGACGGTGAGCGCGCCGCCCGCGTCGATCCACGCGCCGCCGAACCGGTCGTCCAGCCGCTTGCGCAGGCCGCGGGCGGTGTCGGCGGAGCGCTCGTCGGCGGCCAGCCGGGCGCGCGCGCCGTCGGCGTCCAGGCCGAGGTCGCGCTGGACGGCCGCCAGGACCTCGGCGTCCTGACCCGCGGGCGCGGCCTGCGCGGCGACGGGCGACAGGACGCCCGCCGTCACGAGCGCCGCGGCCAGCGCCAGGGGTCTCAACAGTGCTGACATGGGGGATTCTCCTCGAGGGAGGGCAGGGATTCCCCGTGAAACTAGGTCCGCCGACCCGGTCGCGGTAATACCGCTTGGGTCATAAGACGCGGTGATGGCCACCCGATCGGAGTAGCACGCTCAGGGCACCACGCTCAGGGCACCACGCTCAGGGCACCACGCTCAGGGCACCCGCGCTCAGAGCACCGCGTGGTGCGGCACCGGGCCGTACTCGGGGTGGGCGGGCAGCCAGCTCGCGTAGCGGGGGCTGCGCTCGGCCGTCTCCCGGTACGCCTCGGCGGCGTACCGCAGCACCTGCGGGCCGAACGCGGCGGCCGGGCCGTCCGGGTCCCAGCCGATCAGGTGCCGCCACCGCAGCGGCGCGCCGGCCAGCGGCATCGCGGCCAGGCCCGGCACGCGGCGGAACGTCGGCTGGCACAGCGCGACCGCGTCCCCCGCCGACGTCAGGTCGATGCAGCTGGTGATGTCGACCTCGTACATGGTGCGCGGGGTGAAGCCGGCCCGGCTGCACGCGGCCACGAAGCAGTCGCCGAAGCACCCGTCTCCCGGCACGACCGCCCACTGCGCGTCGCACAGCGCGGCCAGGTCGACCTCCTCCAGCAGCGTGAACGGGTGGTCCTCGGGCATCAGCACGAACACCGGCTCGACCGCGATGACCTGCCAGGTCAGCCCGTGCTCCGTCGGCGGCGGCGCGTCGCCGCACACGCCCACCAGCACGTAGTCGAGCCGGCCCGCGGCGACCATCGCCGACAGCTCCTCACCCGACCAGGACACCTGCGTGGAGACGTGCGCGCCGGGGTGCGCCTCGGTCAGCCGGTGCACCAGCCCGCCGAGCATCGGGCCGTTCACCGCGCCCACCCGGTAGCGGTCGCCGGGCGCGGTGTCGTCCACCAGGCGCATCGCGTCCTCCTGCAGGCGGGAGAACGCGGGCAGCAGCACGCGCGCCCGCTCCAGCACCAGCTCGCCGAGCGGGGTGGGCCGCGCGCCCCGGTGGTCGCGCTCGAACAGCCTGCCGCCGAGCAGTGCCTCGATCCGGTGCAGTTGGGCGGTGAGGGCGGGTTGCGCCAGCCCTAAGAGGGAGGACGCCTTGGAGAGGCTGCCCGCGTCCGCGATGGCGCAGACGACCCGCAGGTGCCGCAGTTCGAGCTTCATCCACCGGACGTTAGGTCACCGCTCACCCGCCAGTCGAGAGCCCGGCGGACGCCCGCGCGCGGGCCGGGCCGGCGGCCGGAGTGGCAATGGGCAGAGTGTGCCCTGATCATGGCAAGCGTGGACACTTTGCCACTGCCGACGCGCGCGGGCCGACCGGAGGATGCCGGGATGGACATCGCGCCGAACCGCCCGCACGAAGGGTGTTCCACGAGCGTAACAGGGAAGTGACCGATGGCCCTCGACTCCGCTACCCGGGTCACGACCGATCCCGACGGACGCGTCGAGCTGCGTGATCGCTCCACGATCGCGGACAGCCCGCACTACAACCCCGACCTGGCTCCGGTGCCGCTGGAGCGGCGCACCTGGTCCACGTACAACTTCTTCGCGCTGTGGATGGGCATGGCGCACAACATCCCGAGCTACACGCTGGCCGCCTCGCTGGTGGCGCTGGGGATGGACTGGGTGCAGGCGTTCCTGACCATCACCCTGGGCAACCTCGTCGTGCTGGTCCCGATGCTGCTCAACAGCCACGCGGGCACGAAGTACGGCATCCCGTTCCCGGTGTTCGCCCGCGCGTTCTACGGCGTCCGGGGCGCGAACCTGGTGGCGCTGCTGCGGGCGTTCATCGCCTGCGCCTGGTTCGGCATCCAGACGTGGGTCGGCGGCAAGGCGCTGCACGTCATCGTGGGCAGGTTGGCGGGTGACGGCTGGACGCACGCGCCGGCGGTGCTGGGCCAGGTGTGGACGCTGTGGCTGTGCTTCCTGGCGTTCTGGGTGGTGCAGATGCTGGTCATCTGGCGCGGGATGGAGGCGATCCGCCGGTTCGAGAACTGGACGGCGCCGCTGGTCAGCGTCGGCTTCCTGGTCCTGCTGGCCTACGTGGCGGTCAAGGCGGGCGGGTTCGGCCCCATCCTGTCGGAGCCGTCGCGGCTGGGCTGGGGCGCCGACTTCTGGAAGGTGTTCTTCCCGGCGCTGATGGGCATGATCGCGTTCTGGTCGACGCTGTCGCTCAACATGCCGGACTTCACCCGGTTCGGCGGCAGCCAGCGCAAGCAGGTGCTCGGCCAGGTCCTCGGCCTGCCGACCACCATGTCCTTCATCGCCATCGTGGCGATCCTGACCACGTCCGGCGCGGTGAAGCTGTACGGCGAGGCGATCTGGGACCCGGCGGAGCTGGCGAGCCGGTTCGACAGCACGGCGGTGGTCCTGGTCGCGCTCGTGGCGCTGGTGCTGGCGACCGTGTCGGCGAACCTCGCGGCGAACGTGGTGAGCCCGTCCTACGACTTCTCCAACGCGTTCCCCAGGAAGATCACGTTCGCGGTGGGCGGGCTGATCACGGGCGTGCTCGGCATCGTGATCCAGCCGTGGCGGCTGATCTCGGACCCGAACATCTACATCTTCGCCTGGCTCGGCTTCTACGGCGGCCTGCTGGCCTCCGTGGCGGGCGTGTTCGTCGCCGGCTACTGGATCCTGGCCAGGACCCGGCTGGAGCTGGCGGACCTGTACCTCGCCGGGCGGGGCGCGTACTGGTTCCGGGCGGGCTGGAACTGGCGGGCGGTGGTCGCCACGCTGGTGGGCTCGGTGCTCGCGGTCGGCGGCGCGTACAACGGCCCGTTCCCGGCCGACGGCCTGATCCCGCCCCTCAAACCGCTCTACGACTACAACTGGGTGGTCGGCCTGGTCGGCGGCATGGTGGTCTACCTGGCGCTGGCACCACGGAGGGAGAACGCGTGAGCAACCTCGTCCGAGCCGGTCTGGTGCAGCAGAAGTGGACCGGCGACAAGGAATCCATGATCGCCAACGCGGTCGAGGCGGTCCGCACCGCCGCGTCGCAGGGCGCGCAGGTCGTGTGCCTGCAGGAGCTGTTCTACGGGCCGTACTTCTGCCAGGTCCAGGACGCCGACTACTACTCCTACACCGAGGGCATCCCCGACGGCCCGACCACCGAGCTGATGTGCGAGCTGGCCGAGCAGCTGGGCGTGGTGCTCGTCGTGCCGATGTACGAGCAGGAGCAGCCGGGCGTCTACTACAACACCGCCGCGGTGATCGACGCCGACGGCACGTACCTCGGCAAGCACCGCAAGAACCACATCCCGCAGGTGAAGGGGTTCTGGGAGAAGTTCTACTTCAAGCCCGGCAACCTCGGCTACCCGG
Organism: Actinosynnema sp. NPDC053489; assembly: GCF_044544865.1. Classification (NCBI taxonomy): domain Bacteria; kingdom Bacillati; phylum Actinomycetota; class Actinomycetes; order Pseudonocardiales; family Pseudonocardiaceae; genus Actinosynnema; species Actinosynnema sp. NPDC053489. The sequence goes on along the minus strand of NZ_JBITXT010000005.1, from coordinate 290,063 downwards.
TGTTCGACACCGCCGTGGGCAAGGTGGGCGTGTACATCTGCTACGAGCGGCACTTCCCGGAGGGCTGGCGGGCGCTGGGCCTCAACGGCGCGCAGATCGTGTTCAACCCGTCCGCCACCAGCCGGGGCCTGTCGGAGTACCTGTGGCGGCTGGAGCAGACGGCGGCGGCCGTGGCGAACGAGTACTACGTCGGCACGATCAACCGCGTGGGCGTGGAACCGCTGGGCGACAACGAGTTCTACGGCCAGTCGTACTTCGCCGACCCGCGCGGGCAGCTCGTGGGCGAGGCGGCGTCGGACACCGAGGAGGAGATCGTCGTCCGCGACCTCGACATGGACCTGCTGGCCGAGGTGCGCGACCTGTGGGCGTTCTACCGCGACCGGCGCCCGGACACCTACGAGGGGCTGGTGCGGCCGTGAGCACCCTCATCAAGGGCGGCACGGTCGTCAACGCCACCGGCGCGGTCGCGGCCGACGTGCTGGTCGACGGGGAGAAGATCGTCGCGCTGCTCGCGCCCGGCTTCCCCGTCCAGGCGGACGCGACGATCGACGCGACCGGCCGGTACGTGATCCCCGGCGGCGTCGACGGGCACACCCACATGGAGATGCCGTTCGGCGGCACGTCCTCCGCCGACACCTTCGAGACGGGCACGATCGCGGCGGCGTGGGGCGGCACCACCACGATCGTGGACTTCGCCGTGCAGGCCAAGGGCTCGTCGCTGCTGTCCACGTTGGACAGGTGGCACGCCAAGGCGGACGGCCGGTGCGCCGTCGACTACGGGTTCCACATGATCGTCTCCGACGTCACCGACACGTCGTTGAAGGAGATGGAGTCCTGCGTCGACGCGGGCGTGAACACGTTCAAGATGTTCATGGCCTACCCCGGCGTCTTCTACGCCACCGACGGGGAGATCCTGCGCGCCATGCAGAAGGCGCGCGAGATCGGCGCGACGATCATGATGCACGCGGAGAACGGCATCGCGATCGACCAACTGGTGGCGCAAGCGCTCGCGCAGGGCCGCACGGACCCGGTGGAGCACGGCCTGACCCGGCCGCCGGAGCTGGAGGGCGAGGCCACCTCCCGCGCCATCACCCTGGCCAAGGTCACCGGGTCGCCCCTCTACGTCGTGCACCTGTCGGCCGCCGAGGCGCTGGACGCGGTGACCAGGGCGCGCGACACCGGGCAGAACGTCTTCGCCGAGACGTGCCCGCAGTACCTGTACCTGTCGCTGGAGGACCTGGCCAAGCCGGACTTCGAGGGCTCGAAGTACGTGGCCTCTCCCCCGCTGCGCCCCAAGGAGCACCAGTCGGAGCTGTGGCGCGGGTTGCGCACCAACGACCTGTCGGTGGTGTCGACCGACCACTGCCCGTTCTGCTTCAAGGACCAGAAGGAGCTGGGCCGCGGCGACTTCTCCAAGATCCCCAACGGGATGCCGGGCGTCGAGCACCGGGTGGACCTGCTGCACCAGGGCGTGGTGAAGGGCGAGATCACGCTGGAGCGGTGGGTGGAGATCTGCTCCACCACCCCGGCGCGGATGTTCGGCCTGCACCCGCGCAAGGGGGTCATCGCGCCCGGCGCGGACGCCGACGTCGTGGTGTACGACCCGACCGCGCGGCAGGTCATCTCGGCGGCCACGCACCACATGGCCGTCGACTACTCGGCGTACGAGGGCATGGAGGTCACCGGCAGGGTCGAGACGGTGCTCTCGCGCGGCCGGGTGGTCGTGGACGCCGGCGGCTTCCGCGGCGCGGCCGGGCACGGGCGGTTCCTGTCCCGCGAGCTGAACCAGTACCTGGTCTAGGAGGCGGACGTGGACTTCGGGGTGGTGCTCCAGACCGACCCGCCCGCGCGGGACGTGGTGGCCGGCATGAGGGCGGCCGAGGACAACGGCTTCCGCTACGGCTGGACGTTCGACTCGGTCGTGCTGTGGCAGGAGCCGTTCGTCATCTACTCGCAGGTGCTGGCGGCGACGCGGGAGCTGGTCGTGGGCCCGATGGTGACCAACCCGGGCACCCGGGACTGGTCGGTCACCGCGTCGCTGTTCGCCACGCTGAACGACATGTTCGGCAACCGCACGGTGTGCGGCATCGGGCGCGGCGACTCGGCCCGCCGGGTGATCGGGCAGCGGCCCGCGTCGCTGGCCACGCTGGGCCGGGCCATGACGGTGATCAAGGAACTGGCCGAGGGCCGCGAGGTCGAGCACCACGGCACGCCGGTGCGCATCCCGTGGGTGCGCGACGGCCGGCTGGAGGTGTGGATGGCCGCGTACGGCCCCAAGGCGCTGCGGATGGTCGGCGAGCAGGCCGACGGGTTCATCCTCCAGACGGCGGACCCGGACATCGCGCGGTGGACGATCGGGACCGTGCGCGAGGCGGCGGTCGCGGCGGGCCGCGACCCGGCGTCGATCACGATGTGCGTGGCCGCGCCCGCGTACGTGGGCACGGACCTGGCGCACCAGCGCGACCAGCTGCGCTGGTTCGGCGGCATGGTCGGCAACCACGTGGCCGACCTGGTCGCGCGGTACGGCGACTCGGGCGCGGTGCCGGCGGCGCTGACCGACTACATCAAGGGCCGCGAGGGCTACGACTACGCCCACCACGGCCGCGCGGGCAACCGGTCGACCGACTTCGTGCCGGACTCGATCGTGGACCGGTTCTGCCTGCTCGGCCCGGCGTCCGCGCACGTCGACCGGCTGCAGGAGCTGCGGGAGGTCGGCGTGGACAACTTCTCGCTCTACCTCATGCACGACGACAAGGACAAGACGCTCGCCTCCTACGGCAACGAGGTGATCGGCCGGGTGTGACCGGGCGGCGGGCCGTGCGCGGACGACCCGGCTGGGCCGTCCGCGCACGGGCCGCTGCGCCGTCCGCGCCGCGCTGTAGCGATACCGTCACCTCCCGCGATCACGCCCACGAGGGGCCATCCCCCGGGCGACGACTCGCGAGGAGAACGCATGCGCAAGGTCTTGGTGCTCGCCGCGGCGGCCGTGGTGCTGTCCGCCGGCACGGCCCACGCGGCGGACCGGCCGCCGCAGTCCCACATCTACACGCCCACCACCGGCGGCCAGGTCGAGGTCGGCGAACCCGTGCAGGTCACGGGTGGCGGCTACGACGGCTACCGGGCCGACACGGTGCGGGCCTACGAGGTCTCGGTCGACGGCGGGCAGACCTGGGAGTCGGGGTACCGCACCGGCACCGCGCCGCTGGGCGGCGAATCCGGGATCACCCAGGCGCTGTGGGCCTACGCGTTCACCCCGGAGGAGCCCGGCGTGTACACGATCGTGAGCCGGGTCGACACCGACACCGCGATCGGCGCCGTCTCCGCGCCCACGACCCTGTACGTCGGCGTGCCCGCGCCCGCGCCCGGGTTCATCCCCGGTTTGTGCTACCAGTGCGGCTTCTCCACCGAGAACCCCGCGGTGTGGGCGGACGAGGGGGTGCCGCTGGAACTGGGGCTGCGGTTCCGCGTCGACCGACCGCTCTCGGTGACCCACATCTCCACGTGGCGCCAGGGCAGCGAGGCCCTGCGGGTGCGGCTGTGGCGCGGCGACGGCACCCTGTTGGCGGACCGGCCCGCCACCGGCACGTTCCCCACCCCCGTGCCGGTCGAGCCGGGTGTGGAGTACGTGGCCTCGTTCACCACGCCGAACGGCCGGTACGCGACGACCGAGGACGTGTTCCCGGCCACCGTGGTCAAGGCCCCGCTCGTCCTGCCCGCGCACGCCGGCGTCTACAGCTACGACGGCGGGTTCCCCACCGAGAGCTGGCACGACAGCCACTACTGGGTCAGCCCCGCGTTCCAGGCGCGGTGACCGCCGGCCCGGGATTGTCGTACCCCATTGCTACGTTCGCGGCATGATCCTCCCGACCGCTGCCGAAGAGGTCCGTTTCTGGGCGATGCTGGAAGACACGTGGGCCACGCTCGGCCCGGAGCCGAACGAGGTGCGCCGGGCGTTGGCCAAGCGTGACGTGTCCGTGGACGCGTTCGAGGAGGCCGCCGAGCTGGAAGGCCACCTCGACGCCGTGCTGAGAGCGCTGGCGCACGCCTGCGACGGGCTGCCGGCCGAGGAGCTGACCGCGCTCGACCGGGTGGCCGAGCGCAAGCTCCACGAGATCGACCGGGCCGACCTGCACGCGGTCACCGACGGCTCGGACGACGGGTTCCTGTACGCGCGCGGGTTCGTGCTCGCGCTCGGGCGGGAGTTCTACGAGGCGGTGGCGCGCGACCCCCGGGTCGCGGTGGAGGACGCGGAGTGCGAGGCGTTCTGCTACTTCTTCGCCCGGTTGCACGAGCAGCGGTTCGGGGACTTCCCGGAGACGGGGTCGGGGATCTCCCGGGAATCGGCCTCGAACCCGGCGGGGTGGCCGCGGTAGCCGGTACCGTCGGAGAGGTGATCGACTTCGAGAAGCAGTCAGTCTTCAAGCTGGCCCCGTGCCGGCCCGAGGACATCGCGCCGCAGGTGTCGCCGATCCTGATCCAGGGCGAGCAGATCGTGTCGAGCTTCAAGACCGTGCGCGACTTCGTGGTGTTCACCAACAAGCGGGTGATCGCGGTGAACGTCCAGGGCATGACCGGCCGCAAGAAGGACTTCACCTCGCTGCCCTACAGCCGGGTGCAGGCGTTCTCCATCGAGACGGCGGGCACGTTCGACATGGACGCCGAGCTGGACCTGTGGTTCAGCGGGCTGGGCCAGGTCCGGCTGGAGTTCAAGGGCCACGCCGACGTGCGGCTGCTGGGGCAGATGATCGCGACGTTCGTCCTGTGAGTCCCGGGCGCGGTCGGGCCCGGGACAGCGCGCCGGACCCGGGACGACCGCGAACTCGCCCGGCAGGCCGGAGGCCAGGGCGGACGCGCCGGTGACGAGCGTCCGCACCGGCACGCTCGCCCGGCACTCCCGCGGGTACGGCAACGCCGCGCACTCCCCCGTCGTGCCGTTGCCCAGTTCGCCGGTGGGGCCGTTGCGGCCCCACGCCCACACCGAGCCGTCCGTCGTGCGCGCCAGGGCCGTGCCATCACCGCCGGTGATCGAGACGACCCCGCTGATCCCCGTGACCCGCACGGGCACCCCGACCCGGCAGCCCGTGGCCGGGCTGTCGCACGACGCCCCGGTGCCCGGGGTGCCCCGGTAGTCGTCACCCCACGCCCACGCCCGCCCGTCCGCGGTCACGGCGTAGCCGACCTCGACGCCACCGGCGATCGAGACGACCGCGCCGTTGGCCGTGTCCCGACCCGGCTCCGGGTTCAGGTCCCACGCGGTGAGCCGGGTGAAGCCCGCCGCGTACGCGGACAGGTGGGTCGCCGCGGTCACGTTGGTGTCGGTCAGGTTCACCACGGCGGCCGACGCCGCGGGCGGTACCCACCCGGCGAGGCCGACCTCTCTCGTCCGGCCCGCGTCGAGCGGCCCGCCGGAGGCGCGGGTGTCGAGGGCCCGGGTGGGCGGTGTCGCGGTGAACCGGGACGCCGCGTCGGTGGTGTAGTGGCCCGCCAGGTCGGCGACCGGCTGCACCGAGCCCGCGTTGTCGTAGAGGTGGGCCTGCCGCCGCCCGAACGGCAGCGCCATGGTGACCAGGTTCGCCCTCGTCCCGCCCCGCGAGAGGTTCAGGCTGGAGTGGGCCGGCCGGGAGTACCGCTCCGTGGTGGCCTTGACGTAGGTGTCCTCGGACGGCTGCGCGCCGGTCAGGGTGAACACCACCGCGGTGGCCGAGGCCGGCAGGTGCGCGAACAGGTCGAGGACCACCTCGCCGGTCGACTGCCCGCCCTCCCGGGCGTCCAGCACCCGTCGCGGCGGCACGGGGACGAACGCGGCGCCCTCGTCCACCATCGGGGCCGTTCCCGGAGCGGCCTCGGCCACCACCGGCGCGACCAGCGCGCACACCGACACCGCGACCCGCCGCCACGTGGCTTCCCCCGCTCTCCGCGATCACCCCGGGTGGAGCGGAGGAGGAAAGGCGAGGAGCGCTCGGCGGGTGGCCGACCGGTCACACCCCGTGCGGCCGGGCGTCCCAGGCGGCGAGGAAGACCTCGCGGGGTATCGGCTTGACCGGGTCCTCGTGCGGGTCGATCGGCTCGTCGGTCAGCCCGCCGAACGCGTCCTCCAGCCTGCGCCACGAGTAGCGGTGGACGCCCCCGGCCGAGGGTAACTCGACCTGCCGGATCGCGATCAGCTCGCCCTCGTGCTCCACGGTCTCGTAGAGCGCCCGCGCGCCCTCGTCCACCCAGCCCTCGACGTCCACGAACTCGAAGTACGCGCGCGGCCGGTCCGACTCCTCCAGAGCGCGGTAGAAGGCGACGACGTCGTCCAGCCGGCTCGAGATCCCGATCATCGGACCGAGCGGGTCGTGCCGTCCCACCCGGCCAGCGCGCCGGGCAGCACCTCCGCCAACTGCACCGGGTAGACGGTCGCGTCGGTCGACGCCAGGTCCGCCACCGACCACCAGCGGTGCCCGCGGATGGTCTGCCGCTCGATCTCGTTGAACCGTGAGGTGTCCACTTCGACCCCCTTCACCTTCGCCACGAAGAACCACTCGACCGCCGCGTAGCTCAAGCCGTCGAGAGCGAACGCGGCGTGCCGCTTCCACACCGGACCGATCAACTCCTCGCCGGAGACCTCGACACCGGTCTCCTCGAAGACCTCGCGCACGGCCGCCGCCCGGAGGTCCTCCCCCGGCTCGACCCCGCCGCCGGTGGTGAACCAGAACGGCTCGTCCGGCCGGCTCGCGAGGACACCCTCGAACAGCAGCACGCGGTCCTCGGGGTCCAGCAGCACGACCCGCGCCGACACGCGCGGGGTCAACGCCGACGCCTCCGCGTCGCCGTCCGGTTCGGCGATCTCGAAGTACGACGGCGTGGGCGCGGTGCCCGCCAGGCGCAGCCACCGCACGGACCGCCGCCGGCGCAACGCCAACGTGTCGCGCACGGCGTCGTTGTGCACCCGCCTGGCCAGCACGACGCGCTGCTCGGCGTCGGACAGCTCCGCCGCCAGCGCGGGCTCCAGCACCGACCGGTCGAGGTCGTCCAGCAGCGCGGAGAGGCGGTTCTCGGCGGCCTCCCGCTCCGACCGGGCGGCCCGCTCGGCCCGGTCCGCGGCCTCGCGCAGCCCCGGCTGCCCGCACACCGCCGCGACCGCCCGCGTCACCACGGCCCGCCGGGCCAGGGCCGCGTCGAGCGCCGCCCAGGCCGCGTCCGTGCGCACGTGCAGCCGGTCCAGCCGGTTGGCGGTCCCGAGCGTCCAGGGCCCGACCAGCACGGCCAGCGCCAGCAGCACCAGGAACGTCGTCGTGACGCCGGAACTGGTCACGCCTCACCCACCCGACGGGGGTCTGCCGCCATGGCGCTCTCATACACCCTGAGGACCTGGTTCGCGACCACCGACCAGTCGAACATCACGACCCGCTGCCGCGCCGCGTCCACGTACCCGGCCCGCCGCGCGGGGTCGGCCAGCACGTCCCGCAGCGCCGCGGCCAGCGCGGACGGGTCGCCGACCGGCGTGAGCACGCCCGCCTTGCCGTCGTCGAGCACGCGCCGGAACGCGTCGAGGTCGCTGGCCACCACCGCGGCGCCCGCCGACATCGCCTCGGTCAGGATGATCCCGAAGCTCTCGCCGCCGGTGTTGGGCGCGCAGTAGACGTCGACGCTGCGCAGGGCGCGCGCCTTGGTCTCGTCGTCGACCATGCCGAGGAACACCATCCGCGACGCCAGCTCCGGCCCGGCCTGCCGGCGCAGCTCGTCCTCGTCGCCGCGGCCCACCACGAGCAGCCGCGCGTCGGGCAGGTCCAGCTCGCGGAACGCGTCCAGCAGCACCGGCATGCCCTTGCGCGGCTCGGTGAACCGGCCGACGAAGCCGACCGTGCCGCCGGGGCGCGGGTAGCCGGGCAACGGGGTCGCGTCGGCGAAGAACCCGACGTCCACGCCGTTGGGGATCTCCACCGCGTCGCCGCCCAGGTGCTCCACCTGCACGCGGCGGGCCAGCGCCGACACCGCGATCCGGGCGGTGACCTTCTCCAGGAACGGCTGGAGCACCGCCTGGAACGCCGACAGCATCTTCGAGCGCGGGGTGGAGGTGTGGAAGGTGGCCACGATCGGCCCGTCGGCCACCATCAGCGCCAGCATCGACAGCGACGGCGCGATGGGCTCGTGCAGGTGCAGCACGTCGAAGTCGTGCTCGGCGATCCACCGCCGGACGCGGGCGAACGACACCGGTCCGAACGACAGCCTGGCCACCGAACCGTTGTACGGGATGCCGACCGCGCGACCGGCCGAGGTGACGAATTCCGGCATCGGCGTGTCGTCGTCGGCGGGCGCCAGCACCTCCACGTCGTGCCCGAGGCCGCGCAGGGCGCGGGCGAGGTCGACCACGTGGGCCTGCACCCCGCCGGGCACCTCGAAGGAGTACGGGCAGACGATGCCGACCTTCACGCGGGTTCCCCCCGGCGCGCCAGCACCCGGCGCAGCGCCCTCTGCCTGCTCTCGGGCAGGTCGGTCAGCCACAGCTGCTGCATCATGTGCCAGTCGGTGGGGTGCGCGGCGATGTCGGCGGCGAACACGTCGGCCATCTGCTGGGTCGCCGCGGCCACGCCGGCCGTGCCGGCCACGCGGATCGGCGGGTGCAGCCGGATCGCCCAGCCGTCCTCGGTGAACCACAGGCCGGCCGGGATGAGGGCGGCGCCGGTGGTCGCGGCCAGGTGCGCGGGACCGGCGGGCATCAGCGTGCGCTCGCCGAAGAACGTCACGGGCACGCCGCCCGCGGTGAGGTCCCGGTCCGCCAGCAGGCAGACGACCTGGTTGGCGCGCAACCGCTCGGCCAGCACCAGGGCCGGGTTGCGGTCGCCGCCGGTCAGCGGCACGACCTCGAAGCCGAGGCCCTCCCGGAACGCGATGAACCGCCGGTACAGCGACTCGGGCTTGAGCCGCTCGGCGACGGTGGTGAACGTGCCGCAGTGCGCGACCAGCCAGACACCGGCCATGTCCCAGTTGCCGCAGTGCGGCAGGGCGACGACCGCGCCCCGGCCGCCGGCCAGCGCCGCGTCGAGGTTCTCGACGCCGCTCAGCGACCGGTCCAGCTCGGCGGAGACCTCCGCGAGGTCCAGCGACGGCAGCCGGAACGCCTCGCGCCAGTACCGCGCGTACGAGCGCACGGCCAGGCGGACCAGCTCGTCCAGCTCCGCCTCGCCCGCCCGCGGCACGACCCGGCGCAGGTTGGCCCGCAGCTGCCGCACGCCGCCGCCGCCGCGCCGGGCGGCCCGGTCGGCGACCGCGTCGAACAGCCACCGCGCCGCGCGTTCCGGCAGCAGCCGCACCAGGCGCCACCCGGCCGCGTAGGCCAGGTCGGCCAGCCGTTCGTTCACGTCCCGAGCTCCTTCGCGGCGCGGCTCACGGCCAGGACGCGCTGCACGACGGTGATCGTCACCAGCGCGGCCAGCAGGTACAGCGACACCGGCAGCACGTAGGGCACGCCGAGCCCGTGCAGGCCGACGCCGACCAGCGCCACGATGAACCGCTCGGCGCGTTCGGCGAGCCCGCCGTCGGCGGAGAGGCCGGACGCCTCGGCACGCGCTTTCACGTACGAGGTGACCTGCGCGCCGACCAGCGACACCAGCGCCGCGGCGGCCAGGCCGCGCTCGTCCGCGCCGAACGCCCACCAGGTGATCGCGGCGAACAGCGCGCCGTCGGCGATCCGGTCGCAGCTCGCGTCCAGCACGGCGCCGAACTTCGTGCCGCCGCCCTGCGCGCGCGCCATGGCGCCGTCGATGAGGTCGAACAGCACGAACGCGGTGACCAGGGCCGCGCCGGTGAACAGCTGCCCGCGCGGGATGAACCACAGCGAGGCGGCGACGGAGCCGACGGTGCCCAGCACCGTGACGGCGTTCGGGGTGAGGCCGAGGCGCAGCAACCACGCCCCGATCGGATCGGTGACGCGCGAGACCGACGCGCGGGCGAAGATGTTCAGCATGGGGTGGCGGGGCACCTACCGGAGGGGACGACGTGGTCTCCGGCAGCCTAACCACCCAGCTCAGCCGAGCTTGCGGTGGTCCCTGGAGATCTGTCCCAGCAGGTCCTCCAGCGCGTCGCCGCGCACCGCCAGCCGTTCGAGCCTGCCGAACAGGGCCAGGTACTCGCGCACGTCGTGCGGGTCGGTGATGGTCGCGTTGCCGGTCAGCACGCTCAACGTCACCACCCGTTCGTCGTAGACCTGGAAGCCGTGCAGGGCGACCATGTTCGCGTCCGCGGTCCACGGCACCACGCCGAGCTGCACGTTCGGCCGGCGGATCACCTGCACGAGGTGGTCGATCTGCTCGCACATCAGGTCGGCCGAGCCCATCCGCCACCGCAGCGCGCTCTCCGCGAGCAGGAACACGAACCGCTTGCCCAGGTCGTCCATCCGGGCGCGGCGGGCGCGCAGGGTGGCGATCGCGGTGTCCTGCTCGTGCGGCGGTGTCGAGTTGAGCACCACTCGCAGGTAGTTCTCGCTCTGCAGCAGCGCGGGCACTCCCGCGTTCTGGAAGAAGCGGCTGGTCGTGGCACGGGCTTCGATACGGGCCACGGTCTGCTGGTGGCGGTGCGCGCCTCGGTGCAGCACCACGCGGCGGGTCTCCGCCTCGGCGTGCAACTGCCGGGCCAACTCCACCAGCTCGACCCTGGTCTCCCTGGTCGCGGACAGCTCGGCGACCAGGCGCTCCACGTCGGTCACGGACGGGAGGAGCATGCCGTTCTCGATCTTCGACAGCTTGGACTGGCTCATCCCGGTAGCGCGCGCCGTGGCCGTGCCGGTCATCTTGGCCTCGGTGCGCAGCCTTCGTAACTCGCGCGAGAGCCGTTCTCGGGCCAGCCGCGAACGCTCAGGTGCGGTCATGCAACGCACCGTATCGACGCTCACCCCGCTTGACGATCGGCCAGGAAGGTGTCTGGCGACCGCGCCGCGTGTCGCCGCAGGTGATCTGGGACACGTATCCCACTTTTCGCCCATCGCACGTGCATCCGGGTGTGCAGCTGCGCTTGCAGCGGGTGACGGGCGTCAAAAAGCGACCCGGAGGAGCACGAGGTCGTTCTGCGCCAGCCTGATCTCCACGCCGGTGATGTCCGATCGGGTCAGTTCGGTGGTGGCCGTGGGCCGCGTGGTCGAGCCGGGCCCGGCCGTCCACGTCGCCACCCGCGCCGCCGTGCCGTCGGCCGTGACCACGTGCAGGGCGTAGGAGAACGCGGGTGGCGGCGGTCCGTCGGGGACGGCGTAGGAGCACAGCACGTCGATCCGGGTGCCCCACGGTTCGTCCACCAGGTGCACGCTGGCCGTCACCGGGCTGGGCACGGTCTGCCGCATCACGACGTCCGGCGCGGGCGGCGCCTGCGCGGTGGTGCCCTGGGCGGTGGTGTCCGGGGCGGCCGGTCGCACGGTCAGCGCGACCGCCGCCCCCGCGAACGCCGCCACGACCAGCGCCGCGGCCACCAGCGCCCGGGCGCGCCACCGCCGCGACCGCTCGGCCGCCAGCAGGCCGGTGAGCAGCGCCGCGGGCGGCTCGGCCGAGCCGGCCTCGGGTTCGAGCAGGTCGAGCGCCCGGTCGCGGGGCACCGCCGAGAGGATGCCGGGCACGCCCGCGAGGGACGCCACGTCGCCGGAGCACTCCGGGCACCCGGCGAGGTGCCCCTCGAACTCGCGGCGCTCGCCCGGCGACAGCGAACCCAGGACGTACGCGGCGCCCCAGTCCCGGTACGGATCGACTGGCGAGCTCAACGTCCGGTGACCCCCTTCTCCTCCAGCGCCAGCCGCAGCGCCCGCAGGCCGTAGTGCAGCCGGGACTTCACGGTTCCCTCCGGCAGGTCCAGCGCGACGGCCAGCTCGGCGACCGACTGGCCCATGTAGTAAGCACGCACGATCACCGCGCGGTGCTCCGGAGTCAACTGGGTGAGCACGTCGGCCACCAGCCAGGCGTCCAGGGCCGCGTCGCTGTGGTCGGACCGGGCCCGCTCGGGCACCCGCTCCGACCCGACCTCCCAGCGGGCGCGGGCGCTGCGCCGCTCGTCGATCACCACGTTGCGGGCCACGGTGTAGAGCCACGCCCGGGCCGCCGTCGACCCCTGTTCCAGCACCTTGGGGTTGCGCCACGCCCGCAGCAGCGCCTCCTGCACCACGTCCCGGGACAGCTCGTCGTCACCGGTCAGCCGGCGCACGTACCGCCACAGCGCGGGCGCGTGCTCGTCGTGCAGGGACCGCAGCAGGGCGATGTGACTGTCGTTGATCGCGCACCTCCTGGGCTAGTCCCTCGCGCCGGCGGCGAAGGCGGGCCGGCGCTTGGCGAGGAAGGCCGCCGTGCCCTCGCGCATGTCGTCGGTGGTGAAGGCCGCGCGGAACGCGTCGAGCTCCAGCGCGAGGCCCGCGGCGACGGTCGTGCCGCCGGAGGCGTTGACCGCGGCCTTCGCCAGCGCCACGGCCGTGGCGGAGTTGCCCGCGATCCGGCCGAGCACCCCGCGCGCGGCGGCCAGCATCTCATCGCGGCCGTCGAACACCGCGGTGACCAGGCCGAGGCGCAGCGCCTCGGCCGCGGCCACGTGCCGCCCGGTGTAGATCAGCTCCCGGGCGACCGCGGGGCCGACCAGGCGTTGCAGCCGCACGCACCCGCCGAAGCCGGGGATCAGCCCGAGCACCACCTCCGGCTGGCCGAACACCGCGCGCCGGGTCGCGTAGGCGAAGTCGCACGCCAGCACCAGCTCGCAGCCGCCGCCGAGCGCGTAGCCGTCCACGCAGGCGACGACCGGGCACGGGACCTCTTCGAGCAGCCGGGTGACGCGTTGGCCGAGCCCGCCGAACCGCTCGCCCTCCGCCGGGGTCATCGCGGCCATCTCGCGGATGTCGGCACCCGCGACGAACGCCGGACCGGGTGCTCCGGTGAGGACGATCCCGCGCGGCGCGGGTCCGGCGAGCACACCGGACAGGAAGTGGTCGAGTTCGGCGAGGGCGCGGCCGGACAGCGCGTTGCGCGCCGGCGGTCGGGACACGGTGACCGTGGTGACGCCGTCCCGTTCGTCGATGAGCAAGGTCGAGTAGTCCACGGAGTCTCCTCACGAGTCCCAGATGGCGCCGAAGGCGGGCACGCCCCGCGCTTCCAGCTCCTCCACCACGTGCCAGGTGGTCTTCTTGTTCGAGATGCAGATGACGGCCTCGGCGTCGAACTCGCGGTGGGCGCGCAGCGCCAGCTCAACGAGGTCGGGCTTGCCGTCGCGGACGGTGTCCCAGACCAGGGCGTGCGGCTGCGCGGCCTCGATCTCGTCGACCAGGTCGTCGCCGTAGGTGGCGCGCGGCGTGCGGGTGGACCAGACCAGGCGCGCCGGCGTCTCGCCCGACAGCAGGTGCGGCAGGCACGGCCCGATGCCGCTGCCGGTGGCCACCCAGACCACCCTGGTGAACAGCTTGTCGATGTTGCCCACGCCCGCGGTCGGCACGCCCTTGACCCACAGGTGCGTCGGCGGGTGGTCGATCAGGTCGCCGGTCCAGTCGCCCGCGCGGGAGATCGTGAGCCGGAAGCCGGTGCGGCCGGGCGTCGGCACGGTGGCGAACGAGTGCCACTCCAGCAGCGGGTGGCGGCTGACGGCGGTCGAGGAGCCGGCGAACGGCGTCACGCCGTGGTCGAACGACACCAGGGCGACGTGCGGCGACGGCCGGGTGATCCGGACCGGCACGCGCCGCAGCCGCGTCCACGGCAGCGCGACGCTCACGACCACCGCCAGGAGCAGCCACAACCGCGTCGAGCCGACGAAGTCGGGCTGCCGGGCGGAGTCCAGGGCGAACAGCGCGAGCACGGTCCACCCCGCGAAGCGGTGCACGCGCTCGAACGCGTCGTGCCACCGGGCACGCAGGGGCGGCAGGGCGGACCCGACCATCGCCGCCATCAGCGCCAGGATCGCCCAGGTGAGCGGGTCGGCCCGGACGACGGCCAGCGCGGCGAACCAGGCGGTCGCGGACACCGCCGCGCCGACGTGCAGGCCGCCGAAGTGGTAGACCTTGCCCAGCACCCAGCGCACGCGCAGCGGCCACGTCGTCGGCGCGCCGGTGGCGAGCCGGAACAGCAGGTTGATCACGTGCTGCTGGCGGATCAGGACGGCCAGGGCGACGTTGGCGACGACCAGGTCCGCGATCGCCTCCGCCGAGTCGACGCCGAGCGCCGCGACCGCGTTGCCGAGCACGACCGCGGCGGCCAGCCGGTTGTGGTGGGTGAACGGGCGCCTGCGCAGCCGGAGCCTCGCGGCGGAGACGGGCGCGGCGGCGCGGGTGGTGGTCATGCGACCGTCACCAGGGACGCCAGCGCGGCCCGGTCCACCTTGCCGCGCGAGGTCAGCGGCAGTTCGTCCACCGCGACGACCGAGGTCGGCACGCAGTAGTAGGGCAGCGCGCGGGCCACCGCGTCCGTCGCCGCGCGGGGGTCCACCGCGGAGGGGCTGACGAAGCCGACGAGCCGGCCCTCGTGCAGGACGGTGGTGGCGCGGGCGCAGCCGGGTGTCGTCTCCAGGGCGGAGGTGACGGCGTCCAGCTCGACCCGGAAGCCGCGCACCTTCACCTGGTCGTCGGTGCGGCCGTGGTGCTCCAGCTCGCCATCCGGGGTCCAGCGGCCCAGGTCGCGGGTCCGGAACATCAGGTGGTCGCCGCCCAGGAACGGGTCGGGGCGGTAGCGCTGGGCGGTGAGCACGTCGTTGCCGAGGTAGCCGGCCGTGACGCAGGCGCCGCCCGCCCACATCTCGCCGACCTCGCCCACCGGGCACGGCCGCAGGTCCTCGTCGAGCACGTAGACCGTCGTGTTGGGCACGGGTCGGCCGATGGTCAGGACGCCCACCGCGGGGTCGTAGCGCTGCACGGTGTTGACGATCGTCACCTCGGTGGGGCCGCAGGCGTTGTGGAACGCGGCGCGGGCGGACCAGGCGTCGGCGAGCGGCTTGGGGCAGCGCTCGCCCGCCACGGCCACGACCCGGACGTCCGGGCACGCCGCCGGGTCCACTGTGGACAGCACGCCGGGGGTGGCGATGAGGACCGTGGCGGTGCTCGCCGTCCGCGCGATGTCCCGGCCGCGCACCACGCACGTCGCGCCGTGCGCCAGCGCGCCGAAGATCTCCCACACCGCCATGTCGAAGGCGATGTTGAGCAGTTGCGCGACCCGGTCGCCCGGCCGGATGCCCAGCGAGCCCGGTTCGGTGAGCAGGACGTTGCACAGGTTCGCGTGCGTGACGCGGACGCCGTTGGGGACGCCGGTCGTGCCGGAGGTGAAGATGACGACCGCCGTGTCGCCGCCGGTCACGCGCGGCGCGGGGACGTGGCGGTCCGGGAGGGCGTCGAGGAGCAGCAGGGTGGGGGCGTCGAGGCCGGGCGCGTGCTCGGCGGTGGTGAGCACGACCTCGATGCCGGCCGTGCGCACGACGTGGTCGAGGTGGGGTCGTGGGGTGATCCGGACGTCCTGCGGGACGTAGGCGGCACCGGCCTTCAGCACGGCCAGGATGCCGACGACCAGGTGGATCGAGCGCGTCAGGAACACGCCGACGTGGTCGCCGGGCCGGACGCCCGCGTCCAGCAGCGCGGCGGCGGCGACGTCGGCGCGGTGGTCGAGTTCGGCGTAGGTCAGGCAGGCGCCCTCGTGCTCGACGGCCCGCGCGTGCGGCGTGCGTGCCGCGTGGGCCTCGAAGGCGTGGTGGACGCGGTCGTGCGGCGGGGTGGCGCTCGGACCTCGGCCGAAGCGCGGGAAGAGCGGACGATCGCGCGGCGGTAAGCCGGTGGGCTCGGTCATGGCCGTCACGGGGTGTGCACCTCTCGTCAGCCGGGCGTGGTCACCCGGTCTGAACGAGACAGCCCCGCCGTCCGTTCAAGCCGAACCCGAAAAACCTCCACCCACCGCACCCGCGTGTGTCGAACGCCCGCGTCCCGTGTGTCGAACGCCCGCGCCCGGTGTGTCGAACGCCCGGGACCCCCGAGTTCCACGTCCGGGTCCGGTGCCCCGGGCCGGAACGGCGAATTCGGGGGTCGCGAACGTTCGACACACGGGGCCCGGGGGTTCGACACACGGGGCCCGGGGGTTCGATGGGCCGGTCAGCCGGTGGTGGACCAGGCGTCGGCGAGGAGCTGTCTCGTTTCGCCGAGCAGCTGCGGCAGGACCTTGGTGTGGCCGACGACCGGCATGAAGTTCGCGTCACCGCCCCAGCGGGGCACGACGTGCTGGTGCAGGTGCGCCGCGATGCCCGCGCCCGCCACCACGCCCTGGTTCATGCCGATGTTGAACCCGTGCGGCCCGGACGCCGACCGGATCACCCGCATCGCCCTCTGCGTGAACGCGGCGAACTCCGCCGTCTCCGCCGCGGTCAGGTCGGTGTAGTCGGGCACGTGCCGGTACGGCAGCACCATCAGGTGACCCGGGTTGTACGGGTACAGGTTGAGCACCGCGAACACCAGCTCGCCGCGCGCCACGATCAGGCCCTCGGAGTCGTCCAACCCGATCACCCGGCAGAACGGGCACCCCTCGGGCTCGTCACCGACGGCCTTGCCCTCGCCGCGCACGTACGACAGGCGGTGCGGGGTCCACAACCGCTGCAACGCGTCGTCGACCCCGACCCCGTCCTGCTCCTCGTACCGGTCCGTCACTGGACGAGGTCCGCCGTGGGCGAGGCGTTCTCACGCCGCGCCACCCAGTCCACGACCGTCTCGACGGCCCGCTCGACGGGCACGCCGTTGACCTGCGTGCCGTCGCGGAACCGGAAGGACACGGCGTTCTGCTCCACGTCCTTGCCGCCCGCCAGCAGCATGAACGGCACCTTCTGCGTGGTGTGGTTGCGGATCTTCTTCTGCATCCGGTCGTCGGAGGCGTCCACCTCGACCCGGATGCCCTTGGCCTTGAGCTGCCGGGCCACCGCGAGCAGGTGGTCGACGTGCTCGTCCGCGATCGGGATGCCCACGACCTGCACCGGCGCGAGCCACGCCGGGAACGCGCCCGCGTAGTGCTCGGTCAGCACGCCGAAGAACCGCTCGACCGAGCCGAACAACGCGCGGTGGATCATGACCGGGCGCTGCCGCGTGCCGTCCGGGCCGGTGTACTCCAGCTCGAACCGCTCGGGCAGGTTGAAGTCGACCTGGATGGTCGACATCTGCCAGGTGCGGCCCAGCGCGTCCTTGGCCTGCACGGAGATCTTCGGCCCGTAGAACGCCGCGCCACCCGGGTCGGGCACCAGCTCCAGGCCGGAGTCCTCGGCCGCGACGCGCAGCGCCTCCGTGGCCTTCTCCCAGACCTCGTCGGACCCGACCGACTTCTCCGGGTTGCGCGTGGACAGCTCCAGGTAGAAGTCGTCCAGCCCGTAGTCGCGCAGCAGCCCGAGCACGAACGACAGCAGCGACTTCAGCTCGTCCTGCACCTGGTCGGGGGTGCAGAAGATGTGCGCGTCGTCCTGCGTCATGCCGCGCACGCGGGTCAGGCCGTGGATCACGCCGGACTTCTCGTACCGGTACACGCCGCCGAACTCGAACATGCGCAGCGGCAGCTCGCGGTAGGACCGCCCGCGCGACTTGAAGATCAGGTCGTGGAACGGGCAGTTCATCGGCTTGAGGTAGTAGTCCTGGCCCGGCTTGCGCAGGGAGCCGTCCTCGTTGTGCTCGGCGTCGAGGTGCATCGCCGGGTACATGCCGTCCTTGTACCAGTCGAGGTGACCGGACGTCTCGAACAGGTTGCCCTTGGTGATGTGCGGCGAGTAGACGAACTCGTAGCCCTCTTCGGTGTGGCGGGCCCGCGAGTAGTCCTCCATGGCCTTGCGGATGATCCCGCCGCGCGGGTGGAACACGGCCAGGCCGGAGCCGATCTCGTCCGGGAAGCTGAACAGGTCCAGCTCGACGCCGAGCTTGCGGTGGTCGCGGCGCTCGGCCTCGGCCAGCAGCTCCAGGTGCGCGTCCAGCGCCTCCTGCGACTCCCACGCCGTGCCGTAGATGCGCTGGAGCTGCGGGTTCTTCTCGTTGCCGCGCCAGTACGCGGCGGCGACGCGGGTCAGCTTGAACGCCGGGATGTGCTTGGTCGTCGGCACGTGCGGGCCGCGGCACAGGTCGCCCCAGACCCGTTCGCCCGAGCGCGGGTCGAGGTTGTCGTAGATCGTCAGCTCGCCGCCGCCGACCTCCATGACCTCGGAGGAGTCGACGACGGTGTCCGACGGTTCGGACTTGATGTCCACCAGCTCGAGCTTGAACGGCTCCGCGGCCAGCTCGGCCTTGGCCGCGTCGACCGACTCGACCACGCGGCGGTCGAACCGCTGCGCGCCCTTGACGATCGCCTTCATGCGCTTCTCCAGCGCCTGGAGGTCCTCGGGGGTGAACGGCTTGTCGACCTGAAAGTCGTAGTAGAAGCCGTCCTTGACCGGCGGCCCGATGCCCAGCTTGGCCTCGGGGAACTGCTGCTGCACGGCCTGGGCCAGCACGTGGGCGGCGGAGTGGCGGATGACGCTGCGGCCGGCCTCGGTGTCGGCGGCGACCGCCTCGACCTCCACGTCGACCTCCGGGGCCCAGGACAGGTCGCGCAGGTGGCCCTCGGCGTCGCGGACGACCACGACGGCGTCGGGTCCCTTGCCGGGCAGCCCCGCCTCGCGCACCGCCGTCCCCGCGGTGGTCCCCGCCGGCACCACCACGCGCGGTGGGGTGGGTGCGGCTGCGGGACGTGGCTGGGACACGGTGACTCCTCGGTGTGCGTCGGTGCCTTCGACCGAGATGTTATCGGTGCTCACCGAGTCGTTTTCGCGCGCACCGGGTGCGCGGTCCCGGGGTCCCGCGGAGCACCCGTTCGCGGCTCGGTGGCGCGTCGCCCGAGGTCACCGCCCCCGGACCGGGCGTCGGGGCGGCCGGGACCCACAGCCGACAGACAGGCACCCATCAGGTTGCGCTCAGGTGGGCGGTCCACCATGGCGGTCACCAGCACGGGAGAAGCAGGAGTTCCGCCATGTCAGACCCGAACCACCCGGCGAGCGCCGGCCCCGACCACCCGGCGGACCGGACTCCCCCCGCCCCGCCCGCCGGCGCCACGACCCCGGCGTCGCCCCACCAGCCCGCCGACCCGGCCGGCACCGCGCCCTCCGCGCACCCGACCGCCGCCGGCACCGGACCGGGCGCACCCACCACCGACCCGACCGCCGCCGGCGCCGGACCGGGCGCGCCCGCCGACCACCCGACCGCGGCCGGCGCCACCGTGCCGGGTGCGCACCCGGCCGCGGGTCCCGGCACGCCGAGCGGACACCCCGCGGCCGGGCCGGTCGGTGAGCCCGCCTGGTCGGCCGCCGGCGCGACCCCGCACGCCGGCCGGGGCGCGGGGTTCCGCCGGGTCGTCGGCCACCGCGCCACCCAGTTGGTCGCGGTCGGGTTGCTCGGGCTCGTCCTCGGTGGCGGGATCGTCGCGTTGGTCGGGCACGACCACCACCCGCGCCACGGGGCGGGGCACGACCGGCCCGGTCACTCGCGGTTCGACGACCGGGGCCACCGCGGGCCCGACCGGCTGCCCGGGCACGACCGCTGAGGTCAGGACAGGAAGCCGCGCAGCAGCAGGGCCGTGCCGGCCAGGTGCTCGGCCATCGCCCGCCGCGCGGCCTCCGGGTCGCCCGCCAGGATCCCGGTCACGATCAGCTCGTGCTGCTCGTTGGAGTGCGCCAGGTTCGGCGGCAGCAGCGGGATGCGGTCGAGCAGGGCGTTGACCCGGGTACGGGCGTCCGCGACCGCCGCCGTGAGCGACGCCGAACCGGTCGCCTCGGCGATCGCCAGGTGCAGCCGCGAGTCCTTGCGCCGGTAGGAGTCGACCGAGGCGGCACGGCACCCGGCCAGCCGCTCCAGCAGGTTGCGCCGCTCCACCGGCCCCAGCGCCCGCCCCGCCGCGCACTCCGCCGCGCCGGTCTCCACCGCCGAGCGCAACGTCAGCGCGTCCACCAGCTCGTCGGCGTCCACCCGGTGGTCGGGCGAGGGCGGCGGCGGTGGCGGGTTCACGAACGTCCCGCCGTACCGGCCGCGCCGCGACTCCACGTACCCGGCGTCCTGGAGCGACCGGATCGCCTCCCGCAGCGTCACCCGGCTGACACCCAACCGGTGGGCCAGGTCACGCTCCGCCGGCAACCGCTCCCCCGGCGCGACGACGCCGAGCCGGATCGCCTGCACCAGCCGCTCCACGGTCCCCTCGAACGCGTTGCCCGCCCGCACCGGGCGGAACAACGCGTCCTCCAGCGGCATCACAGCGGTGTCACGTAGGCACCGGCGATACCGCCGTCCACCAGGAAGTTCGACGCGGTGATGAACGACGAGTCGTCACTGGCCAGGAACGCGACGGCCGCCGCGATCTCCTCCGGCTCGGCGAACCGGCCGAGCGGCACGTGCACCAGCCGCCGCGCGGCCCGCTCCGGGTCCTTCGCGAACAGCTCGCGCAGCAGCGGCGTGTTCACCGGTCCGGGTGACAGGGCGTTCACCCGCACCCCCTGCCGGGCGAACTGCACGCCCAGCTCGCGGCTCATCGCCAGCACCCCGCCCTTGGACGCGGTGTAGGAGATCTGGGAGGTCGCCGCGCCCATCGTCGCCACGAACGACGCCGTGTTGATCACCGAGCCGCGCCCGCGCTCCAGCATGTGCGGGATCGCGTGCTTGCAACACAGGTACACCGACGTCAGGTTGACCTTCTGCACCCGGTCCCACGCCTCGATGCCCGTGGTGAGGATCGAGTCGTCGTCCGGCGGCGAGATGCCCGCGTTGTTGAACGCCACGTCGAGCGACCCGTAGGTGTCCACGGCGGTCCGGTACAGGGCCGACACCTGCTCCTCGTCGGTCACGTCGGTCGGCACGAACAGCCCGCCGACCTCGTCGGCCGCCGCCTTGCCCGACTCGACGTCGACGTCCGCGACGACGACCTTCGCCCCCTCGGACGCCAGCCGCCGCGCCGAGGCCAGGCCGATGCCGCTGCCGCCACCGGTCACCACGGCCACCCGGCCCTCAAGTCGCACAACCATGTCTCTCCCAATCAGTGAGCGATGAAGACGTTCTTGGTCTCGGTGAACGAGTCGGGGGCGTCGGGCCCCAGCTCGCGCCCCAGCCCGGACTGCTTGAACCCGCCGAACGGCGTCCAGTACCGCACCGACGAGTGCGAGTTGACCGACAGGTTCCCGGCCTCGACGGCACGCGACACGCGCAGCGCCCGCCCGACGTCCCGCGTCCAGATCGAGCCGGACAGGCCGAAGTCGGAGTCGTTGGCCAGCCGCACGGCGTCCTCCTCGTCGGTGAACGGCAGCACGGCCACCACCGGGCCGAAGATCTCCTCCACGGCGGCGCGGTCGCCGGGGGCGACGGGCGCGAGCACGGTGGGCGGGAACCAGAACCCGGCACCCGAGGGCGCGGACCCGCGGAACGCCACCGGCGCGTCGTCGGGCACGTAGGACGCCACCTTCTCGCGGTGCGCGGCGGAGATCAGCGGCCCCATCTCGGTCGCCTCGTCACCCGGCGCGCCGACCACGACGCCCTTGACCGCGGGTTCGAGCAGTTCCATGAACCGGTCGTAGACCGACGCCTGCACCAGGATGCGGGACCGGGCGCAGCAGTCCTGGCCGGCGTTGTCGAACACCCCGTAGGGCGCGGTGGCCGCGGCCCGCTCCAGGTCGGCGTCGGCGAACACGATGTTGGCCGACTTGCCGCCCAGCTCCAGCGTCACCCGCTTCACCTGGTCCGCGCAGCCGGCCATGACCTGCTTGCCGACCCGCGTGGAGCCGGTGAACACGACCTTGCGCACGTCGGGGTGGGTGACGAACCGCTGCCCCACCACCGGGCCCGCGCCGGGCAGCACCTGGAACACGTCCGGTGGCAGGCCGGCCTCCAGCGCGAGCTCCGCCAGCCGCAGCGCCGTCAGCGGTGTCAGCTCCGCCGGCTTGAGCACCACCGCGTTCCCGGCCGCCAGCGCGGGCGCGAAGCCCCAGCCGGCGATCGGCATGGGGAAGTTCCACGGCACGATCACGCCGACCACGCCCACCGGCTCGTGGAACGTGACGTCCAGCCCGCCGGGCACCGGGATCTGCCTGCCGAACAGCCGCTCGGGCGTGGCCGAGTAGTAGTTCAGCACGTCGCGGACGTTCCCGGCCTCCCACCGCGCGTTGCCGATGGTGTGCCCGGAGTTGAGCACCTCCAGCCGCGCGAGCTCCTCCACCGCGCCGTCGACCGCCTCGGCGAACCGGCGCAGCAGCCTGGCCCGGTCGCCGGGCGCCACCGCGCGCCACGCGGGCAGCGCCGCCGAGGCCCGGGCGATCGCCGCGTCGGTCTCCTCCCGAGTCGCCAGCGGCACCGAGCGGACCACCTCCTCGGTGGCCGGGTTGATGACGTCGAACGTGGTCACCGCACCCCCCTGTCCTGAGCCGACCTGTCCTGAGCCGACCTGTCCTGGGCCGACCTGTCCGCGGCCGCCCCGACGAGCGCGGCGAACAGGCGGTCGTCCTCGTTGTCGGCCTCCGGGTGCGACTGCACGCCGAGCACGAACCGCGAGCCCGGCAGCTCCACCGCCTCCACCGTGCCGTCCGGCGCGCCCGCCACCACGCGCAGCCCGTCGCCGAGGACGTCCAGCGCCTGGTGGTGGTGGCAGTACACCGTGGTGGCCAGGCCCACGACCCCGGCGAGCACCGACCCCGGCGCGACCGCGATCCCGGTGTGCTCGAACACCCCGGGCGACGGGTTGTGGCCGTCGACGTGCTGGACCAGCGTGCCGCCCAGGGCCACGTTGAGCACCTGCATGCCCCGGCACACGGCGAGCAGCGGCAGGTCCAGCTTCAGCGCCGCGCGGGTCAGGTCCAGCTCGACGGCGTCCCGCCCGGGTCGCGCCGGGCCGGTGCGGGGGTCGCGCGGCCGCCCGTACAGGGCGGGGTCGACGTCCGCCCCGCCGGCCAGCACCAGGCCGTCGAGGAACGCGACGCTGTCGGCGTCCCACGCGCCGACCGGCGGCAGCAGCACGGGGTTGCCGCCCGCGCGCACCACCGAGTCGAGGTAGTCGCGGTGCAGCACGGCGGCCTCCACGTCCCAGACGCCGAACTTCACGCGTTCCAGGTACGTGCTGACGCCGATCAGCGGCCGAGCCCTAGAGCCGTTCGAACCCACGGATGCGCTCCCAGTCCGTCACCGACTTGTCGAAGGCGGCCAGCTCCACCCGGGCCGCGTTGAGGTAGTGCTCGACCACGTCCTGCCCGAACGCCTCGCGCGCCAGCTCGCTGCGGGCCAGCAGGGACGCGGCGTCGCGCAGGGTGGCGGGCACGGTCGGCTTGGCGGAGGCGTAGGCGTTGCCCACGAACTCCTCCTCCAGCGGCAGCTCGTTGTCCACGCCGTGCAGCCCGGCCGCGATCAGCGCGGCGACGGCCAGGTACGGGTTCACGTCCGCGCCGGGCACCCGGTTCTCGAACCGCAGCGACTGGCCGTGGCCGACGACGCGCAGCGCGCACGTGCGGTTGTCCTTGCCCCACGCCACCGCGGTCGGCGCGAAGCTGCCCTGTGCGAACCGCTTGTAGGAGTTGATGTTGGGCGCGAGGAAGCAGGTCAGCTCGCGCAGCGCGGCCAGCTGGCCCGCCATGAAGTGGTCCATGAGCTTCGACCGGCCCGACCCCTCGGCGAACACCGGCTCGCCGTCGGCCGAGCGCAGGCTGAGGTGGATGTGGCAGGAGCTGCCCTCGCGCTCGTTGTACTTGGCCATGAACGTGATGGACCGGCCCTGCTGCGCCGCGATCTCCTTGGCGCCGGTCTTGTAGACGCTGTGGTTGTCGCACGTGGCCAGCGCCTCGGTGTAGCGGAACGCGATCTCGTGCTGGCCGGGGTTGCACTCGCCCTTGGCGGACTCGACCACCATGCCCGCGCCCGCCATGTGGTTGCGGATGGCCCGCAGCAGCGGTTCGACGCGCGCCGTGCCGAGCAGCGAGTAGTCCACGTTGTACTGGTTGGCCGGCGTGAGGTCGCGGTAGCCGCGGTTCCAGGCGTCCTCGTAGGTGTTGTCGAAGACGATGAACTCCAGCTCGGTGCCCACGAACGCGCGCAGCCCGCGTTCGGCCAGCCGGTCGAGCTGGCGCCGGAGGACCTGGCGCGGCGAGACGGTGACGGGATCGCCGTTCTCCCACACCAGGTCGCACAGGACCAGCGCGGTGCCCTCGTGCCACGGCACGCGGCGCAGCGTGGACAGGTCGGGCTTCATCACGAAGTCGCCGTAGCCGCCGTCCCACGACGACATGGCGTAGCCGGCGACGGTGTTCATCTCCACGTCGACGGCCAGCAGGTAGTTGCAGCCCTCGGCGGAGTTCGGCAGCACCTCGTCCACGAAGTAGCGCGCCGCGCAGCGCTTGCCCTGCAAACGGCCCTGCATGTCGACGACGGCGACCAGCACCGTGTCGATCTCCCCCGCGTCCACGAGCACGCGCAACTCCTCCACGGCGAGCATCCGCAGTACCTCCAAAGGTATGTGAGCGAGCCATTGGACGCCTCATCTTGGCACCTGACGGGCGACGGCCGCCAGAACCGCGTCGACCGGATCTTCGGCCGCGGGGCTGTTGACACGATCCGGTGGCCCGCGCCACCCTCCGAGCAAAGGAGCGCGTCTGACCCATTGGGAGTGCAGATGGCCGATCACGTCGAGTACGAGAAGGTGGGCAACGACTACCTGGAGCAGCGCCGGCTCAAGGGCGGGGCCGCCGGCTGGGTGCTGTTGGCGGGCCTGGGCGTCTCGTACGTCATCTCCGGCGACTTCGCCGGGTGGAACTTCGGGCTCGCGCAGGGCGGCTGGGGCGGCCTGCTGGTCGCCACGGTCCTCATGGGCGCGATGTACACGTGCATGGTGTTCGGCCTGGCGGAGCTGGCCGCCGCGCTGCCGGTGGCCGGGGCCGGGTACGGCTTCGCCCGCCGCGCCCTGGGACCGCTGGGCGGTTTCGCCACGGGCATCGCCATCCTGGTCGAGTACGCCATCGCGCCCGCGGCGATCGTCGTGTTCATCGGCGACTACGTGCAGGCGCTCGGCCTGTTCGGGCTCACCAGCTCGTGGCCGGTGTACCTGGCCTGCTACGCGATCTTCGTCGGCGTGCACCTGTACGGCGTCGGCGAGGCGCTGCGGTTGATGTTCGTGATCACCGGGGTCGCGGTGGTGGCGCTGGTCGCGTTCGTGGTCGGGATGGTCCCGCGGTTCGACCCGGCCAAGCTGTTCGACGTCGGGGACGGTGGGTTCCTGCCGTTCGGCGTCACCGGCGCGCTGGGCGCGCTCGTCTACGCGATCTGGTTCTTCCTCGCCGTCGAGGGCGTGCCGCTGGCGGCCGAGGAGGCGCGCGACCCGAAGCGGGACATGCCGCGCGGGATCATCGGCGCGGTGGTCGTGCTGCTGGTGTTCGCGGCGGCGATCCTGGTGTTCGCGCCCGGTGGCGCCGGGGCGGCGGCGCTCATGTCGTCGGGCAACCCGCTGCCGGAGGCGGTGCGCGCGGCCTACGGCGGTGACAACGCCCTGGCGCGGGTGGTCAACTACGTGGGCCTGGCCGGGCTCGTGGCGTCGTTCTTCTCGATCATCTTCGCGTACTCGCGGCAGCTGTTCGCCCTGTCCCGCGCGGGCTACCTGCCGCGCCCGCTGTCGAGGACGGGCCGGCGCCGGACGCCGTACCTGGCGCTGATCGTGCCCGGGACCCTGGGCTTCGCCCTGGCCGCGGTCCTGAGGAGCGGCGCGACGCTGATCAACGTGGCCGTGTTCGGCGCGGCGCTGTCGTACGTGCTGATGATGGTGTCGCACATAGTGCTGCGGGTGCGCGAGCCGGGGCTGGCCAGGCCGTACCGGACGCCCGGCGGCGTCGTCACCACCGGGGTGGCGCTGGTGCTGGCGGTGGCGGCGGTCGTGGCGACGTTCTTCGTGGACGAGCTGGCGGCCGGCATCACCGCGGCCATCGTCGTGGTGGCGCTGGCGTACTTCTGGTTCTACAGCAGGCACCACCTCGTGGCCGCCGCGCCGGAGGAGGAGTTCGCGGCGATCGCGCGGGCGGAGGAGGAGTTGCGGGACTGACCGCGGGCCACGTCGGGTGGTGGTGCGCCAAGCCACCCGACGTGACCACGTTCAGCCCATCGTGTACAGCAAGTCCTTCCGCACGTGGGAACCCCTTGACAACAAGGGATTCGCGCACGACGGGAGGGACGACCATGGAGCTCCGGATGTCGACGGTCGGCACGGCTGTCGCGGCACTGCTGTTCACCGCCGCGCCCGCACTCGCCGCGCCGACTTTCGAAGACCAGGTTTTGGCTCTGACGAACGGGGAACGGTCCGCTGCGGGCTGCCCGGCACTCAACTCCAACGCCCAGCTCGCCGCCGCGGCCAAGCGGCACAGCGACGACATGGCGCGCACCGGCAACTTCAGCCACAACGGTTCGGACGGCAGCACAGCGGCACAACGCGTCACCGATGCGGGGTATCACTACCGGGCGATGGCCGAGAACATCGCCGCCGGCCAGGGCAGTGCCGACGAGGTCGTGCGGGCCTGGATGAACAGCGAGGGCCACCGGGCCAACATCGTCAACTGCGCGCTGCGCGACCTGGGTGTCGCCCGCTCCGTGGACGGGTCCAACAAGTACTACTGGACGCAGGACTTCGGCACGACGGGCTGACCGCCAGGTGGGGCGGTGCGTCGAGGGACCGGTCGGGGTCGTCGGCCGGGCGGGCCGCCCCGCCGCCCGGTCCACCCACCGCGCCGACCGGGGAAACCGCGGCGGAGGTGTGCCCGCGGCCACCGCCCCTGGCAGGATCGGGGCGTGAGTGACATTCAACGAGTTGGAGTGGTGGGATCGGGCCTGATGGGCTCCGGCATCGCCGAGGTCTGCGCGCGGGCCGGGCTGGACGTGCTGGTGGCCGAGGTCAGCCCGGACGCCACGGAGGCCGCGCGCGGGCGGATCGCCGCGTCGCTCGGCCGCGGGGTGCGCAGCGGCAAGCTGTCCGCCGAGGACCGGGACGCCGCGCTGGAGCGGCTGCGGTTCACCACCGACCTCGCCGACTTCGCCGACCGGAACCTGGTCGTGGAAGCCGTCGCGGAGAACGAGCAGGTCAAGACCGAGGTGTTCGCGGCGCTGGACAAGGTCGTCGCGGACCGGGAGGCGATCTTCGCGTCCAACACCTCCTCGATCCCGATCATGAAGCTCGGCATGGCCACGAGCCGCCCCGAGCAGGTCATCGGCGTGCACTTCTTCAACCCGGTGCCGGTGTTGAAGCTGGTGGAGCTGGTGCCGTCGCTGCTGACGGGCGAGACGACCAGGGCCAGGGCCGAGGCGTTCGTGACCGACGCCCTGCACAAGGAGGTCATCCGCTCGCAGGACCGGGCCGGCTTCGTCGTCAACGCCCTGCTGATCCCCTACCTGCTCTCGGCGATCCGGATGCTGGAGTCCGGGTTCGCCAGCGCCTCGGACATCGACAACGGCATGGTGCTGGGCTGCGCGCACCCGATGGGTCCGCTGCGCCTGACCGACCTCATCGGGCTGGACACCACGAAGGCCATCGCCGAGTCCATGTACGAGGAGTTCAAGGAGCCGCTGTACTCGCCGCCGCCGTTGCTGCTGCGCATGGTGGACGCGGGGCTGCTGGGCAAGAAGAGCGGGCGCGGGTTCCACGACTACGCGTCCTGACCGGGCGCCCGGCGGGGCCGTCGACCGGGTGGTCGGCGGCCCCGTCCGCGTGTCCGGACCCTTTACCACACCTCGGCGCGAACGTCACCCGAACACATCGGCGAATGTTCCGCGACAGTGTCTTGAATGGCGGGACGCATTACTCGGCGAACGATCGGAGCGCAATACCACGATCTGTCATCGAAGATCGTCCGAAGATTGGTGCGAAAGACTGACGGACGCTCGGTCAATAGGCCGTTCGGAGTATTCTTGATTACCGTCGTCATCCGTGCGGCTACTGATCGACAGAAGCTGTGACCTGCCTTTAGAGTGCCCTACGTCACGCTACGGCCGCCTGGTGGACAAGATTGCTTCGCCTAGCGTAACTTTCGACTCGCCCCCCACGAGGAGAACCCCGCCTTGGACCCTCAGAAAATCTCCATACGCGATTTCACGGGCCAGCAGCTCAGCGCCCTCCTGCATTCTCTGGGAATCACGGAGAACCCCGTGAAATCCGTGGGACTGCTCGCCGACGCGCTCGGACCCGGTGGCCTGCGCTCAATTTCCGGCGGCCCCGCCTGGCCTTCCGACGTCGCGGACGACCACACCCCGGTCGAGTTCTCCGCGGCGTTCGCGGCGGGTGAGACGCCCATCCTCCGCACCATCGTCGAACCCACCGCCATCAGCCCTTCCCGTGCCGCCAACACGGCCGCCGCGCTCGCCGCGCTCGACCGGATGCGGCACCGCGAGAACCTCGACACGCGCCGCTTCGACGCCGTTCGGGATTTGTTCCTGCCCGAGCAGTCGGAACGCGACTTCACGTTCTGGTACTCGCTGGTTTTCCGCGCCGACGAGGCGCCCGCGGTGAAGGTGTACTTCAACCCGGAAGTGCGCGGCGAGGCCGCCGCCGAGGAGTTGGTGCGCGAAGGACTCGACCGGACCGGTTTCGCCGCCGCTTTCCCGGTCCTGCGCACGCACGCGGTCACCCGGCCCGATCTCGACCGGTATTCCTTCTTCGCGCTC
Source organism: Actinosynnema sp. NPDC053489 (assembly GCF_044544865.1). Taxonomy (NCBI): domain Bacteria; kingdom Bacillati; phylum Actinomycetota; class Actinomycetes; order Pseudonocardiales; family Pseudonocardiaceae; genus Actinosynnema; species Actinosynnema sp. NPDC053489. The sequence continues at coordinate 261,451 of NZ_JBITXT010000005.1, read as the reverse complement.
GACCTGGTGGAACAACAGCGGGCCCGGGTGAAGGTCTACATCTCCCACCACGCGGCCGATGTAACGGACGTCACGCGTGCCGCGAAGGCCGCGCGCGGTGTCGACGTGGACCGGTTGCCGGACTTCTGCCTGCTGACCGGCGGCAGCACCGGGACGTTCGACAAGCGCCCGCTGATTTCCAGCTACACGTTCCTGGACGGCGACGCCGAGGCGCCCAGCGGCTATTCGCTGTACGTGCCGATCCGCGACTACGTGGCCGACGACGAGGAGGCCCGCCGGCGCGTGCTCGCGGTGATGGCCAAGTACGACCTCGACCCCACGCAGTTCGACGACGCGCTGCGCACCATCGCGCGTCGGCCGCTGGACGAGGGCGTCGGGTTGATCGCCCACGTGTCGCTGCGCATGGGCAGGCCCCGGCCCGGCATCACCGTCTACCTCTCGTCCGAGGCGCACGACGTGGCCTCACCCCGTTCGATCAGCCTGGCAGGCTAGGAGCCTCACCGATGCCCACGATGGAGCCGTACCGCATCAAGGTCGTGGAGCCGATCCCGATCACCACGCGCGAGCACCGCGAACGCGCGCTGGCCGCGGCCGGCTACAACCCGTTCAACCTGGCCGCCACCGACGTGACGATCGACCTGCTCAGCGACTCGGGCACCGGCGCCCTGTCCGCCGAGCAGCAGTCGGCGGGGCTGCGGGGCGACGAGACCTACGCGGGCGCGCGCTCCTACTACCGGTTCCGCGACGTGGTGCACGACCTGACCGGCTACCCCCACGCCTTCCCGGTCCACCAGGGACGCGCCGCCGAGCGGATCCTGTTCACCGCGCTGCTCGGGCCGGGCCGGGTCAGCGTCAGCAACACGCACTTCGACACCACGCGGGCGAACGTCGAGATCCTCGGCGGCAAGGCCGTCGACCTGCCGTGCCGGGCGGCCGCGGACCTCGACGACGACGCGCCGTTCAAGGGGGACATCGACCTCGAGGCGCTGGAAGCGATCCTGTCCGGACCGGAGGACGTCGCCGTCGTGCTGCTCACCATCACCAACAACGGTGGTGGTGGGCAGCCGGTGTCGATGGCCAACCTGAAGGCCGCGGCGGGGATCGCCCGCCGCCACGGCGTGCCGTTCTTCCTCGACGCCGCGCGTTTCGCGGAGAACGCGTGGCTGGTCACCCAGCGGGAGCCCGGCTACGAGCACCACACCCCCCGGCAGGTCGCGGAGGAGGCGTTCCGCCTGGCCGACGGCTGCGTGGCGAGCCTGAAGAAGGACGCCATCGTCCACATCGGCGGGCTGCTCGCGGTCCGCGACCCCGAGCTGGCCGCGAAGTGCGAGCTGCTGCTGATCGCGACCGAGGGCTTCCGCACGTACGGCGGCCTGTCCGGTCGGGACCTGGAGATGCTCGCGCAGGGCCTGCTGGAGGTCACCGACCCCGAGTACCTGCGGGCCCGGGCCGACGCGACCGCGTACGTGGCGGACCTGGCGCGGGCGGCGGGCGTGGACAGCGTGCGGCCGACCGGCGTGCACGCGGTGTACCTCAACGCCGGGCGGCTGCTGCGACACCTGCCGCCGAGCCGGTTCCCGGGGTTCGCCCTGGCCACGGAGCTGTACCTGGCCGGTGGCATCCGGTGCGCCGAGCTGGGCTCGCTGTACCTGGGCGAGCTGGACGACGCCGGCGAGCTGGTGAAGCCCGCGCCGTACGAGCTGGTCCGCCTGGCCATCCCCCGCCGCGTTTACACGCAGAGCCACCTGGAGTACGTCGGCGAGACGCTGGCGGAGATCGCGAAGGACCCCGAGCGGGTCCCCGGGTACCGGCTGACGCACGTGCCGCCGCTGCTGCGGCACTTCAACTGCCGCCTCGAACCGGTCCGGTAGCCCTCGCTCCTCGTCGCACCGCCCGCGTCACGGGCACGCGCCGTCGGCTGCCCGGTCGAGCACCTCGGGCCGGGGACGCCGGCGGCGCGACGACGACCTAGGCCATGGCGTCGAGCCGGTCCATGGTGTGCTGGATCAGGCTGACCAGCACCGTCTTGGCGGACTCGCGGTCCCGCGCGTCGCACAGCACCAGCGGGATGGCCGCGTCCACGTCCAGCGCCCGGCGCACCTCGTCGACCTCGTAGCTGTGTGCGCCCTCGAAGCAGTTCACCGCGATGATGAACGGGATGCCGCGCCGCTCGAAGAAGTCGATCGACGGGAAGCTGCTGTCCAGCCGGCGCGTGTCGACCAGGATCACCGCGCCGATCGCGCCGTAGGCCAGCTCGTCCCACATGAACCAGAACCGGTTCTGGCCCGGGGTGCCGAACAGGTACAGCACCACCTCCGGGTTGATGGTGATGCGGCCGAAGTCGAGGGCGACCGTGGTCGTCTCCTTGGACTCCAGGCCCAGCACGTCGTCGACCCCGACACCGGCCTCGGTGAGCAGCTCCTCGGTGTGCAGCGGCGGTATCTCGCTGACCGAGTTGACCATCGTCGTCTTCCCGGTGCCGAAGCCACCGGCGATGACGATCTTCACTGGGGTGGGGACGAGCAGTTCCCCACCCGGCCGCTCAGATTCCACGGACACCATCCAACACAGCCTGGAGCAGGTTCCGGTCCGGCACTTGCGGGACTCGGGAGGGGTCTCGGATCACGACGTCACCGCGCTGGATGAGGTCGCTCAGCAGCACCTTGACGACGACGAGCGGCACGTCGAGGTACGCGGCCACCTCGGCGACGGACAGCGGGCGCCGGCACAGCTCCATGATCTCCATGTGCTCGACCGACAGCGCGTCCGGGTCCGCGGGCGACGGCATCGCGCGCACCTGGGTCACCAGGTGCAGCTCCGGCCGCAGCGGCCTGGTCCGGCCGCGCACCATCGCGTACGGGCGGACCAGAGGGCCCGCCGCCTCGTCGTACCACCAGTCCTCGCGGCCGGCCATCAGGAGGACCTTCGGGCGGCGGGCAGGCTCGCGGCGGCCGTGCCGCGCGGCGCCGAGGACAGGTACGTGCCGACGCGCTTGACGAGCATGTTCATCTCGTAGGCGATCATGCCCATGTCGGAGTCCTCTTCGCCGAGCACGGCCAGGCAGGCGCCGTGGCCCGCGGCGGTGACGAAGAGGTAGGCGTGCTCCATCTCGACGATGGTCTGCCGCACCGCGCCGCCCCCGAAGTGCCGGCCCGTCCCGCGGGCCAGGCTCTGGAACGCCGACGCCATCGCCGACAGGTGGTCCGAGTCGTCCTTCGACAGCCCGGGCGAGCGGCCCAGCAGCAGACCGTCCGCCGAGAGGACCACCGCGTGCCGAGCTCCGACCACCCGGCCGACCAGGTCCTCCAACAACCAGTTCAGTTCGTTGTGCTGGCTGGTCATGTCGTTCATCGGGTTGCCTTTCCGGTTTCCAGTCGTCCGGCCACTGCTGGTCAGGGTTCGAGGTCGTCGGCGGGTGTCCGCCGGGCATCGCGTGTGCCCCGTTGGAACGCCGACAGGCCCTTGCGGACCTTCTCGGCGGACTTCTCGGAATCGGCCTCGGGGAGCGGTTCGGGCGAAGGGTGGAAATCGTTGCGCACCAACTGCGGCGCCAGGTTCTGCTGACGGCGCCTTCGTGGCAGTTCGGGTCGGTCGGCGGCGGTGGCGGCCGACTCCGGTTCGGACGCGGGCCACTCGGCCGTGGCCCGCCTCCGCTGCGGCAGTTCGAGCTCGCCGCTGCGCTGCGACAGGTCCAGCCCGCCGCTCAGTCGTTCGACCTCTGGAAGGGGATGTTCGTTGGCCGCGGCCTCGGCCTGGGCCCAGAACCCCTCCAGGTCTCGGGAACTGTCGGGAAACCTGGCGTCTCGCACTGAGTCGTCGCCCTGCTCCGGGATGTCGTGGAAGGAGCGGCGCGGGAGCTGGCGCGTCTCGGCCGGCTCCGTCGCCGTGGTGGGGCCCGCGACGATCGCGGACGGGATGAGGACCAGCGCCAGCGTGCCGCCGTAGGGCGAGTCGCGCAGCTCGACGTGGATGCCCCGGCGGGCGGCCAGGCGGGCGACCACGAACAGGCCCAGGCGGGACTCGCCGCGCAGGCGCATCGCGTCGAACTCGGGCGGGTCGGCCAGCATCGCGTTGTGCTGCTCGCGGTCCTCGGGGTTGATGCCCAGGCCGTGGTCCTCGATCTCGACCACGATGCCCTGGGGCACCTCGCTGGCGTGCACCTGCACCTGCGAGCGGGGCGAGGAGAACGCGGTGGCGTTGTCCACCAGCTCGGCGATCAGGTGGATGGTGTCCGCGACGGCCGCGCCGACCAGCGCCGTGTCCGGCACGGGGTTGACCTTGACCCGGACGTACTGCTCGGTCTCGGCGACCGCGGCGCGCAGCACGTCGAGCAGGCGCACGGGCTTGCGCCACTGCCTGCCGGGCTGCTCGCCCGCGAGGATGATCAGGTTCTCCGCGTTGCGGCGGGCGCGGGTGGCCAGGTGGTCGAGCTGGAACAGCGCGTCGAGCTGCTCGGGGTTCTCCTCCTCGCGCTCCAGCTTGTCCAGGATCTTCAGCTGGCGGTGCACCAGGCCCTGATTGCGGTGCGCGATGTCGAGGAACACCCGGTTCACGCCCTCGCGGGCCTGGCTCTCCTTGACGGCCGCGGCGACGGCGGTGTACTGGGCGGCGTTGAACGCGTCGGCCACCTGGCCGATCTCGTCGCTGCCGTAGTCCAGCGGCGGCACCTCGACCTCGACGTCGACGTGCTTGCCCTCGCGCAGGCGGTCGACGATGTCGGGCAGCCGCTCGTGCGCCAGGGTCAGCGAGTCCTTCTTCAGCGCCGCGAGGCGGGTGATCAGGGCGCGGTTGACCAGGCGGTTCGACGTGCGGATGGCGATCAGGATGCCGATGATCACGGCGAGCAGGGCGACCAGGCTGCCGATCAGCACGGTGCGGAACTTGCTCTCGCCGCGGGACATGGTGACGCCCACCGCGCTCGACGCCTGCTCGCTGACCAGCGCCGTCAGCTCGTCGGAGATCGGACCGCTGATGTTCTGCCACTCCTGCAGCGACCCGGCGTTGGACGGCTTCGGGCCGTTCTGGATCAGCCTGCCCTCGAACTCGACCAGCCGCTTCCACTGGTCGCCCTCGATCATGAACTGGTAGTGCTCGCGCACCTCGGGGCGGGCGTAGGGGGCGATCGAGTCGTAGGACGAGTGGTAGGCGCCGACGAGGTTGGCGAACTCGATGTGCTCTTCGGGCGAGAACTGCCCGGCGGCCAGGGCGCTCGACGCGAGCGAGGTGGCGCGGGACATCCAGTCGGCGGCCTTGAAGTACTCGGTGGCCGTGATCGCGCCCTTGACGGCCTCGTGGTCGGGCACCACGCGCGCCTGCACGCTGAACAGCGCGTCACCGGCGTCGAGCAGGCTGTTGTAGTAGGTGTAGATCTCGCTCTTGGACGCCCGCTTCGCGTCGAGGGAGGCGCGGCGCTGCGGCAGCTGGTCCAGCAGCACGTTCAGGGCGTTGATCTTCTCGACGATCTCCTGCGGCGCCTGCGAGGCCAGGTCGGTGAACGCCTTGCGCATCTCCTCGACGGCCCGGTCGGTCTCGCCCTGCTGCACCTCGAGGTCGCTGGTGCCGCGGTCGGGCTGGCTCAGCGCGGTCATGCTGAGCTCGCGCTCCTTCTGCAGCGCGGCGAACGTCTGGACCGCCGGGATCGACGCGTCCTTCACGCCGGAGGCCACGGCGCGCAGGTAGAAGCCGTCGAACAGGGTGTACGACGAGAACAGCGCCCACATGATGAGCAGGACGATGCTGGGGACGACGACGACACCGGTGAGTCGTGAACGGATCGTCTTGTAGTTCGTCTCCGTGGTGCTCTTCTGCTTCACAGCGCTCCGCAGCCTCGTCCGTTGCCTGGTCAGGCGCAGCACTAGGAACGCTGCCTCTTCTTCACCCGATCGGCGACGGAACGGTAACACTCGATGATCATTATTACGAAGAGACAGCGATCACTTGCGCGACGCGACGATGAGGTTACCCAGTCGAGTGATGCCACGAACAGGGGGCCGATGTGAACTTCTCGGCACCGGCCCCCGCGTTTCACGGCTTGGGCACCGAAACCGCGTCGTAGGTCGTCGTGGGCGTGGGCGGGGTGGTGAAGCGGGCGTTGGGCAGGTAGAGACGGCCCGCGAACGAGGCGACCGTGGTCGGCACGTCGAACCGCGGGTCGGTGACCTTGGTCACGAGCTCGCCCCTCGACCCGTCCCTGGCCAGCGCGAACACCGCGACGGTGTTCAGCCGGTTCTGGACCACGTACAGCGTGCGACCCTCGACCAGCAGCCCGTCGCCGTTGGTCAGCACCTCGCCGCCGAGGTCGACCAGTGTCGTCGCACCGGACCGCGGGTCGACCCGGTGGACCTGCCCGGTGTTGCTCTGGACGATCAACAGCGCTTTGCGGTCGGGCGTCTCCGCGATGCCGTTGGCGTTGTTCACGCCGGGCGTGAGCACGAAGTCGCCCGACAGCGGAATCGCGGTGTGCGAGGCGGGCAAGGAGCCGTGCCGGCCGAACGCGACGCGATACAGCACCGCCTTCCGCGAGTCGGTGAAGTAGGCCGCGTCATCGGTGATCACAACATCGTTGACGAATGTGTCGGCGTCGGCGGCGAAGCGATAGGACTTGGTGATCGCTCCGGTCCGCGCGTCGACCACCCGCCCGTCACCGCCGGCGCCGCCGGCCACGAACAGCCGCCGGCGCTGGTCGACCTTCAAGCCGACCGAGGCGGTCCCGGACCCCTGGCTGAACACCTCCCCGCGCCCGGTGCGCAGGTCGACGCGGAACAGGTCGCCATCGGCCCGCGACCCGAAGTAGGCGGTCGGCGCCGCGCCGATCGCGATGCCCTCCGGGAGGAAGCCGTCGGGCAGGGGGAAGGCGGTGGGGAACGGGTGCGCTTGCGCTGCGGCGGCGGGCGCGGCGGTGACGAGGGAGACCCCGAGCACCACGGCGGCCAGCGCACCGAGGGTGCGGAACATGACCACTCCTCCTTCGCTCCCGAGCGTTCGCCCGGGAGACGTCCGGAGTGTTCCGCAGCGATCAAGGCCCGGTGAAGCCCCGACACGGAACCGACAGAGCCGCGCCCGCGGTCCACTGCCGGGGAAGTTAGGGGTCGGTTCAGATAACGAAGAGGTAACGGCGAGGTCGCGGACTGGGCGCGATACGTATGCCAGGTTGTCCGCCGAGCACCGGCGGTCGGGGTTTGACGCACGCAGGCGCGTACCTACGACGAGGTGACACATCCATGACGCGAAACCAGGGGCGGCACCGCTTCTCCCGGCGCACGAAGCTGACCGCCGGTGTGACCGGGTTGGCGCTCACGATCGGCCTGGCCGTCGCGATCAGCACCACCGGGGACCAGGGAACGGCCCAGGCGGACGGGGCCGACATCGCCCTGTTCGTCGACATCACCAAGCAGCAGCGCAACGTGCGCGCGCCCCGACCGCAGCGGGGCGCGAGCACGGGCACGTTCACCGTCGACTGCGGCCGCAACGAGAACGGGCACTTCAACCCGGACAACTTCATCGCGCAGCCGGGGGTCCGCAACGGGGCCCAGCACCTGCACGACTACGTGGGCAACGTGTCGACCGACGCCGACTCCACGAACGAGAGCCTGCTCGAAGCCGACACCACGTGCAGGAACGGTGACAAGTCCGCCTACTTCTGGCCGGTGGTCCGCATCGACCGGGAGGACGAGGGCGAGGAGCCGGGCGAGCCGGCGGGCGCCGAGGTGGAGTGCCCGGACGTCAAGCGCAAGCTGCGCAACGTCCCCCGCCAGGCCAGGGCCGAGGTCGACCGCAACCTCAAGGCGCTGCAGGACCAGATCGCCGAGGCGAACCAGAAGCTCAGGGCCGCGGCGAACGTCGACGACCCGGACTTCGTCAACAACGCCGTGCTCCGGCCGCTGCGGGACAAGCGGACCGCGACGATCGAGCGCATCACCATCGCCATCGACCGGGCCGGGCAGCGCCCCCGCTGGCTGCGCAGGCTCGCCCCGTGCACGGTGAAGGACGGTGACGCCAACGACGCCAAGGTCGCGGAGGCCGCGCGCGAGGCCGAGCCCGACGCGCCGGAGAAGGGCGACGGCAAGAGCACCAGCGACGAGAACGAGCTGCCCGGCAACGAGGGTGACATCCAGCGCCCCGAGACCGTGGACATCACCTTCCGCGGCAGCGCCGTCGGCAAGGTCGAGGCGATGCCGCAGTTCCTGCGCGTCCTCTACGGTGACGCCAAGGTCTCCACGAACGGCCCGAAGAACGCCCGCAAGTCGTGGACCTGCACCGGGTTCGAGGACAAGGTGCTGATCGACAAGTACCCGATCTGCCCGGAGGGCAGCAAGGTCAAGCGCGTCCACGACTTCGCCGGCTGCTGGGACGGCAGGAACACCGACAGCGCCAACCACCGCGACCACATGACCTACGCGGACGGCGACGGCAAGTGCCCGCAGGGCTTCAAGGCCGTGCCGCAGCTGCGGATCAGCCTGACCTACAACATCCCCCGCGACGTCCAGGTCGCCGGTAAGTATGCGGTCGACGCGTTCCCGCAGGAGGAGCACAACCCGTTCTCCGACCACGACGACTTCGCCAACGTGATGTCCCAGGAGATCATGAACCGGCTGGTGCAGTGCGTGAACAGCGGCCGCCGGTGCCGGGAGTGACGGTGGCCCGGACGGTTTCTTCGTCCGATGTGGACGGTTTGTGTACGTTCCGGCACTTCGTAATTCCGCATTTGTGACTTCCCCACCCGCCGCGAGACCGGTCACCGGGCGCCGGACGCTCGTCCCGTGGTGGTGGGTGAGGAGGAGGTCGTCCCCGACCCAGCGCGGCGGCGGGTCGGGGACGGCCTTGTTCCGGCCAGGTTTTCCGCGTGGCCGGGGGAGGTAACCCCGCAGCGGCGTGATCACCCGTGTGTGATCACGCTGTGCGATCAATCTGTGTGCGATCAATCTGGGGAGGTTATCGATGGCACGCATCCGCCCGTCCAAGCCGGCCGCGGTCTTCGGCACCGTCGTCGGCGTGGCGCTCCTGGTGTTCGGTCTGCTCAACTTCCCGCTCGACCGGCCGTTCTTCTGGCTGTGGTTCGCCGTCGGGCTCGGGATCGTGGTGTTCAACCTGTGGGCCGCGTTCGGCAAGAACGGCGCCACGGAGATCGTCGAGGACGACCGCCGGTAGCGCTCAGCCGGCGTGCAGGGCCAGGTACAGGTCCACCCGTTCGGCGAAGTCCGACAGGTCGACCCCCAGCAGGTCCTCCACCCGGCCAACCCGGTAGCGCAGGGTGTTGACGTGGACGTGCAGGCGGGCGGCGGCCGTGGTCCAGGACCCGGAGCAGTCGAGGAACACGCGCAGCGTGCCGACCAGGTCCGAACCGTGCTCGGCGTCGTAGTCCAGCACCGGCCCGAGGAGCCGTCGGCGCAGCGAGCGGCGCAGCTCCTCGGGCACACCGGCCAGCAGCAGCTGGTGCAGGGCGATCTCCTCCCCCGCCACCACGCAGGTCCGGCCGGTCCGCCGCTCGCCCAGCCGCCGGGCGTGCGACGCCTCCTCCGCCGCGCCGCGCAGCCCCGCGTGCCCGACCGGTGAGGAGATGCCGACCAGCACCCTGGTCGAGCGCAGCCCCGGTTCCAGCGCCCGCAACGCCGACCGGACGCCCTCGGTCCACGGCCCGGACGGCGCCAACGCGTAGACCTCCCCGCCCGCGGCGGTGACCAGGAACGTCGGCGTGACCGACGCCAGCACCTCCTCCACCAGCGCGACGGCCTGCTCGTCGGGTCCGTCGGTGACCGAGGCGGCGAGCACCCGCAGCGGCTCGTCCGGGTCCCACCCGACCGCGGCGATCCGGGCGGCCACGTCACCGCCGGCGCGGACCTCCCGCAGCAGCGGCCCGGCCGCCCGGTTCTCGATCTCGCGGCCCTGCACGACCCGCGCCCGCTCCACGCCGACCAGGCTGGCCAGCTCGGCGGCCACCTCGTCCCGCGCGCGGTCCCCCGTCACCGCCAGGATCCACGACGTCAGCCGCGAGCCACCGCGCGCGGGCACCGGCAGCAACGTCGTGCCGCGCACCACCGCGGGCAGCCGGTCGGCCAGCAGGAACTCGCGCACGAGCGCCGTCGCTCCCGGCAGCGCCGGCCCCGCAACGACGCGCCCCGTGCACGACAGCACCCAGCACGGCGCGTCCAGTTCCGCCGCGCCGGCCGCCACCAGCTCGGACAGCCCTCCGCCCTCCGCCAACGCGGTCAGCAGCCGCCGGTGCCTGCCCAGCAGCACGCCGGCGTCGCCCACCCGTTCGGCGGCCAGCTCCAGCACCACGCGCTCGGTGATGGTCGCGAACGACAGGTCGACCGGGACCTCCAGCAGCGGCACGCCGTGCCGTTCGCACGCCTCGACCAGCGCTTCGGGCAATTCCCCGGCATCGGGCGCGCTGGCCGCCAACGCGGCCACTCCCGATACCGCCAGCGAAGTGACGAACTTTTCACAATCGGCGGCCGTGCGGTGCCACAGCAACCCGGACAGCACCAGCTCGCCACCGGACAGGTAGCGGGTCGGCTCGGGCAGCTCCGTCCCGTAGAGCCTGGTCACGGGCCGGTCCAGCGCGTCGGCCCCGGTGACGAGCCGCAGTCGGAGTTCCGGCATCCCGAGCAGGCTGCGCACCAGCAACACGAACGCCTCCTCACCGTCATCTCGCCGGTTTACGGTCCTCCGATCGTGTTTGTAGGAAAGCACAAAACAACTCGTCGTAGGAGCCTGGGATTCATGTGCCGCCGCCGTAGCCGATCATCGGCCCCGGTCTGTGTACTGGCTCCCACACCGCGCACCCACCCACCGAGGTAGCCGATGGATTTCCTCCGTCCCGACACCCTCGCCGAGGCGCTCGCCGTCAAGGCGCAGCGCCCGGACGCCGTGCCGATCGCCGGCGGCACGGACGTGATGGTGGAGCTGAACTTCGACCACCGCCGCCCCGCCGCCCTGCTCGACCTGACCCGGATCGCCGACCTGCGCTCCTGGGACGTGGACGACGACGACACGGTGCGCATCGGCTCGGGAGTGCCGTACGCGCGGATCATCGACGAGCTGGGAGGACGGCTGCCGGGCCTGGCGATGGCGTCCCGCACGGTCGGCTCGCCGCAGATCCGCAACCGGGGCACGGTCGGCGGCAACCTCGGCGCCGCCTCACCCGCCGGCGACACGCACCCCGTGCTGCTCGCCGCGGACGCCACCGTGGAGGTCGCCTCCACCAGGGGCACCCGGCTCATCCCGGCCACCGGGTTCTACCTGGGCGTGAAGCGCAACGCCCTGGAGCCGGACGAGCTGATCACGGCGGTCCACGTGCCGACCGCGCGGGCGCCGCAGCAGTTCGCCAAGGTCGGCACGCGCAACGCCATGGTGATCGCGGTGTGCTCGTTCGCCGTCGCCCTGCACCCCGCGCGGCAGCGGGTGGGCGCGGCGGTCGGCAGCGCCGCCCCGACGCCCCGCCGCGCGGCGGAGGCCGAGGAGTTCCTGTCCGCCGAGCTGACGGCCACCGACCGGTGGGAGAGGCCGGAACCGCTGCCCGACTCGGTGAAGCGGCGGTTCGGCGACCTGGTGGCGCAGGCCGCGGACCCCATCGACGACGTGCGCGGCTCGGCCGCGTACCGCAAGCACGCCCTCGCCGTGCTGGCCCGCCGCACGCTCGACTGGGCCTGGCGCGACTACGCCGGGAAGGTGACCTGACCATGCGCGTCAACGTGACGGTGAACGGCGAGCAGCGGCAGGCGGACGACGTGTGGGAGGGCGAGAGCCTGCTGTTCCTGCTGCGGGAGCGGCTCGGCCTGCCCGGCTCGAAGAACGCCTGCGAGCAGGGCGAGTGCGGCTCCTGCACGGTGTACCTGGACGGCATCCCGGTGTGCTCCTGCCTGGTGGCCGCGGGCCAGGTTCAGGACCGCGAGGTTCGGACGGTGGAGGGGTTGGCGGACGGGGACCGGCTCGACCCCGTCCAGGAGGCGTTCGTGGAGGCGGGCGCGGTGCAGTGCGGGTTCTGCACGCCCGGCCTGGTGGTCGCCGCGCACGACCTGCTCGACCGGGTGCCACGACCGAGCGACCCGGAGATCCGGGAGGCCCTGGCCGGGAACCTGTGCCGCTGCACCGGCTACGAGAAGATCCTGGACGCCGTGCGCCTGGCCGCGAGCCGCAAGGCGGAGCAGGAGGGCGCGGCCCGATGACGCCGACCATCCTCGACGGCGTCGCCGTGGCCACCGTCGACGCCGCCGGGACCGAGCACCCGTTCGGCCACGTCGTCATCGAGAACGGGCGGATCACCGCGGTCGGGCCCGGCCAGGCGCCCCGGCCGACCGGACCGCACACGTGGGTCGACGGCAGCGGCTGCCTGGTCACCCCCGGCCTGGTCAACACCCACCACCACCTCTACCAGTGGGCGACCCGGGGCATCGCCCAGGACGCCACGCTCTTCGAGTGGCTGACCACCCTGTACCCGGTGTGGCGCGGCCTGGACGCCGAGATCACGCACTCGGCGGCCTCCGCCGGCCTGGCGCGGCTCGCGCTCACGGGCTGCACGACCGCCGCCGACCACCACTACGTCCACCCGCGCGAGGGCGGCGACCAGTTCGCGGCCCTGGTCGAGGCGGGCCGGCGCGTCGGCACCCGGTTGCACGCCATCCGCGGCTCGATGGACCGCGGCCGGTCGCACGGCGGCCTGCCACCGGACAACCTGGTCGAGGACACCGAAGCCGCGCTCCTGGCCACCGAACGCGCCATCGGCGACCACCACGACCCGGCCCCGGACGCGCTGACCAGGGTCGCCGTCGGCCCGTGCTCGCCGTTCTCGGTCAGCGCCGAGCTGATGAGCGGAGCGGCGGAGCTGGCCCGCACCGAGGGCGTCCGGCTGCACACCCACCTCGCCGAGACCGTGGACGAGGAGGAGCAGTGCCGGGCCGAGTACGGCTGCACGCCCACCGAGTACGCCGAACGCCTCGGCTGGCTCGGTGACGACGTGTGGCTCGCGCACACCGTGCACCTGTCACCCGATGCGGTGAAGCGGTTGGGCGCGACCGGCACCGGCAGCGCGCACTGCCCCACCTCGAACGGTCGGTTGGGCACCGGCATCGCCCCGGTCCGCGAGCTGCTCGACGCGGGCGCGCCGGTGGGCCTGGGCGTGGACGGCGCGGCGTCCAACGAGTCCGGTGGGCTGGTCGAGGAGCTGCACCAGGCGTTGCTCCAGGCCCGGCAGCGCGGCGGGCCCGCGGCGCTGGGTGTCCGCGACGCGCTGTGGCTGGGCACGATGGGCGGCGCGCGGTGCCTCGGGAGAGAGGGCGAGCTGGGCTCCGTCGAGCCGGGCAAGCTCGCCGACCTGGCCGTGTGGCGGCTCGACGGCCTCGACCACGCGGGCATCGACGACCCGGTCGCCGCCCTGGTGCTCGGCCCGCTGCCGAAGCTCAAGCTCCTGCTGGTGGGCGGCCGGACTGTGGTCGAGGACGGCGAGCTGCGCACCGCCTCCGAGACCGACCTCGCGCGCGACCTGCGCGCCGCCACCGAGCGACTGAAGGGGACGCGATGAGCCTCACCCCCGCCGAACCGACCTCCACCGTGACCGGTGGCATCGGCTCCAGCCCGCAGCGGCCCGACGGCGCCCTCAAGGTCCGCGGCGAGTTCGCGTACGCCTCGGACCTCTGGCACGAGGACATGATCTGGGGCGCGACCCTGCGCAGCCCGCACCCGTACGCCCGCATCCTCTCCGTCGACCTGACCGAGGCCCTGAAAGTGCCCGGTGTCTACGCCGTGCTCACGCACGAGGACGTGCCGGGCCGCAACCGGTACGGGCTGGAGCACCAGGACCAGCCGGTGCTCGCCGAGGACGTGGTGCGCTACCAGGGCGAACCGGTCGCCCTGGTCGGCGCGGACCACCCGGAGACGGCGCAGCGCGCCATGAAGCGCATCAAGGTCGAGTACGAGGTGCTCACCCCGGTCGTGGACATGGAGACCGCCATCGACGACACGCCGCTGCACCCCGCGGGCAACCTCGTGCGGCACGTGCCCGTCCGGAGGGGCGACCAGCACGCACAAGCCGACGTCGTGGTCACCGGCCGGTACGAGGTCGGCATGCAGGACCAGGCGTTCCTCGGGCCCGAGTCGGGCCTGGCCGTGCCCGCCGAGGACGGCGGGGTCGACCTCTACATCGCCACCCAGTGGCTGCACGTGGACCAGAGCCAGGTCGCGGCGGCCCTCGGCATGCCCCTGGAACGGGTGCGGTTGACGCTCTCCGGCGTCGGCGGCGCGTTCGGTGGCCGGGAGGACCTGTCCATGCAGGTGCACGCGTGCCTGCTCGCGCTGCACACCGGCAAGCCCACCAAGATGGTCTACAACCGCCAGGAGTCGTTCTACGGCCACGTGCACCGGCACCCGGCGGTGCTGTACTACGAGCACGGCGCGGACCGCACCGGCAAGCTCGTGTACGTCAAGGCACGGATCTTCCTCGACGGCGGCGCGTACGCCTCCAGCACCTCGGCCGTGGTCGCGAACGCGGCGACGCTCGGCATCGGCCCGTACGACGTGGACAACGTGACCGTCGACTGCTGGGGCGTGTTCACCAACAACCCGCCGTGCGGCGCGATGCGCGGGTTCGGCGCGGTGCAGGCCGGGTTCGCCTACGAGTCCCAGATGGACAAGCTCGCCGAGGCACTGGGCATGGACCCGGTGGACGTGCGCGTCGTCAACGCGATGAGCGAGGGTTCGGTCATGCCGACCGGGCAGGTGGTCGACTCGGCCGCACCCGTCGCACAGCTGCTCAAGCTGGTGCGCGACAAGCCGATGCCGCCGCGGCCGACCGCGGTCGACCTGCGGGACCTGCCCGGTGGCGTCTCGAACACCACGCACGGGGAAGGCGTCGTGCGCGGGGTCGGCTACGCCGTGGGCATCAAGAACATCTGCTTCTCCGAGGGCTACGACGACTACTCCACCGCACGCGTCCGGCTCCAGGTCATCAACGGCGAGCCGGTCGCCCTGGCGCACACGGCGGCGGCCGAGGTCGGCCAGGGCCTGGTGACGATCATGCAGCAGATCGTGCGCACCGAGCTGGGCGTCGAGCAGGTCACGATCCTGCCGATGGACACCAGCATCGGCAACGGCGGCTCCACCTCGGCGTCCCGCCAGACCTACGTCACCGGCGGCGCGGTGAAGGCCGCCTGCGCGGCGGTGCGGGAGGAGCTGGCCAGGCTCGCCGGCGGTCGGGACCTCGCCGGGGTGGACCTGGCGGCGCTGCTGGGCGACGAGGTGATCGACGAGACCGCGCAGTGGCGGCACCGGGCCACCGAGCCCCTCGACCCCGAGACCGGGCAGGGCAACGCCCACGTCCAGTACGGGTTCGCCGCGCACCGCGCCGTGGTCGACGTGGACGTCGAGCTGGGCCTGGTCAAGGTGGTCGAGCTGGACTGCGCGCAGGACGTCGGCAGGGCGCTGAACCCGCAGGCCGTGCTGGGCCAGATCCAGGGCGGTTCGGCGCAGGGACTCGGCCTCGCCGTGATGGAGGAGATCCAGGTCGTGGACGGCCGGGTGCGCAACCCGTCGTTCACCGACTACCTCATCCCGACCGTGCTCGACATGCCGCCGATGAGCATCGACGTGCTCGAACTCGCCGACCCGAACGCCCCCTACGGCGTGAGGGGCGTCGGTGAGCCGCCCACGATCTCCTCCACCCCGGCCATCGTCGCGGCCATCCGCGCCGCCACCGGGCTGGCCCTGACCCGCGTGCCCGTGCGACCGGAGCACATCACCGGCACCTGACCCCCGTCCCGCAGGATGACGTCGCCACGGCCTCCGTGGCGCGTTGTCGCACGCCCCGAGGAGCACCCCATGACCACGTCCCTGTCCCCCGACCACGCCTGGCTGCGCGAGTCGATCGAACTCGCCACCCGCAACGTCGCCGAGGGCGGCGGCCCGTTCGGCGCGGTGATCGTCCGCAACGGCGAGGTGATCGCGACCGGCACCAACCAGGTCACCCCGACCCTGGACCCGACCGCGAACGCCGAGGTCGTCGCGATCCGCGCCGCCTGCCGGGTGGTCGGCGACTTCCGGCTCACCGGCTGCGTGCTGGTGTCCTCGTGCGAGCCGTGCCCGCTGTGCCTGTCCGCCGCGCTCTGGGCGCGGGTGGACCGGGTCGTCTACGCCGCGGACCGGCACGACGCCGCCGAGGCGGGGTTCGACGACCGGGAGTTCCACGCGCTGTTCGGCAGGCCGCGCGAGACGTGGAGCCTGCCGGTGCACCAGGTCTCGACGGGCGAGGACACCACGCCGTTCACCGCGTGGCTGTCCCGCCCCGACCGCGTCGACTACTAGCCGCAGGACGCGAGGGAGGCGGCGCAGTGCCCTGCGGACGACGTGGAGGGCCGAGCGTCGTGGGGGTGGTGGTTCGTCGTGGTCTTGGTGGTTCGCCATGCGCCCAGGTTGGGCTCGATCCCCGAGGGTCGCGAGGACTTCTTCGCCGACTGTGGACAACTTCCGTTCGCGGTTTCGAGGCCGCGGCGGAACCGCTGGTGGGCGGCGACGGAGGGGTCCGAACCTGTGGACAACCCGGTCAGGCGCCCAGCAGACCCCGTTCGTAAGCCACCGCGACGGCGGCGGCGCGGTCCTTCACCCCGAGCTTGGCGTAGACGTGCACCAGGTGCGTCTTCACGGTCGCCTCGCTGATGAAGAGCTTCGCCGCCGCCTCGCGGTTGGTGCACCCGCGGGCGATCAACCCCAGCACCTCGACCTCGCGGTCGCTCAACGGCTCCGCCACCGGCTGCCGCACCTGACCCACCAACCGGGTTGCCACGGACGGTGACAGGACCGCCTCTCCCCTGGCCGCCGAACGCACCGCCCGGAACAGCTCGTCACGAGGGGTGTCCTTCAGCAGGTACCCCGTCGCTCCCGCCTTGATCGCCGGCAGCACGTCACTGTCCGTGTCGTACGTCGTCAGCACCAGCACCCGCGTCGGGCAGCCGCGCAGCCGCTCGATGGCCGTGACGCCGTCCACGCCGGGCATCCGCAGGTCCATCAGCACGACGTCCGGCCGCAGCGCCCGCACCACGGTCACCGCCTCGCCGCCGTCCGCCGCCTCGCCCACCACGTCGACGTCACCCGCGCCCGCGAGCATCCCCCGCAGCCCGTCGCGCACCACCGGGTGGTCGTCCACGATCACCACGCGGATCACCGGGCCACCTCGGCCGGGATCGCGGGCACCGAGGCCGACACCGCCGTGCCGCCACCCGGTTCGGACTCCACGACCAGCGCGCCCGCGAGGCGGGACACCCGCTGCCGCATCCCGACCAGCCCGAACCCGTCCGTGTGGGCCTCGGGGTCGAACCCCGCGCCGTCGTCGCGCACGTCCAGCGTCACCACGTCCTCCATGTAGGACAGCGTCAACCCGACCCGCGACGCACGCGCGTGCTTGGCGACGTTCGACAACGCCTCCTGCGCCGCGCGCAGCAACGTCACCTCCACCTCGGGGTGCAGAGCGCGCGCCGCACCCGTCGTGTGGATCGACGCCGCCACCCCGGTCTGGTCCGTCCACCCCGCCGCGACCTCGGCCAACGCGTCCGGCAGGTTCGCGTCCACCAGCGCGGGCGGGCGCAGGGCGTGCACCGAGCGGCGCGCCTCGGCCAGGTTCTCCCGAGCCAGCCGCAACGCCGTCTCCACGTGCCGCGGCGGATCCTCGTCCGCTTGGAGCTGCGTGATGATGCCCGCGAACCCCTGGGCGAGCGTGTCGTGGATCTCGCGGGCCAGCCGCTGCCGTTCGTCGAGCACGCCCGCCTCGTGCGCCTGGATGAGCAGTTGGGCGTGCAGCCCGGCGTTCTCCTCCACCATCGCCGCCAGGTCGGCGACCATCTCCTTGCGCCGCCGCGACTGCTCGGTGGTGATGTGGCCGAGCATCGTGAACGTGCAGGCGACCGTCACGATGACCAGCACGATGATGAGGTAGACGACGATCGGCCCGAACCGCGCCGGCGGCAAGCCGCCGTGCAGCGACGTGGCCGCCAGCACGCCGTTGACGACCACGCCGGCGAACTTCCACCGGCCCGGCAGCACCTCGATGGCGTAGACGTAGCCGGCGAAGGAGAAGAACCCGAAGATCGGCTCGCGCAGGCCGAGCACCGCGTACGCGACCAGGACGCCGACGAAGAACACCGCCATCAGGCCGGTGCGGGACCGCCAGCCCGGGTGCAGCGTGAACCACCACAGCATCCACAGGCCGGTGGCCGCCGCGATGCCGACGTTGACGGCCACCACCGGCCACGGGTCGGGCTCCAGCACCACGTAGATGACCGTGGGCAGGACCAGGACGAGGTACGGGATCGCGTGCCCGACGGCGTCGAGGCGCTTCTCCCAGAGGTCCAAGCCGTCGCTCACCCCGCCCACCCCCTCATTCCCAGCGGAACGACCTGGCCGCGACCGTACCCGCTGACAGCGCGACCAGGGCCAGGATCGCCAGGTGGACCGGGTCCGGAGTCCCGCCCAGCCACGCCGCCTGCAACGCGGCCACCCCCGGCGGCAGGTACTCGCCGACGCGGATCAGCGACTCCGGCATCAGGAACCGCGGCAGGTAGGCGCCGCCGAAGAACATGACCAGCATGAACAGCACGCCCGCCCACCCGCCGGCGGCACGCGCGTTCGGTGCCCACGCCGCCACCAGCAGGCCGACCGCCGACAGCGACAGCACCCCCAGCAGGCACGTCACCAGGAACCCGACCGGGTGGTGCGGCAGGTCGATGTCGAACACGACCCGGCACGTGACCATGAGCAGCGCGATGGAGATGGTTCCCGCGACCACGTTGACGAGCACCTGCGCCAGCAGCAGGCGCACGGGGTGCACCGGGGTGGTGGAGAAGCGGCGCAGCACGCCCTTCTCGCGGTAGGTGGCGACCGTGGAGGGCAGCTTGTTGAGCCCCAGGAACGCCAGCGTGATGACCACCAGGGTGGAGACGTAGGCGTCGATGAACCGGAGGCCGCCGAAGACCGGGTCGGGGGTGCGCAGCGCCGGGATCGCGCCGAGCACCAGGAGCAGGGCGGTCGGGAAGAGCACCGCGAACACGACCGTGCTCGGCTCGCGCAGGAACAGCTTCCACTCGGTGGTGACGATCTTCAGCATGCTGCTACTCCGTGAGCTTGCGGCCGGTGAGGCGGATGAAGGCGTCGTCCAGGCCGGCCTGCTCGATGCGCAGGTCGGCGGCGACGATCTGGTTGCGGGCGAGGACGGACGTGACGGCGTGCAGCAGGTTGCCCGTGCCGGTCACGACGAGCTGCGGGCCGTGTCGCTCGACGTGGGCGACCTCGGGCAGCGCGGCGAGCAGCGCCACGTCGAACGGGGACGAGGGGCGGAACCGGACCCGCTGCTCACCGTCCACGCGGGACACGAGGCCGGCCGGGCTGTCGACCGCGACCAGCCTGCCCGCGTCGATGAGGGCGATCCGGTCGCAGAGCCGTTCGGCCTCCTCCATGAAGTGGGTGACCAGCACGACCGTGACGCCGGAGTCGCGGATCTGCTCGACCAGGTCCCAGGTGTCGCGCCGGGCCTGCGGGTCCAGGCCCGTGGTCAGCTCGTCGAGCACGGCGACCTTCGGCCTGCCGATCAGCGCCAGCGCGATGGAGACGCGTTGCTTCTGGCCGCCGGACAGCCTGCGGTACTCGGTCTTGACGCGGTCGGCCAGGCCCAGGCGGGCCAGCAGGTCCCGCCAGTCGGCCGGGTCGCGGTGGAACGACGCGTACAGCTCCAGCGCCTCGCCGACCCGGATGCGGTCGGGCAGTTCGCTCTGCTGCAACTGCACACCCACTCGGGTGCGCACTTTCGCCCGATCGTGTTGTGGGTCGAGGCCGTCGACCCGGATCGTGCCGCCGTCCGGTGACCGCAGGCCCTCGATGCATTCCACTGTCGTGGTCTTCCCGGCCCCGTTCGGGCCGAGGATTCCGAAGATCTCCCCCGCGTCGACGGTGAACGAGACACCGTCCACCGCGACCTTCCCGCCGTAGGTCTTGACGAGGTCGACCACCTCGATGATTGGCATGCCACCAGCGTCGTCGCCGGGGCGTCCGGCCGGATCACACGGTGGGCCACACCTCGCATCAACCGATCGGTTGGTCTTCCCGTAGACCACCCCGAACCGGCCTCAGGGGTACCTGAGCGTTGAACTCGGGGGTCCTGGACGTAGGACTCTCGAGACCTGGAGGTACGACTCACGAGGTCTGGAGGTAGGACTCACGGGGGGTTAAGGGATGGTGATGGCTTTCATCCGGTTGATCTCGTCGGTCTGCGAGGCGGAGACGTCGTTGGCCATCTCCTCGACCCGCACGTCCCGGCCGGTGGACAGCACTTCCACCGCCATCTGCAACGCGCCCTCGTGGTGGGCGATCATCAGCTGGAGGAACAGCCGGTCGAAGTCCGCGCCCCGGGCGGCCGCGAGCGCCGCCAGCTGCTCCGGGGTGGCCATGCCCGGCATGGACTCGTGACCGACGTCGGGCAGGTCGGCGCTGTGGCCGTGCGCGGGCGCGTTCTCGGCGTACTGCCGCCGCCACTGCTCCATCGCGGCGATCTCCGGCCCCTGGGTGTCGTGGATGCGCGAGGCCAGGCCGCGCACGGTCTCGTCCCGCGCGCGGTCGGGCGCCAGCGCGGCCATCTCCAGCGCCTGCCGGTGGTGCACGATCATGCGGGCCACGTACCGCAGGTCCGCCTCGCTCGGCGCGACCCACCGGTCGGTGCCGAAATCCCCTGGTGACAGGGTTTGCGCTTGCTCGCCCGGCCCCTGCGGCGCGATGATCGGGGGCTGGTCCTCCGGCTGGGACGTGCAGCCGGCGAGGACGGCCACCAGCACCGCGACGAACACGATCCGCATCCCACTACCCCCTAGAACCTCCGCTCGGCCGCCAACGTACCCGGCCGTCCCACCTGCCGGAAGTCGGACATTTCCCGCCGATCGGCCCTGTCCTTAGCCATGCGAACGGGTGATACTGCGAGCCCTGCACCGGGTTGGAAGGGGAAACGCGAAGTGGAAGTACGCGATGTGGCCCGCCGCCGCAGAAGGCCGGCGGCGGTCTTGGGGGCGTTCGCGCTCAGCCTCTCGGTCGTGGCCTGGGCTCCCCAGGCCGCGGCGGCACCGGACGACGCCGACCTGGCCGGACTGTCCGAGACCCAGCTGTCGAGCCAGGAGCAGCCGGCCACCGGCATCCCGGGCGTCGACGAGATCCGCAACAGCCGCAACGTGAAGCACCTGGCGAACCTGCCGAAGCCGGCGCCCTTCACGGCCTCCTCCACGTGGTCGGACCTGGCGTTCCAGGACGGTTACGCCTTCGACGGCAACTACGACGGCTTCGTCATCTACGACGTGCGCAACCCGCGCAAGCCCTCCATCGTGAGCACGGTCTGGTGCCCGGGCTCGCAGAACGACATCTCGGTCAAGGACAACCTGCTCTTCCTGTCGACCGACTCCTCGCGCAGCGACAACTCCTGCGCCAGCACGCCGCTCCCCGCGACCAACAAGGACGCGTGGGAGGGCATCAAGATCTTCGACATCAGCGACAAGAAGAACCCGAAGTACGTCGCCGCGGTCGAGACCAAGTGCGGTTCGCACACGCACACGCTGGTGCCGGACAAGAAGGGCAAGAACGCCTACCTGTACGTCTCGTCGTACAGCCCGAACGCGACCTTCCCGGACTGCCAGCCGCCGCACGACCTGATCTCCATCGTCAAGGTCCCGCTGAAGGACCCGGCGTCGGCGTCGGTGCTGTCGGAGACCGTCGTGTTCCCCGACGGCGGCAACCCCGGCCGCGACGGCACGATCGAGGAGGGCTACGTCCGCGCCACCTCGGGCTGCCACGACATCACCGTGTACCCGTCCAAGGACCTCGCGGCCGGCGCCTGCATGGGTGACGGCGTGCTGTGGGACATCTCCGACCGGGAGAAGCCCCGCGAGATCAACCGCGTGCAGGACAACGTGAACTTCGCGTTCTGGCACTCGGCCACCTTCAACAACGCGGGCACCAAGGTCGTCTTCACCGACGAGCTGGGTGGCGGCGGCGCGCCGACGTGCAACGAGAAGATCGGCCCGACCCGCGGCGCGGACGGCATCTACGACATCACCGGCCGCGGCGACGACCGCAAGCTGGAGTTCCGCTCCTACTACAAGATCTCCCGGACCCAGGGCGACACGGAGAACTGCGTGGCGCACAACGGGTCGCTGATCCCGGTCCAGGGCCGCGACATCATGGTCCAGGCGTGGTACCAGGGCGGCATCTCGGTCTGGGACTTCACCGACTCCGGCAACCCCAAGGAGATCGGCTGGTTCGAGCGCGGTCCGCTGCCCGACGGCGCGGTCGGCGGCTCGTGGTCGGCGTACTACTACAACGGCTACATCTTCTCGTCCGACATGGCCAAGGGCTTCGACGTGCTGGACATCCGCGACCCGCGGACGGCGACGGCGAAGCTCGTCCGCGTCGGCGAGTTGAACGTGCAGACGCAGGGCTCGTACCGGGACCTGTTCCCGCGCTAGCCCGGGCGGTCCGACCGTCCTGGCACCCGAAGGGCCCGTCGCGCCCCAGCGGCGGGCCCTTCGCCGTGCCCGGGCGACGCGCGTCGCATATCCGCCCCTCTTCGAAATCCGCAATTCAGCGGGCCGGTACTCCTTGCCGGTGAATCATTCCGGGTTCGGTCGCGCCCGGCGTACGATCGGAGCCGATTCCTCTTCACGAATTCCTCGCGAGGAGTATTTCCCATGCCGGACATGACCCTCTACCGGGGTGAGCGCGACAATGTCTGGCCGGCCCCGGCCGTGCGCCTCATCTGGGGCGGGATGACCATTCGCGACCCGTGGCCGGGCGCCCGCCTGCCGAACCAGACGGCCAGCGGGGCGTGGTCGGCGCTGTCGCGGGCGATCAGCACCGGCGGTGGCGACCTGGCCGCGTTCTCCCGCGGCCTGCGCGCCGCGGGCGTCCCCCACGGCCTGAACTTCGCCCGCACGCCCGTGCCCGTCGACCCGGACTGCGACCACCACTACGTGGTCACCATCCACCACGCCCGCACGTTCCTGCTGCGCTACGGCGGCGTCGGCGGCTGGACGCTGGGCGAGGAGGTGCCGTGGGTGACCGACCCGGCGCCGGCGGACCAGGATTACGTCGTGCTGAACGGTCCGAGCGTCGGCCGGTCGACGGTACTGGGTTACGGTCATTTCCGGGGCACGCCGGAAGTCACGTTGTTCACCGATGTGCCCACCACTTGGGTGACGTCGGTGAACGGGCAGCCGATCGGCGCGCGCGGGGTGCGCGTCCTGACCGATTCGGCGTTGTCGGAGGACGAACGGCTCCGGTTGACGAAATTGCGCCGCCCCTAGCCTCCGTCACGCCTCGACGACCATCACCCGGCCCGGCGCGAGGTCCAGCGCGACGGCCGTGCCGGGCGGGAAGTCCGCCGCGCGCCCGGACGGCTGGTCGACCCGCACGACCTGGTCGCCGCCGTCGAGCCGCACGGACAGCCTGGTCACCGGTCCGAGGAAGCTCTGCGTGAGCACGTTGCCGGTCAGCGCGCCGTCGGCCGGCCCGTCGTGCGGCGCGATCCCGATGTCCTCCGGCCGCACGATCACCTTCACCTCGCCGGTCAGCCCATCGGCGGCGTCGGTGCGCAGCCGGAACGGGCCCAGCCGCACACCGCCCGCCTCGGCGGTGCCGTGCACCGCGTTGGTCACGCCGACGAACTGCGCCACGAACGCCGACGCGGGCTCCCGGTACACGACCGCGGGCGTGTCGAGCTGCTCCAGCCTGCCCTGCGACATCACGCCCACCCGGTCGGAGACGGCCAGCGCCTCCTCCTGGTCGTGCGTGACGAACAGCGTGGTCGTGCCGAGCTCGGTCTGGATGCGCCGGATCTCCTCGCGCAGGTTCACCCGCACCTTCGCGTCGAGCGCGGACAGCGGCTCGTCCAGCAGCAGCACGCGCGGTTGGATCGCCAGGGCACGGGCCAGCGCCACGCGCTGCTGCTGCCCGCCCGACAGCTGGTGCGGGTACCGCTTGCCCAGGTGCGCGAGCCCGACGAGGTCCAGCAGCTCGGCGACCCGACCGGCGCGGTCCGGCGCCTTGCGCAGGCGCAGGCCGAACGCCACGTTCTCGGTCACGCTCAGGTTCGGGAACAGGCTGTAGGCCTGGAACACCATCCCCATGTCCCGCTTGTTGGCGGGCACGCCGGTGAGGTCGCGGCCCGCCACGAGGACGCGGCCGGAGTCGGCCGACTCGAACCCGGCCACGACGCGCAGCGCCGTCGTCTTGCCGCAGCCGCTGGGCCCGAGCAGGCTGACCAGCTCGCCCTCGGCGAGCTCCAGGTCGAGCCCGTCGAGCGCGGTCTGCCCGCCGAACGACTTGCGTAGCCCGTCCAGACGCAGGTACCCCATGGTCAGCCTTCCTCGACGGCGGTGCCCCGCCGCCGCCCGCCGATGAACGAGAGCAGGAATAGCAGCGCGAACGCGAACAGCAGGCTCAGCAGCGACACCGCGATCGACACGCCGGCGTCGCGCTTGCCGAGCAGGTTCACCCGCACCTGCAGCGTGTCGAAGTTCAGCAGCGACGCGATGGTGAACTCGCCGAGCACCAGCGCCACCGACAGCAGGGACGCGCCGATCAGCGCGGTGCGGATGTTGGGCACCACGACCCGCAGCAGCACGGTGCCCCAGGAGGCGCCGAGCCCGCGGGCCGCCTCGGCGAGCGTCCCGAGGTCGATCGCGGACAGGCCCGCGTCGATCGCCCGGTAGGCGAACGGCAGCACGAGCACGGCGTAGGCGAACGTCAGCGTCAACGGCGAGTCGCCGAGGAGGTAGTTCACCCAGGCGTACAGCGGGGCCATGCCCACCACCAGCACGATCGCCGGGATCGCCACCGGCAGCAGGCAGAGGAACTCCACCAGCCGCCGCAGGCCGGGCAGGCGCAGCCTGATCCACGTCATGGTGGGCACGAGGAGGACGAGCACGAGCAGCGAGCTGGTCACCGCGAGCTGGACCGACACCAGGATCGCCTCGACCAGGTCGGGGTCGTCCACGATGGCGGCCCACGACGCGAGGCCGCGCGTGCCGTTCGCGCCGCGGGTGGAGAACTCGGCCATCGCCACCAGCGGCAGCAGGAAGAACGCCCCGAGGACGGCCAGGACCGCGAAGCGGGCCGCGCCGCGCCTGGTCACCGCTGCCACCGCGCGAACCTCCGCTGCAGCAGCGCGTACAGGCCCATGGCCACCGCCACCACCACGACCATGCCCAGCCCGAGGGCCTTGCCCAGGTTCTCCCGCCCGAGCAGCACCTCTCCGGTCAGGAACCCGCGGATCTGCAGCGGCACGATCGGGCTGCCCTGCGACACCAGCGCCGCCGCCGTGGCGTAGGCGGAGAACGCGTTGGCGAACAGCAGCAGCACCGCGCCCAGGAACGCGGGCAGCAGGATCGGGCCGCCCACGCGCCGCCAGTAGGTCCACGCCGAGCCGCCGAGGCTGTCCACCGCCTCGCGCCACTGCGGGCGCAGGCCGTCCAGCGCGGGCAGGAACACGATCACCATCAGCGGGACCTGGAAGAACGTGTACACCAGCGTCAGCCCGGGCAGCTCGAACAGCCACGCGCCGCCGGCGAACAGGTCCAGGCCGAACGAGTCGCGCAGGAACCGCGTGACGAAGCCCTGGAAGCCCACCGTGGCGAGGAAGGCGAACGCCAGCGGCACGCCGCCGAACTGCGCCAGCACGCCCGCGCCCGCCACCACGACCCGGCGCAGCCACCCCTCCGCCGGGCCGACCGCCACCGCCCACGACAGCAGCGCGCCGAGCACCGCGCCGAGCAGGGCGGTGATCGCGGACAGCTCCACGCTGCGCAGGAACGCCCGCAGGTACGCGCCCCGGGTCAGGTCGGCCAGGTTCGCCAGGGTGAACGCGCCGGTCGAGTCCTGGAACGCCCCGGCCAGCACGAGCACGGTGGGGTACACCAGGAACGTGCCGACGTAGGCCAGGAACGGCACCGCGACGAGCCAGGCGAGCCACGACCGACCGGGCCCGCGGCCGGGGGACGCCCGGTCGGCTCCCCCGGCCGCGACGGTGACGGGTGCGACCACCGGTCAGCCCACCGCCTGCGCCCACGTCGAGGCCAGCACCTGCTTGGCCTTGTCCGACTGCGACTGGGTGGGGAACACCTGCGTGCCCGAGGTCTTCGGCAGCTTCGCCGCGGCGGCCGCGTCGACCTTGCCGGACCTGGTCATCGCGTCCATCCGGACCGGCCGCGACAGGCCCTTGAGGTAGAGGTTCTGGCCCTTGTCGGAGTACAGGAACTCCTGCCACAGGCGCGCGGCGGCCGGGTGCGGCGCGTCGGCGTTGATCGCCTGGTTGTAGTAGCCGCCGACCTGCGCCTCCGCCGGGACGACGACCTTCCAGTCGACCTTGCCGGCGAGCTTCGCGGTCTGCGCCGCGTTGGTGTAGTCCCAGTCGATGACGACGGGGGTCTGGCCGGACTCGATCGTCGCGGGCGACGGGTCGACGGGCAGGAAGTTGCCGGCGGCCTTGAGCTGTTTGAAGAACTCGACGCCGGGCGCGATGTCGTCGGCGGAGCCGCCGTTGCCCAGCGCGGCCATCACCACGCCGGAGAACGCCGCGCCGGCCTGGGTCGGGTCGCCGTTGAGCGCGACCTTGCCCTGGTACTCGGGCTTGAGCAGGTCCTTGACCGACGTCGGCGCGGGCACCTTCGCGGCGTCGTAGCCGATGGACATGAAGCCGCCGTAGTCGCCGCAGTACCGGCCGGACGGCTCCTTGAGCTGCTCGGGGATGTCGGCCCACGTCTGCACCTGGTACGGCGCGAACAGGTCGGTGTTGGCCAGCGCCACGGTGAGCCCGAGGTCGAACACGTCCGGCGCGCGGTCGCCGCCCTTGAGCTGCTTGGCGGCGTTGATCTCGTCCTGGCTGGACGCGTCGGGCTGGGCCGAGTCGACCTCGATGCCGTACTCGGCCTCGAACGCCGAGATCACCTCGCCGTAGTTGGCCCAGTCCGGCGGCAGCGCGATGACGTTGAGCCTGCCCTCCCGCTTGGCGGCCTCGACGAGCTTGTCCAGCCCGCCGAACTCGGCGGCGGACTTCGCGGTCGCGGCCGGGGCGCCGCTCGCGGAGCCCTCCTTGGGCGGCGGCGTGCCGCAGGCCGCGAGCAACGCCAGCGCGGTGGCGCCGACGCCCACCGACCGCAGGACTCGGGTGTGGTTCACGGGTCGAACCTTCCTCGGGTGGCACGGGTTTTTCGCGGACGGCCAAAGCGCGTCAGCCCAGCGGAGGATTCGGGACGTCGCGCGCGCTTGTCAAGGGACGGGAGCGGACTGAGACCCGGGTGACCGGGTGGGCGAATTCCGGGTGGTCCGGGGATGTCCGGACGGTTAACGGCGATCGTCGCCGGATCGGCCCAGGTAGTGGGCTGGT
Organism: Actinosynnema sp. NPDC053489; assembly: GCF_044544865.1. Lineage (NCBI taxonomy): Bacteria > Bacillati > Actinomycetota > Actinomycetes > Pseudonocardiales > Pseudonocardiaceae > Actinosynnema > Actinosynnema sp. NPDC053489. Next base: position 234,060 of record NZ_JBITXT010000005.1, on the reverse strand, counting down.
CGAGCGACCATGCACTCAACCCCGGTGACTGTTCGGATCGCCTCGGTGCGCCATTCAGATGACATTCCATCCACGAAAGCATGAATCGTCGGAACCGATTAACCCGAATCGTTCCACCGCTTTTCCGGGGTTGACGGAACGGTTCCGCGCGGGAAGATCCCGAGTCGTGGTGATAAGTAGGCTTACGATAGGTAGCGTGTCTACATCTAGGAGGCGGTCGTGAACCGGAAGGCCCTGGTCTGGTTGCACGTCGTGTCGTCCACCGGCTGGATGTTCATGGCGCTGGCCCTGTTCGTCACGGTGGGCCACGCGTTGTCGGCACCGGACCGGCGGGCGGCGTTCGAGGTCGCGCTGCTGCTCGACACGCAGGTGCTCCAGTTCATGGCCACGACGTCGGCGTTCAGCGGCCTGATGCTGTCCGGGCTCACCGCGTGGGGCTACTTCCGGCACTGGTGGGTGCTGGCGAAGACGGCGATCACGTTCAGCCAGCTCTACCTGGGGATCTTCGTGCTGAGCCCGAACCTCGGCCCGGACGGCTCGCCGGCGCTGATGCGGGTCGGCTCGCTGCTGATGGCCTCGGCGCTGGCCTGCCAGGTGTGGCTGTCGGTGGCCAAGCCGTTCAAGCGGACGCCGTGGTCCCCGCCCGGCAAGCCGAGGACCGCGCTGCCGTGGGGCTTCGCGCTGTGCCTGGCCGTGCCCGCGGTCGACTACGCGCTCGGCCGGCTCCTGCTGGGCGCTCCGCTGCCGGCGCTGTCACTGCTCGTCGCCGCCGGGTACCCGGTCGTGCGCTTGTTGCGGAACCGGCAACAAGGTTTGCCACTTCCACCGGCTCCGGCTCAGGGTGGTCGCGGAGGTGGTCGTGATGACCTGGGAGCAACTGGCTGACGGTTGTGACGTGGTGGTGGTCGGCGGCGGGGCCGCGGGGCTCAGCGGCGCCCTGATGCTCGCGCGGTCCCGGCGTTCGGTGGTCGTGGTCGACGCCGGGTCGCCGCGCAACGCGCCCGCCGACGGCGTGCACGGGCTGCTGGCCCGCGACGGGATGCCGCCGGCCGAGCTGCTGGCGCGGGGACGCGAGGAGGTGCGCGGGTACGGCGGACACGTCGTGCCCGGCGAGGTGGAGGCGGTCACGCGGGTCGGCGCGGGGTTCGTGGTCGCGCTGGCCGACGGCCGCTCGGTCCTGGCCCGTCGGCTGCTGGTGACCACGGGCCTGGTGGACGAGCTGCCCGACGTGCCGGGGCTGCGGGAGCGGTGGGGCCGCGACGTGGTGCACTGCCCGTACTGCCACGGGTGGGAGGTCCGCGACCGGGCCATCGGCGTGCTGGCCACCGGGCCGACGGCGGTGCACCAGGCGTTGCTGTTCCGGCAGCTGAGCGCCGACGTGGTGGTGTTCTCCCACACCCACCCCCCGACCGCCGAGCAGGCCGGGCAGCTCGCCGCACGGGGCGTCGACGTCGTGGCGGGCGAGGTCGCCGCCGTGGAGGTCGCCGGGGACCGCGTCGTCGGGTTGCGGCTGGCCGACGGCCGCACCGTCGGCCGCGAGGTGGTGGTGGTCGCGTCGCGGATGGTGGCCCGAGCCGGGTTCCTGGACGCGCTCGGCCTGCGGACGGCGCCGCACCCCTCGGGGATGGGCGAGCACGTCCCGGCCGACGCGACCGGCCGCACGGACGTGCCCGGGGTGTGGGTCGCGGGCAACGTCACCGACCTGTCGGCCCAGGTCGGGGCGTCCGCCGCGGCCGGCGCCACCGCCGGGGCCCAGATCAACGCCGACCTGATCGCCGAGGAGACCCGACAGGCCGTGGCCGGGTACCGCGACCCGTTCTCCGCCCGGTCCGAGGCCCGGGTCGCCGAGCTCGTCGCGGGCGACCGCCGCCACGGCTGGTGACCCCGGACGTGCCGATGCCCGCACCGGCCGCGACGCGCGATCCCGGTGCGGGCAGGGGGCACCCCGGCCCCGGCGGGTCAGGTGCGGCTGGGCGTCGCCACCGCGGCGTTCCGCGCCCGCCGGGCCACCACCAGGCCGAAGATCACCGCCGTGAAGAACATGACGAAGCCGTAGGTCACCGACGGCATCGCCATCTCCGTGCTGTTGAGCAGGGTGGGGCTCATGGCGATCGCGATGGACAGCGGCGCGTTGTGCAGGCCGATCTCGAACGCCGAGGCGGTCGACTCGCGCGGCCCGACCCCCGCGAGCCGGGGCCCGAAGTACCCGATCGCCATGCCGAACAGGTTGAACAGGACGACCACGGCGATGATCTCCCCGAGGATCTGGAAGACCTCCTCGCCGAGTCCGCTGATCACGCTCGCGATCATCATGACGAGCACGATCACCGAGAGGACCTTGACGGGCCGCTCCATGCGGACGGCGAAGGCCGGGAACTTCGCGCGCAGCGCCATGCCGATCGCGATGGGCACCAGCACGATGGAGAACACCTGGACGACCTTGTCGAACTGCAGGCCGATGGAGCTGTCCGCGCCGAGGAAACCGGTCACCGACAGGTTGACGATCAGCGGCAGGGTGAACATCGCCAGCACCGAGTTGACCGCGGTCAGCGAGATGTTCAGCGCCACGTCGCCCTTGAACAGGTGGCTGTACAGGCTGGCCGTGCTGCCGCCCGGCGACGCGGCCAGCAGCATCATGCCGATCGCCAACTCCGGCCTCAGGCCGAACGCGACGACCAGGCCGAGGCAGATCGCGGGCAGCACCACCATCTGCACGACCAGGCAGACCACCATCGCCCTCGGGCGCTTCAGCACCCGGCGGAAGTCCTCCGCGGTCAGCGTGAGGCCGAGGCCGAGCATGATGACGGCCACGGTGATCGGGAACAGGAGGAGGACCGTGGAGTTGTTCATGCCACCCTGCCTTCGGCTCGGAGCGAGGTACAGGGAGTCTCACACCGGCTTTCGGCGCGCTACTTCTCCGCGCTTGCCGTTTACGCCCGGTTCGCCGTGATTGCGGCGTGTGACGCGGCGGTGAAGTCGACCCGCATCACGACCCGGCGCAGCGTGGGCCTGCCGACCTCGGTGAACCCGGCGTCCTGGAAGACCTGGCGCGCGCCGACGTTCATCTCGCCCCACGTCACGACCTTGCCGGGCTCCTCGACCACCGGGTAGCCCTCCACCGCCGACGCGCCGCGATCCCGGGCGAAGTCGACGGCGGCCCGCGCGAGGTGGCAGGTCAGCCCGCGGCCGCGAAAACCCCTGCGCACGACGAAGCACGTCACGGCCCACACGCCCGGGTCGTCCCGGTCCTCGTCACGCCCGCTCCACGGCACGCGCAGCGTGCGCAGCTTCGGGTACGCGAGCCGCGGCTCGACCGCCACCCACCCCGCGGGCTCGTCACCCACGTAGGCCACCAGCCCGCTGGTGGCCGGTGCGCCGGGCTCGTCGCACGCGGTCTGCTCGCGCAGCATCGCGACCCGTTCCTCCTGCGTGGAGTCGCGCCAGAGCCACCCGACCACCGTGAACCGCCGGCACCGGCACCGACCCGCGTCGGCGGCGCCGAACACGGCTTCCAGCTCGGCCCACGACGCCTCGTTGGCGGGGACGACCCGGACGTCCTCCTCGGCGAACGGCACCATGCCCCCACCACGCCGAACGCGCGTGCGCCACCCGTGAGGCGGCACACGCGCGTGGCGTCGTGCGGGCGACCGTCAGTCGTTGCCGGACTCCAGGGCGGCGTGGTCGAGCAGCTCGTCGTCGACCACCTTGCCGCGCGAGGCGATCACCTCGGCGCCGCCCTCGGGCATCGCGCCGATCAGCTCCGTCGGCGCCACCTGCGGGGTGCCGATCAACGTCGACTGGCTGCCGACCATGCCCAGGCCCGCGTACTGCTCCAGCTTCGCGCGCGAGTCGGCGATGTCGAGGTTGCGCATGGTCAGCTGGCCGATGCGGTCGACCGGGCCGAACGCCGAGTCCTCGGTCCGCTCCATGGACAGCTTGTCCGGGTGGTAGCTGAACGCGGGCCCGGTCGTGTCCAGGATCGAGTAGTCCTCGCCGCGGCGCAGGCGCAGCGTCACCTCGCCGGTGACCGCCGTGCCGACCCAGCGCTGCAACGACTCGCGCACCATCAGCGCCTGCGGGTCCAGCCAGCGGCCCTCGTACAGCAGCCGGCCCAGCTTGCGGCCCTCGGTGTGGTAGGCGGCCAGCGTGTCCTCGTTGTGGATCGCGTTGACCAGCCGCTCGTAGGCCGCGTGCAGCAGCGCCATGCCCGGCGCCTCGTAGATGCCCCGGCTCTTGGCCTCGATGACCCGGTTCTCGATCTGGTCGGACATGCCCATGCCGTGCCGGCCGCCGATGGCGTTGGCCTCCAGCACCAGGTCGACCGCGGAGGAGAACTCCTTGCCGTTGATCGTGACCGGGCGGCCCTGGTCGAAGCCGATCGTGACGTCCTCGGTGGCGATCTCGACCTCGGGGTCCCAGAACCGCACGCCCATGATCGGGTCCACGATCTCGATGCCCGTGTCGAGGTGCTCCAGCGCCTTGGCCTCGTGCGTCGCGCCCCAGATGTTCGCGTCGGTGGAGTACGCCTTCTCGGTGCTGGCCCGGTACGGGAGGTCGCGCGCCTGCAGCCACTCCGACATCTCGGTGCGACCGCCCAGCTCGCTGACGAACGCCGCGTCCAGCCACGGCTTGTAGATCCGCAGCGACGGGTTCGCGAGCAGGCCGTAGCGGTAGAACCGCTCGATGTCGTTGCCCTTGTAGGTGGAGCCGTCGCCCCAGATCTGCACGTCGTCGTCGAGCATGGCGCGCACCAGCATGGTGCCCGTCACGGCCCGGCCCAGCGGCGTGGTGTTGAAGTAGGTCCGGCCGCCGGTGCGGATGTGGAACGCGCCGCACGCGAGCGCGGCGAGCCCCTCCTCGACCAGGGCGGCCCGGCAGTCGACCAGCCGGGCGATCTCCGCGCCGTAGGTCGCGGCGCGGCCCGGGACGGAGGCGATGTCGGGCTCGTCGTACTGACCGATGTCCGCGGTGTACGTGCACGGCACCGCGCCCTTCTCCCGCATCCAGGCGACCGCCACGGACGTATCGAGACCACCGGAGAACGCGATGCCGACGTGTTCGCCGGCGGGGAGGTAAGTCAGCACCTTGGACACGACCAGAAGTATGCACGACGCTGCATGACCATGCATAGGCGGGGGTCGGAGATGCGCGACCTGGACACGCAGGGTGACTGGTGACAGATCAATGGTCACCCTGCGTGATCGCGCGTCAGTTGCCCTTCACGTTGACGATCTGCCGCAGCGTGTGGCGGATCTCGACCAGGTCCTCGGCGTCGCGCATCACGACGTCGATGTCCTTGTACGCCGCCGGGATCTCGTCGATGAACGCGTCGCTGTCGCGGTACTCGATGCCGACCATCGCCTTGCGCAGGTCGTCCCGGTCGAACGCCCGGCGCGCGGCCGAGCGCGAGTACTCGCGGCCCGCGCCGTGGGGCGAGGAGTTGAGCGAAACCGGGTTGCCCTTGCCGACCACGACGTAGGAGGCGGTGCCCATCGAGCCCGGGATGAGCCCGGCGCGACCCTTCTCGGCGTTGATGGCGCCCTTGCGGGACAACCACACCTCCTTGCCGAAGTGGGTCTCACGCTCCGTGTAGTTGTGGTGGCAATTCACGACTTCCCGCCGCTCCACGTCACGGCCCGTCCACTCGGCCACGCAGTCGACCACGCGGTCCATCATCTCCTCGCGGTTGGACCACGCGAACTCCTGCGCCCAGCGCATCTCGCGGATGTAGGCCCAGAACTCGTCCTCGCCCTCGACCAGGTAGGCCAGGTCGCGGTCGGGCAGGTCGATGTAGCGCCGCGCGCACTGCTCCTGGGCGACGCGGATGTGCTTCTGGGCGATCCGGTTGCCCACGCCGCGCGAGCCCGAGTGCAGGAACAGCCACACCCGGCCGGCCTCGTCCAGGGTGACCTCGATGAAGTGGTTGCCGCTGCCGAGCGAGCCGAGCTGCAGCTCCCAGTTGCCCGCGTAGCGGCCCGGGTCGAACCCCGCCTCCTCCGCACGGCGGGCGAGCGCCTCGGCCCGCTCCCGCGCCGTGTCCGTCAACCGGGTGTTGTGCTTGCCCGCCGACAGCGGCACGGCCCGCTCGATCGCCACGCGCAGCGGCGCCAGCGGGCGGGCGCGGAAGTCGTCGAGCGTGAACTGGGTGCGCACGGCGATCATGCCGCAGCCGATGTCGACGCCGACGGCGGCGGGGATGATCGCGCCCAGGGTGGGGATGACGCTGCCGACCGTGGCGCCCTTCCCGAGGTGCGCGTCGGGCATGAGCGCCAGGTGCGGGTGGATGAACGGCATCCGCGAGGCCCGCTCGGCCTGCTCGCGCGCGCCCGCGTCCAGGATGGACGCCCAGTTCACCAGTCGCTTGCTGATCTGCTCCACGGCTCTCCTCTGCTCGACGCAGAAGTTAGGCCCGATCGGGTCCGGCCGCGAGCGAGATTCGCGCGGGAGCCTCGGATCGTCGGTGCTCGCCGGTACCTTGGCAGCCGTGAACGCCAGCGATCGCATCCAGGAACTCGCCGACCGGGTCGTCGTGCTGCGCGACGCCTACTACCGGGGTTCGCCGTTGGTGGCGGACGCGGAGTACGACGCGATCGAGGACGAGCTGCGGGGGCTCGTCGAGGCGCACCCGGAGCTGGCACCGGACCCGAACCCGCTGGAGCAGGTGGGCGCGCCGGCCGTGCTGCACGCGCCGGTCCGGCACTCGCGGCCGATGCTGTCGCTGGAGAAGGCGACGAAGCCGGAGCAGGTCGCCGCGTTCTTCGACCGCTTCCCGGGGCAGCCGGTGGTGGTGATGCCGAAGCTGGACGGGTTGTCGCTGGCGCTGGTCTACGAGGGCGGGCGGCTGGTGCGGGCGGTGACCCGGGGTGACGGCACGACGGGTGACGACGTGACGCCGCTGGTGCGGGCGCTGGTGGACGGGGTGCCGGAGCGGGTGGGCGCGCCGGGCCGGGTGGAGGTGCGCGGTGAGGCGGTGATGCTGCGGTCGACGTTCGCGGCCTACAACGCCGCGCACCCGGACAAGCCGCTGATCAACCCGCGCAACGCGGCCGCGGGCACGTTGCGGGCCAAGGACGCGGCCACGGTGGCGGAGCGGCGGTTGACGTTCTTCGCCTTCGACCTGGACACGTCCGAGGGCGGCGCGGCGGCGGACCTGGAGCGCGGGTTGCGCGCGCTGGGGTTCGCGGTCGCGGAGATGCGGCACTGCGCGGACGCGGCGGCGGCGCAGGCCGTGATCACCGGGATCGAGGAGCACCGCAACGAGCTGGACTACGACCTGGACGGCGCGGTGCTGCGGCTGGCCGACCGCAACGCGTTCGCGGCGGCGGGCACGCGGTCCAGCTCGCCGCGCGGTGCGCTGGCGTTCAAGTTCGCGGCCGAGGAGAAGACCACGGTGCTCCTGGACGTGGTGTGGGACGTGGGCAAGACGGGCAAGATCGCGCCGGTGGCGCACCTGGAGCCGGTGTTCGTGGGCGGCACGACGGTGACCAGGGCGACGCTGGCCAACCAGGAGGTGATCCGGGCGCGGGGCATCCGGATCGGTGACACGGTGCTGATCCGGCGGGCGGGGGACGTGATCCCGTTCGTGGCCGGGGTGCTGGACGAGTCGCGGCGCACGGGTGCGGAGCGGGAGATCGTGCCGCCGGCCGCGTGCCCGTCGTGCGGGCAGGGGTTGGTCGAGCAGGGCAACAGCCGGGAGCTGTTCTGCACCAACGTGGCGTGCCCCGCGCAGACCGTGCGGCGGTTGATCCACTGGGCGTCGCGGGCGGCGGCGGACATCGAGGCGGTCGGTCCGGTGTGGATCGAGCGGTTGGCCGAGGCGGGGTTGCTGGAGCGCCCGTCGGACTTCTACCGGTTGACCAGGGAGCAACTGCTGGAGTTCGACCGGATCGGCGAGACGTCGGCGACCCGGATGGTCGACTCGATCGCGGCGAGCCGCGGGGTGGGGTTGCGCCGGGCGTTGATCGGGCTGGCGATCCCGATGGCCTCGGAGGGCACCGCGACCCGGTTGTGCCGGGCGGGGTTCGGTTCGCTGGAGGAGGTCGCGGACGCCGACGAGGAGCGGTTGGTGGCCGTGGAGGACATCGGGCCGAAGGTCGCGGCGTCGTTGCTGGAGCACCTCGGGCGGTTGCGGCCGGAGCTCGAACGGTTGCGGGAGCACGGCGTCTCGCTGGACGTGCGGGAGGAGGACCTGCCACCGGTCGTCGCCTCGGACGCGCCGCTGGCGGGCAAGACGGTGGTGATCACCGGGGCGATCAGCGACCCGCGGTCCGGGGAGAAGGTGCCCCGGCCGACGTTCCAGCGGCTCTGCGAGAAGGCGGGCGCGACTACGGCGACCTCGGTCTCGGCGAACACGGACCTGCTCATCACGGGCGCGGACGTGGGCGCGGGCAAGACCGCGAAGGCGGAGAAGCTGGGGGTGGAGGTGGTGGACCAGGGCGAGATCTGGCGGCTGCTCATCGACGCCGGGGTGGCCTAGGTCGTACCCCCGGGATTCCCCACCCGGAAACCGGGCGGCGTCGGTGGTCCTCCCCGTGACATGCCCAGGTGGACCGCATCGAGGTCGTCGTCGCCCACGAGGAGCGCGCCACCCCGCGCGTCGGTGACGTGTTCCTGAAGGTCGACGCCGATCGCGGGCGCACCGACGTCGAGGTCGAGGCGATGGCGCTCGCCCCGGTGCCGACCCTGCGGGTGCTGTGGCACGAGCCACCGGTGCCGGCGCTCGCCGCCCTGCTGGGGACGGTGCTCGCCCGCGTCGGCGAGCCGTCGACCCGCGTCGCCGGATGCCCGGGCCGCGGCGGGCACCGCCGTGCTGAGGCTGCACGACGCGCCGCCGCCGTGCCCGGTCGTCCCGGGGACGAGCTGGCGGCGGAACTCGAGGTCGAGTGCCGGTTGCCGGTGGCGAACGGCGTCCCGCCGGCCGACCCGGTCGCGCGCGACCGGGAGGTCGCCGAGGCCGCGCCGCGGCCGTGGACACCGGTGTCCACGCACGGCCACCCGCAGGTGAGCCACGTGTTCGTGGCCGGCGACGAGGTGACCGGCGTGCGCGACTGGTCGGAGGCGGCGCGCGGTGCCGCCCTGGGCGTCCTCGACGTGCTTCGCGGGTGGTGGTCGTTGCGGAGCCCGCTGTCGGTGCGCCGGCCGGCCGAGCACGGCTTCGCCCCGCACGCGCCGGGCTGCGAGGTGGACGTGCCGAAGTCCCGGATGTGACGGCGGCGGCTCCTTCGACCCGTTCGGCGACCGGACGACGGACAGGCCCGCGGCGCGTTCCGGGAAGTCACTCGAAGGTGTGAAACCGCTGCCCTCGCACGAGAACGGCCCGGTCGCGGCCCTTGACACCCCGCCGCACGCCTCGCCAGCCTCGACCACGGCGACGACCGGGGGAAGTCGTGGCCGATCCGCTTTCGACGTGATGACGGGGGAATCATGTCGGTGAACGAGCGCACCCCGCGCGCGGGGCAGGGCGTCAACGGCAACGTCGTCCACCGGCTCGAAGCGCTCGCGCGCGACCGCGGGTGGCTCGACCGGCCCGCCTACCACGTCGGTGACCGGACCTACCGGTTCGCCGACGTCCACGAGGGCGCGGGTCGGGCCGCCGCCGCGCTCGCCGCACGGGGGCACGGCGCGGGCAGCCGGGTCGCGCTCGTGCTGCCGGACGGCATCGAGCTGGTGTGGGCGTTCCTCGGGGCGCTGCGCCTCGGCGCGGTCGCCGTGCCGGTGAACCCGGCCATGCACCCGGACGAACTGCGCCGCGCCGTCGCCATCGCCGTGCCGGACGCCGTCGTGTGCCGGGAGGTCCCGGGGAGGCCGGCGGCCGACGTGATCACGCCGGAGGAGCTGCTGCGGGCGGCGGGTTTCGCGCCCTGCGCGCCGACAGCGGCCGACAGCCCGGCGTACGCCGTCTTCACGTCCGGCACGACGGGCGAGCCGAAGCTGTGCTTCCACACCCACGGCGACCCGGGTGTGTACCAGCGGGCCATCGGGTCGGTCGTCGGGATCACGCCGGAGGACGTGACCCTCTCGGTGTCGCGGATGTACTTCGCCTACGGCCTCGGGAACTCCGTGTGGTTGCCGCTGCACGGCGGCGGGGCGACGGTGCTGTCCCCGGAGCGGGCGGCGGAGGGTGACGCGTTGCGGCTCATCGCGGACCGCGGCGTGACGGTGTTCTACGGCCAGCCGAGCTTCTACGCTCGGCTGCTGCGCCACCCCGACCACGCGGTGCTGTCGCGGCTCCGGCTGGCGGTGGTCGCGGGCGAGGTGCTGCCCGGCGTGCTGGAGGCGCGGCTGCGGCGGGTGCTCGGCGAGCGGCTGCTCAACGTCTTCGGCACCACCGAGATCGGGCACGCCCTGGTGGCCAACACCGTCGGGGCCAGCCGGGCGGGCACGGTCGGGCGCGTCCTGCCGCCGTACCGGCTGCGGGTCGTGGACGGCTCGGGCGGGCGGGTCCCACCGCGCGTGCCGGGCGCGCTGGAGGTGGCGGGCCCGTCGATCGCGCCCGGTGTCGCGCTGGGCAGCGACCCGCCGGCGCGGACAGGGGACCGCTGGTACCGCACCGGCGACGCGGCGACCGTGGACGAGGACGGGTTCGTGCGGCTGCACGGCCGGTTGGACGACGTGGAGATCGTCGGTGGGCAGAACGTGCACCCGGCCGAGACCGAGGACCTGTTGCTGCGCCACCCCTCCGTGCGCGAGGCCGCGGTGTGCTCGACGCGGCGCGGGACCGGTGTCACGAGCCTGCGGGCGTTCGTGGCGTTGGCGGACGGCGCGTCGCCCGAGCGGGTGCGCGTCGAACTGCTCGCCGCCGCACGGGCGGCGCTGACCTGGTACAAGGTGCCCGAGGACGTGGTCTTCGTGCCGGAGCTGCCCAGGACGCCGGCGGGCAAGCTGCGCCGGCGCGACCTCCGCGCGATGGCGGAGGGCTGAGCGGTGGAGCGCGACCGCTTCGGCGCCCAGGCCGAGGCCGCGGGCGGGCACGTCGAGCCGGGGTCGCCGGCGCCGGGCCGGTCGCCGGCCGGGGCGTCGGCGTAGTGAGGCGGTAGGGATCGGTCCCGGTACCCGACCCCGGCCGTCTCAATTATTGACACTTTCCTGGACCGCCGACAAACTAAGTGACATATATGCACCGCTACCAGCCAATATCGCGGTGTGCCACCCGCAGCGGTCGCAGTGCCGCGCCTTCCGCAGGAGGTATCCGCAGTGCCAGTTCGAGGAAGGGCTCCCCGCGCGTCCGGGCGCGGCATCGCCGCCGCGCTCGTCGCGGTCGTGCTCGGGGCGTTATCCGTCGCCGTGGCGGTCCAGCCGGCGTCCGGCGCGGACAACCCGTACCAGCGCGGACCGGACCCCACACCGGCGAGCGTGTCGGCCAACCGGGGCACGTTCGCCACGGCGCAGGTCACCGTGCCCGCCGGGAACGGCTTCGGCGGCGGGGTGGTCTACTACCCGACCGACACCGGCCAGGGCACGTTCGGCGCGGTCGCGATCGTGCCCGGCTACACGGCCACGTGGGCCGCCGAGGGCGCGTGGATGGGCCCGTGGCTCGCGTCGTTCGGGTTCGTGGTGATCGGGATCGACACCACCAGCCGCAACGACTGGGACACCGCCCGCGGCACGCAACTGCTGGCCGCGCTGGACTACCTGACCCAGCGCAGCTCCGTGCGCGACCGGGTCGACGCCACGCGGACGGCCGTCATGGGCCACTCCATGGGCGGCGGCGGTGTGGCGTACGCGTCGCTGCAGCGGCCGTCGTTGAAGGCCGCGGTCGGGCTCGCCCCGTTCAGCCCCTCGCAGAACCTCACCACCACGCGCGTCCCGACCATGCTGCTGTCCGGGCAGAACGACACCACCGTCACCCCGTCGAGCGTCGTCACCCTCTACAACGGCATCCCCGGTGACGTCGAGAAGGCGTACCTGGAGCTGACCGGGGCCGGTCACGGCTTCCCCACCTCCAACAACGGCACGATGATGCGCAACGTCATCCCGTGGCTGAAGACGTTCGTGGACAGCGACACCCGCTACACGCAGTTCCTGTGCCCGCTGTCGGACTCGACGGGCATCCGGACCTACCAGAGCACGTGCCCGCTCGTGCCCTCCCCCGTGCCGACCGGCACCACGACCAGCACCACCACGTCGACCACCACGACAACGACGACGACCACCACCACCACCACGACAACGACCACCACGCCCCAGCCCGGCGCGGGGTGCAGCGCGGTCTACCGCACCGTCAACACCTGGTCCGGCGGCTACCAGGGCGAGGTCACGGTGACGGCGGGCGGCTCCGCCATCACGGGGTGGACCGTCCAGTGGGCCCTCGGCACCGGTCAGGCGATCAGCCAGGTCTGGAACGGCACGCTCACCGTCAGCGGGTCCACCGCGTCGGTGCGCAACGCCTCCTACAACGGCTCCCTGCCGGCCGCCGGCTCGGCCACGTTCGGCTTCATCGGCAGCGGCGCACCGCCCGCGTCGTCCTTCTCCTGCACCGGTTCCTGACGCGGCGACCGGGCCCGGCGCACCGCCCGGGCCCGGTCGCCCCCGGTTCACCGCAGGGACGAGGCGAGGCCGATGCCCTGCTCCCGCAGCGCCGCGGCGACCACCTCGGCGATCCGGGCCGCGCCCGCGACCTCGAAGTGGGTGTGGTCGTTGCAGAAGAACGCGCCGACCGCGCCCTGCGAGTAGTCACCGTTGTCGGGGCACAGGCGCAGCGAGTTGTAGAGGGCGACGCTGCGCTGGTGCAGGTCGATGACCGGCACCTGCTCCGCCTGGGCCTGCGCGATCGTCTCGGCGACGAACCCGCGGTTGCCCACGGCCGCGGAGCCGGAGCAGGTGATCGCCGCCACCGGCGTGACGAACACCGGCTTCACGCCCCGGGCCCTGGCCTCCCGCGCCATGGTGGAGAGCAACTGCCGGTAGCGGGCCGTGCCGACGTGGCGCGGGCAGGCGCGGTCGCCGTCGTTGATGCCGAACTGGATGATCAGCCAGTCACCCGCCCCCATGCCGGTGGTGGAGGAGAGCATGCCCGCCCACCGCGAGGCGTAGGTGCGGGGCGTGACCGCGCACTCGCCGGTCGGGTCGGTGTAGTTCTTCACGTTCGACTCGTACAGCCAGGTCTGGATGCTCCGGCCGCCGACGGCGTTGTTGACCACGGTGACGTCGTCGGTGAACAGCCGGTCGAACTGGCTGCCCCAGCCCGCCGGGCACGTCGCCTGCGGGTCGGCCACCGTGGAGTCGCCGGCCAGCCACACCTTGAACGGCGCGGCGGCGGTGCCGGCGCCACCGGCGGGTGCCGGGGTCGCGGCGCACGACGCGGGCGCGGGGGCGGGGGCGGCCTGCGCCGGCGCCACGACGGCGACCGCGGCGGCGCACGCGGCCGCCGCCACCGCCAACCACCTGGTGCGCGGGGAGATCCTCATCGATCCTCCAGGTCTTCCGACGGAACCGGGTTCGACGACGCCGTGCCGCTCAGCCCGAGCCGAGCGCGGCCGACACGATCGACGCGAGGCGGTCGGCGATCTTGCGGTGCCCCTGGTCGTTCGGGTGCACGTTGTCGGTCGTGTCGGTGGACTCCACGATCCAGCCGGTGGTGTCCACGAACCGCACCTTCGGGTCGTCGACGAGCTTCACCGCCGCCTGCGTCTCGGGGATGAAGCGCTTGCGGAAGGTCTGCAGCGCCAGGATCGTGGCGTTCGGGTACTTCTGGCGGGCGCGCTGGAGCAGCGTCACGTAGGCGCTCTGGAACTGCGCCCCGCTCACGCCGTGGCCGACGTCGTTCGTGCCCAGGTTGATCACCACGGCGTTCGCGGTGTAGCGCGCGAAGTCCCAGTCCGCGTTGTTCGTGACGCCGGTCTTGAGGAACCGGTCGCTCATGCCGAGGCAGCCGTCGGCCGCGGACACCAGGCACGCGCCGCCCACGGCGACCTGGGTGTGGGCCGCGCCCAGGCGTTCGACGACCAGCCAGCCGTAGGCCGTCAGCGCCTGCGCGGACGACTGCCGGCCCACGGTGATGGAGTCGCCGACGAACTCGACCAGCCGGCCGGGGACGGGCGGTGCGAGCGTCGTCGCGCCCGCGTCCAGCTCGACGCCGCGGTAGACCGCGTCACCCCGGTAGGACCCGGCGACCGGGCGGTAGGACACGCGCACCGTGTGGTTGCCCGCGGCCAGCGGCGTCGGGGTCAGGTCCACCGTGCCGCTGCGGTTGACGTAGGGCACGTCCGGGCCGCCGTCGATGCCGGCGAAGAAGTCGACCGCGTCGCGCTGCTTGAGCTTGACCGTGCGGCCGGTGAAGCCGACGACCACGTAGCCGCCCGCCCACTCCGACGCGTGCGCGGTGGGGTCGGCGGTGTTCCACCGGCCGAAGAAGTTGACGTTCGGGTCGGTGGGCGCGCCGTTGCCGCCGGGCGCGCCGCCGCCCAGGCGGACCAGCAGCCACTGCTGGTTGGCGCCCGTGTTGACGTCGTACTGCGAGATCCGCGCGCCGTCGGCGGTCGAGCGCTCCCACACGTCCAGCGCCTTGCCGCTGGTGCGGTTGACGATCCGGACGTGCCCCGCGTCGGTGTCGACCAGGCTGAACTGCTGGTTGCCGGCGTCGCGGTCGGTCCACTGCACCACGTCCGCGCCGTTGGCGGTGGACGCCTTGGAGATGTCCACGACCTTGCCGCTGTAGCGCGACCTGAGCCGGTGGTACCCGCCGCCGGAGTCCACGAACTGGAACTGCTGGGCGGGCGAGTCGGTCCGGGTGGCCTGCACGACCGCGCCGCCGTCCGCTGTGGACTGCACCTGCATCGCCTTGCCGCTGTGCCGCGCGACGACCGCGTAGGTGGCCGCGGTGTCGACGGTGGCGGCACCGGCCGGTGGCGCGAGCACGGACGCCGCGACCAGTCCCGCGACGACCGCGAGCGCCGAACGCGTGACCGCACCGCATGACGACGATGTCATGTGAGTGCCTTTCGCCTGAGGGCACGGCGGCGTCACCGCCGGTCGAGAGGGCTCTCCTGGGCGAAGGATCGCGTCGGTCACGAGAGGGCGTCAACGGTCGCATCTCGTATGGGAGGAATTGTCGAACACGTTCGACGACGGCGGCCCACCGCCCTTTCCCGGCATTCGCCGGGGTGTCACGCCGTGACCATCGCCCGCCGGCGGAACACGAGCAGCGCCGCGCCCAGCGCCACCACCGCCATCCCCGCCAGCACCGCGACCTCCACCAGCACCGACCCCAGGCCGGCGGCCGGTCGGGACAGCGTCAGCAGGGCGTCCATCGCCCACGAGTGGGGGAACAGGTAGCCGATCGTGTTCAACGGCTCGCCCGCCACCTCGCGCGGCCACAGGCAACCGCCCAGCATGCCCAGCACGATGCCCACCGGCGGCCCGATGGCCGGCGCCTGCTGCGGTGACCGCACGAGGGCGCCGACCATCATCGCGGCGCCCGTGGCGATCAGGCAGAACAACGTCACGACCACCGCCACGCCCAGCGGGTCGCCCCACCCGACGTCGAACAGCAGCCGGCTCACCACGATGATCAGCGCCGACTGGGCCAGCGCGACCAGGAACCGGCTCACCGCCTCGCCCAGCAGCACCTGCCCCTGCCGCACCGGCGCGGCCAGGGCGCGGCGGACCATGCCGATGCGCCGGCTCTCCACGAGCGCGGCGGCCACGGCCATCGAGTTGACGAAGGTGAACAGCAGCAGGTTCGCGGGAGCGGTGTAGGCGAAGCCCGTCGGCTCGGCGGACTCCTCCCCACCCGACGACGAGACGGTGACCGCCACCGCCTCCTCCCGCGCCTTGCGCACGTACGCGTCGGCCTGCTCCGGCGACGCGCCCGCCGCCCGTGCCGCGCGCGTGGCCTCCAGCACCGCCGACACCTTGCCGACCGCCACGTCGATCTCGCCGCGCGCGGCCATGCCGCTGCCGCTGGTCTGCGTCATCACCAGCTCGAAGCCCGGGTCACCCGGCTTCATCACCAGGCCCGCCGCGAGCGTGCCCCGGCGGACGCCGTCGCGCACGTCGTCCTCGGATTCCTCGCGGCGCACCTCCAGCGCCTCGTCGGACTCCAGCTCGGCCAGCACGGCGGCGGCGACGGGGTCGGCGGGGTCGGCGACGACGGCCACCGGCAGCTTCGAGTCCGCCGAGCCGCCCATCGCCATGCCGACGAACACGATCGTCACGAACGGCATGACGACGATGAAGAACAGGCCGACCTTGTCGCGCGCCTGGCGCTTGAGGTTGGCCAGGACCAGCGCGGTGACCGGGCGGGGCCTCACGCGAACCTCCCCTTGCGGAAGCGCAGGAACGCGAGCGCGCCCGCGACGACGCCGATGCCGGTGACCACGGCGACCGGCAGGACCACGGCGGACGGGCCGGCGCCCGTGCCGGCCAGCTCCGACAGCCCCGCCGATACCCAGCCGTTGGGCGTGATCAGCGAGACCTTCTGCAGCCACTCGGGCAGGTTGTAGACCGGCACGATGCTGCCGCCCAGGAACGCGAACACGAACGCCACGCCGAGCGTGAGCCCGTCGGCCTGCGCGTCGGTCCGCGCGCCGCTGGCGACCAGCATCACGATCGCCGTCACCGCGAACACGTGCGCCAGCACCAGCAGGAACACCCCGCGCGGGTCGCCCCAGGTCGTGCCGAAGATCAGCACCGACGACAGCCAGGTCGCGCACATGCCGGCCAGCGCCAGCCCGAACCCGACCGCGCTCTTGCCCACCAGCGACGTCCACAGCGGCACGGGCGCGGCGCGGACCCGGTCCAGCGTGCCGTTCTGCCGCTCGGTCAGCAGGCTGCGGGCCGTGGTGCCGACGATGAAGAACGCGAACATCACCGCCATGCCCGACCCGTAGTGCACGGCCAGGTCCACCGACCCGTTCGCGACCGGGTCGTCCGCCAGCGACAGCGTCGGCCCGGCCGCGCCGTTGGCCTCCACGAACAGCTGCACCTCGTCGGCGGGCACGCCCGCGTCCAGCGAGGCGCGCACGGCCAGCGTCCGCGCCTCGACCAGCGCCGAGATCCGGTCGACCATGCTGCGCGCCACCACGCCGGCCAGCGGCGACTCCGGCGACTCCAGCACGGAGACCCGCCCGCCGCGGCCCGCGCCGACGCCGTCGCTGAAGCCGGGCGGGAACACCAGGGCCGCGCCCGCCTCGCCGTTGTCGACGGCGGCGCGCGCGGCGGCCTCGTCGGGGTACTGCCGGAAGGTCAGCACGCCCTTCAGCTCGTCGGTGTTCACCGCCTCGCGCTGCACGCCGGCGGGGAACTGGCCGCCGTCGAGGTCGACCACGCCGATGGTCGCCTTGAGCGGCGGGTCGTCGTCCCCGCCCAGCGCCAGCCCGAACAGGGTCGCCAGCAGGATCGGCGCGACGAGCGCGATCAGCAGCGCGGTGCCGTCCCGCAACCGCGACCGCAGCTCGTGCCCGGCCACCACCAGCAGGGGCCGCACGGTGCTCCTACCCAAGGTCCTCGCCAACCCCTCGTTCGAGCCCGCGTCAGTCGCGCAGGGTGCTGCCGGTCAGGTGGAGGAACGCGGCCTCCAGGTCGGGTTCGACGACCTCGACGCCGGTCACCGCGCCCGAGTCGCCCACCGCGGCCAGCAGCGCCGGCAGCACGTGCCGACCGCCGTTGACCAGCAGGCGGATCGAGGTCGACCCGGTGACCACGGCCTCGGACACGCCCTCCACGACGCGGAGCTTCTCGACCGCGGCGTTGACGTCGCCGTCCAGGACCAGCTCGACGCGGTCCGTGCCGCCCAGCTCGGCGACCAGCTCCCGCTTCGTGCCGTCGGCGACCACGTGGCCGCGGTCGATGATGCCGACCCGCGTGCACACCCGCTCCACCTCCTCCATGTAGTGGGAGGTGTAGAGCAGGCTCATGCCGTCGCCGACCAGCGCCTCCACCCGGTCCAGGATGGCGACGCGGCTCTGCGGGTCCACGCCGACGGTCGGCTCGTCGAGGATGAGCAGCTTCGGCCGGTGCAGCAGGGCCACGGCGATGTTGGTGCGCCGCTTCATGCCGCCGGAGTAGGTGTCGACCCTGTCGTCGCCGCGCTCGGCCAGCCCGACCATCTCCAGCACCTCGCCGATGCGCGCGGTCAGCTCCCGCCGCGGCAGGCCGTAGAGCCTGCCGAAGTGGCGCAGGTTCTCCCGCGCGGTCAGCTCCGGGTACAGCGCGATCTCCTGCGGCACGTACCCGATGAGCCGCTTGGCGCCGACCGGGTCCTCGGCGACGTCGATGCCGCCCACGCGCACCGAGCCCTCGTCCGGGCGCAGCAACCCGACGAGCATGGAGATGGTCGTGGTCTTGCCGGCACCGTTGGGGCCGAGCAGGCCGTACGCCTCCCCCTCGTCGACGTGGAAGCCGACCCGGTCCACCACGGTCTTGTCGCCGTAGCGCTTGACCAGGCCCTCGCACACCAGCGCAGGCGTCATGACGTCCTCTCGGTGATCAGGGCCCGCACCCGTCGATCGCCTCCGGCTGGGAGGCGCCCACGACGTTGTTGCGGAACCGCTGGTTGCCCGGGTCGGTGCCGAGCTGCAGGTCGAACGGGCTGTTGCCGGTGATCGTGTTCCACTCGAAGGAGTTGTCCACCGAGTCCGAACCGCCCCAGTCGGCGGACGAGGCCAGCACCACCGCCGCGCCCATGACGGACGGGCCGCCGGGTTCGTTGCCGTGGACGCGGTTGCCGACCACGGCGACCCGGTGGACGCCGATCGCGCCGATGCCGACGCCGGAGATCGGCGGGCCCGCGAAGCCGAGCGCGCCCGGCTCGTCTCCGCCGGAGGCCAGGGTGTTGCCGGTGATGTCGTTGTCGGCCACCAGCACGTCGGCCACGCCGCCGGGCAGCTCGCCCTCGTAGGTCTGGTGCAGCAGCAGCACGCCCGCCGCGTTGCCGTGGCTGCGGTTGCGCACCACGCGCACGCGGCTGGAGTTGTCGACGAACACGCCGAAGGCGTTGGCGGTGCTCTCGCAGTCGGCGACCAGCGCGTCGGCGGTCGGGCAGAACGCGAACGCGATGCCGCCGTACTGGCTGCCCTCGACGCGGCAGCGCAGCACCTCCACCCCGGCCGACTCGCGCACGTACAGGCCCCACACCCGGTTGTCGACCGACTCGACGTCGACCAGCCGCAGGCCGCGCGCCGTGTGGGCGTAGACGCCCGCGCCGGAGAAGCCGCGCACGGTCAGGCCCTCGACGGTCACGCCGGACACGCCGTGCGCGGTGATGCCGCTGACCACGTCGGCGGGCGCGTCGTGCAGCGGCGGCACGTCGGTGGGCGCGATCGGGCCGGGCACGACGACCGTGCGGCCCGCGCCCGCGCCGACGATCGCGACGTCCGACCGGCCGACGACCAGGCTGCCCTCGTAGGTGCCCTCGGCGAGGCGCAGCACCGCGCCGGGCGCGCAGGCGTCCAGCGCCTCCTGGACGGACTCACCGGGCTGGACGCGCACTTCGGCCGCGGCCTCGGTTACGGGCATCGCAGCGCTCCTCTCGACGTGGTGGTCAGTATCGCAACGGCGACGATCAGGTCACCGCGGAAGCCCCAGCGGGCCAAGCCGACGACGGCCGCGCCGTCGCCGGCGGACCGCTCGGTGAGGCGGGCCAGCGCGGCCGACCCGCTCGCGCCGCGCACGGCGTACGCGCGGCACTCCGTCATCGAGACCAGGGTGGCGGCCTCGACCTCCGGCACGGCGGCGGCCAGCAGCGGGTCGGCCCACTCCACGCCGGGCAGCGACGCCTCGCCGCGCGCCTCGAAGTCGTGCCAGGAGAACCCCGGCGGCCGGCCGCCGACCGCCTTGACCAAGCACTCCTTCACCGCGACCGTGGCCGCCGTGGCCAGGCCGGGGTCGACGTGGAGGTCGTGCTCGTCGGGCGAGGCGACGTGCCGGGTGTACGCGGGTCCGCTGTAGGCCATGGCGCGCGTGACCCGGGAGACGTCGACCACGTCCACCCCGAACAGCACGAGCGGCGCGGTCACCCGGCGGTCCGGTCCAGGAACCGCAGCAGCTCGGCGGTGTAGACCTCGCCGCGCTCGATCATGGGGATGTGCCCGCAGTCCTCGACGGTGACGAACTCCGCGCCGGCGTGCCCGGGCACGAGGTCCAGCCACGGCTCGATCGGCGTCATGCGGTCGTGGCGGCCCCAGACGTACAGCGACGGGCAGGTGACCTCGTCCAGGGCGGGCGCCACCCGGTAGGTCCGGGTGGCGCGGATGCTGCGGGCCATCGCGACCATCGCCGAGCCCTGCCGGAGCAGTTCCGCCGTGGACTCGACCTGCTCCTCGGTGAACAGCGGCTCGCCGTGGAACAGGGCGGCCAGCATCCGGTCGCGGAACTGCTCGCCCCGCAACCGCACGTCGCCGCGCCGGTCCATGTTCAGCCCGACGTCGGGATCGGCGCTCAGGCCGGGCGCGCCGCTGACCACGATGGCCCGGACGCGGTCGGGGAAGCGGCCCGCGAGGTCGATGGCGACGAGGCCGCCCAGCGAGTTCGCGCAGACCACCACGTCGTCGGCGCCCGCCTCGTCGGCGGACTCCATCAGGGCGTCGCCGAGGCGTTCGATCGAACCGGCGACCTTCGGGTCCACCGCGCAGATCGCCTCGCGGGTGCGCAGCACCGGCCAGCCGGCGTCGGTGAGCGCGGCGAACGGGTGGTCCCAGATCCAGCCGCCCGCGAACAGGGCGGACATGAAGGCCACCAGTGGCCGCCCGCCCGCCGCGGGCCGGTGGTCGGCGGTGAAGACCGTCATCGTGCTGCTCCCTGGCGTTGGTCAGAAGAGGGGTCCGGCGGTGGGGGTGGTGCCGCACGAGCAGGTGCGGCCGGCGCTCACGTCGACCATCTCCCCGCAGTCGGCGCAGCGGACGTGCACGCTGGCGCGGTCCAGCGTCCACACGCTGGTGTAGGCGCCGGTGCACAGGTCGCCGCGGAAGAACTTGCGCAGCGCGCGCTGGTGCGGCTTGCCGTGCACGGCGCGCAACGACTCGGGCCGGTCGAACGCGGTGAGCGTGTACTTGCGCCCGCCCATCTCGAACGAGGCGAAGCCGAGGAACCCGCGGGAGGGTCGCAGCGACTTGACCACCTCGGTGCTGAGCAGGTCGATCTCCGGCCCTTCCACGTCGTCGCGGAAGTCCAGGTAGGTGAACGCGAGCACGCCCGGGTGGGCGGTCTTCCCGGACGGGGTGCGGGCGCTGACGCCGTACTCGCGCAGGTCGTCGCGGGAGGGCACGAACTTGGCCGACTGCCCCAGCGAGGCGGCCAGCGCGACGCGGTCGAAGTGCCGGCGCACCCGCACCTCGCCGTCCACGACGGTCAGCACGTCGGCGCCGACGACCGTCGCGGTGCCGCCGATGCCGGGCACGCCCAGGTAGGCGGCGCGGTGCGTGGCGGTCAGCGTCCAGGTGAGCACCGCGGTGTCGCCGGCGTCGGCGGGCGCGGCGAAGTCCAGCACCAGGTCCGGGAACCGGGTCAGCACGGCCTCGACGTGCGCGACGAGGTCCGGGCCGCCGACGGGTTCCGGGGTGTCGGGGTCGGCGAACTCCGCCACCGCGTCGGCGACGGCGGCCGGGTCCCGGTCCCGCCAGGCGGCGGTCCACCGGCCGGCGGTCTCGATCAGGTCCATGTGCTCACCGCTCCCAGGTCGTGGTCCTCGGGCAACCGGGCCGCGGCGAGCGCCACCGCGAACGCCAGGTCGGCCGTGTGGCTGACGGAGACCCGGATGCGGGTGCCGCCCGCCTCCCGGTCGCCGAGGGCGCCGGTCAGCCGGACGCCCGGCGGGTGGCCGTGCAGGCAGGCGGTCGTGCGCTCGCACAGCGGCGTGGGCCGGGGCAGCACCTCCACCGCGCCCAGGTGCTCCGGTGTCACCGCCTCGCCCAGCAACCGCAGCACGGCGTGCTTCGCCGCGAGCCGGCCCGCCCAGTGCCGCACCGTGCGGCCGGCGCCGGAGCGCAGGCGCTCGGCCCGGGTGAAGACGACCTCCAGCGGCATCGGTTCCACCAGCTGCCACGGCGCGGTCAGGCCGCCGAACGCGACGGCGGCGCTCCCCCAGCCGCCCGGGCCCGGCCCGGTCATGCCGCGGGCTCCGGTCGGCGCAGCCGGCGCACGGCCGCCGGGTCGGCCAGGCTCGCGCACCGCCGGTCGACGGCCCGCAGCAGCCCGGTGAGCACCTTGCTGTCGCCGACCTCCACCAGGGTCTCGACGTCGGCGAGGGCGTGCATCGTCGCGGTCCACCGGACGCGGGCGGTGAGCTGCGCGATCAACGCGTCCACGATGGTCGGCAGGTCCGTGGTGGGTTCCGCGGTCGCGTTGGGGACCACCGGCACGCGCGGCGGGCTCATCGGCGTGGCGCGCACGGCCTCCGCCCAGCCGTCCAGCGCGCCGGCCATCAGCGGCGAGTGGAACGCGTTGCTCACCTTGAGCGGCACGACCTTGCGCGCGCCCGCGGCGGCGGCCAGTTCCGCCAGCCGCGCGACGGCCGCGGTCGCGCCGGACACCACCGCGTGGTCCGGCGCGTTCTCCAGGCCGACGACCAGCGGCTCGCCGGGACGTGCCGCCTCGGCGACCAGCTCCTCGACCCGATCCGGCGGCAGGCCCATCACCGCGCTCATCCCGCCGGTGTCGGGCAGGTCGGCCATCAGCCGGGACCTCGTGGCGACCAGGCGCACGGCGGTGTCGACGTCCAGCACGCCCGCCGCGCACAACGCGCTCACCTCGCCGACGCTGTGCCCGGCGACGACGTCCGGTTCCACGCCGCGCTCGCGCAGCACGGCGAGCGCGGCCAGGTTGCACGCGGTCACGGCGGGCTGCGCGTGCAGGGTGTTCACGAGCTTGTCCAGCGGTCCCCGCGCGCACAGCTCGGACACCGGCTCGGGCAGCAGCTCGTCGGCGCGCGCGATCACCGCCGCGCCCGCCGGGTCGCGCCGCAGCCAGCCGCCCATGCCGACCCGGGCGGTGCCCTGGCCGGGGAACACGAAGCCGATCACCTGAGAACCTCCCTCACGCCGTGCCGCCGTCGTCGGGTCGCCGGGCCGTCGGGTCAGAGCCTGCGGCGGCGCGTGGGCACGGCCGCGGCCCGCTCGGTGCCCAGGAAGCCCAGCAGCAGCTTGGTGACGACCTCCGGCTGGTCCAGCGGGATCCAGTGGCTGGCGTCCTCGACGCGCTCGTAGCGCCACGGGCCCTTGACGAACTTCTGCGAGCCCGTCATGCCCTCCTCCAGCAGCGCCTTGTCGCCGGTGGACCAGACGCCCAGGGTGGGCGCGAGCACGGGCGGGAAGTTGCTCTCCACGCGCAGCTCGGCGGCCGGGGAGCGGTTGGCGCGGTACCAGTTCAGGGCGGCCGTGAGCGCCCCGGGCTTGGCCAGCTCGCGCGGGTAGCGCTGGTGGTCGCCCTCGCCGCCCATGATCTCCTTGAACAGCCGCCACCCGTTGCGCCGCAGCAACTGCTCGCTGACGCCGGGGAACTGGTAGAACAGCATGTACCAGCTCGCCGCGCGCTGCTCGATCGACGGGGTGCTGAACACGCCGGGGTGCCCGACCGAGAACACCGCGAGGTGGTCGACGCGGCGCGGCATCAGGAAGGCGTACATCCAGGCGATGGCCGCGCCCCAGTCGTGGCCGACGATGTGCGCCTTGGCGATGCCCAGGTGCTGGGTCAGGCCCACGACGTCGTTGACGATCGTGCGCATGTCGTACGCCTCGACCTCCTGCGGCTTGCCCGACCCGCCGAAGCCACGCAGGTCCGGCGCGATGACCCGGAAGCCCGCCTCGACCAGGGGGTCGATCTGGTGGCGCCACAGGTAGTGCGAGTCGGGGAAGCCGTGCAGCAGCACGACCGGGTCGCCCTCCCCCTTGTCGACGTAGGCGATGTCGACGCCGTTGACGTGCGCCGAGTCGGTCAGCAGAGTGTCCTTGCTGGTCATGCCCTCTCCCTGAACAGCCTCTCGGCGAAGAACTCGCTGAAGCCGAAGTCCGGGACGTCCTCCGGCGGCACCATGTTGAGCAGGCCGGTCACCGACGCGGCGAAGTTCTCGGCCATCAGCGCCCGCGCCCGGCGGCGCCGCTCCGCCGCCTCCGGCCCGAACTCGCAGTGCAGCCGGGCGATGATGTCCGCGCCGAAGTGCAGCCGCCCCATCCGGAACTTCCGCTCGGCCAGGTAGGGCTCGAACGCGGGCGGCGACCAGTCGTCGCCGCCGACGAGCACCTCGCACACCTCGCGGGTGTCGCGCAGGCTGCACGACAGGCCGGTGCCGAGCACCGTGTCGGCGTTGCCGGCCTCGTCGCCCACGAGCACCACGCCGTCCATCACGACCGGCTGCTCGGGGAACATCGACACCGACGGCCACACCTTCAGCGGGCCGATGGGCCGCGCGGCGGCGTACACCGACTTGCCGCCGTCGGGCAGCGACCGCAGCTCGAAGTCGGCGATGAACCGCTTCTCGCCCTCGGGGCCCTGGTAGCGGCGGCTGTTGGCGGTCGGGAAGTTGATGTAGAGCCGGGCGTTGCCCTCGCCCTGCGGGAACACCATGAACATCTTGTCGTCCTCGGTGCCCATCGCCTGCACGTCCATCGGCCAGTCGTCCAGGCCGGTGACCCGCACCCCGCCGCCCCAGTGGTGCACCGAGGTGGCCATGTGCACGCCGACCTGGCGGCCGACCGTGCAGCCGCGCCCGGTGGCGCCGATGACCAGGCGCGGCTTGACCAGGTGCTCCCGGCCGCCGTGCCGGTAGCGGACCTCCGGCCTCGTCCCGGCGGTGACGTGCGCCCGCTGCGCGCCCATCACGACGACCGCGCCGTTGTCCTCGGCCTGCTCGGCCATCAGCGCGCAGACCTCGTGGTGCGGGAACGACATGGGTCCGCCGACGCCGGGCACGAAGCGGGTCATGTCGACCGTCTCGGCCTCGTCGGGGTGGACCGTCTCGTCCCACTGCGTCCACTCGCGGATCTCCCACGCGCCGCCGAGGCCGAACGCGTCCTCGACGCCGAGGGTCTGGGCCTCGCGCAGGCCCCACGGCGCGATCCACTCGCCGCGCACGATGTCCTCGTAGGTCTCCTGCTTCTCCAGCACCATCACCGACAGCCCGTTGGCCGACAGGTAGGCCGCCGCGGAAGCGCCCGCGATGCCGCCGCCCACGACGACCACGTCGACACCGCTGTGCTCGACGGTCATGCCTGCCACCTCTCCCACGACGTGCGCTCCTTGGCCGGTACCCGCCTGGCCGGCCGGAACCCGGTGCCGACCGTGTAGGCGACCGGCACCATGCAGACCTGCGTGACCCCGGCCGGGATCCCCAACAGCTCGCCCACGTGGCGCTCGAAGGGCAGGTGCATGTTCGTGATCGTGCTGCCGAGGCCGCGGGAGCGGAGCGCGAGCTGGAACGACCACACGGCCGGGAAGATCGAGCCGTAGAAGTTGCTGGCCCGCATGGCGCCGATGCGCACCTGGTCCCGCCACGTGCCCTCGTTCGCCGAGGCCAGGTCCTGCCCGAGCCACTCGGCGTCGATCGCGCCGATGTCCGGCGGGCGGCCCAGCACGCACGGGATCACCAGCACCGGCACCCGGGCGATGGTCGCGGCCAGCGCCGCCGCGGACTCGTTGTTCCGCCGCGCCTGGACGCTGTTGCGCCGCCGCCCCGACCGCGTCCACACCTCCTTCTGGTGGAACTGCCAGGAGATGTCGAACAGCTCGGCCAGCCGGTCCTTCACGGCCTGCTCGGTGATCACGACCCAGCGCCAGTTCTGCTGGTCGTTGGCGGTGGGCGCCTGCACGGCGACCTCCAGCGCGTCCTCGATCACCTCCCGGGGCACCGGGCGGTCGAGGTCGAGCCTGCGCCGCACCGACCGGGTGGTGGTCAGCAGCCGGTCGGTCTCCGACACGTCGAAGGGCGCACCGGTCATACCGCACCCAGCAGGGTCCCGCCGCGCACCGAGCCGGGCGCGGCGCTGAGCACGAGGGCCTTGGCGGGCGGCGCGGGCAGCTCGGGCTTGGTCACGTAGGACTCGACGTCGCCCGCGCGCGGGCCGACCAGCTCCGGCAGGGCAGGCGCCACGCCGTCGCGCACGGCCAGCGCGGCCAGCGCCAGGTTCAGCGCGCCGGTGGCCGAGCCCGCGTCGCCGATCAGGCCCGCGGTGGCGGTGAGCCGCGCGGCGGGCACGGCGTCGAGCACCGCGCCCGCCTCCACCGCGTCGCCCTCGCCACCGGTCGCGGCGCCGACCACCAGTTCGACGCCGTCGGTGGCCAGGGCGGCCAGGCTGCGGTCCACGACGGCCCGCTCGTCGCCCCCGCCGGCGCCCGCGTGGGCGCTGCCCAGCACCCGCGCGTACGGGGTGGCGCCCCGGGCGGCGGCGTGCGCGGCGGACTCGACGACCAGGGCGACCGCGGCGGACGCCGGCGAGGCGGGCGCGGAGTCGGGGCTGTAGGGGGTGACCGCGGCGCCGTCACCGGTGCGCGCGGCCTCGTCCGCGGCCACGACCAGCACCACGTCCGCCTTGCCAGACCGGATCGTCTCGACCGCGCAGTCCAGCGCGATGGACGCCGAGGCGTTGCCGTTGCAGATGGTGGTCGTCGGCCCGCGCAGCCCGAGGGTCTGGCAGACCGCGCCGCCGGTGGCGTTGAGCACCACGTTGGAGAAGCTGAGCACGGCGGGCTTGTTCGGGTTGGCCAGCACGCTCTCGTCGAACCCGTCGGTGCTCTCCACCGAACCGGCGGCGGTGGCGAAGACGACGCCCACGTTGTCCAGCGCGGTCCGCGGCAGCTTCAGCCCCGCGTCCTCCCACGCCAGCCGGGAGGCGGCGATGGCCATGCGGGACAGGTTGTTCATGTGCCGCCACAGCGAGCGCGGCGCGAACGTGCGGCCCTCCAGCGACGGCTGCGCGCCGACGGCCGTGCGGCCGGTGGCGACCGCCTCGGCGACCTCGGCGATGCCGGTGCCCAGGCCGGTGACCGGGCCGAGGCCCGTGACCACGACGCCGGGGTCGGGCAGCTCGTCGTACTCGCGCGGGCCGCCGGGGCGGCGCAGCACCAGCGAGGCGTTGTTGCCGCCGAACGCGTAGTTGTTGGACACCACGACGTCCATGTCCAGCCGGCGGGCGGCGTTGGGCACGAAGTCCAACGTGGACTCGGCGATGGCCTCGTCGGTGAACCCGATGGTCGGCGGGGCGGTCGCGGTGCGCAGCGCCAGCACGCCGGCCACCGCCTCGACCGCGCCCGCCGCGCCCAGCGTGTGCCCGATGAAGCTCTTGATGCTGCTGGTCGGCACGCTCGGCGCGCGGTCGCCGAACACCGCGCGCATGACCTTCTTCTCCATCGCGTCGTTGGCCGGGGTGCCGGTGCCGTGCCCGTTGACGTAGTCCACCGCGTCGGTGTCCAGGCCGGCGTCGGCCAGCGCCCGGCGCATCGCGCTGACCCCGCCGCGGCCGGTCGGGTCGGGCGCGGTGGCGTGGTAGGCGTCGGCGGACAGGCCGTAGCCCGCCACCTCGGCCAGCGGCGTCGCACCGCGGGCCAGCGCGTGGTCGAGCGCCTCGACCACGAGGAACGCCGCGCCCTCGCCGAGGTTCAGGCCGTCCGAGCGGCTGTAGGGGCCGCACGGCCGGGAGCTGAGGGCCTGCAGGCCCGCGAACCCGGCGTAGGTGCCGAACAGCAGGGGGTCGACCCCGCCGGCGAGCACCACGTCCGCCTCGCCGGTGAGGACCTTGTCCTTGGCCAGGCCGACGGCGTTGCCGCCCGCCGCGCAGGCGGTCGACACCAGGATGCGCGGGCCGAGCATGCCGAGCCTGCCCGCCACGACGTCGCCGGTGGCGTGCATGGGCTGGTAGCCGCCCGCGGGGCTCGGCGTGGCCTGGCACTTGCCCAGCACCAGGCCGAACCGCTCGCCGGGCACCTCGCCCAGCCCCGCCTGGGCGACCGCCTGCCGGGCCGCGACGAGGGCGAGCCGGGCGGTGCGGTCCAGCGCGGTGTCCTCGGCGGGCAGCTGCCCGTCGATCCACTCGTCGGGCACCTGGCCGGCGAACCGGGCCTCGAACGCGGCGAACCGCTCGTCGGCGACGGCGGTGATGCCACCCTCGCCCGCGGTGAGCCGCGCCCAGAACTCCTCCGGGTCCCGGCCGACCGCGCAGATCACCCCGACACCGGTGATGACCACAGGGCGCAGCGCCATGCTTGCTCCTCCTCGCGGCCCGGGCGGCGGCCCGGGCACCAGGTCAGATGATCGGGGTGCTCCAGCTCTTGGGGGTCACGTACGGGCTGGTCAGCGTGACGACCTCGGTGTCGCCGACGGTGAGCCGCAGCCCCGCGGCGGCCAGGTCCGGCGGCAGCCGCAGCAGGCCGAGCGAGGACTCCAGGCCGATGCTGCGCACGGCGTGCACGACCTCGCCGATCCGCTCGCCGTCGACGGTGACCGGCGTGCCCGGCGCGGGCACCTCGTCGCCGCCGGAGAAGCCGACCGTGCGGCGCTCCGCGACACCCTCGAAGGCGGCCACCACGGCGTCCCGGCCGAGGAACTCCTCCTTGGTGATGTCCACGAGCCAGCCCGCGCCCATCTCCAGCACGTCCACGCCCTCGCCCGCCTCGTGGCGCACGATCGGCTGGCGCACCTCCAGCATCGCCAGCTCCACGGCCTCCTGGCCGGCGGGCACCGCGTGCTCCAGCGCCTTGGTCCACAGCCGCTCGGCCGCGTCCCTCGGCACCAGCACCTTGTAGCCGTACTCGCCGGTCACGCCGGTGCGGGCGAAGACGATGTCGACGCCGTCCCACCGGGTGTCCACGACCGACTCGAACGGCAGCGCGGCCAGCTCGCCGTCGATCAGCCGGCCGACCACGCCCCACGCGTAGGGCCCCTCCAGCCCGAACAGCGCGTGCTCGGCGGTCCGGTCGGTGATCTCCACGTCCGACCCGGCGTGCGCGCGCAGGTGCTCCAGCAGCCTGGTGCCCGCGCCGGCGGAGGACTCCAGCAGCAGGCCGTTCTCCCGGCCCCACACGACGACCTGGTCCACGACCGCGCCGTCCTCGGCGAGCACCAGGCTCGTCATGCAGCGCTCGGCGGTCAGGTACTCCACGTCCCGCGCCAGCACCCGCTGCGCGAAGTCGGTGGCGCCGCCGCCGGAGATCTCGACGATCCGCTCGCCGGACAGGTCGAGCAGGGCGGCCCGCTCCCGGATCGCCCGGTACTCGGCGTCGAGCCCGCCGAACCGCAGCGCGACCTCCGCGTCCAGGACGGTGGCGTACTCGGTGCCCTCGGGGTGCGCGGGCTTCACCGGCGACGTCAAGGGTTCCATTGTCGTGTCAGACCTTTCCGGTAGGGCTGGTGGCTGCCGGGTCGGCGATGGTGATGGTGCCCTCGGCGGCGACCTGGCCGTCGACCCTGGCGCTCACCTTGAACTCGCTGAAGCCCCGGCCTCCCGCCGTGCGGTCGGCGGTGAGGACGAGCTGGTCCCCCGGCACGATCGGGCGGCGGAACCGCATCGCCCGCACGCCCGCGAGGTAACCGATGGGCCCGGCGCCGGCGAGCGCGAACACCACGCCCGCCAGCTGGGCCATCGCTTCGACGACGATCACGCCCGGGAGCACGGAGGTGGCCGGGAAGTGCCCCTGGAACCACATCTCGGTGGCCGCGACGTTCTTCACCCCGACCGCGCCGACGCCGGGCTCGACCCTGTCGACCCGGTCCAGCAGCAGGAAGGGCCAGCGGTGGGGCAGGACCTCCCGCAGCTGGTCGTTGGTCAACGACGTCCCCGCCCGCACAGGCTCCCGGGTCGCGGTCATGCCGACCCGGTCAGGGCCGGGTTGACGTGGTCGGCCAGGCGCGACACGGAGCCGAACACCGACATGTCGCTGTCGTAGAGCGCGACGCCGAACTCGGCCTCGATCGCCACGTACAGCTCCAGCACGTCGAGGCTGTCCAGCTCCAGGCCGCGGCCGAACAGCGGCTGGTCGTCGGTGATCCAGGCGGGCTCGATGGGCAGGTCGAGCCGCGAGACGATCATCTTCTTGATCTGGGCGCACGTCTCGTGGCGAGCCGCAGCCGTGGCGCGCAGTTCGTCGAGGGTCACGCTTCTCCTTCCGGTGGGGGCGCTTGCGGCCGTCGGGTTGTCAGCCGAGTCCGCCGCCGTTGGCGACGAACGTCTCGCTGGTGATGTAGGACGCCTTGTCGGAGGCCAGGAACGTGACCAGGTTCGCGATCTCCTCGGGCCGGCCCATGCGGCCGAGCCGGATGCGGGAGGCGTAGCCGTCGCGCAGCTTCGCGGGGATGACCCGGGTCATGTCGGTCTCGACGAAACCGGGCGCCACCACGTTGACGCGCACCCCGTGCGGCGCGGCCTCGTAGGACAGCGCTTTGGTGAACGCGATGATCGCGCCCTTGGACGCGACGTAGTTCGTCTGGCCCGGGAACCCGCCGTCCAGCCCGCTGGCCGAGCTGAGCGTCACGATCGACCCGCGCCGTTGGTGCTGCATGATCCGCATGGCCTCGCGGCAGGCCAGGAACGTGCCGTGCAGGTTGATGTCCAGGGTCTCGCGGAACGTCTCGCTGCTCATGGCGACCAGGTGCCGGTCCCGCGTCACGCCCGCGCTGGTCACCAGCACGTCCAGCCGGCCGTGCTCGGAGCGGACGGACCGGAACAGCTCGCGCACCGCGTCCTCGTCGGTCACGTCCGCCCGCACGGCGCTGGCGCTGCCGCCCGACTCCCCGATCCGCGCGACCAGCTCCTTGGCGTGCTCCTCGGAGCGCGAGTAGTTGACCACGACGTGGACGCCGTGCGCCGCCAGGTCGACCGCGACGGCGCGCCCGATCCCGCGCGAACCGCCGGTGACCACGGCGACCGATCCTTCGGCGAACATGGCGCCTCCCCACGTTGTCCACGGCACGCCCGCCAGGAGCGGGCGCCGTCGCTCGCCGAAACGCTACTGACCTGCGGTTTCAAGGCTCTATCACTTCGATATCCGCCTCCTTGACGCCCTCGCGGCGGTGCCGCAGGCTCGTCCGCATGGCTGACTTCGAGGTCGACGTCCTCATCGTGGGTGGTGGGCCGGTCGGCCTCGCCGCGTCGATCGAGTGCTCCCGGCACGGGCTGACGTCGCTGCTGGTGGAGCGGCACGCGGGCACGTCGATCTTCCCCAAGGCGCGCCTGGTGTCCACCCGCACGATGGAGCTGGTGCGGGCGTGGGGCGTGGCCGACGAGGTCGAGCGGGTCGGCCTGCCGCGCGAGGACAGCCTGGCCGTGGGCGTCGGCTCGTCGCTGACCGCGGCCGACTTCCACCGCGAGGTCGCGCCCATCGCCGAGGACGCGCCGCAGAGCCCCACCTACACCTACATCTGCGCGCAGGACCGGTTCGAGGTGGTGCTGCGCGACCTGGCCGAGCGCCTGCCCGGCGGCGACGTGCGGTTCGCCACCACGCTGACGTCCCTGGACCAGGACGAGTCCGGTGTGGACGGTGTGGTCGAGTCCGCGTCCGGCCGCGCCACCGTGCGCGCCCGCTACGCCATCGCCGCCGACGGCGGTCGCAGCACCGTGCGGGAGCGGCTGGGCATCGGCGTGGAGGGCCCGCCGCCGCTCGGTCACATGATCAGCATCATGTTCGACGCCGACGTCGTGCCGCTGCTGACCGATCGGATGTGCGCGCTGTACTTCATCCGCAGCGCCGTCCCGTGCGCGGTGGAGGCCGTGGACAACGAGCGCCGGTGGATCATCCAGACCGGGTACGACCCCGAGGAGGGCGGCAGCGAGGCCGACTTCACGCCGGAGTTCTGCGTGCGGGTGGTCCGCGAGGCCGTCGGCGTGCCGGACCTGGAGGTCGAGCTGGTCGGCGTGATGCCGTGGTTGCAGCAGGCCGTGACCGCGACCCGCTTCCGCTCCGGCCGGGTGTTCCTGGCGGGCGACTCGGCGCACGTGTCCACGCCGCAGGGCGGGTTCGGCATGAACTGCGGCATCCAGGACGCGCACAACCTGGTGTGGAAGCTGGCGGCGGTGCTGTCGGGAACGGCGGGCGAGGCGCTGCTGGACACGTACGAGGCCGAACGCCACCCGATCGGCGAACGCACCGTCGGGGAGAGCCTGGCCAACGCCTTCATCACGTTCCGGATGATGGAGGGCGAGCTGTCCATGAAGGAGGCCATCGCGCGGCAGGCCGGTCGGCGCAGCTGCGAGGGCCTGGTGCTCGGGTTCCACTACGAGTCGGCCGCCGTCGTGCCGGACGGCACCGGCGCGCCGACCCCGGTGGACCCCTACCGGACCTACGTCCCGACCGCCCGGCCGGGCCACCGCGCGCCGCACGTGCCGGTGCGCCGGGGCGCGGAGGAGCTGTCCACCCTGGACCTGGTCGGCACCGGGCTGACGGTGCTGGCGGCGGGTCGCGGCTGGGCGCAGGCGGCGAAGGAGGTGGCCGCGCGGACCGGCGCGGCGATCGCGGCGGTCGAGGTGTCGACCGACGGCGCCACCGACGTGGTGTCGCCGACCTGGGCGTCGGTCTACGGCGTGGGCGAGGCCGGTGCGGTGCTCGTGCGGCCGGACGGCCACGTCGCCTGGCGCACCACCGCCCCGCCCTCGGCGGACGCGCTGGCCGCCGCGGTCGCCACCGTGCTGGCCCGCGCCTGAGGGCCGGCCCGCGCCTGAGGGCGAGCCGGGGTCCGGGTCGCGGTCGGTCGACCCGGACCGGTCAGGCCGGAACGCCCGTCAGGCGGCGGTGGTCCAGGCGGTGCGGTACGGAGCGGACGCTCGCGGCGGCGCGGCGCAGCGGCAGCGGGAAGCCGTCGCACGAGCCCACGATCCGGGTCGCCTCACCGCGTTCCTCCGCCACCCAGTCGTGGCCGAGCAGCATCGTCAGCAGTTGCCACGACTCCTCCGGGCGCAGCGGCTCCACGAACGCCCGGTGCGCGCCCTGACGGGCGACCAGCTCGTCCATCGGCTGCCGGCTGGTCACGATGACCCTGGTGTTCGCGCCACCCGGCAGCAGCGGCCGGACCTGGGTGTGGTCCACGGCCCCGTCCAGCACCACCAGCACCCGCTTGTGCGCCACGCTGCTGCGGTACAGCGCCACCTTCTCCCCCGGGTCGTCCGGCACCGACGTCGCCGGCACGCCGAGCGCCCGCAGGAACCGGTCCAGCAGCACGGGCGCCGGCACGGGCCGGCCGAAGTCGTCCACCAGGTCGGCGTGCAGCTGGCCGTCGGGGAACCGGTCGGCGCGCTGGTGCGCCCAGCGCAGCGCCAACGCCGTCTTGCCGACCTCGCCCGGCCCCGACAGCACCACCGCGCCGGGCACGTCCGGCCCGGGCGCGAGGGCCGCGTCCAGCTCGGCCAGCTCCGCGGCGCGGCCGGCGAACGGCAGGGCCTGCCTCGGCAACTGGCGGGGCACCACGACCGGCACCGCCTCGGCCCGGGGCGCGCCCAGCAGCTCCGGCGCGTCCCGCAGCACCTGCTCGTGCAGCTCGCGCAGCTCCCGGCCGGGTTCCAGGCCGATCTGCTCGACCAGCGCCCGCCGGGCGTCCTGGTAGGTGCGCAGCGCGTCGGCCCGCCGACCGGACCGGTACCGGGCCAGCATCAGGTGCGCCCACGCCCGCTCGCGCAGCGGGTGCTCGGCCACCACGGCGGTCAGCTCCTCGCCGACCCGGTGGTGCAGGCCCAGCCGCAGCTCCAGCTCGGCGCACGCCTCCACGGCGTCCAGCCGCGCCGACTGCATCCACACCGCTTCCGCCCGCAGGCCGGGCAGGTCCTCGAACGGCACGCCCCGCCACAGCCGGAGCGCCTCGCGCAGCAGCGCCACCGCGCCCGCCGCGTCGCCACCGGCCGCCCGCGACCGGGCCCGGCCGACCAGGGAGGTGAACCGCAGCCAGTCCACGGCGTCGTCGTCCAGCCGCGCCACGTAGCCGGGGTTCGCGGTGTCGATCGCGCGACCGGCCTCGCCCAGCGCCCGCCGCAGGCGCGACACGCAGATCGCGATCTGGCCGCGCGCGCTGGCCGGCGGGTCGCCGTGCCACACCGCCTCGATGAGCCGGTCCACGCTGACCACGCGGTTGGCGTCGAGCACCAGCCGCCCCAGCACCGCGCGCTCTCGGGGACCGCCGACCCGCCGCTCCACGCCGCCGTGCAGGCTGCGGATCGGGCCCAGCACGCCGAACTCGACCGGCACGGCGGTCAACGCGACCGCGCCAGGTGCCGCTCGACCTCGTCGGCGGCGCGGACCGTGCCGCCGGCCTCCGCGACCACCTTGCGCATCAGCTCCGACCGGGCCGCGATCCCCGCATCGCCCAGCACCGCGGTGATCGCCTCGACCAGGGCGCCCGGCGTGAGGTCGGCGGGGTCGACCACCGTGCCCAGTCCCAGTTCCCGGACCCGCCACCCGGTGGGCCGGTCGAGCGCGGACCCCGGCACGCACACCATCGGCGTGCCCGACCGCAACGCCTCCATCACGGTGCCCATCCCGGCGTGGGTCACGCACAGGGCGGCGTGCTCCAGCACGGCCACGTGCGGCACGAAGTCGTGCACCTCGACGTTGGGCGGCAGGTCGCCGAGCGCCGCGCGGTCCACGCCGCCGCCGGTGGTCATCACCGCGCGCCACGGCCGGCCGCGGAACGCCTCGACGCACGTGCGGAAGAAGCCCTCGTCCCGGTTGAACACCGCGCCCAGCGACACCAGCACCACGGGCAGGTCGTCGCCCGGCGGCTCCCACGAGCCGAGGAACCCCCGGTCGCCGACGCACGGCCCGACGAACGCGAACCGCTCGTCGAACGTGTCGCCCGCGTACTGGAACTCGCGCGGCACCGTCACCAGGCTCAGCGGCGGCACCTCGAACCACACCTCGTGCGGCGCGGCGGTCACCCCGTAGCGCGCGCACAGCGCCCCGATGCGGGCCATCGTCGCCCCGACCCACTCGGGCATCCGCGCGGGCCGCTCGGCGCTGGGCCGCTCGGCGGCGGCGGACTCGGGGTTGTACATGGCGTTGAGGAACGAGAAGTGCTCGTTGGACGCGAACACCGGGATCACCTGCGCGGCCGGCACGTCCCAGTGGCGCGCCAGCACGCGGCCCGCGTAGAGGATCGAGGTGTCGTAGACGAGGCAGTCGGGCCGGTCGGCGTCGAGGTCGGCGGTCGCGGTGGCGAGCATGGCCTCGCTCTCGTCGAGCAGCACGCCCATCAGGTAGCCGGGGTCGTCGGCCACGAGCGCGAAGTCGGCGTCGCGGTAGCGCGAGGGGTAGGTGACGGCCGCGGCCCCCGCCTCGGTCACGACGCCGGCCATGCTCGGCGCGGTCAGGTAGGTGACCCGGTGCCCGCGCGCGACCAGCTCGGTCACCACGGCGAGGTTCGGGATGACGTGCCCGTGGTCCGGGTGGCACATGAAAAGGAAATGCCGCGGCATTCGTCGTCCTCGTCCACGATGGGGGTGCTGGAAATCCGGCGACCGCGCCGGGAGCGTGGTCACCGTAAAGCCCCCCGAAGCGGGCTGGACACCCCTAAGACCCCTGGCGGAGGACGGCTCCCCGGGACCGCGGACGGGCCGGCCGACGCTCATCCCCGAGGGTCGTGGCGACC
This sequence comes from Actinosynnema sp. NPDC053489, assembly GCF_044544865.1. Lineage (NCBI taxonomy): Bacteria > Bacillati > Actinomycetota > Actinomycetes > Pseudonocardiales > Pseudonocardiaceae > Actinosynnema > Actinosynnema sp. NPDC053489. Next base: position 198,575 of record NZ_JBITXT010000005.1, on the reverse strand, counting down.
CCCGTGACCTGGAGATTAGGGGTTACCCCCTAGCCGAGGGCCGGACCTAGGCTGATCGGGAAGCCGACCTGTCGAAAGGGCTGCCGATGGCCACGCTCGTCTGGGACTACACCCGTGAATACGAATCGGAGCGCAAGGACATCCTCGACGCCGTCGAGACCGTGTTCTCCTCCGGCAGGCTCATACTCGGGCCGAGCGTGTCGTCGTTCGAGGAGGAGTTCGCCGCCTACCACGGCGTCGCGCACTGCGTCGGCGTGGACAACGGCACGAACGCCCTCCGCCTCGCCCTCCAGGCCCTCGGCGTGGGCCGCGGCGACGAGGTGGTCACGGTGTCCAACACCGCCGCGCCGACCGTGCTGGCGATCGACGCCGTGGGCGCGACGCCGGTGTTCGTGGACGTGCACCCGGACACCTACCTGATGGACGTCGAGCAGGTCGCCGCGGCGATCACCCCGCGCACCAAGGCGCTGCTGCCGGTGCACCTGTACGGCCAGTGCGTGGACATGGCCCCGTTGACGGAGCTGGCGCGGCGGCACGGCCTGCTGGTGCTGGAGGACTGCGCGCAGGCCCACGGCGCGCGTCACCACGGCCGGGTCGCCGGGTCGATAGGCGACGCGGCCGCGTTCTCCTTCTACCCCACCAAGGTGCTGGGCGCCTACGGCGACGGCGGTGCGACGATCACCAACGACGCGACCGTGGACGCGAACCTGCGCCGCCACCGCTACTACGGCATGGAGAAGACCTACTACGTCGTGGAGACGCCCGGCCACAACTGCCGGCTGGACGAGGTGCAGGCGGAGATCCTGCGGCGCAAGCTGACCCGGCTGGACGAGTACGTGGCGGCCCGGCAGGCGGTCGCCGCCCGGTACGCCGAGGCGTTGGCGGACACCGACCTGGTGCTGCCGGCGACCGCGCCGGGCAACACCCACGTGCACTACGTCCACGTGGTGCGCCACCCGCGGCGCGACGACATCCTGGAGCGCTTGAAGGCGCACGACATCCACCTGAACATCAGCTACCCGTGGCCGGTGCACACCATGACCGGCTTCGCGCACCTGGGTTACGCCGAGGGCAGCCTGCCGGTGACCGAGCGGGTGGCCGGCGAGATCTTCTCGCTGCCGATGTACCCGTCGCTGCCGCAGGACGCGCAGGAACGCGTCGTGGACGCGCTCAAGCGGGTGCTCGCGACGCTGTGACCACCGGGCGGAGGGGGCGGCGGCGTCCGCCTCACCCGCGCGGGACGAGGCTGCGCAGGCACAGCAGCAGGCTGCGGGCCTGGATGTTGACGTAGAAGCTGTGCCGCAGCAGCTCCTCGAACTGGTTCAGGGTCAGCCAGCGGTACTCCGGGTCATCGGGCGGGACCTCGACGTCGGTCTCCACGACCACGTAGCGGTTGCGCGCGCCCAGGAACCGGCCGCCCTCCTCCGAGAGCACGGTGTCGAAGCGGACCCGCGACGAGGTCAGCACCTCGTCCAGGAACCGCGGCCGCGCGGGCAGCCGGTCGTGGGTCTCCGGAACGCACTGCACGGTGGGCGCCAGTTCCGTCACGTCGGCGTAGCCCGCCTCGGTGCGGGCGTGCGCCAGCACGTGCAGCACGCCGTCGATCACCTTGACCAGGAACGCGATCACGCCGGTGCCGACCGGCTCGACCATCGGCTGCGACCACGCCCCGACCTCGCGGCCGCCCGCCGCCACGTCCACGCCGACGACGGTGAAGAACCCGCCGTCGCGGTGGGCGATGACGCCGTTCTCCCGCGCCCAGTCCGGCAGCCCCGCCAGGGGTCCCAGGCTCACCCGCAGGTCGGTGCGGGTGCGGACCTCGGTGATCCAGCTCAGCACGTCGCCGATCCCGTGCACGCCGGAAGCGGCGGGGTCCGCGGACCGCACCAGGGCCTCGGTGAACGGGTCGGTCGCCGCCCCGGCCAGCGCCGCGCCGCCGCCGGGCAGGCAGGCGAGCACCGTGCGGGCGTCCATGTTCACCAGGTCCGGCACGGTCATCAGCTCGGCGACCTGCCCGAGGGTCAGCCAGCGGAAGCCCTCGCGCACCTCCACCTCGCCGTCGACCTCGACCACCATGTTGCGGTTGCGCTTGCGGTAGAACCACGCGCCCTGCTCGGACTGCCGGATGTCCACCACGACCCGGTGGGCCGAGGTGTCGCGGAAGTGGTCCAGGTACGGGATGGGCTTGCCGCGGTGCACCCCGGTGTAGTTGCTGCGGGTGGCCTGCACGGTCGGCGACAGCTGCAGGCCGTTGGGGTTGCCGGGTTCGTGCTTGGCCTGCATCAGGCAGTGCAGCACGCCGTCGACCTCGCGCACCAGGATGCCGAGGATGCCGATCTCGGGCTGGTTGATGATGGGCTGCGACCAGTGCGGCACGGGCGCGCCGGGCAGGTCGACCGCCAGCGACTCGACGCTGAAGAAGCGCCCGGTGTGGTGGCGCAGGTTGCCCGTGCCGGGTTCGGTGCGCCAGCCCGCGAGGTCGTCCAGCGGCACGCGCTCGACGCGCATCCAGGTGCGCTCGGCGGTGTCGGCGAGCCAGGCGTGCACGGCGTCGGTGCCGCCGCCCACGAGCATCGACTCGGCCAGGCGCGTCGCGGTGGGCCTGCGGGTGGGTCTGCGGGTGGGCGCGGTCACTCGGCGGACCCCTCCCGGTCGGGCGCGGTGTGCACCGGCAGGAGCCCGCTGTCGCGCGCGTGGGCGAGGCCGGGCGCGCGGCGGTCCCGTTCGGACAGCACGGCGTCGGCGGGCACGGGCAGCGCGAGGTCGGGGTCCAGCAGGGACACCGCCAGCTCGTCGGCCGGGTCGTAGGCGCGGGACAGCAGGTAGTGCACGGTGGAGTGGTCCTCCAGGGCGAGGAACGCGTGGCCGAGCCCCGGCGGCAGGTAGACGGCGCGGAAGCCGTCGCCGGACAGCTCCACCGAGTCCCACTCCCCGAACGTCGGCGAGCCGACCCGCAGGTCCACCACGACGTCCAGCACGCGCCCGCGCGAGCAGGTCACGTACTTGGCGCAGCCGGGCGCGCGGCGCGCGTAGTGCACGCCCCGCGCCACGCCGCGCCGGGACACGCTGGCGCTGGCCTGCGCCACGGCGAACAGCGGCGCGCCGACGGCGTCGGCGAACACCTCCCGCTGGAACGGCGAGACGAACAGGCCGCGGTCGTCGGGGAACACCTCGGGCTCGAACTCCCAGGCCCCACCGACGGCGAGTGCACGGGCCCTCATGGCCAACCTCCCGTCCGCCGCAACGGTGATCAGCGTGCAGCGGCCCGGACCGCCCGGTCAACCCGCCTAGGGGCACCCCTAACGCGGGTTTAGGGGTGCCGGCGCGAAACCGTCCACAGAGGACGCCAGGAGGGCGGCGACGGTCCGGGACACCGCCTCGGCCAGCGGCACGCGGGCCCGCCAGCCGGTGGCGCGGGTCAGCGCCGCCGGGTCGGCGACGAGGCTGCGGAAGTCCAGCGGGGTGGCGTGCGGCGGCGGTGGCACCGACCGCACCGGCACGGGCGGGCGTCCGGTGTGGTCGGCGACGGTCGCGGCGACCAGCTCGAACAGCGCGCGCACCGCCACCCCCGCGCCCGAGCCGACGAGCCACGCCCGCCCGGCCAGCCGGTCGGCGTGCGCCACGGCGGCGGCGAACGCCTCGGCGACGTCCCCGACGAACACCAGGTCGCGCTCCATGTCGCCGGCGCCCCACACGGTCAGCGGCTCACCGACCAGGGCGCGGCGCGCCATCGCGGTCACCACGCCCCGGTCGGGCGAGCCGGTGGTCGGCCCGAACACGGTGGGCAGGCGCAACGAGCAGCCGCCCGCGTCGAGCACGAGCCGTTCGGCGGCGCACTTCTGCCGGTCGTAGGCCGACTCCGGCCGGTCCGGCTCCGTGCCGTCGACCCGCTCCGGCGCGCCCGGCCCCACCTGGGAGGTGGAGCCCGCGAACACGACCGCCGCGCCGGCCGCGGCGACCGCGTCGGCGACCACACCGACGTTGACCCGGGCGGCGTCGGCCGCGTCGCCCTCGTCCACCCGCCACGTGCCGCCGCCGGTGAACAGCACCAGCGGCAGCACCACGTCCGCGCCCGCGACCGCGGCGGACACCGCGCCGGGCTCGGCGAGGTCGGCGGCGACGACCTCGGCCGGGAACGGCGGCACGCCGGGCGCGCGGGCCACCACCCGGACCCGCGCGCCCGCCGCCGCCAACCGGGCCGCCACCGCGGAGCCGACGAACCCCGAGCCGCCGAGCACCGCGACCCGCGTGCCGGCGAGGTCCCGCGGCACGGTCACACCACGTGGACGTCGGGGACGTACCGGATCCACCGGCCGCCGGCCTCGCGGAACGCCGTCTCCTTGGCCATGATCTCCTCGGCGTGGTTCCAGGCGAACAGCAGCGCGTAGTCCGGGTAGGGGTCGGCGAACGCCGCCGGCGGCAGCACCGGGATGCGCGAGCCGGGCGCCAGCCGGTGCTGCTTGGCGGGCGTGGTGTCGCTGATGAACTCCACCAGGTCCGGCCCGATGCCGCACAGGTTCGTCACGGTGGCGCTCTTGGCCGTCGCGCCGTAGCCGACGACCCGCTTGCCCTCCGCCCTCAGCCGCCGCAGCAGGTCCAGCAGGTCGTCGCGGATGGCGCGGATGCGGTCGCCGAACCCGTCCAGCACGGCCCGGTCGTGCAGCCCGCGCGCCTCCTCCTCCGCGAGCAGGGCGACCACGGCCTCGGAGCGGGCCCGGGCGCCGGGCAGCGCCAGCGTGTAGCGGACCTCGCCGCCGTGCACCGGCAGGCGCTCGACGTCGACCAGCTCCAGGCCGTGCCGGCGCGCCATGACGTCCACGGAGGTGGCGCTGAACAGGAAGAAGTGCTCGTCGTAGATCTGGTCGAACGACGTCTGCGCCACGATGTCGCCGAGGTAGGGGTCCTCGAACACGAAGACGCCGCCGGGCTTGAGCAGCGCCACCACGCCGCGCAGGATCGACCCGACGTAGGGGATGTGGCAGAAGGTGTTGGCGGCGTAGACGACGTCGGCCGGCCCGTCCTGCTCCCGGATGGACAGCGCGGTGGGCTCCTCGAAGAAGTCCTTGCGGACCCGCACGCCCGCCTCGGCGGCCAGGTCGGCGACCGCGCCCGACGGCTCGACGCCCAGGTGCCGCACCCCGGCCCGGGCGACCGTGCGCAGCATGGTGCCGTCGTTGCAGCCCAGCTCCACCACGAACGGGTCCTCGCCGGCCAGCTCGGTGTCCAGGAACCGCCGCGCCAGCGCGCCGAAGTGCTCCCGCATCACCGCCGACCCCTGCGACAGGTAGGGGTAGTCCTGGTGGAACATCCGCTCCCTGGGCACCTCCTCCATGAGCTGCACCATGGCGCAGTCGGCGCAGGAGCCCACGGCGAGGCGGTAGGTGAACTCCTCGGAGGTGTCCCCGGGTTCGCGGAACGCGTCGGACAGGGGTTGCGTGCCGAGGTCGACGAACTCGGTGACCGCGCCCGCGCAGACGCGGCAGGTGGACTGGGTGGACATGGGCGGCTCTCTTCCGTTCTGCTCGGCTGGAGTGGGTGGCGGGGCTCAGCCGCGCGCTTCGACGGCCCGGGCGCCGGCGCCCGCCCGCTGGGCCAGGCGTGACGGCAGGTCGGCCCTGCTGCGCACGCCGAGCTTGCGGTAGACGCGGGTCAGGTGCTGCTCGACGGTGCTGACGGTGATGTAGAGGAGACCGCTGATCTCGCGGTTGGTGTGGCCCTTGGCGGCGAGTTCGGCCACGCGCAGCTCCGAGTCGCTCAGGACCGGCCGGTCGTCGCCCGCGGCGTCGTTGCCACCGTCCTCCCAGTCGACCGGGATGGGCAGCGCGCCGGAGTAGGACGCCTTGGTCTCGGCCACCGCGACGCGGGCCAGCTCGCGCGCCTCACCGTGCTCGCCGAGCGCGTCGAGGGCCTCGCTGAGGTCGGACAGGGCGCGGGCCAGCTCCACCCGGTCGCCCGCGCGCCGCAGGTGCCGCACCGCCTCGCGCAGCAGGCGCGGCCGCTCGGCCGGGTCGCCCGCCGCCGCCAGCACCCGCAGCGACGCGCCGCAGGTGCGCCGGTCGCCCGCGGGCAGCCGCATCTGCTCGCGGATCAGCTCCCGGGCGACCTCGGGGCGGCCCAGCGCGAGGTTGGCCTGCGCCAGGCCGTTGCGCCACGGCGCGAGCACCGGCAGGTCGAGGCCCCACTCGCGCATCCGGGTGCCGCAGTTCTGGAAGTCGCTGATCGCGGCGAGCACGCGCCCGGCGGCGAGGTTGCCGTGCCCGCGGGCGTGCAGGTAGCGCAGCCCCGCGACGGTGGAGAACATGGCGTCGGGCACGCGCAGCCGCATCACGCCCGCGACCACGCGGTGCCGGCCCAGCGCGGTGTTGGCGTCGAGCAGCACGGCCAGCGGGTAGCCGATGGACAGGCCCCAGCCCTCGTGCGGCAGCAGGCCCAGGGCGGTCTCGGCGCGGGCCGCGGCCACCACCACCTCGCCGCGCCGCAGCGCGATGTCGGCCCGGACGACCTCCAGGATGGCCTGCCAGGTCACCGCGCCGCCGCGGGTGGCCTCGGCGGCGAGCCGGTCGCACCACCACTCGGCCCGGTCGGGGCGCCCGCCGTGCGCCAGGATCAGCAGGGCGGTGAGCACGACCTCCAGCGACATGTCGCCGAGCCGGCAGCTCTGGAGGATGTGCTCGGCGCTGGCCAGCGCGTCGGGGTGGAACTCGGTGGTCCAGAACGTGCCCACGGCCTGCGCCGCCGCCACCCACGGGTCGGCGTCGGCCGGCACGTCGGAGGCCACGGCGGACACCGCGCCGAGGCCGTGGAACCACTGGCAGATGATCCGCAGCTCGGCCGCGCTCTGCGGGTCCAGCACGCCGGGGTTGTCGGCCAGCACGCCCAGCGCGCGCACCGCCGTGGTCTCGTCACCGCTCCACAGCGCGTGCTGCACGACGGTCATGGCGGCCCGCCCGCGCAGCCGCCCCTCCCACATCGCCTCGTGCAGCGGCCCCAGGTGCACCACGGCGGCGGCCGGGTTGACCCGCCACAGCGCCTGGACCAGGACGCTGGTGATGCGCAGCCGCTCGTCCCGCTCGGCCGCGGGCAGCGCGGGCTCCAGGTAGCGCACGGCGGCGGCCACGTCGTCGTCCATGAGCGCCTGCTCACCGGCGATGCGCAGCACGGTGACCGGCCAGCCCGGGGCGACCCGGTCGGCGGCCACGAGGTGGTCGGCGACCACGGCCGCCGCCGCGCCGCGCTGGTAGAGCAGCTCGGCGGCGCGGGCGTGCAGCCGCGCCCGCTCGGCGCCCGGCGTGCTGTCGAGGACCACCGCCGCCGCGCCGGGGTGGCGGAACCCGCCGTCGGCGAGCAGCCCCGCGGCCGTGAGCACGTCGACCACCTGCGCGACGGCCTCGGGCGTGGTGCCGGCGAGCCGGCCGAGCAGGACCGGGGTGCGGTCCTCCCCCACCACGTCCCGGCCCAGCACGGCGATCGCGCGGGCGACCTCCGGGAAGCCGGCCTCCCAGCGGTGCAGGCACTCCAGCACCGCGCGGCCGAACGCGGGCCCGGCCCGGTCGGCGACGGCCTCGTGCCCGGCGGCCAGGTCCTCGACCAGGGCGCGGACCAGCATGGGGTTGCCGCCGGTGAGCCCGTGCCAGACGGCGGCCGGCCCGTCGGGGTCGGGCACGTGGTCGCGCAGCAGGCCGGCGATCCCGGCGGGCGACAGCGGGGCGAGCCGGATGCGGTGGTGCGGCCGGCGGGACAGCTCGGCGTTGAACAGCGGCAGCGTCGGCTGCGGCTGCTCCCACTCGGCGAGCACGACGAGCAGCCGTCCCGACCTCATCCGCCTGCGCAGGTAGAGGATGAATTGCAGGGAGGAGCTGTCGGCGAATTGCACGTCGTCCACGCAGAGCACGACCGGCCGTTCCCGCGACAATTCAAGAAGTATTCCGCACAATTCGTGGACCGGCCGCACGTGCGAATGCTGGATGCTCCGGACGTCCGATCCGGGATCACCGACCGCCGCCGCGATCGGCGTGATGAGGTGCGAAACGCGGTCCGCTATTTCGGGCGGCAGACCGGCGCCGTGGAACAACTGGTCGATGACCCCCGCCTGCAACGCGCGCTCGGCGGGCGCGCCGGTGGCGGTCAGCAGCAGCGCGCCGGACGCGGCGACGTGGCGCTGGAACCGCTGGAGCAGTTCCGTCTTCCCGCTGGCCAGACCCCCGCTGACGAGGGCGAGCCTGCCCGTGCCCGCCGTGCACGCGACGAACAGGTCGGCCAGTTCGGCGAGGGCGCCACCGTGGTCCGTCGGCACCAATTGCCCAGCCCCCTCCAGCCCGGTGAACGATGGTCTTTTCGCGACGGTGCCCCCTCTTCGGGACGCTTTATAGCACGACCCGTCGACTTGTCCACGAACCCGGACATTTTTGCCGCCCCGGCGGCCGAACCGCGTTCCCGACGGCCGGCGCGCACATCGGCACCGCGTAACGCGCCATTAACCGCGCCGGCGTCTCAGCGGCGGCGAACGGGTCAACGGACACCGCCGAACCGGGCACCCGACGGCCCGCCGCGCCGCCCAGGGGCGCGCGACCCTTAGCACCAACGCGACGATTTCTCACCACACCGGTCGAAGTTGTGCCCGAACCGTGCTTCGGTTGGGCGAACCGCCCGAAACGGCGCCCACCGGCCCGGCCGGCGGGGTCGGCGCGCCGGCACCGCGGCCCGCGCGCCGACCCCGCGCACCAAGATCGACAACTGCCGCGCCGAACCGTCGAACGGGTTTTCCCCGGACCGTCGAACGCGAATGCGAGCAGTCACGAACAAACGGTTCACGCGGTGAATCGTCCACCCAAATCGGACATAACCCCGCAAAGGGCGGAACCCCGTCCGGACACGTCGAAGTGCCACCCGACCGGGCCGCGGGGGGTGGAATCGGTCATTTCAACGGAGGACCCGCACGATCGGCTCGGCGGCGTCACCGCCGGCGCCGAGGAACGACGCCAGTTCCCGCCCTTCCCCGACCACGGCGGCGTGCTCGGCCGGGGAGAGGCGGCGCAGCGGGGTGACCGCCACCGCACCCGCCTCTGCGCCCGTTCCGGCGCCCGTCTTGGCGCCCGTCTTGGCGCCGGTCTTGGCGGTGGTCCACGTGGCGGCGACCCGACCGTCCACCAGCACCACGCGCTCGCCGGCGACCGACAGGCCGCGGTGGGCGTGGTCGACCACCCGGTCCCGGTCGTGGTAGCCCAGGATCGCGTTGTCGAACGCGGGCAGGAACCGCACCGGCGCGGGCGTGTCGGGGTCGGGACGCGGCGCGTCGGGCAGGTCCAGCAGCTCCCGGCCGTGCTCGTCGCGGAACGCCACCAGCCCGTCCCGGATCGCGGCCACCGCGCGGGGCAGGCCCGCGAGGCCGCACCACGCGCGCAGGTCCGCCACCGTCGCGGGGCCGAACGCGGCCAGGTAGCGCAGGGCCAGCGCCCGGCCGACCGGGTCGGCGCCCTCCGGTGCGGGCGGGTCGACCTCGCGCCCCAGCCACGACGCGACGCGGACGTACCGCGCGCCCGCCTTGACGCGCCACAGCCCGCGCGGCGGCACCTGCACGACCGGGACGAGCGCGGCGACCGCTACCTCGCCCAGCGCCCGCGGCCCGGTGGCGGGCCAGTGCGCGGCGAGCACCCGGCCCAGGTCGGCCATCGTGCGGGGCTCGTCGTCGGCGAGCACCTCCCGTGCCGCCGCCGCGAGGTCGTCCAGGTCCACCCCGGCGAACTCGCGGCGGTAGGCCCCGAGCGCCCGCTGGCGCAGCATGGCGTCGTGCCGCGACCGCCAGGCCAGGGCGTCGTCGGCGGTGACGAGGTGGATGGTGCGGCGCATGAGGTGGGTGCGCACCACGCGCCGCGCGGTCAGCAGGCCGTCGAGGGCGGTCGGGTCGAACGCGCGCAACCGCGACCAGAGCCCGACGAACGGTTCCTGCGGTTCCTGCGCCTGCATCCCGCCCAGGCGCGCCACCGCGTCGAGCACCGGCAGGTCGGCGCGGTCGAGCAGGGACTGCCGGGCGAGCGTCGCGCGGTTGAGCGCCCTGGTGTCCAGCACTGCCATCGTGGTCGGTCCCCGTTCCGCGCCGGGTCAGCCCCGGTGCCCGCTGACGACGTCCAGGACCCAGACGACGCCGAACCGGTCCCGCAGCATCCCGTAGGCGGGAGCCCACCCCGCCGGGCCGAGCGGGACCACGACGGTCGCGCCCTCGGAGAGGCCCTGCCAGTAGCCGGTGACCTCCTCGACGGACTCGCCGCGCACGGAGACGAAGAACGGGTTCTCGCCCCGGTCGTACGCCAGCCGCGACGGCACGTCGTAGGCCATCACGTGGAAGCCGTTCCCGGCGAGCACCTGGCCCCACATCACGTGGTCGGCCCCGGGATCGCCGGAGGCGTCCCCGGCGTCGGCGTAGGTGACGACGGCGAGGTCGCCGCCGAACACGGAGCGGTAGAACTCCAGCGCCGCTCGGGCGTCGCCGCGGAAGTTCAGGTGGGTGGTGGTGGTGACGGACAAGGTCGCTCCTCGGTCGGACCCGGTGTTCGGTACCCGACCACGGTCGCAGGGGAAGAGGACAGGTTGTGTCCTCTTCTTCAGGGCAGGATGGCGACCATGCCGAAGACCTCAGCACGGCTGCTGGCACTGCTGTCGCTGCTGCACGCGCGCCGGGACTGGCCGGGCGCCGCGCTGGCACGGCGGCTGGAGGTCAGCCCTCGCACGGTGCGCCGCGACGTCGACCGGCTGCGGGAGCTGGGCTATCCGATCGTGACCACCAAGGGCCCGGACGGCGGCTACCGGCTCGGTCCCGGCTCGCAACTGCCACCGCTGCTGTTCGACGACGAGCAGGCCGTCGCGCTGGCCGTGGGCCTCCAGCTCGCCGCCGGTGCCGGCGCCGGGGTCGAGGAGGCCGCGGCGCGGGCGCTGGCCACCGTCCGGCAGGTGCTGCCCGCCCGGCTGCGCCACCGCGTCGACACCCTGCGGGTCACCGCCGTGGAGCGGTCCGCGCCACCACCGCTCGACAGCGGGGTGCTGGTGGCGATCAGCGGCGCCGTCCACGCCCGGGAGGTGCTGCGCTTCGACTACGCCGCCCCCGCGGCCGCCGCCACCGCGCCGCGCCGGGCCGAGCCGCACCACCTCGTCACCCGGGGCGGTCGCTGGTACCTCGTCGCCTGGGACCTTGACCGGGGCGACTGGCGCACGTTCCGCGCCGACCGGATCAGCCCGCGCAGCCCCAACGGACCGCGCTTCGCGCCGCGTGACGTGCCAGGCGGGGACGTGGCGGCCTTCGTCGCGGGCAGGTTCGCGGGCCTCGACGGCACGGGCGACTGGCCGTGCCGCGGCGAGGTGGTCCTCCACCTGCCCGTGACCGAGGTCGCGCCGTTCGCGCAGGACGGGATCGCCGAGGCGCTCGGCCCGGACCGCTGCCGGCTCGTCCTGGGCTCGTGGTCGTGGCCCGCCCTGGCCGCCGCCATCGGCAGGTTCGACGCCCCGGTCGAGGTGGTCGGCCCGACCGAGCTGCGGGACGCCTTCGCGCACCTGGCCCGCCGCTTCGCCGCCGCGGCCGGCCGGTCGCGGTGACCGGACCACCGCGGCGCATTCCCGCCGGCGACCGTCCACGCCGGACGCCGAGACTGGCCGCGTGAGAACGGAAACCCCAGCGCACCACCGCATCGAACCGGGCATCCTGTACTTCGGCACGCCGGTCGTGCTGATCTCCAGCGAGAACGAGGACGGGACGACCAACCTCGCGCCGATCTCCTCGGCGTTCTGGCTCGGCTGGCGGGCCGTGCTCGGCCTGGGCACGAAGTCGCAGACCGCCCGCAACCTCCGGCGCACCGGCGAGGCGGTGCTCAACCTGCCGTCGGACGACCTGGCCCCGGCGGTGGACCGGCTGGCGCTGACGACCGGCGTGGACCCGGTGCCGCCGAGCAAGGTCCGGCGCGGCTACACCCACGTCGCGGACAAGTTCGGCCGCGCCGGCCTCACCCCGGTCCCGTCGGAGACGGTGACCCCGCCGCGGGTGGCCGAGTGCCCGGTGGCGCTGGAGGTGGTGGTCGAGGCCGCGCACCCGATCGCGGAGGCCGACGAGGGGCTGCGCGGCGGGGTCGTCGCGTTCGAGGCCCGCGTGCTGCGCGTGTTCGCGCACGACGGCATCCGGGCCGACGCGGCCGACCACGTCGACCCGGACGCCTGGCGACCGCTGATCATGAGCTTCCAGCGGTTCTACGGCCTGGGGCCGCAGGTGCACCCCTCGGCGCTGGCCGGCATCCCGGAGCACCTCTACCGGGGACCGGACATCGACCGGGCCCGCTCGGCTCCCGTGAAGGCGTGACCGGCGAGGCCGACCCACCCGGCCGGACGGGAGCCGGAACGTCCGGGCACCTGTCCGGTCGATTGTCCGGGCGGTTCCGGGCGGCGTACGGTCACGATCGTCCGTCGAACCGGTTCGACGTCCGCTCCGGGGGCGTGAACGCCGTCCGTGCGCCTCGCCGGGGCGCGTCGAGCGGGGAGGGGGAGCGACCATGGCCCGCGTGCTCGTCCTGACGGCCGACGCCGCCGAGGAGCTCGACTCGATGTACCCGGTCTTCCGGCTGCGCGAGGGCGGTCACGAGGCGGTCGTCGCCGCGCCGACCACCCGCCCGGTGAAGCTGGTGGTGCACGACTTCGAGCCCGGCTGGGACTCCTACACCGAGAAACCCGGCCACCTGCTGCCCGTGGACCTGCCCTTCGCCGAGGTCGACCCCGGCGAGTACGACGGGCTGGTGATCCCGGGCGGACGCGCGCCGGAGTACATCCGCACGGACCCCGACGTGGCCCGGGTCGTCCGCCACTTCTTCGACCGCGGGCTGCCGGTCGGCACGATCTGCCACGGGCCCCAGGTGCCCGCCGCACTGGGCCTGCTGCGCGGGCGCTCCACCGCCGCCTTCCCACCGCTGAGGGCGGACGTCGAGCTGGCCGGCGCGACCTTCGTGGACGGACCGGACGTGGTCGACGGCGCGATGGTGTCCTGCCGCGGCTGGCCGGACCTCCCGCTGTGGTCGCGCGCGTTCCTGGGCGTGCTGGAGCGGTCGCGCGTTCCCGCCTGACGCCCGGCGACAGCGACGTCAACGCCGACACCGCGGCATGGATCCGCGCGTCAGGCGACCAGGCCGTGTCGATGGGCGTAGACGACGACCTGCACCCGGTCGCGCAGGTCGAGCTTGGTGAGGATGCGGGACACGTACGTCTTGACGGTCTCGTGGCTGAGCACGAGCGCGGCGGCGATCTCGCCGTTGGACAGGCCGTCGGCGATGAGGCGCACCACCTCCAGCTCGCGCGGGGTCAGCGGCCCGCCGTCCGCCGCGCCCGGCACGGGCCGGATCCGCTCGGCGTACCGGCCGACGAGCCGGCGGGTCACCTCCGGCGCGAGCAGCGCCCACCCGGTCGCGACCGTGCGGATGCCGTGCAGCAGTTGCGCGGGCGGCGCGTCCTTGAGCAGGAACCCGCTGGCGCCCGCGCGCAGCGCCTCGTACACGTACTCGTCCAGGTTGAACGTCGTCACGACGAGCACCTTGACGGGGTTCGCCACCCCCGTCCCGGCCAGCAGGCGGGTCGCCTCGATGCCGTCGAGCACCGGCATCCGGACGTCCATCACCACCACGTCCGGCCGCAGCCGCGCGGCCAGCTCGACCGCGGCCCGCCCGTCACCGCACTCGCCCACCACCTCCAGGTCGGGCTGCGCGTCGATGATCGTGGCGAAGCCGGTGCGCACCAGCGCCTGGTCGTCGCACACCAGCACCCGCACCGGCGCGGTCACGACGGGCTCCCGACCGGGATGCGGGCGCGCACCACGAAACCGCCGTCCCGCCCGCCCGCGCTGAACTCGCCGCCGAGCACGCCCACCCGGTCGCGCAGCCCCGCGAGCCCCCGCCCGCCGCCGGGTGACGCCGCCGTCGCACCACCGCCCTCGGTGCCGACCTCCACCACAATCTCGCTCTCGCCGTGCCGCACGAGCACCGTGGTCGGCCTGCCGTGCGCGTGCTTGAGCGCGTTCGTCAGCGCCTCCTGGACCACCCGGTAGGCCACCATCCTCGCGCTCCCCGGCGGCGGCACGCCCTCCTCGGTGAACTCGACGGGCTGCCCGGCCCGCCTCGTCCGCTCCACCAACCCGCTCAGCTCGCCGACGGACGGGGTGCGCGGGTCGGCGTCGTGGTCGGGGTTGAGCAGGTCCAGCAGGTGCCGCAGGTCGGCGATGGACCGGCGGCCGGTGTCGGTGATCGCGGCCAGCGCCCGGTCGAGCCGCTCCGGCGCGCCGCCCAGGTACCGCGCCGCCTCCGCCTGCACGACCATCGCCGTCACGTGGTGCGTCACCACGTCGTGCAGCTCGCGGGCGATGCGGGTGCGTTCCGCCTGCCGGGTCGCCTCGGCCACGTGGCGGCGGTGCTCCGCCTCGGCGGCCCGCGACAACCGCAACCACGCGCCCAGCGCCCACGCGGCGGCCAGCGCCAGGTAGAACGTCACGAACCCGGCCACGCCCTCGGTGGACCCGCCCCGGTCGAGCGCCACGGCCAGCGGCACGTACGCCGCCGTGGCCAGCACGGCGGTCGCCCGGCGGTGGTGGTCCAGGTGCAGGCCCGTGCTGAGCAGCGCCAGCGGCAGGGCGGTGCCCGCCACGGTGTGGTAGGCGAGGAGCTGGTCGGCCGCGAACCCCGCGGCCACCACCGCCAGCGTCACGAGCGGCCACCGCCTGCGCACGACCAGCGGCAGGCACTCCAGCGCGATCACGACGGCGGCGAGGGCGTCCGCCGGGCGGGTCGGGAGGTCGCCGAGCTGCGTGCCCCGGTTCTCCAGCGCCGGCACCAGCGAGGCGAGCGCCAGCAGCAGCGCGAGCGGGGTGTCCCGGACCGTGACGTCCCGGCGTCGCCAGAGGTCCGGGACCTGCCGGAGGCCGATCACCCGGCGAGCGTAGCCGCGGGGGCGGAGCGGCGGCGCGGGGGCACCAGGTTGCCGCGCCGCTTGGCCAGCCACAGGAACGCGACCGTCACCACCAGACCCGCCAGCACGGAGAACGCGCTCGCCTCCGGACCGAACCCGCCGCCGCTCAACGGGACCGGGCCCGACGTCACGCCGTCCAGCAGGCCCCGCGGGGCGTCCTGGCCGGAGACGCTGGTGCCGAAGATGCCGCCCTGGGCGAAGTTCCAGCCGAAGTGCACGCCGATGGGCAGCCAGAGCGTGCGCGTGGCGGCGTAGGCGGCGGCGAGCAGGAACCCCGCCTCGACCGCGATGGCGGTCCCGCTCCACAGCGTGGCGTTGTCGTTGAACAGGTGCGCCGCGCCGAACAGCACGCCGCTGACCATCAGCGCGGCCCACGTGCCGATGCGCTGCTCCACGATGCGGAAGAGGACCCCCCGGAACAGCAGCTCCTCCGTGACGACGGCGGCCACCGTGACCCCGAGCAGCGCCGCCGCGCCCGCCGGCGACCCCCAGCCCAGCACCTCGTAGCCGCCGAGGGACGCGATGGTCGCGATGACCGCGGCGAACATGCCGAGGCCCACCAGCAGCCCCCGCCCGAACGCGGGTGCCGCCCCGGCCACGGCCACCTCGACGGGCTCGCGGCGCTCGGTCCGCCGCACCACCCACGCGTACACCCACAGCGACAGCACCGCCGTCGCGAACCCGCCGACCAGCGTGAGGGGCACGTTCCACCCCGCCGCGCCGACCACCGCACTGCCGGCGAAGGCGACCAGCGCCACCGCCCCGAACTGCGCCAACAACCGCATGACCGATCCTCCGCGACCCGTCCGCGGCCGGTGTGCCGCGGGTGCCCCGAACGCTAGGGACCGGACGGCCCGGAATCGTCACCGCGCGGTGGACATCCGCGGGTAGCTCGCACGGGGGACAAGCCCCGGCACTACGGGTAGTAGACGGCGTAGAGCGCGTACGTGCCCGACCCGTCGGGACGGCACTCGTAGTCCCACCAGCCCTCGTCACCCTGGCGCACCGCGCCGGCCACCACGCAGTCGTCCAGCGACGGGTAGCTCGCGACGTACCGCGTGCGGCCCCCGGCGGCCTGGGCGGGTGCGCCGACGACGACCGCCACCACCGCGGCGAGCACGACGGCGAGCTTCACGCGCGGCACCCGGTCACACCCCGTTGGCGAAGTAGAACCACGCGAACACCCGCGGCTGGCAGACCTGGCCCGAGCTGCGGACGTCCTGCTGCCGGTCGGCCTCGCACTGCTCGAACACGTCGTAGGGCCCGACCCACTCGCCGATCTCCGTGGCGGAGGCCGGAACGGCCACGCCACCCACCACCACGGCCACCGCCGTCACGAAACCCAGCAGGACACCACGCATGCGCGCCTCCTCCTCGGACCACGTGCCCCCACCGTGCCGGCACGGCTCGCCCGCCGTCGACAGGCGACCCCCGAGTGGCCGATGCGGCATGCCGATCCCCGCGGCGGCCGGCCCCTGCCCGGCCGCGGAACGATCGTCCGCCGAGCGCGAGAGCCGGGACGGGGGCAAAGGCACGTCCAGGCGCCCTGGAATCGCGTCCGCGACCTCGTGCGGCGGGCACGACCGCCTCGCCCTCGGCGGGCCGCGTGGAGCGCTGCGGCGGACCCGTCCGCTGCTCACCGCGCCGGCGTTGCCGCTGCTCAGGAACCCCGCGCCACCCTCCCAGAGGTTGCCGAACCTCCTCGGGAATGGGGTGGAATTCCCGCCGACCGCGACCGCGGGCACGGCCCGGGACGGGGAATCAACCGGCCGGGCGAGGCGTTCGACCGGACGTGAAGAACATCGGTTTCCTGTCCTTCGGCCACTGGTCCGAGACGCCGCACTCGCAGACGAGGACGGCCTCGGACGCGCTCCTGCAGGCGGTCGACCTGGCGGTGGCGGCGGAGGAGCTGGGCGCGGACGGCGCGTACTTCCGGGTGCACCACTTCGCCAGGCAGCTGACCGCCCCGTTCCCCCTGCTGGCCGCGATCGGGGCCAGGACCGAGCGCATCGAGATCGGCACGGGCGTGATCGACATGCGCTACGAGAACCCGATGTACATGGCGGAGGACGCGGGCGCGGCCGACCTCATCGCGGGCGGCAGGCTCCAGCTCGGCATCTCGCGGGGATCGCCGGAGCAGGTGATCGACGGGTGGCGGTACTTCGGCTACCGGCCGAGTGAGGGCGACACGGACGCCGACATGGCCCGCCGGCACGCCGAGGTGCTGCTGAAGGTGCTGGAGGGCGAGGGCTTCGCCCAGCCCAACCCGCACCCGATGTTCCCGAACCCGCCGGGCCTGCTGCGCCTCGAACCGCACTCGGAGGGACTGCGCGACCGCATCTGGTGGGGCGCGGGCTCCAACGCCACGGCCGTCTGGGCCGCCGAGCAGGGCATGAACCTGATGAGCTCGACGCTGAAGAACGACGAGGGCGGCGCGCCGTTCCACGTGCAGCAGGCCGAGCAGATCCGGGCGTTCCGCAAGGCGTGGACGGAGGCCGGGTGGCAGCGCGAGCCGCGCGTGTCCGTCTCGCGCAGCATCTTCGCGCTCACCTCGGACCTGGACCACGCGTACTTCGGGTCGGACGGCGACAGCACCGACAAGATCGGCTACATCGACGCCGACACCAAGGCGATCTTCGGCCGCACCTACGCCGCCGAACCGGACGTCCTGGTCGAGCAGCTGGCGGGCGACGAGGCCATCGCCGAGGCGGACACCCTGCTGCTGACCGTGCCCAACCAGCTCGGCGTCGACTACAACGCCCACGTCCTGGAGAGCATCCTGACCCACGTCGCGCCGGCCCTCGGCTGGCGCTGACGCGCGTCGCTCAGCCCGTCGCCGCCGATCCGGGGCGGCGCCGGTCGGACGGTCCCGCCGCGGTGCGCCACCAGCGGCGGGACGCCAGCCCGGCCAGCGCCGCCCCGACGGCGTTGAGCAGCACGTCGTCCACGGAGCTGACCCGGTCGAGCCGCAGGGCGTACTGCGCGAACTCGACCAGGACCGAGCAGGCCGCCCCGAGCGCCAGGACCCGCGGCACGGACGCCAGCGCCGCGAACCGCACGGGGCCGAAGAACCCCAGCGCGGCGAAGATCAGCAGGTTGGCGACGATCCCGAGCGCACCCATCGACACCAGGTCGCGCAGGGGCACGAGGCTGACCCGACCGGGGACGACCCCCGCGCCCTCCCCCGGCGTCATGGTCAGCCACGCGGTCGGCACCGTCCCGTAGACCATGCCCACCTCCGCCAGCGACACCCGCCACGCCGACGCGACGCCGCGGGCACGCCGCACCCGCGCGACGGCCCAGGCCGCCAGCAGTGCCAACGGGATCCCGGCCAGCGTCACGAGCACCACGCCGTTCACCGTGTCGAAGCAACCGTGCCACCGCCCGGCCGCGCACGCCGGGGCGGACATCATCAGGGGCCGGCGCAGCACGAACAGCACGGCCGCCACGCCGAGGACCGCCAGGCCGATCGACAGCGTCCTGCGGGTGCCACGCCTCGCCACCGGGGATTGGGTCGTCATGCCCACCAGTGGACTCGACGGATCGTTGCGGTGGCGTATGCGGTTCCGCATACGCCCGCGATAGGTGGCCCGGCGGGCGGGCTCACCACGGGAGCACCCCGGACTCGTCCTGGAACGTCCCGGTCGGCCCGTCGACGTCGAGGGTGGCCAACCGCACGACGACCCGGGCGCTCTCCCGCGGCGGCCTGCCGATCCCGAAGGCCGCCGTCATGTCGGTGGCGGTGGGGCCGGGCTCGACCGCGTTGAACTTGATGCCCGGCTGGGACTTGGCGTACTGGACGGTGAGCATGGTGGCCGCCGCCTTGGACGCGGAGTACAGCGCGAGCGACAGGTGGTACTCGGGTCGCTCCGGGTTGTTCACCGCCCAGAACGACCCGGCGCTGCTCGACACGGTGACCACGGTGGGGTTGGCGGACCTGCGCAGCAGCGGGATGGCCGCCTCGGTGACGCGCACGACGCCCACCGCGTTGGTGTCGAAGACGCGCAGCGCCGCCGGTCCGTCGACCGGCCCGTGCCCGAGGACGCCCGCGTTGTGCACCAGGACGTCCAGGCGACCCTCGGCCTCGTCGATCGCCGCCAGCGCGCCGGCCACCGACGCGTCGTCGGTCACGTCCAGCCGCACGAACCGCGCGCCCAGCGCCGCGGCGGCCTCCTCGCCGCGCTCGACGTCGCGCGCGCCGACGTAGACGACGTGGCCCAGCTCCAGGAGCTGCCGGGCCGTCTCGAAGCCGATGCCCTTGTTCGCCCCGGTGATCAGTGTGACGGTCATGGTTCTCCTCGTGAAATAGCCGGTCCGAGCGGACTGTTGTGGACGGTATGCGCAGCTGCCCGCCCCACCCAGAGCCCTGTTCAGCCCGGGGTGTGACAGGACCCCCTCTGCCCGTCCCGCGGCGGCGGGGCGCCGGGTCGTGAGCGCGCCGAAGAACGCCCTCGGCGCGTTCCTGCGGGCCCGGCGCGGCCTGGTGACGCCCGGGCAGGCCGGCATCCCCGACACCGGGGTGCGGCGCGTGCCGGGCCTGCGGCGCGAGGAGGTCGCCATGCTGGCCGGCATCAGCGCCGACTACTACCTGCGGCTGGAACGGGGCCGCGACCGCAACCCGTCGGTGCAGGTGCTGGAGTCGATCGCCCGCGTGCTGCGGTTGGACGACGAGCACCTCGCGCACCTGCTGACCCTGGTCTCGGAGGGCCCGCCGCGCCGCAGGCCGCACTGGGAGGCCCCGCCGGAGGGCGCGCTCAAGCTGCTCGACTCCCTCGTCCACCCCGCCTTCATCGAGAACCGGTACTTCGACGTCCTGGCCTCGAACGCGCTCGCCAGGGCGGTCTCGCCACGCCTCGTCGCGGGGCGCAACCAGCTCAGGGACCTGTTCCTGGAGCCCGCCGAACAGGCGCTGCACCCGGACTGGGCGACCGTCACCGAGTGCTTCATCGCGAACCTCCGCCAGGCCGCGGGCAAGGACGTCGACGACCCCCGCTTCCTCGCGCTCACCGGCGAGCTGTCCGCGGCGAGCACCCGCTTCCGGGCGCTGTGGGCGCGCCACGAGGTCCGCGGCCAGCGCGGCACCCCGCTGCGGCTCGCCCACCCGCGGGTGGGCGAGCTGACGGTGAACCGGGAACGCCTCGCCATCAGCGGGACCGAGGGCTTGATGCTCGTCGTGTACCACCCGGACGCCGGCTCGGTCGACGCGGACAAGCTGGCCCTGCTCGCCTCCGCGGACCTGCCGACCCCCGACGCGCGCCGCCCGGCCGCGCTCGCGTGACCGGTTAACTCGATTGCGGCGTGCCGGCCGCTGTTCCACGATGCGGGCGGAGTCGGACGAGAGCGGAGGACGGAACATGGTGGAGCACACCTACCGGGTCATGGTGCGCGGCAGGTTCACCGACCTGGACGACGCCGGGCGGGCCCGGCTGCTGGCCGAGGTCGACCGGCACGGTGTGCTGACCAACGGCTTCTCGGAGCAGGGCGCGCTGTCCTACGACAAGTCGCTGGACTTCTTCAGCTTCCGCGTGCAACTGCGCGCCGAGGTGGAGGCGACCGACCGGGCCGTGCGCGACCGCGCCCTGGCCCTGGCGTCGCGCGCGGTCGAGGAGTTCGGCGTGGACTTCCGCGACATGCGCGCCTCCGCCACCGACATGGATTTGGTGAAGGTCCGCCGACCGCGGTGAACCGCCGGCCGGGCGCCCCGCGGGGGCGAGGCGTCCGGCCGACAGCGGGGCTCATCCGACAGCGGGCTCATCCCACAGCGGGCTCACCGGGGCTGGACGCCGAACAACCGCCCGGATGCCGTTGCCCGCCACGAGGACGGCGTCCGGCCCGGCCGCCGCCACCTCCGTGCGGACCCACTGCGCCAGCGCCTCCGGCGTGATCAGCTCCTGGTCGCTCGGCAACCCGCACGGCCCGTGCCGCACCACCTCGAAGCCGTGCTCGGCGAAGTACCGCGCCCCGAGCCCGGACAGGTCGTCGTCGAACCACGACGGGTCGACGATCGCGACGCGGCGGGCGCCCGGCGCCTCGAACCCCGCCACCGCGGCCTTCGCGGTGCCGGTGACCGGCAAGCCGCGCGCGTACCCGGCCGGCCGGTCGAACAGGTCCTTCTCCCCCGCCGCGCCGAGCACGTACGCGGAGCTGGTGAACCCGAACGCGATCACGTCGAGCGGCGCGGCGGCGAGCAGCTCGACGGCCGTGTCGACGTGCGGCGGCTCGACGAACGCGCGGACCGGCGCGTGCGGGATCTTCGGGTCCATCACGCCCCCGGCGCGCATCGCTCCGAAGTGGACGCGCGAGCCGTGGACGACCACGTCCCGCGGTGCCAGGGCCTGCATCTCGGACTCCGGACCGACGTCGGCGTGGGGCACGACCACGCCGATCCGGGCGCGCGCACCCCAACCGTCCGGAGCGGCGGTCGGTTCGGCCATCGTGAGGTCCTCCTCCCGGACGGGGGCGGTCACGGTCGCCCACTCGGCGAAGCGGTCGAAGGCGGACTCCGGGACGGGGACGACCTTGGGCGTCCCGGTGGAGCCGGACGTGGTGAACACGACCTCGGTCCGGCGGGGGTCGACGGGCTCGAAGCCCTCGGGCGCGGGCCCGTCGACCGCCGCGGCCACCGGCCGGCCTCCGGGGTCCGCGGTGAGCACGTGCGAGCATCGCGCCTGCGCGCAGACGGTCCGCAGGGCCTCCGGGCCCAATCCGGACGACGGCACGAGGACGCTGGTGCCCGCGGTGAAGCAGGCGATCAGCAACGCGACGGTTTCGACCGACTTGTGCGCGGGGACGCACACCGGCCGGTCGGGGGTCACGCCGAGCGCGGCCAGGTCGGCCGCGTACCGCTCGGCGAGCCCGGACAACTCCCCGTACGTCAGCTCCCGGTCCGGGCCGACCAGCGCGACCGACCGGGACCGGTTCACCGCGTGGTCGGCGAGGTGACCGGGCAAACGCGACGAAGGCACGATTCCTCCTCGGAGCAAGCTGTGCCGCGGAAGTAGGACTGCCTGAGCGACGGACCGGCGCGAAGGGCGCCGAAGGTCGACGTGCCCGCTGAAGCGGCAAGGGTTCGCCCCGGCTGATCTCTCAGCGGTCCCGACCGTCCTGTCGCTGCGGCCGCAAGTCAACGGCCGACCAGATGTACGGTCAAGCAACTACCGTCGGTCCGGTTCGGGGTGGGCGGCCCGGCGGCGGGTCCGGCCGGGAACCGGGTCAGATCGCGCTGCGGATCGCCTGGACGAGCCGGGCCAGCTCCTGGTCCGCGCCGGCGGTGTTGAGCGCCGAGCTGAGCACCTCGGCGTAGGTGGCCCGGGCCGCCGTGTGCAGCTGCCTGCCCTCGTCGGTGATGACGGCGTAGACGCCCCGCTTGTCGTCCGGGCAGAGGTCCCGGCGGGCGAAGCCGAGGGCGTCCAACCGCGCGAGCAGGCGCGTCACCGAGCTCTGGCCCAGGCCGATCCGGTCGGCCAGCTCCTGCATCCGCCACTCGCCCGCGGGGGACTTCGACAGCTCGGCCAGGGCCCGGTACTCCGACAGGCCGACGCCGTGGCGGCGCTGCATGGCCTGCGCGAGTTGGCGCTCGACCAGGACGTGCAGGGTCAGGACCCGGCTCCAGGCGGCCTGGTCGGAGGCCGCCTCGGTGGCCTGGCGTGGTGCGGCGCCCATCTCGTCACCTGCGCTTCCGATCGGGCAGCGGGTCCATGAGTGAGCAACATTCTATCCCCAGACCGGCCGGTCGAGGGGCTAAGCCTGCTGGTACGCCCCCGTGACCTGACTCGGCTCGACCGGTTACTGCCGGTTTTTTCTATGTGCGTGCATGTACTGTCCGTCATCACCGCTCAGCGGGGTCATAGGTACTGCCTGGTAGAAACCTCTTGATCGCCCTTCACGGTGATCTGTCCGACCGGAGAGTTGACAAGAGCATGCACATGCATGCAAATTCTGTGCACCAACCCTCGTGTGGATCGGGAGAGGAGACATAAACCCACCCGAGGTCGTCGTCTACTTCGACTACGTGTGCCCCTACTGCCTGCTCGCGGAGGACGCCGTCAAGACGGCCGCCGCCGATGCGGGGGCGACGGTCACGTGGCGGCCCTACGAGCTGCGGCCCCACCCGAACCCGACCCTGCGGCCGGAGGACGAGTACCTGCCCCGCGTCTGGCGGAGCTCGGTCCACCCGATGGCCGAGCGGCTCGGGGTGCCGGTCAAGTTGCCAACCGTGTCACCGCAGCCCTGCACGCACCTGCCGTTCGAGGGCGCGCTGTTCGCCGAGGAGCACGGACGGGCCGAGGAGTACCACGGCGCGGTGCTGCGGGCGTTCTTCCAGCGGGACCTGGACATCGGGCGGCCGGAGGTGCTCCGGGACCTCGCCGCCGAGGTGGGGCTGGACGCCGGGGAGTTCGCCGACGCGCCGGCCGAGCGCCGGTACGAGCGGCGGCACGGGCCAGGGTCGCCGAGGCCCTGGCGGCGGGCGTGCGGGCCGTCCCGACCATCGACATCGGCTCGCACCGCATCGAGGGCGTGCCGAACCCCGACGAACTGCGCGAAGCGCTGAGCTAGGAAGGAAGCGACATGCACTGGGTCTACCTGGCGATCGCCACCGTGTTCGAGATCGCCTTCGCGCTGTGCGCCAACGCGGCCAAGGGCTTCACCCGCCTGTGGCCCTCGGTCCTCACCCTCGTCATCGGCGCGCTCGGCACGTTCTTCCTGAGCCTGGCGCTCATCACGCTGGACGTCGGCGTGGGCTACGCGATCTGGACCGGCCTGGGCTCCGTCGGCATCGTGCTGCTCGGCGCGCTGCTGTTCAAGGAGCGCCTGGACTGGCGCAAGGCCCTCGGCATCGCCGTCGTCATCATCGGCGTGGTGGGGCTGGAACTGTCCGGCGCGGCCGTCTGACGACGGACCCGCCCAAGACCTGGCACGCGGACCATCGCAAAGGGAGCACACGAGATGACCACCTCGACCCGACCCGGCACCACCCGGCACGAGGACACCACGACCACCACCGCGAGCCGCCGCGCATGGATCACCCTGCTGCTGGCCGGCCTCGTCGAGATCGGCTACGCGGTCAGCGTGGGCGGCAGCAAGGGGTTCACCGACCTCGGTTGGTCGATCGCCGCCGGCGTGTTCTTCTTCCTCACCGTGTTCACGCTCAGCCTGGCGCTGAAGAACATCGACGTCGGCATCGGCTACGCCGTCTGGACCGGTATCGGCTCCTCCGGCGCGGCGGTCGTCAGCGCGTTCCTGCTGGACCAGCCGCTCACCCCGGTGCGGGTGCTCTGGCTGGCGGTGATCATCGGCGGGGTCGTGTGGCTGAAGCTGGCCTCCGGCCCCGGGCACGCGTCGGGCGGGGCGTGATGACCGCCCCGGACGTCGACCGGGTCACCGCCCACCTGCGGGACGCCGTCGCCCACGGCTTCGACTACCGCGCCTCCTACCGCGCCCTGGACCGCTCCGGCCGGACCACCGAGCGGTGCGAGGTGGAGGGCGCGCTGGACCCGTTCACGGCCTGGGCCCGCCGGTCGGGCCGACCGAGGGTGGGGCGCGGCGACCACGCCGTGCCCCACCGCCCTCCCGCCGGAACGCGCCTCCCCGCTACCGGGTCGGGCACACCTCGATGAACTCCGCGCCGGGCAGGTGCCGTGCCCACTCGTCGGTGGTGAGGGTGCGACGGGCGGTCGCGCACAGCGCCGCCGGGAGGTCCCGCGCGGCACGGACGTCCCAGAACCGGATGGCACCCACGGTGCGGTCCACGCCACATCGGCGCCGGGCGCTGCGACGGAGGGTCCCGGGCGCGGCCGGCCCGCGTCCACCGCGACCTCGGCGGTGTTCCCGAGGCCCCGCCGCCCGACGGGGCGGGGCTGTCACCGCGAGAGCCGGACGTCCACGTGGCCCGCGCACGGGGGCTGCTCGACGGGCCGTGAGGCCGTTCAGGGCAGCCTGGGGTCGACGTGCACCTTCGGGCCCGGCCCCGCGCCCCCGACCGGCTCCCCGGCCAGCACCGCGCCCACCCCGGCCAGCCCGACGGTCGCGGCCACGAGCGGTCGGGGGTCCACCGTCCCGGCGGCGTAGGCGGCGATCGTGTCGTCCAGGCCCGGTGAGGCCGACAGGACGCCGACCGCGGTGACGTCCTTGAGCGCCACCGCGCGGGTGTCCACCCGGCTCGGGCTGCCGGCCAGTCCGATGTAGACCACGCGGCCGGCGGGTTCGACCACGTCGAGCGCCAGCGCCGGCAGGTGGGCGGCGTTGGAGGCCTCGACCACCGCGTCGAACGGCAGGTCGGGCAGCGCGGCCTCGGTCCAGGTGTGCTCGAACCCGAGGTCGCGGGCGAAGGCGAGCGACTCGTCGGTGCGGCCCATCAGGTGCACCTCCGCGCCGGCGGCCCGCAGGAACATCGCCGTCAGCAGCCCGATCGTGCCCGGCCCCAGCACCAGCGCCCGGTCGCCGGGCCCCGCGTCGGCGGCCCGGGCGGCGCGCAGCGCGTTGCCACCCGGCTCGACCAGCGCGCCGAGCACCGCGTCGACCGGGTCCGGCAGCGCGTGCAGCGACCAGGCGGGGACGGCGACCTTCTCGGCCAGCGCGCCGGGCCGGCCGTCGCGGATGCCGACCTCCTGCCGGCGCTCGCAGACGTGCTGCCGGCCGCGCAGGCAGCGGCGGCACGTGCGGTCGCCCAGCATGGTGTCGCCCATGACGCGGCGGCCGAGCCAGGACGGGTCGACGCCCTCGCCGACGGCGGAGACCGTGCCCGCCCACTCGTGGCCCAACCGCATCGGGTACGAGCTGTGCCCCTCGTGCAGGTAGGCCATCTCGCCGGTGAAGAACTCGACGTCCGTGCCGCACACGCCGACCCGTTCGACGTCCACGACCACCTCACCGGGCGTGGCGGCGGGCACCGGCACCTCCCGCACCGCGCACTCGCCCGGGCCGGTCAGCACGAACGCCCGCATCCCGGCCGCGCTCACCGCGTCCCGCCGAGGTCACCGAGGGCGTCGCGGATCTCGGCCACGGCGTCGACCAGGGGCCGCAACGGCGTGCGGCAGGCCACCGCGCTGACGCTCGACGCGCCCGACGGCGCGGTGGGCGACCCGGCGGGCACGGGCAGCGCGAGGCAGGTCACGCCGGGCTCGTTCTCCCCGTCGTCGGTCGTGCAGCCGCGCTCCCGGACCCGCGCCAGGTTTCGGTGCGGCTCGTCGGCCGTGCGGCGGGTGCGCGGGGTGCGGCGGTCCAGGCCCGCCGCGCCGACCCACGCCACGACGTCGTCGCGGGTCGGCAGGCGGTGGGTCGGCAGCGGCGTGCCGACGGCGGTGGAGCGCGCGGGGTTGCGCCCGCCGACGGTCGAGGTCGGCCGCGCGGCGCCCGACGGCGGGTCGACCTTCGCCCGGTGGACGACCTCGCGGCCGTCGAGCACCGCGTGGTGCGCGGTCTCCCCGAACCGGTGGGCCGGCACCTCCAGCACCGGGCGCGCGCGGACGTGGTCCGGGCGCGCCTCGTGGTGGGCGAACGCCGTGCGGAGGAACTCGTCGCCGAGCAGGTGCCGGCCGCGCGCGTCCTGGTCGACGAGACCGGCGCGGCGCGGCGACCCCGGCGCCCGGGTGCACCGTCGGCCGGGGGCTGCCGACCACCTGGGACACGTCCCCGCTTTCGGACGCTGTCCGTTCCGCCGACAGGTGGTTACCGTTCATCGCGTTCCACAAGTTAGACCATCGTGTCGGCAGTCGGAAGGCGGTCGGACGTGACGCTCCGGAGCGCGCAGTGGTACGCCGGCGACGGCCGCAACGCCTACATCCACCGCGCGTGGATGCGGCGGGGCGTGCCCGACGACGCCTTCGAGCGCCCCCAGATCGCCATCGCCAACACCGCCTCCGACCTGACGCCGTGCAACGCGCACCTGGGCGAGGTCGCCGCGTCGGTGAAGAACGGCATCTACGAGGCGGGCGGCATCCCGCTGGAGCTGCCGGTGGTGTCGCTGGGCGAGACGCAGGTCCGCCCCACCGCGATGCTGTGGCGCAACCTGGCCGCGATGGCCACCGAGGAGATGCTGCGGGCCAACCCGATCGACGGCGTGGTGCTGCTGGGCGGGTGCGACAAGACGATCCCGTCCCTGCTCATGGCCGCCGCCTCGGTCGACCTGCCCGCCGTGGTCGTGCCCGGCGGCCCGATGCTGA
Organism: Actinosynnema sp. NPDC053489; assembly: GCF_044544865.1. Lineage (NCBI taxonomy): Bacteria > Bacillati > Actinomycetota > Actinomycetes > Pseudonocardiales > Pseudonocardiaceae > Actinosynnema > Actinosynnema sp. NPDC053489. The sequence continues at coordinate 171,435 of NZ_JBITXT010000005.1, read as the reverse complement.
CCGGCACCTTCCGGGGCGTGCCCCTGGGGTGCGGCACCGACGTGTGGCGGCTGTCGGAGGAGGTCCGCGCGGGCACGCTGGCCAACCGGGACTTCCTCCGGTCGGAGTCGGCGATGATCCGCAGCCGGGGCCACTGCAACACCATGGGCACCGCCTCCACCATGGCGCTGGTGGCCGAGGCGCTGGGCGTCGTCGTGCCCGGCGTGGCGGGCACCCCGGCGCCCGACAGCCGCCTGCTCGAAGCCGCGCACGGCACCGGCCGGCTCGCCGTGGAGCTGGTCGCCGCCGACCGCAGGCCCGGCACGTTCCTCACCGAGGCGTCCTTCCACAACGCCATCGTGGCCCTCGCCGCGATCGGCGGCTCGACCAACGCCGTCGTGCACCTGCTGGCCATCGCCGGCCGCCTCGGCGTCGACCTGACCCTGGACGACTTCGACCGCGTCGGGGCGGACGTGCCGGTGCTGGTCGACCTGCTGCCGGCGGGCCGGTTCCTGATGGAGGACCTCCACCGCGCCGGCGGCCTGCTCGCCGTGCTGCGCGAGGTCCGCGACCTGCTCGACCCCGACGCGCTGACGGTGACCGGCCGACCGCTCGTGGAGTACCTGGACGACGCCCCGATCTGGGACCCGGAGGTCATCCGCCCCCGCACCGCGCCGCTGGTCGAGCACGGCGGCATCGCGGTGCTGCGCGGCAACCTCGCCCCGGACGGCGCGCTGGTCAAGCCGGCCGCCGCCTCACCCCACCTGCTCCGGCACCGCGGGCGGGCCGTCGTGTTCGACAGCGTCGAGGACTTCCACGCGCGCATCGACGACCCCGACCTGGACGTGGACGCCGACTCCGTGCTCGTGCTGCGCGGCTGCGGCCCGAAGGGCTACCCCGGCATGCCCGAGGTGGCGAACATGCCGTTGCCGAAGAAGCTGCTGGAACAGGGCGTGCGGGACATGGTCCGGGTCTGCGACGGCCGCATGTCCGGCACCGCCTACGGCACCGTCGTCCTGCATGTCGCCCCGGAGGCCGCCGCGGGCGGTCCGCTCGCCCTGGTGCGCACCGGTGACGTGATCAGCCTGGACGTCGTGGCGCGGCGCATCGACGTGGAGGTGCCCGACGAGGAGCTGGCCGCCCGCGCGCCCCGGGACGCAGGCTTCGCCGCACCCCGCCGGGGCTGGGAGCGCCTCTACGTCGACCACGTGCTCCAGGCCGACACGGGCGCCGACCTGGACTTCCTGCTGGGCTCCAGCGGGTCGCGGGTCAGCCGCGACTCCCACTGACCGGGACTCCCGCCGACCGCAGCCCACCGACCGCAGCCCACCGGCCGGGGCTCCTACTGACCGCGGCTTCCACCCGACCGGGGCTCCCACCGACCGCGATTCCACCGACCGCGGCCCCGCCGGCCGGGTCGGTCACAGCCAGCCGTTGTCCTCGGCGACCCGGACCGCCTCGGCCCGCGTGCGCGCACCGGTCTTGCCGATCGCCGCGGACAGGTGGTTGCGGACCGTGCCCTCCGACAGGTGCAGAGCCCTGGCCACGTCGGCGACCGTGCCGCCGTCGCGCGCGCAGGCCAGCACGTCCCGCTCCCGGTCGGTCAGCGGGCTGCGCCCGTGGGCCAGCGACTCGGCCGCCAGCACCGGGTCGACCACGCGCAGCCCGGCGTGCGCCCGCCGCACCGCGTCCACCAGGTGCTCCGGCGGCGCGTCCTTGACCACGAACCCCACCGCGCCGGCGGCCATCGCCCGCGCCAGGTAGCCGGGCCGGCCGAACGTCGTGCACACGATCACCCGGCACGACGGCAGCGCGGCGTGCAGCAGCGCGGCGGCCGACAGCCCGTCCAGGCCGGGCATCTGCACGTCGAGCAGCGCCACGTCCGGCGTGGTCCGGCGGGCGGCGGGCACCACCTCGTCACCCGCGCTGACCTGCGCCACCACCTCGATGTCCGGTTCCAGGCCGAGCATGGCGGCGAACGCGCCGCGCACCAGCGCCTGGTCGTCGGCCAACAGCACCCTGATCACGCGACCTCCGCCCGCAGCCGGTACCCGCCGCTCTCCAGCGGTCCGGCCTCCACCGTGCCACCCACCTCGGCCAGCCGGTCGGCCAGGCCCGCCAACCCCGTGCCGGGCACGCCCGTGCCGCGCCCCCGGCCGTCGTCGCGCACCTCCAGCCACGTGTCGCCCAGCCGCACCTCGCACCGGGTGGCCGCCGAGTGCCGCAGCACGTTCGTGACCCCCTCCCGCAGCACGTACCCGAACACCCGTTGCAGGTCGGGGTTCACGTTGTCCACGGCGTGCGGCAGGTCAGCCTCGATGCCGGCCGCGCGCAACGCGGCGCGCGCGCCGACCACCTCCGCGGACAGCGACACCTCCCGGTACCCGGACACGGTCGCCCGCACGTCGCCGAGCGCCTGCCGGGTCAGGGTCTCGATGTCGCGGACCTCGTCGTGCGCCCGGGCGGTGTCGTCGTTCTCCAGCAGCCGCCGGGCGAGCCCGGCCTTGAGCGTGATGGTGGTGAGGCTGTGCCCGAGGACGTCGTGCAGGTCGCGGGCCAGCCGGTTGCGCTCCTCGACCACGGCCAGCGCGGCGATCTCCTCCTGCGCCCGCCGCAGCGCCTGGTTGGCCCGCAGCATCCGCCCCATCGCACCCATGCCCAGCGTCACCGACAGCACCGTCCCGAGCTGTGCCGCGTCGTCGGGCAGCTCACCGGTCACCGCCATCGCGACGGCCAGGCCCACCAGCACGGCGCCGTCGACGACCAGCGCGCGCCGGCTCGGCAGGTTCACCGCCGTGGTCGACATCACGTAGATCATCAGCGTGGCCGCGTCCAGGCCCAGCACCGCGACCGTCGCCAGGCCCAGCACGGTCAGGGCCACGCAGGCGGCGGTGCGGCGGTCGTCGTGCGCCTCCCACCGCCACAGCACCAGCGGCAGGAACAGCCACCCGACGGAGTAGACCGCCAGCAGCGAGATGCCCAGCGCCTTCCGCGCGGCGGGGCCGTCCTCGACCGCCGTCTCGTACATCGCCTGCGGCACGAAGAGCAGCACGAACACCGAGCCGAACAGCAGCCACTTCACCCCGTCGCGCATGTCGCCAACCTAGGTGTCAGGCCCGGCCGGCGCGGAAGCGGCGGGCCGCGACGAGCGCCAGCACCAGCACCCAGGCGCCGACCACCAGCAGCGCGTGCCCCACCTCGGTGCCCGGCACGAGCGGCGCCTGCGCCAGCTGCTTGGCCCAGTAGGTCGGCAGCACCTCCATCACCGCGCGCAGCCAGCCCGGGGCCACGTCGGCCGGGATCCAGATCCCGCCCAGCAGGCCGAACAGCATGGACGACGCGGCGGTGACCGCTTGCATCCCGTCCGGGCTGGCCACCAGCCCGATGACGATGCCGATCAGCACGAACGGGACGGCCGCCAGCCACAGCGCCGCCAGCACCGCGACCCACTGCCCCGGCTCCAGCCGGACGCCCTCGACCACCGCGCCGACGAGGCTGACCAGCAGCACCGCCGGCAGCGCGACGAGCATCCCCAGCACGCCCTTGGTCAGCACGTAGCCGGTGCTCGACAGCGGGGTCAGCCGCAGTTGCCGCTGCCAGCCCGACCCGCGCTCCACCGCGATCCGCGCGCCGGTGGCCAGCGGCCCGGACATCACGCCGAACAGGGCTATGTTCATCATCAGCGACGTCACCACCGGCAGGCCGTTGGGGAACGTCTCGCCCTTGCCGCCGTAGAGGTTCACGAACAGCAGCATCATCACCGTCGGCAGGACCACGGTGAAGATCAGGTACCGGCCGTTGCGGACGGCGCGGAGCAGTTCCAGCACCAAGAAGCGGGTGTTCACCGGTGGTCATCTCCAGTCAGGGCGAGGAACGCGTCCTCCAGGCCGAGGGCGGTGATCTCGATGTCGTGGGCCGCCGGGTGGGCGGCCAGCAGCGCGCGCAGCGCCGCGTCGGAGTCGGAGCAGGTCAGCACGGCCTGGTCGGCGCGCAGCTCGGCGGAGCGCACGCCGGGGTACCCGGCCAGCTCGGCCTGCCGCGCGCCCGGCACCACCGCGCGGATGGTGCGGCCGGACACCGTGGCCCGCACCCGCGCGACGGAGCCGTCGGCGACGACCCGCCCGGAGCGCATCAGCACCACCCGGTCGGCGAAGTCCTGCGCCTCCTCCAGGTAGTGGGTGGCGAACAGCACGGTGCGCCCGGTGGAGGTGTAGTCGCGCATCGACTGCCAGAACTGGCGGCGCGTCTCCACGTCCATCGCCACGGTCGGCTCGTCCAGCACCAGCAGGTCCGGGTCGCACACCAGGGCGAGCGCGAACCGCACCCGCTGCTTCTGGCCGCCGGACAGCTTGGTGCAGCGGCGGTCGGCCAGGTCGGCGATCCCCGCCCGGTCGAGCACCTCGGCCACGGGCAGCGGCCGGCGGTGCAGCGCGGCGATGAGGCCGACGGTCTCGGCGACCGTGGCGTCGTCCAGCAGCGCGCCGCTCTGCAGCATCGCGCCGACCACGCCCTCGGCCACCGCCTGGCGCGGCGTGCGGCCGAACACGGTCACCTCGCCGCGGTCCGGTGTGGACAGGCCGAGCAGCATGTCGACCGTCGTGGACTTGCCCGCGCCGTTGGGGCCGAGCAGGGCGACGACCTCGCCGGGCGACACCGTCAGGTCGACCCCGTCGACCGCCCGGACCTCGCCGAACGCCTTGTGCAGGTCGCGCATCGCCAGTGCGGCTCCGGCGCGGACGGCTGTTGCGTGCGTCATGGGTAGAGCTTGCGGTCCCGGCCGGACCGGGCCGGGTTCCAACCGTCACGACCGCGCCATGACATCTGTCATGGGCCGTCGGGCGGGTGCTACCGCCCCGCGCGCTTCGCCTCGGCCGCGGCTCCGGCGGCGGCGTTGGCGATCATCGTCAGGTCGTCCACCGCGGCGATCATCGTGAAGCCGGCCGCCCGGAGGTGGGCGGTGCGGTCCGGCGAGGCGGCGTACGCGCCCGCCACGAGGCCGTTGGCCCGGCAGGCGTCGACCACCCGGCGCAGCGGGGCGTCCGGGCCGTCGTCGGTCAGCAGCGCGGTCACGTCGACGCCCAGCGCGAGCGACAGGTCGAACGGGCCGACGAAGAGCCCGTCCACGCCGTCCACGGCCGCGATGTCGGCGACCGCGTCGAGGCCGCGGACCGTCTCGATCATCACCAGGCAGCGGACGTCCGCGTTCGCCCGCGCCGGCTCGGTGAGCGCCACCGCGTCGACGGACCGGACCGGCCCGAAGCTGCGGGTGCCCCGGGGCGCGAACCTCGTGGCCGCGGCCGCCGCCCGGGCCTGCTCGACGTCGTCGACCATCGGGACGATCACCCCGTCGGCGCCGCTGTCGAGGGCCCTGCCGATGAGCTCCGGCCGGTTCCAGGCGACGCGCACGAAGGGCGTCACCCCCGCCGCGCGCACGGCGGCGATCAGCCCGGTGTTGTCCCGCCCGCCGGCCGCGCCACCGTGCTGCTCGTCCACGCACGCCCAGTCGAAGCCGCCGCCGGCGGTCGCCCGGACCACCCGCGGGTCCGTGCTGCCGACCCACAGCCCCGTGCCGGTCGAGTCGCTTCGCATCGTGCCTCCCGTGGTCGTGCCCCGTCATGCCGATCATGCCGAACGGGGCGGGGCGGGGCGAGCCGGGCGACCGTCCACTTCGTCCCGTGGGGAGGTTCGGTGGTCCTCAACGTCGTTGCCCCGCGCGGTTCGCGTTCCCTGTCCTGCGCGGCGCGCGGCCGGTTCGTCCGGCCGCGTCCACTTCACCGGGGGGATTTCATGAGAGCTTTCCGTGGCGTCGCGGCCTGCGCTGCCGCGCTCCTGGCCGTGACGACAGCGGTGGCGGGGGCGCCGTCGGCGGCCGCCACCGAGCCGCCCGCCGCGCCGTACACCGCGTTGACGGCCCACTTCGAGGGCTGGGACGTGGACGGCAGCTTCTCCTACGAGAGGTCGCGCAACAAGGTCGACGTCCACCAGCGGACCGGCAACGGGTACGCCCTGGCCCTGTTCGGCTCCACCGCGGGCATGGCGCACTGGCACAACGTGGACGTGTCGCCGCCCAACGGGACGCGGTTCGAGGCCGGTCGGTCCTACCCGACGACGAGCGCCTCCTCACCGCTCGACTCGATCGCGGTGGTCAACGTCAGCGGTGACGGGCGGGGCTGTTCCTCCGCCTCGGGGCCGTCCACGGGCGCGCTCGACGTCCGCGAGGTCGCCTACGACGGGGAGACCGGCCTCTTCACCGCGTTCGCCGCCGACTACTCGGTGCGGTGCGGCAGCCCGGACCGCACGGTCACGGGCCAGATCCGGTTCCGGTCGGGCCTCGGCTACAGCGCCGCCGACAGCTGGGATCACCAGCTCCGGTTCGGCGAGCAGCCGTGGGGGCGGGACGGCACGCGGCAGGAGGTCCCGGTCGAGGTGACCGGCACCGTGCCGACGACGTTCGGCGCGGCCACGTTGGCGGGCCCGAACCCCTCCTCGTTCCGGATCACGGCGAACACCTGCTCCGGCAAGACCCTCTCGTACGGCCAGAAGTGCTCGCTGACCGTCCTGGCGACGGCCACCGGGAAGGGCACGCAGACCGCGGAGCTGACCCTGCTGGAGAACTCGCACGCGGGCAGAGTCCGGCGCCTGCTGACGCTCGACGGCTTCGACGCGCGCGGCGACCGGGGCACCTACTTCCCGCTCACGCCCACCCGCGTGCTGGACACCCGGTCCGGGCAGGGCGCGCCGCGGGCGGCCGTCGGGTCGGGCCAGACGCTCCGGCTCCAGGTCACCGGCCAGGCCGGGGTCCCGGCGGAGGCGTCGACCGTGGTGCTCAACGTGACCGTCACCGAGCCGGGCGGCACGGGCCGCATCACCGCCTACCCGACCGGGGTCACCCGGCCGACCGCCTCGTCGCTGAACTACACGCCCGGGTGGACCGGGGCCAACTCGGTCACCGTGAAGGTCGGCGCGGACGGCGCGGTCAACCTCTACAACAACGGCGCGCCGGTCCACCTCGTCGCCGACGTCAACGGCTTCTACTCCGGGGGCCGCCCCTCCTACCTCGGCGGGCAGTACCACCCGCTGGCCGGCCCGGTGCGGCTGGCCGACACGCGCGAGTGGGGCACCGGCCGGTTGCCGTCGGGCTACTACGCCACCGTGTCGGCGTCGTGGGACGGCTCCGTGAACTCGGGCGTCCGCGCCTTCGCGGTCAACGTCACCGCCACCGACACGCGCGCCCCGGGCTTCCTCACGACCTGGAACGGCCTCGGCTCGAACCTGCCGAACACGTCCACGCTGAACTACGGGACCAACACGACCGCGACGAACTTCGCCGTGGTCCCGACCCACCTGTGCTACTCCTGCGGGTGCAACGGCTGGGGCTCGCCCGCCATCGGCGTCTACACCAGCCAGGACACGCACGTGATCGTGGACATCGTGGGCTTCTACGACGACGGCACGCTGCCGGGCGGCCTGCGCTTCGAGCCCGTCGTGCCCGAGCGGATCACCGACACCCGAGCGGGCCGGGGTTGGCCGTCGGCACTCGGCCCGGCCACCACGGCGACCATCGTCGCACCGGGTTCGGTCGCCGGCCCGCGGACCCGGGCGCCGGCCACCAACGTGACCGCCGTCGAGCCGACCGCGGCGACGTACCTGACGGTGTGGCCCGAGGGCTTCGACGGGGTGGGTCGACCGAACACGTCCAACCTGAACCCGGCCGCCGGGGCGATCGTGCCCAACGCCGTGCAGACGATGATCGGCCCGGACAACGGGGTCAACGTCTACAACAACAGCGGTCGCACCCACGTCCTGGTGGACGTCGTGGGCACCTTCTACCTCGACCAGCCGGTGACCGCGTCCACCCGGGCCGGCACCGCCACCCCGAAGGCCGAGCCACCGACCCGCACCCGCCGCGCGTGACCGCGCCCTGAACCACGGCTCCACCACCGGTGCCGCACACGTACCTCTCGGGCGTGTGCGGCACCGGCCGTTCACGGCCCCGGCTCACACCTGGTAGGACAGTCCTTCCCGCCGGTGCTCCCTGATCCAGTCGGAGGTCCGGGTCAGGCCGTCCCGCAGGCCGACGGTCGGCGTCCACCCGGTCAGCGCCCGGGCCTTGGTGTTGTCCGAGAGCAGCCGGGTCACCTCGCTGCGGGCGGGGCGCAGCCGGGCCGGTTCGGTCACCACGCGGGCGCTCGACCCGGTGATCTCCACCAGCAGCGCCGCCGGGTCATCCGGAGTTGCGTCCCGCAACGGCATCGCGACGAACCCCGGTGGCCGTGGTGGTGCAGGCACCACCGCGGTCCGGCAGCCGGTGGGATCGTCGCGGGCGCGGCGCGAACCTACGGTCGAGCCATGAGCAGAACTCGCGGTGAAGGGACCGGCACGCGTTCCGGTGCGACGAAGACGGTGCTGTGGCTGGTGTTGCTGGTGACGGCGGCGGTGAACTCGATCGGCTCGTTCGTCGGGCTCGACGAGGTGGCGCGGATCGCGGCGGGAGGGGTGACGGTGCTGTGCGTCGTCGCGCTGGTGGCGCTCCACCTGCGCGACCGGAGGTGAAGGTCAGGCGTTGAGGTAGGCCAGGACGGCGAGGACGCGGCGGTGGCCGCCCTCGTCGTTCGGCAGGTCCAGCTTGGTGAAGATGTTGCGGATGTGCTTGTGCACCGCGCCTTCGCTGACCACCAGCAGGTCCGCGATGGTGCCGTTGTTGTGGCCCTCCGCCATGAGCGCCAGCACCTCGCGCTCGCGGGCGGTGAGGGTGGAGAGCGGGTCGTCGGCCCTGCGGCGCACCAGCAGCTGCGAGATGACCTCGGGGTCCATCGCCGTGCCGCCGTCCGCGACCCGGCGCAGGGCGTCGAGGAACTCGCCGACCTTGCCGACGCGCTCCTTGAGCAGGTAGCCGACACCGCCGACGCCGTCGGCCAGCAGCTCGGAGGCGTAGCTGTCCTCCACGTAGGCCGAGAGCACCAGGACCGGCAACCCGGGGTGCACCCGCCGCGCCTCGACGGCCGCGCGGAGGCCCTCGTCCCGGAAGGACGGCGGGAGGCGCACGTCCATCACGACCGCGTCCGGGCGGTCGTCGGCGATCACGGCCAGGAACTCGGTCGCGTTGTCGACGGCGGCCACCACGTCGATCCCGGCCGTGCCCAGCAGCAGCGCGAGGCCCTCCCGCAGCAGGACGTCGTCCTCCGCGATCACGACGCGCACGGCAGCTCCACTCGCAACACGGTCGGCCCGCCGGGCGGGCTGCTCAGGTGGGCGCGGCCGTCGAACGCGTCGGCCCGGCGCCGGATGCCGACGATACCGGTCCCCCGGCGTTCGTCCGCCCCGCCCCGCCCGTCGTCCCGGACGGTGATGAGCAGCACGTCGTCCGCGGCGTCCAGGCTCACCGCGGCGTGCCGGGCCGCCGAGTGCTTGGTCACGTTGGTCAGCGCCTCGGCCACGATGAAGTACGCCGCCGCCTCGATGGCGGCCGGGCGACGCCCGACCGGGCCGACCTCCAGGGTGCACGGCACCGGGCAGCGCGCCGCCAGCGCCGAGAGCGCGCCGTCCAGACCGCGGTCGGAGAGCACCGGCGGGTAGATGCTGCGCACCACGTCCCGCAGCTCGGCCAACGCGCCGACCGCGGTGTCCTGCGCCTTGGCCACCAGCTCGAACGCCTTGTCCGGGTCGCGCTCCCGCAGCTGGCCCGCGATGCCGAGCTGCATCACGACGGCCGCGATCCGGGCCTGCGCGCCGTCGTGCAGGTCGCGTTCGATGCGCCGCAGCTCCGCGCCGTGCGCCTCCAGCGCGCCCGCCCGCGAGGCGGTCAGCTCGGCCACCCGGTCGGTCAGCCGGACACCGGGCGCGGGCGACAGCAGCCACCGCGCGAACGACGCCTGCCACCGGGCCAGCCACGGCAGCCGGAACGTCAGCGCGCCGTACACGACCGCGCCGACCAGGGCGACCGGTGCCATCCGCCACGAGTCCACGACCACCCCGAAGGACGTCTCCGCGCCGCCCGGCACGAGCCACCAGTACACCGGGATCAGCACGTGGTTCACGGCGCTGGTCGGCAGGCCGACCGCGCACGCGCCCAGCAGCATGCCGACCGGCGCGTGCACGGCCAGCCACGCCACGTCACGCCGGGTGGCCGGGTCGGTGACCGCCGTCACCGCCTGCCGGGACAGCGGTCCGTCCAGCAGGCGGTACGCCTCGGGGATCGGCTCGCCGAGGAACGCGCCCGCCCGCCGCCGCTCGAACGCCACCAGCCGGCGCACCAGCCGCAGCGCCTCGGGCACCGCGGGCACGCCCACGCCGACCAGGCTCAGGGCGCCGACCAGCGCCAGGGCCGCCAGCGCGAACACCGCCAGGAACGCCGTGACGAAGCCGACGAGGAGGTAACGCGCAGCGGTCCACAGCGGAGCGAGCCTGGCCATGGTCCCGATTCTGCCCCGGCGACCGCCCCGCGCGCGGTAGTGCCTGCGCTACCACGACCCGCCCGGCAGCGGGATCGATCACCGCCCACCCGCGCACCTAGCGTCGGGTCAAACGTCAGGGAGGACAACGCGATGGTGGCGGGAACGGCATCGGTGGGCACGGCCCACGCGGTGCGGATGGAAGCGGTGCGCAAGGTCTACGGGTCCGGAGGCCAGGCGGTCACGGCGCTCGACGGGATCACGGTGGGGCTGCGGCGCGGCGCGTTCACCGCGGTGATGGGGCCGTCCGGCTCCGGCAAGAGCACGTTCCTGCACTGCGCCGCGGGGCTGGACCGGCCCACGTCCGGTCGGGTGCTGCTGGGTGACACGGACCTGTCCGGGATGAAGGAGGACGCGCTCACCGCGCTGCGCCGGCGGCGGATCGGGTTCGTCTTCCAGGCCTACAACCTGCTGCCGTCGCTGACCGTGCGGCAGAACATCACGCTGCCGCTGCGGTTCGCCGACGAGCGGCCGGACGAGGCGTGGCTGCGCGAGGTCGTCACGCGGGTCGGCATCGCGGACCGGCTCGACCACCGGCCCGCCGAGCTGTCGGGCGGGCAGCAGCAGCGGGTGGCCATCGCACGGGCGCTGGTCACGCGGCCGGAGGTGCTGCTGGCCGACGAGCCGACCGGCGCGCTGGACACCCGCACCGGCGGCCAGGTCCTCGGGTTGCTGCGCGACCTGGTGGACACGACGGGGCAGACCGTGCTGATGGTCACGCACGACCCGGTGGCGGCCTCCTACGCGCACAGCGTGCTGTTCCTCGCCGACGGGCGGCTCGCGGGCGAGCTGACCGGGCCGACCCCCGCCCTCGTGGTGGACCGGCTGACGCGCCTCGGGGAGTGGTGAGGGTGCGGTCGATCGCCTGGCAGATGGTGAAGGCGCACCGGCTCGGGTTCGTCGGCGCGTTCATCGCGATCCTCTGCGGCACGGCCGTCGTCGCCGCCTGCGGGGTGCTGATGGAGTCGGGCCTGCGGTCCGGCGTGCCGACCGAGCGCTACGCCGCCGCGTCCGTCGTGGTCGGCGGGGAGCAGGTCGTCCAACCCGAGGGCGCGCCGTTCCTGGAGGCCCAGCCCGTCGGCGCGGTGCCGACGATCCCGGCGGCGCTGGTGGCGGAGGTCGCCGCCGTACCGGGGGTGGCCTCGGCCGTGGGCGAGTCGACGTTCGACGCCCGCGCGGTCGCCCCGGACGGCTCGGTGGTGCAGGTCCTGGGGCACAACTGGGACGCCGCCGCGCTGACGCCGTTCGAGCTGCGGCAGGGCCGTGCGCCGGCCGGGCCCGGCGAGGTGGTGCTGGACGCCGACCTGGCCCGCCGCACCGGCGCGGGGGTGGGCGCGCGGCTGGGGGTCATGACCACGTCGACGCCCGCGGCGTACGAGGTGGTCGGCATCGCCGCCCCGGCGGGGAAGGACGGCCTGGTCAAGCAGTCCGGCCTGTACTTCACGACCGCGCAGGCGGAGCGGCTGTCCGACGCACCGGGTCGGGTCCGGGCGATCGGCGTGTTCGCGCAGGACGGCGTGGCCGCGGCGGACCTGGCCGAGCGGGTCGAGCGGGCGCTGGCGGACGACCACGTCACCGTGGCCGCGGGCGGTGACCGGGGTGCCGTCGAGTTCGCCGAGGTCGGCCGGTCCCGGGTCGTGCTGATGGCGATCGCCGGCTCCTTCGCGGGCATCGCGGTGCTCGTCGCCGTCTTCGTGGTGGCGGGGACGCTCGCGCTGGCGATCGACCAGCGGCGGCGCGAGTTGGCGCTGCTGCGCGCGATCGCGGCCACCCCGCGGCAGATCGGGCGGCTGATCGGTCTCGAAACGGGGGTGGTGGCGTCGGTCGCCGCCGCGCTCGGTGCCGCCGCCGGCGTGCTGGTCGCGGGCCGGCTGCGGGACGGGTTCGCCGCCATCGGCGTGATCCCGCACGACCTCGCCCTCTCCGTCGGCCCGATCCCGCTGGTCGCCGCGTTCCTGCTGGGGCTGGGCGCCGCGCGGTTGGCCGCCCTGGTGGCGGCGCGGCGTCCCTCCCGCATCCCGCCGACGGAGGCGCTGGTCGAGGCGTCCGTGGAACCCCGGGAGCCGGGGCGGTGGCGAGGGGTCGCGGGGGCGGGGTTCCTCGTGTTCGGCGTGGCGCTCGCCGTCGTGCCGCTGTTCACCCGCGGTGAGGCGGCGTTCGCGATGACGGGCATGTCGGTCCTGCTGATGGTCGTCGGCGTGGCCGTGCTCGGTCCGCGGGTGGTGCAGCCGCTGGTGCGGCTGGTGGCCCGGCCGCTGGCCGCGTTCGGCGTCGGCGGCTACCTGGCGGCGCACAACAGCCGGGCCAACGCGCGCCGCCTGTCGGCCGCCCTCACGCCGCTGATGCTGTCCATCGCGTTCGCCGTGGTGAACTTCTACAGCCAGACCGCGGTCGAGACGGCCACCGGGCGGGAAGCCGACACCGTCACGACGGCCGACCAGGTGCTCTCCGCGCCCGGCGGGCTGTCCCCGGAGGTCGCCGACGTGGCCCGCGGCCTCCCCGGTGTGGAGGCCGTCACGGCCCTGGTGCGCACGAACGTGATCACGACGAGCCGGTCGGGCGACTCCGTTGAAGTGAGCCGGTCGCCGGCGCTGGGCGTCGGGTCGGTGCGCGGGAACCTGGACTTCGGCGTGGTGTCCGGGTCGTTGGACGACCTGCGCGGCGACGCGGTGGCGCTGGACCGCGACAGCGCGAGGTGGTCGGGCAGGCAGGTCGGCGACGAGGTGGAGCTCCACCTGGACGACGGCGCGCCGGTGAAGCTGCGGGTGGCGGCCACCTACGAGCGCGGCCTGGCGTTCGGCGGTCACCTGCTGCCCGTCGAGCTGGCGCGCGCGCACTCGTCCGCGCGCACGGACACCTCGGTGCTGGTGCGCCTGTCCCCCGACGCCGACCGCGCGGCGACGGCACGGGCGTTGGCGTCCCTGGCGGACCGGTTCCCCGGCCTGACGGTCACCGACCGCTCGCGGCTCGCGCCGGCGGAACGTGCGGAGCAGCGGACCCAGTTCTGGGTCAACGTCCTGGCGATGGGCGTGGTCCTCGGCTACATCGCGATCGCCGTCGCCAACACCCTCGTGCTCACCACGGCCCAGCGGCGGCGCGAGTTCGCGTTGCTGCGCCTGGTCGGCGCGACCCGGCGGCAGGTGGTGCGCACGATGCGGGCCGAGGCGCTGCTGCTGGTCGGCATCGCGGTCGCCGTGGGGACGTTGCTGCCGGCCGGACCGCTGGTCCTGCTGTCGATCGGCCTGACGGGCACGCCGCTGGTGGGCGGACCGGTCCTGGTGTACCTGGGGATCGTCGCGTTCACCGCCCTGCTGGGCCTGCTCGCGGTGGGCCTGCCGACGCGGCTGGCGCTGCGCGCCCGCCCGGTCGACGCCATCGGCGTGCGGGAATGACCGGGCGGGGTTGCGGCGACGCCGGTCCGCCGCCCGGGTCCCGCCGTGCGCCCGAACGGCAGTGGGGCGTGCCATCACCCTGTCGGCACACGACCGGGTGATGTCCACCGGACGTGGGACCTGCTTATCGTCGGGCCCCACGTCACCCTGCCGGAGGTCCCCATGCCACGTCGCCTGCCGACGCTCGCGGTCGCCCTGACCGCGGCCGTCCTCGTCGCCCCGTCCGCGCACGCCGCGGGGTTCGAGGTCAACGGCTACTGGGCCGACGAGTCCGAGTGCGTCGCGTGGAAGCAGTCGACCATCGACGAGGGTTGGGCCGAGGTCTACCCATACGGGTCCTACTGCCTGCACAACGCCCAGGGCTACTACTACCTGGCCCAGTACTGACCGCTGCGGCGCGCGACCGGACCACCTGTCACCGGGTCCGGTCGCGCGCCGCGGATCACCTCTTGCGCTCCACGTACAGGCAGAACGAGTTGAATTCCCCGGCGGCCTCGAACTGCTGGACCAGGTCCTCGCCGTCCCCGAAGTCGGCGAGCACGTGGTGCGTGCCACCGCCCAGGCCGACGGCGAACAACGGTCGACCGATGGGCGAGTCGCAGGCCGCCGGACCCGCGCCGGGCGCGTAGGCCTCCGGGCAGGTCTCACACGGCGGCAGGGTGAACTCGTGCGCGGTCGAGCCCGCCAGCTTGATGGTGATCGGGCTGTTGACGGTGTTGTAGAAGGTGATCGTGTTCGGGCCGCCCGCGCCGAGGGGTGCGGGCACCGGCACCCGCGCGCCGGTGCCGATGGCCACCTGGGCGGCGATCTGCGCCGACCGCGCCTGCGGCAGGTCGCCGTGCTCGGGGAAGGTCCTGATGAAGCGGTCGAACGAGGCGATCGCGACCGTCGCCCGGCCGTCGCGCAGCTCGGTCAGCCCGCAGTCGAGCATGGCACGCGGGTACTGGGTCTTCGCCTGGCCCACGACCTTCGCGGCGGCCTTGTTCGTCAGGGCCGCGAAGAACGCGAGGACGTCCACCGCCTGGCACGGCTTGCCCTCCGCGAACGGCGCGGTGGCCGCCGCGTAGAGCGCGTCGAACGCCGCCGGCACCTCCTTCGCGCTGGGCGTGTCGGCGAACTCGTCGGCGATCGCCTCCAGCGCGGTGGCCGCCTCGCTCGCGCTCACGGGCGGTTCGGAGGTGACCTTCTTCGCCAGCCGGAGGTAGGCGTCGGCGACCTCCGGGGCGAACGACTCGTCCTCGGCGAGCAGGTCGCGGTACACCTTGATCGAATCGGCGAGCCTGCCCTCGTCCCGGAGCCCGCGGGCCCAGGTCGTGTAGGTCTGCACGAGCTTGTCGTGGACGAGCGGGCCCAACGGGCTGGCGGCGTGGTCGCGCCGGAATTGGCGGTACCGCTCGACAGCCGCCTCGCCCTCGGAGTCGACCGCCCGCGTGAAGTCGGCGCACTCGACCAAGCCCCGGTCCGCCGCCGCGACGTCCGAGCTGAGCGTCAACTCGTACGGCCCGGTCACCTGCTCGAACCGCTCGGTCGCCACCGCGCAGTCGCCACCGCCCTGGGCGGCGACCCCGTCGTCATACGCCACACGCCCCAAGAAGCCGTACCCGACGTACGCACCCACCACCGCGACCACGGCGACGATCCCGACCACCAAGGCCCGCCGCCCCGCGACGGGCGGGTGCCGTACCCCGATCCGCCACGCGTCGAGCACGAGCAGCAAGACCCACAACGCCGCGAGCCCCCGCCACAACCACGGATCACCGGCCGCGTCGGTCGCGAACGCCACCACGACGAGGACCGCGGCGACACCCGCCGCCACCCACCCCTGCCACCGTCGGCGCAAGTAGAAGTACCCCGCCCCGACCCCGGTCGAGTTCAACAACACGGCCGCCGCCGTCGACCTCGGCTCCGGCGGCGTCGGCGGAACCCGCGGGATCGGATCGGTGGGCGTGGGATCGACCCACACCACCTGCTCCGCCACCCCGTCCGGCCGCGCCCACGGACTCGCCGCCGACGGTTCGGACGGCTGACCACTCACCGGCTCGTCGTCCCGCGGCACTCCGGCCCCCGCCTCCGGTTCCGCCGTTTGCTCCTGCGCCGGTTCACCTTCTTCGTCCGGCGACCCGCCCCCCGGCGGCTGCACTGTTGGTCTGTCGTCGCTCATCTCAAGCCCCCACAACGGTGTCCCCCGACCCGTTTCCAGGCAACCACAATCGATCGACCGGCGTAGGGCCTTTGATGACAAATCACACCGTCGGTATGGCCGGGCGAAGTCCTACCGTCAGCGCCGCGGCGGCTGACGAAGACCGGTGTGAGACGTCGACGCTGTACCGGATGTCCGCAGTGGTCCAGAACAGCGCTCCACCGGACTCCGGAAGCGGGCGATCCGGACGCCTCGTAGTCGATTGGCTTTGGAATACCTCCACATCGCTACCTGGGGCAGCCCGTCAACAGTAGAGTGAAGTGCCCATTCGCAAGGCCAGGTGTCACGTCACCGCTCATCGCTGCGCTTCGACGAAGAATCGAAGGAGCCACGTGAGGAATTCGACTCGTGCGCGACTGCCGCTGTTGCTCGGCGCGCTGCTCTGCCTCCTCCCGACCGCCGGGTGCGTCTCGGGCGCGGCGATGGACGAACTCGGGTCCCGCATCGAGGGCGCGGGCTACACCCGGGTCTGGGTCGGGCACTCCATCAGCGCCTTCGGGTACGACACGGTGCAGATCACGGCCTACAAGACCCCGGCCACCGACGACGGCACCGAGATCGCCCGCCTCGTCTGGCACACGTACCCGGAGGAAGTGGACGAGGTCGTCGTGACTCTCAACGACGCCGGAGGCTTCATCACGAAGGACCAGATGCTGGAGGAGTTCGGCCCCCGCCAACTCGACCCGAACCCCAACGAGGACACCGACTTCGGCGACGTCCTGGGGTGGGTGGTCGGCATCATCGCGGTCCTCGTCGTCCTGATCAAGGTGCTGGGCTTCCTCGGCCGCCTCGGCCGCCGGTCGGGACCTGAGGTGCTGTGACTCCCGTGCCCCGCAAGGTGCAGGGCCACCGCGGCCGGCCCCGGCAAGAAGAGGTGCTCGTCGCGTCCGTGGACGAAGGTTTTCCGCTCCCGGCGTCGGTGGGCCACGCCTGACGAGCTCCGCCTCGAACGTCCCGCCGTCAACCGGTGGAGACGGGCGCGTCGGCCATGGCCTCGGCGAGCAACCGGTATGACCGCAAGCGGTCGGCCGGGTCGTGGGTCGGCGTGTTCACCACCAGTTCGTCGACCCCGTGCCGGTGCGCCAACTCCACCAGGTCGGCGCGGACCTGTTCGGGGGTGCCGCTGACCAACGCGTGGGCGTCCACCGCGGCGCGGACGCGCTCCGGCTCGGACCACGCGTGCGCGGCGACCCGGTCCGGGTCGGGTAGCGGCTCGTCGATGCCGAGGTCGCGGCGAGCGCGCCACAGCAGGAGCGCTTCGGCGAGCCGCCGCGCCCCGACCTCGGTGTCGGCCACCACCACCCGCACGGCGACCGCACCGCGAGGCTGCGCGGCCGTGCGGTAGCGGGCCATCGCCGCCACGCCCGGTCCCGGGTTGAGGAAGTGCGCGAAGCAGTAGGCGGTGCCCAGGTCCGCGGCCAGGTCCGCCGATCCGGGGCTCGCGCCGAGCAGCCACACCGGTGGCCCGTCGGGCAGTCGCCTCAGCAGTTCCACCACTCTGTGCGGGAAGTCGTGCGCGGGGCCACCGGCCCTGCCCACACCCAGGTCCACCCGGCCGGGGTGCAGGGCGCACAGGACGGTGAACACCTCGGCGACCTTCTCCGGCCGGTACCGGGGCAGCAGCACGCCGCCGCTGCCGACGCGCAGTGACGACGTGGCCGCCGGCACCCCGCCCGCGACGATCTCCGGCGCGGTGCCGGCGAAGGCCGCCGAACCGTGGTGCTCGGCCACCCAGGGTGGTAGCCGAGCCCCTCGGCCGTGACCGCCAGGGCGACGGTGGCCCTGAGCGCTTCGGCGCGGGTGCCGCCCTCGGGCACCGGGGACTGGTCCAGGACCGACAGCAGCATCGCGACTACCTCCCCGCCAGGGTGGCGGGCACGATCCGGTAGTCCGCCTGGAACACGAGGTTGTGCAGGTCGGCCGACGCGATGGCGCGCAGGGTCGGTGCCTCCGCCTCGGCCTGCTCGGCGTCGAACACGTTGAGCGGCCACTCGCCGACCGTGCCGCCGCTGAGGTGCGGGTGGTGGAACCCGCTGCCGTAGTGGGCGCGCAGCACGACCGGCGCCACGCCCGCGGCGGCCTGCTCGGCCCACGACAGCGTCCACAGGGCGTGGACGCCGCCGTCGGACGCGTCGATCAGGCCGGTGGCGGAGACGGTGCCGGTGTCCAGCAGCAGTTCCGCGTTGAGCTCGACCAGGACGCGGCGCGCGACCGGGTCGAGCAGGTCCACCGTGGTGGCGAACAGCGCTTCCTTCTGCTGCCTGGTCACCGCGCCGTTCCCGTGGTCGCCGTCGCGCAGGTCCGCGAAGTGCCGCAGCAGGGCGTGGTGGTGAACGACGGTCACGGGAACTCCTTGGTCGGTGCGGTGCCGTGGTGGCGGGTGCCGCCGCGAGCGGTGTCGCGCGCGGAGATGTCCCGCAGGGCCTGTCCGAGGGCCGCGCGCAGGCGGCTGTCGCCGGCGCGCAGGAACTCGCCGTGCCCCATGTGCTCGAACTCGTGCAGCCGGGTCGGCACACCGGCCTCGACGAGCCGGGCGGCGTAGTCCCGCACGTCGTCGACGACGGGGTCGGCGTCGCCGACGAGCAGGACCGAGAAGGGCAGCCCGGTCAGGTCGTCGGTGTGCCAGGGGGTCGCCGGCGGGTCGAGTACGGGCGTCCGGCCCAGGTAGGCGCGCCAGGAGTTGCGCAGGTCGGTCCGGGTGGGGAAGTCGCCGCGCCCGTAGGAGGCCGCCCGGCACTCGGGGTCCAGCGGCGGGTGGGCCGGCAGTTGCGCGACCGGGGCGTGGCCGCGGCCGCGCAGGGCCAGGGCCACGCTCGTGGCGATGGTCGCGCCGGCGCTGTTCCCGCCGACGGCGACGAGCCCACCGATCCGCGTGGTCGCCCACTCCACCACGGCGGCCACGTCGCGCAGCGCGGCCGGGTGGGGGTGGGCGGGTGCCACGCGGTAGCCGACGCTGATCACGTTCCAACCGCTCAACCCGGCCAGGTCGGCGCACGGGTCGTGCCACCCGGCCACCGAACCACCGGTCCAGCTGCCGCCGTGCGCCCGGACCAGGGTCCCCCGCCGGCCCTCGGACGGGCGGAACACCCGCACCGGCCTGCCCGCGACGACCGTGTTGTCCCACTCCGCAAGGGGGTCACGACACCTCCCGCGTGGCGCGCGTCCTCAGGAACGCCGCGATCAGCACGGCCGCCAGGACGCAGAGGGCGGTGTTGACCCAGATGGCGGTGCTGACCCCGGTGAGTACCGACGACGGGCTCTCCCCACCGAGGGCGTTGACGCGGGCCGCGGCGATGGCGCTCATGATCGGGATGCCCATCGCGATGCCGACCTGCTGGCTCATCGTGGCCAGGCCGGTCGCGAGGCCCTGCTCGGCGTCGGGCAGGCCGGACGTCGCGGTCACCATGAAACCGACGATGGCGATCAGGTTCGCCACGCCGCCGGTGAAGGTGAGGACCAGCAGCAGCGGCATCCAGCCGGAGCCCGGCCCCAGCAGCGCCAGGGGCAGCGTCGAGGCGGCCTGGAACGCGAACCCGGCGATGATGGCGTTCCTGGACCCCACCTTGCCGATGACCTTGGGCGCGACCACGCCGCCGAGCACCGTGCCGATGCCCAGCACGGCGAACGACAGCCCGGCCGACAGCGGCGTGAAGCCGAGCACCTTCTGCAGGTACAGGGTCAGCAGGAACACCAGCGAGGTCTCGGTGATGAACGCCAGCAGGCCCGCGAGATTGCCCCAGCCGACGTTGCGCCGACCCAGGATCGCCACCGGCACCAGCGGCTGCGCGACGCGCTTCTCCACCGCCCAGAACACCACCAGCAGCACCACGCCCACCGCGAGCGCGCCCAGGGCGACCGGGTTGGTCCAGGAGTGCTCACCTGCCTGCGTCAGCCCGAACACGATGGCGAGCAGGCCGAGGGTGACGGTCAGCGCGCCCGGCAGGTCCAGCCGGACGCGCCCGGCGGGGCGGCTCTCGCGCACCACGATCGGCGCGACGACCAGGACCAGCACGGCGACCGGCACGTTGATCAGGAACGCCCACCGCCAGCTGAGCAGGTCGGTGAGCAGACCGCCGAGGATCGCGCCGGTGGTGAACCCGGCGGCCATCAGCGCACCGTTGAGGCCCAGCGCCCTGTCGCGCAGCCCGCCTTCGGGGAACGAGGTGGTCAGCAGCGACAGCGCGGCGGGGGTGACCGCGGCGGTGGCCAGGCCCTGGGCGACGCGGGCGACCAGCAGCAGCGCCGGGTCCTGGGCGAGGCCGCCCGCCAGCGAGGCGACCCCGAGCAGGGCCATGCCCGCCAGGAAGAGCCTGCGCCGACCGAACAGGTCCGCGACGCGCCCGAACAGGAGGGTGAACCCGGCCGCGCACAGCGCGAACGCCGTGGCGATCCACTGGAGGTTCTCGAGGGAGAACCCGACCTCGGCACCGATCGCGGGCAGCGCCACGTTGAGGATGGAGAAGTCCACCGCCAGCGTGAAGCTCGCGGTGAGCAGCAGGACGAGGATCAGCCGCCGGCGACCGTCCATCCGCCCGACCGGTGGTGAGACCCCGACCACCGGGCTCCCGGTGTTCTCGACCGTTGACATCGCGGTGTCCCTTCACGCGTGGTGGTGTGGGAACCACGGTGTCGCCGAGGGTCGCCGCCAACCAGGACCCTGGTGTGCCGACCACTGACGTGGGTAGCACTGCCGGGGACAGGCGCGATCGGCGGACGCTGACGACCATGAGCAGGTCTACTCGGTAACGGGAGAGTTCGAGTCCGGCGCAGGCTCGGCGTCGAAGAGGTGCCGTGCCGGCGAGCAACACCCGAAGGCGATGCCGAGGTGTTCCCGCGGTGCCGGCCCGGTTCGCGTCAGCGTTCGCGGTGCGAGCGCTCGACCACGCCGGGGATCGACTCGGACGGCTCGTCCACCGGACCGCGGCCCAGCAGGCGCAGCGCCGCCTCGGCCGGCGTCCCCGGTTCCGCGGCGTACATCAGCATTCGGTGCGCAGAATTGTCGGGCATCTGCACGACTTCGAAACGCAATTCCAATCGGCCCACCTGGGGATGGGCGAAGTACTTCACGCCGAACGTGCAGTTGAGCACCGGGTGGCGCGACCACAGCGTCGCGAAGAATCGGCTCTTCATGCACAGCTCGCCGATCAGCTCGGCCAGGTGGCGGTCATCCGGGTGGCGGCCGGCGACCAGGCGCAACGAGGCCACCGAACGCCGGGCCTCGTCCTCCCAGTTGACGTACAGGTCGCGGGTGGCCTGGTCGAGGAACAGCATCCTGGTGAGGTTGGGCCGCTGCGCGGCGGAACCCGGGCTGTCCGCGGCGAAGTGCGGTGCCAGCAGCTGGTGGCCCAGGGCGTTCCAGGCCAGCACGTCGCTGCGGCGGTCCATCGCCACCACGGCCACGCCCTCCATCGCGCCGATCAGCTGTGCCGTCGAGGGTCGCACCGCCTCCGCCCGCGCGGGGTTGGCCCGCTTGCGACGAGTGGGTTTGGCCAGGTCACGCAGGTGATCGATCTCATCGTCGGTCAACCGCAGCGCCCGGGCGATGGCGTCGAGCACGTTGTCCGAGACGTTCTGGCTCTGGCCCTGCTCCAGGCGGGTGTAGTAGGTCACGCTGACCCCGGCCAACTGCGCCAGCTCCTCGCGTCGCAAGCCGGGCACGCGGCGACTGCCGTAGGAGGCCAGGCCTAGCTCCTCCGGCCGCAGGCCGCCTCGACGGGAGCGCAGGAAGTCACCCAACTCCGTGTCCATGGCCCCATGGTCCCGCATCGGAACCCGGTCGGGAGCCGTGAACCTGACCCTGTCAGTACCACCCACCGCACCGCCGGCCACGCATAGCACCGCGTAGCCCTGATGGCGCCGCGTGCAACTGTCGATGAATCTTCGGTTGAACACCGTTCCGATCGGCACCGATCGCGTCTTGATATCGGATCACCGATCGCACATCGTTGCGGGAATTCGAGCCAGTGCTCTTCACCCAACGAATTCACGTCGAAGGGACGCCGTGCGCTCCACAGCCGTAGTCCTCGGTACCCGTCCCGAGGCCATCAAGTGCGCGCCGGGCATCCGCGCACTGCGAGCGGATCCCCGCTTCTCCCCGGTCGTGCTGTCCACCGGGCAGCACCGGCAGATGCTCGACGAGACGTTCGACGCCTTCGGCATCAGGCCGGACGTGGACCTGACCGTGCGGCGGTGAGGAAGGGGGCCTTGACATCGTGCGGCCCACTTCACCCGCGCACGGGTGGTGCCTTCGTGATCATTTCGAAGTCTCGACGACCAGGCCACAGGAGAACAGGCGCACCTCGCGTGTTCACCGTCGCCCGAGCCGGGAGAAGCCGATCCCCCGGCCGTGCTGGAGTGCCGGTTGCGTACAGTGATCAGATCAGTGGGGACCGTGGGGGTTGTCGTGCGTGGTGTGGTGGCGGTGGCGTGTGCCTCCGTGCTGGTGGCGGGATGTTCGGCGCAGGCGGGTCCGGCGCCGACACCGGTGGAGGACAAGGCGGCGATCGCGGTGGCGACGGTGGAGAAGCTGGTACTGCCGGACCAGGTCACGGCCGCGGCGGGTCTGGTACCGACGGGCCAACCCGAGGTCGGGGTGCAGCCGTTGGTGTCGTGCCCGGATCCGGCGGCGGTGCCGGAGCTGGCGGCGGCGACCCCGGCGACGGCAGGCCGGACCCAGCGGTGGCAGTGGACCGCCCCGGACGGGACCACGATCCCGTACAGCCTCTACAGCGCGGTCTACGACGGGATCACCGCTCGGGACGCGGTCAAGCAGGCCCGCGCGGTCAGCAAGTGCTACCCCAACCAGCAGGACCCGACGTGGCTGAACCGGCAGGCCTACCGCGACTACTCGTTGCCCTCGACGAAACCCATGATCGACGACCGTTACGGCTACTGCGTGCGACGGGGCGCGATCGACTACACCGAGACGGTCGAGGAGCACCTGACCGGCGACGTCGAGGTGCTCTGGGACTGCGCGGCGTTCTTCGCCGAGGGCCGGAAGCTGATGCGGTTGACCAGCGTCGAGCACGTCCGCAGGGACCGGCTGGGCTCACCGACCGCGCACACCGTGGGGCAGGCGCTGGTCGACGTGCTCGTGGCCCCCTGACTCGGCACGGGCGTGGTGGTCGAGGTAGTCGTCGTTCGAGGTTCGGGCGATCCGCACGGCCCCGGCCACGAGGTTTGCCGTCCGTCCACAGTGGACGGTGGTGGCAGCGGTGGCCGGGCACGTCTCATGCCACCTCGATGACGACCTTGCCCGAGGTGTGGCCGTTCTCGACGGTGGCGAGGGCGGCCGGGGCGTCTGAGAGCGGGTGGACCGCGGTGATCACGGGCGCGAGGGCTCCGTCGAGGGCCAGCCGGGCGGACCGCTCCAGGTTCTCGCGGTCGAGGCGGCGCTCGACGAAGCGCCCACCGAGATCGGGCACCGACATGTCGCCCACGGCGATGACGTCGCGGGGGTTCCGGGCCAGCGGGGCGACCGTCCGCAGCGACGTGCCCCCGACCAGGTCGACGATCCCGTCGACACCGCCGGGAACCAGCTCGCGCGCCGCGGCGACGACGTCCTCGGCGGTGTAGTCGAGGAACCGCACGCCCGCGGCCTCGGCGGCCTCGCGCTTGGCGGTGCTCCCGGTGCCGATCACCCGCAGCCCGCGCCTGGCGGCCAGCCGTGCGACGGCCAGGCCGACCCCGCCCCCCACCCCGTTGACCAGGACCGTGGCACCGGCCGGGAGGCCGAGCTGGTCGAGCGCGTCCACCGCGGTCGTCCCGGCCACCGGCAGCGTCGCCGCCGCGGTCGCGGACAGGCCCGCCGGGATGCGCGCGGTGTTCGGCGCGGACAGCACCGTCGTCTCGGCGTAGGTACCGCCACCGGTGAGCGCGAAGCCGAACACCGCGTCACCCACCTCCAGCCCGTCGACGTCCTCGCCCAGGGCGAGAACGGTTCCGGCCGCCTCCATGCCCAGCACGCGGGGAAACGGACGCCCTCCGTCGAGCCCGGGGACCAGACCCGAGCGCACCATGTGGTCGAGGGGGTTCACGCCGGCGACGTCGACCCGGATCAGCACCTCGCCGCGACCGGGGACGGGATCGGGACGATCGAAGAGCTCCTGCACCTCGGGCCCGCCGTACCTGCCGAAACCCCACGCCTGCCCCATCTTCCGCCGCCTTCCGGGTGACCGGCCCGGTGGTCCCGGGCTCCGCGGCCATCCTCACCGCTGCCACCGGTGTCAGGGGCAACCGGCTGAGGCGCGGGTCACAGCATCAAGCCGACCGCGCCACCGGTTCCGGTGCCGTGGACAGCTCCGCCCGGTGCCGGCTGTTGGCCTTGATCAGCACGTCGAGCGCTTCCCGGGCCTCGGTGAGGTGCGCGATCTCGGCGTCGATCCGCTCGCGCTCGCGCGTCATCGCCGTGAACGTCTCCTCGGCGACGTCCAGGTCGTCAGGGAGGTCCACGCACGGCAGCACGGTCGCGATCACGCGGCTGGACATACCCGCCTCGAACAACTGCCGGATGAGCGACACCCGCTGCACCGCGGCATCGGGGTAGTGCCGCTGCCCGGCGCCGGAGCGCGAACTGGTCAGCAGACCCTGCTCCTCGTAGTACCGCAGTGAGCGCGGACTCACGCCCGTGCGCTTGGACAGCTCGCCGATCCGCATCCCGAAGAGCCTACGCCCGCGGTCCTGAGGGGTTCCGGAACTCCGCGTCGGGGGCTTGGCTGCGACGATCCGGGCCCGACCTCGACACGCCGCCAACCAGTCCTCGGCTGCCTGATCAACGAGTACGAGCACACAGCCGCCTCACCGCAGGTCAGACCCTGTGGCCGGCCGTTGACACCGCCCAGTTCAGATGGTGTGGCCGTCTTGGAACCCCGCAGGTCCCCACCATCGCCTCGGACAGCTCACGCCCGACGCCGATGCGGCGTCTTGCCCGCCACGCTCCACGCGAGGCCCCCACGACAACACCGCAACCGGACAGCACGTCCGCTACGGCTGGGCAAGCACCCGGGGGCCCGCAAGGGTGAAGTGGCCGACCTCGCGCTGCGGGCGGGCCGGGGGCTGTCGAGGCTGTGCTGACCGTCGCCGGGAAGGGCAGGGCCACATGGACTGGGTGAGATCGCTGTTGCAGGCCACCCCGGAGATCGCCCTCTTCGTGTGCCTGGCGCTCGGCTACACCGTCGGCAAGATGCGGGTGGGGCCGATCCAGCTGGGCGGCATCTGCGGCACGCTGATCGTGGCGATGGTGGTGGGTCAGCTCGACGTCACGGTGAACGACCAGGTGAAGAACATCGCCTTCGCGTTGTTCATCTTCGCGCTCGGCTACACCGGCGGTCCTCAGTTCTTCGGCAACTTCAACCGGTCCGGGCTCAAGATCGGGGTGCTGTCGTTCGTCGAAACGGTGACCGTGGTGGCCATCGTGCTGGTGCTGGCGGGCGTGATGGACCTCGGGGTCGGGGTGGCGTCGGGCATCCTGGCCGGGTCGGCGACGGAGTCGGCGGTGGTCGGGACGGCGTCGGAGGCGATCGGGAAACTGGGGCTGCCCGCCGAGGAGGTCGTCGCCCAGCAGGGGCAGGTCGCCACCGCCTACACCGTCTGCTACCTGTTCGGCCTGGTGACGATCGTGCTGTTCACCAGCGGGATCGGCCCGGCGCTGCTGCGGGTGGACCTGCGCGAGTCGGCGGCCGACCTGCTCAAGCGGATGGGCGGGGGCGGCGACCAGGAGGGGTTGTCCCCCGCCATGCCCGCCGTCGTCGGCCGCAGCTACCGGATCGGCCCGGCCGCGGGGCGCACGCTGGCCGAGGTGGAGGCGGCGCTGCCCGGGCGCGGCGCGGTGGAGCGGGTCGTGCGGGGCGGGCAGCCGGTCCCGGTCGCGCCGGACCTGCGCCTGGAGGAGGACGACGTGGTGCTGGTGGTCGGCAGGCGGGAGGCCCTCGTCGACGCGGAGTCGGCGCTCGGCCGCGAGGAGGCCACCGTCGACGGCGGTCCGGTGACGCTGGAGAGCCGCGAGATCGTGGTGACCTCGAAGGACGTGGACCACACCACCGTGGGCGAGTTCCGGGCGGAGCGGAGCGCGCCGAGCCACGGGGTCTTCGTCGTCGGGCTGCTGCGCGGGGAGAAGCGCCTCCCGGTGGTCGACGGCACGGCGCTGCGGCGGGGCGACTCGCTGGACGTCGTCGGCGCGACCCCGGACGTCGACCGGGTGACCAAGAGCCTCGGCTACGCGGTTCCGCGCGGCGTCGGGACGGATTTCATCTACCTGGGGCTCGGTGTCACCCTGGGCATGCTGA
Organism: Actinosynnema sp. NPDC053489; assembly: GCF_044544865.1. Taxonomy (NCBI): domain Bacteria; kingdom Bacillati; phylum Actinomycetota; class Actinomycetes; order Pseudonocardiales; family Pseudonocardiaceae; genus Actinosynnema; species Actinosynnema sp. NPDC053489. The sequence continues at coordinate 145,130 of NZ_JBITXT010000005.1, read as the reverse complement.
TCGGCAAGCTGACCCTGCGCGTCGGCGACGTCCCGCTCTCGCTGGGTACCGGCGGCGGCGCGCTGGTGGCGGGACTGGTCTTCGGCTGGTTCCGCTCCCGGCACAAGGCGATCGGCAACATCCCTCCCGCCGCGGCCACCGTCATGAAGGACCTCGGACTGGCCACCTTCATCGCCGCGACCGGGCTGGCCGCCGCGCCGCAGGCCGGGCCGATGCTGGTCCGGTACGGGCTGCTGCTGCCACTGGCCGGGATCGGGATGGTCCTCGTCCCGGCCCTGCTCTCGCTCTTCGTGGGGCACCGGCTGCTCAAGATCGAGACGCCGATCCTGATGGGTGCCATCGCCGGGCAGCAGTGCAGCACGCCCGCGATCTCGTCGGTCACCGCGGCGGCGGGCAACTCCGTGCCGCTCATCGGCTACACCATCACCTACGCGCTCTCCAGCATCCTGCTGCCGCTGACGGGACCGGTCGTGGTCGGCCTCGTCGGCGCCTGACCGCGCCACGGCGCGTGCCGCCGGGGAACGGCCCGGTCCGCTCATCCCCACTGACGGGTGATCCGGCTGTTCCCCACCCGCGGAACCGACGACGATGTGCGAGCGTGGTCGTTGTGGACCTGCTGAAGGACAAGGTCTTCGGGCCTTACCCGGAGCTGCTCGTCTTCCTCGTCGTGGCTTTCGGCTTCCTCGTCGGCAGGCTCCACCACCGCGCGATCGCGCTCGGGTCCGTCACGGGGTGCCTGCTGTCCGGGCTCGTCTTCGGCTGGTTGTTCGAGGTCGAGGTCAACGGCACGGTCAAGTCGCTGTTCTTCGTCCTCTTCCTGTTCGCCCTGGGTTACCGGGTCGGCCCGCAGTTCTTCAGAGGACTGCGCTCCGACGGCCTGCCCCAGGTGCTCCTCGCGCTCGTCGTGTGCGGGTCGGGCCTGCTGGTCTGCTGGCTGTTCACCTCGCTGCTCGGCTACGGCCCCGGGCTGTCCGCCGGTCTGCTGGGCGGTGCGCTCACCCAGTCGGCGGTGATCGGCGTGGCCGGGGACGCCATCGGCAACCTGCCGGGTCTGTCCCCCGAGCAGGCCGCGGAGCAGGCGAACCTGGTGGCGGTCGGGTACGCGGTCACCTACCCGCTCGGCACCATCCTGGCCGCCCTGCTGCTGGCCAACGTGCTCCCCCGGCTGCTGCGCAGGGATCTCGCCCGGGAGAGCGCGGACCTGGCCGAGGAGATGGACGTCCACTCCGAGGACCCGGACCTCGGCCACGGCTACTACGAGGTCGTGCTGCGGGCCTACGAGCTGACCAGCACGGCGGTGGCGGGCAGGACGATCGACGCGTTCGAGCGGGAGCAGGCCGAGCAGGGCCGACGGATCTACATCACCAGGGTGCGCCGGGACGGGAGGCTGCTGGAGCAGAGCCAGGACACCGTCCTCACCCGGGGCGATGTGGTCGCGGTCAGCGCCCTGCGCGGCGACCTGGTCGGCTTCGACCCCGAGGACGAGATCGGCCCCGAGACCGACGACGTCGCGCTGCTCGGCTACGAGACCGAGCACCTGCACGTGGTGGTCCACAACCGCGACCAACTCCACAAGAGCATCGCCGAACTGCGCAAAGAGCCGTTCATGGCGGGCGTCTACGTCGACAAGCTCTACCGGTCCGGCTCGGAGTTCCCGTTCCGGCTCGGCACGGAGGTCGAGCGCGGCGACACCGTGGTGCTCACCGGACCCAAGCGGCTGGTCGAGCCCGCGGCCCGGGCCATCGGCACGCCGGTCCGCACGAGCTTCGCCACCGACATGACCTGGGTGTCGCTGGGGGTGTTCCTCGGCGGTTGCCTCGGGATTCCAGCGCTGACGCTGAGCGGGGTGCCGATCAGCCTGTCCACGTCGGGCGGCGCGCTCATCATGGGCCTGGTCTTCGGCTGGCTGCGCGGCAAGTATCCGACGTTCGGCAACGTGCCACCCGGCGCGCAGTGGTTCATGGACACCTTCGGGCTGTGCCTGTTCGTCGCGGTGGTCGGCATCGACGCCGGTCCCGGTTTCGCCGGCGGCCTGGCCCAGGCCGGGTGGGGGCTGCTCGGGTTCGGCGCGGTCGCGACCGTGGTCCCGCTGCTGGTGGGCTTCGCCGCCGGGTGGTGGGTGCTCAAGATGCGGCTGCCCGTCCTGCTGGGCGTCCTCGCGGGCGCGCAGACGACGACGGCCGCCATCGGGGCGATCAACGAGTCCGCCCGCAGCCAGATCCCCACCCTCGGCTACACGATCCCCTACGCCGTGGGCAACGTGCTGCTCACCGTGTGGGGCGCGGTGATCGTCATCCTCCGGCACTGACGCACAGAGAGGCAGCGGCCATGACCGAGTCCGCCCACAGCCACGCGGAACTGCGGCGGTACGCGCAGTTGAGCCCGTTCGAGCTGAAGGAGCGGTTCATCGCCCTCGCCGAGCGACGGCTCGCCGAGCAGCCCGTGCAGAAGCGGCGGGCCAACAACCTGATGCTCAACGCCGGACGCGGCAACCCGAACTGGACGGCGGCCGCCCCGCGAGAGGCGTTCCACGCCCTGGGGGCGTTCGCGATGGCCGAGAGCCGTCGCGTGTGGACGGCGGGCGACCTGGCGGGCATGCCCGCCAAGGGTGGCATCGCCGCGCGGTTCACCGACTACGCGCTGGCCAACCCGGGGTTGCCGGGCATGGCGGAGCTGCGGCGGGCGGTGGACCTGGGCGTCGAGGAGTTCGGGTTCGACCCCGACACCTGGGTGCACGAGCTGGCCGACGGCATCACCGCCGACAACTACCCCGTGCCGGACCGGATGCTGCGCTGCGGCGAGCAGGTGGTCGTCCGGTACTTGCGGGAAGAGCTCTTCGACGGGCACGCCCCGGAAGGGCAGGCGCTGAGCCTGTTCGCCACCGAGGGCGGCACGGCGGCCATGTGCTACATCTTCGACTCGCTCATGGCCAACGGCCTGCTGAAGCGGGGGGACCGGGTCGCGCTGATGGTGCCGATCTTCACCCCGTACATCGAGATCCCGGTGCTCGACACCTACGGCCTCGAGCTGGTCCTGGTGCAGGCCGACAAGTTCAGCGACACCGGCGTGCGGGAATGGCGCTACCCGTCCCGGGAGATCGCCAAGCTGGCCGACCCGTCGGTGAAGCTCGTCTGCCTGGTCAACCCGAGCAACCCGCCGTCGCTGGCGCTCTCGGACGTGGTGCGCAAGGAGATCCAGCAGGTCGTCGCGACCCACAACCCGAACCTGATGATCGTCACCGACGACGTCTACGGCACGTTCGTCGAGGGCTTCCGCAGCCTGGCCGCCGACCTGCCGCGCAACACGCTGCTCGTCTACTCCTACTCCAAGCACTACGGCGCGACCGGCTGGCGGCTGGGCGTCATCGGCCTGCACGACGACAACATCTACGACGAGCAGATCGCGAACCTGCCCGACGCCGAGCGCGACCGGCTGCGGCAGCGCTACGGCACGCTGACGCTGGAACCGGACGAGCTCCGCTTCATCGACCGGATCGTCGCCGACTCCCGCCGGGTCGCGCTCAACCACACCGCGGGCCTGAGCACACCGCAGCAGGTGCAGATGACGCTGTTCTCGCTGTACGCGCTCCAGGAAGCGGGGCAGGAGTACAAGCACCAGGTCCGCGAGATCGTGAATCGCCGGCTGGACCTGCTGCTCGAGGGCTCCCAGATGCGGATCACCGACGACCCCCACCGCGCCGCCTACTACATCGAACTGGACATCCTCGCCGAAGCCGAGCGCCTGCACGGCCCGGCGTTCGCCGAGTACCTCCAGGCGACCTACGAGCCGATCGATCCCCTGTTCCGGCTCGCCGAGCAGACCTCGGTGGTCCTGCTCAACGGCGGTGGGTTCGACGGCCCCGAGTGGTCCGTGCGCGTCTCCCTGGCCAACCTGGAGGACCTGGACTACCTGAGGATCGGCCACTACCTGAACCTGGTCTTCCGCGAGTACCTGAACGAATGGCAGGAGTCGACCGCCAGGTGACCGCCGGCGGGTCCGTCGACCGAGCGTTCGCGGGCACGACCGCCATCCGCTGTGACGTCGGTCCGCATCCTCGCCGCCACCGCACACCCGACCGCCCCCTCGGTGCGACCACCGCCGACCACACCGAGCACCGCGACTCGCGCCACCACAGCCGGAGCACCCGATCCCGGAGCACGGGCGCGCCTCGATACGCCGCCGACCAGTCCTCGGCGGCCTGAGCAACGAGTGCGAACCCGCAGCCACTTGACCGCAGGTCAAGCGACTGCGCCCGACCATTGGCACCCGACAGGTCGTTTCACCCGGTCGGGGTGTGGACGACACGCCTGGCGATCTCGGCGTCGAGTGGGCTCATGTCCTCACCGACGGGACCGGACGGCGACCACCACAGGAAGTCGAGCACCTCGTCGTTGACCAGCAGTGAGGGCAAGGCCCGGAGCCGGACCCGGTAGACGGCGAGGAACTCGTGGCGATCGGGGTCGACGAGATCGAACTCGGCCACCGCGACGCCGACCATCTGCACTCCGTCGATGCCCGTCTCCTCGCGCAACTCCCGGACCGCGGCCTGACGCGACGTCTCGCCCGGCTCGCGCGACCCTCCCGGAAGTTCCCACTGCCTCCGCCAACCGTCGAACACCATGAGCACGGCACCCGCGTGCTCCACCACGACCACGGACGCCGCAACGACCACCCGGTCGCCCAAGCGCCCCAACTCCGAGTCCGTGACGACCCGGAACCCCGTCAACCTGTTACCCGCACGATCGCGGACCGGGAGCGAAGCCATGAGGACCATGCAACCGCGACAATGAGCCAGGTGCACGCTGAAGGCGCCCGACAGGCGACGTTGTAGACGTGAGGGGGTTTGTCGAACGAGCGGTTCTGACTCGTAGTCGGTGGTGATGCCGTGTGCCTGTCAGGGTAGGGGATGCGGTGGTGGAGGAGGTCGAATCCGGCGCGTCCGCGCATCCACCCCATGATCCTTGTGGTGCGCGTATTGACGCCTTCGGCGCGGCCGTTGTGGCAGGGCAGGAAAGTGAAGAATCCACGATGGACCGATCGATCTCCGGACCGTTGGTGAGGCTGCGCGTACGGCAAGTCGACGGCGCGGGCCTCCGCGATCCACTCGGTGGGCTTCGCGTCGTTGCCCGCGGCCGGTGTCAGCAGGGCGGCGAAGCCGCGCACCAGGTCGGTGAGCGCGATCATCCCCGGGCAGGCCGCGGTGATCTTCTCGACAGCTCCGCGTCCTTCGGGCGCGGGTTGTCGGATTTGGTGAGCAGGAGGCTGCCGGCGTGACGGGGCGGTCGCCTTCGGCGCGGCCCTGGTTGAGGTAGCGGACCGGCAGGTCGGCGTTGCCGGCATAACCCAGCTCCCGGATCTCGGCGAGCAGGGGGTGACCGGGACCGCGGGGTCGGCCGCGCGGATGCTCGCGGTAGGGGTCGACCAGCGTCGGGCGGTAGGTCGGGGCGATGCGCGGGGTGTGGGGTTCGGACATGCGGGCGTGGCGTTTGGCGGTGTTCAGGGCCACGCCGAGGCGCCGCGAGCAGTCGAGCAGACCGACCCCTTGATCGAGCAGCTCGTGGACCTTGTTCCAGCGCTCGCGGACGGCCTGCTCGTGAACCCCGCCGGGCTGGGCGGGCGACCGCGGCCAACACCCGGCGTGCGCGCGGACCTCGACCAGGACCTCGTCTCGGGGATTGCGCCACAGATGCCATCGATCGCTGACCTGCACTGCGTCGGGCAGGCACGTCGGACGGCCTCGGCGTCGATGACGACGGTGGCGCAGCGGTGGCGGCGCAGCGGTGACGGCGCAGGGCGGAGTCGTCCACGCCGATCACCCGCGGAATCACCGGTTCGGGAGCCGGGAACCTGTTCCCGGAAGGTCTGCCCCGGGCAGCCGGGACCGAGCAGACCAGCCGCCGCACGCGCAGGTGCACGACCACCCGACGGCTGTCGACCGGCACGCCCTTCAGCGTCCGACGGTGGTAGCCGTGCACCTGCGCCGTCGCGGCCCCGCACCCCGGACACGGCACGGCCGCATCCCGGGTACGGGCCGTGACCAGCACCATGCCGCCACCGTCCACCACGTCCTGACGACCAGCGCCGACAGCGCGGATAACACCGTCGCCACGGGGGATCGACATCCATCACAAAATCATGATCATGAACAGCCGCTCCGCGGCACCACCGACCACGGGCAGGGCCACTCGTTCGACAGGCCCAGTCGCCGGGGACGTGGCAGCACGGCGTGCGCGACTGGTCGGGGTGCGGCCCGCCGCGGAGCGGTCGGCGTTCCGGTGCTCCGCGGCGGACGGGATGGGTGGTGGTCAGCAGAGGAAGGTGGTGTCGCCGGCGTCGGCGGTGCAGGTGTTGAGGCCGAGGCCGCCGTTGGCGGTGTCGCCACCGACGCCGTCCTGGACGTTGATGCTGTCGTTGCCCAGGTCGCCGTTCATGGTGTCGGTGCCGTCGTGGTCGTAGAGGGTGTCGTTGCCGTTCTGGCCGTGCAGGTCGTCGTTGCCGGGACCGCCGTAGAGGGTGTCGCTGCCGTTGTCGAACAGCCCGAGCAGGTTGTCGAGAAGGGTCTCCCCCTTGCTGGTGTCGTTGCCGGCCTGGCCGTAGAGGGTGTCGTTGCCGTTGCCACCGGCGATGGTGTCGTCGCCGGCGCCGGCGTAGACGATGTCGTTGCCGTTGCCCCCGTTGATGGTGTCGTTGCCGCCCAGGCCGCAGATGACGTCGTCACCGCTGGTGCCGGTGAGCGTGTCGTTGCCGCTGGTGCCGGTGATCGTGCAGCCCAGCGCGTTGTTCACGGTGGTGGACTCGGCGTCGGTGTTGTTGCCCGCGCTCGGGTCGGACTCGGTGGCCGACACCGAGGAGGTGGCGGTGACCGTGCCGGTGGCGGACGGGGTGGCGGTGATGGTGACCGTGGCCGAGCCGGAGGCCGCGACCGCGCCGAGCGAGCAGGTCACGGTGGGGGCGCTGATGGTGCACGAGCCCTGCGAGGGGGTGGCGGAGTCGATCGTGGCCGCCGAGCCGGACAGGGTGGTGGACATCGACACCCCGGTCGCGCCGGAGGGGCCGCCGTTGGCCACGGTCACCGTGTAGCTGTACGGGTCGCCGCCCAGCGACACCGGGTCGGCCGAGTCGGCGACGCTGACCGACAGGTCGGCTTCCAGGACGTAGGTGTACTGGTCGGCCGCGCTGGTGGTGCTGGTGCCGGTCGGGGTGGTGACGGTGACGTCGACCGTGCCGCTGGCGTGGGCCGGTGCGGTCGCGGTGATGGTGGTGTCGTTGACGACGGTGAACGAGGTCGCCGGGGTCGTGCCGAACTTGACCGCGGTGGCGGCGGCCAGGCCGGTGCCGGTGATGGTGACGGCCGTGCCGCCCGAGGGCGGGCCCGAGGTCGGGCTGACCGCGGTGACCCCCGGTTGCACCACGTCTGTGGTGACCACGCCGAACGGGCCGGAGCCGACCGGGAAGGTCGTGATCACGGTGTTGGTGGCGGTGTCGATCTCCGAGACCGAGGAGGAGCCGTTGTTGGGCACGAACACCGACGAGCCGTCCTGGGTGACGGTCAGCCTGCTCGGGCTGGTCCCGACCGTGACGGTGGCGGTCACCGTGTTCGTGCCGGTGTCGATCACCGAGACCGAGCCGGAGCCTATGTTGGCCACGTAGACGCGGCTGCCGTCGGGGGTGATCGCCGCGCCCGCCGGGATGGAGCCTACGGCGATGGACCCGGTCACGGTGTTGGTGGAGGTGTCGATCACGGCCACGGTGCCGTTGCCGTAACGGGTGACGTACGCGGTGGAGCCGTCGGGTGTGACGACCACGTCCTGCGGTTGGAACCCGACGCCGATCGTGGCGGTGACCGCGGTCGTGGCGATGTCGATCACCGAGACGGTGCCGGAGGCGTCGTTGGCCACGTAGGCGGTGGCGCCGTCGGAGGTGATGGCGATCGAGGTGGGCCCGGCGCTGACCGGGACGGTGGCGGTCACCGTGTTGGTGTTCGTATCGATCAGCGACACGGTGCCGGAACCGCTGTTGGCCGCCAGCAAAAGGGCCCCGTCGGGCGTGACCGCGAGCCCGTAGGGGGTCGACCCCACCGTGATCGTCGACACGACCGAGGCGGTCGCGGTGTCGATCACCACGACCCCGCCCGTGTACCTGGACACGTAGACGCGCGAGCCGTCCGGCAAGGCGGCGAGTTCGAGCGGGGAAGACCCCACCACGATCGTGCCGACGACGGAGTTGGTCGCGGTGTCGTACGCCGTCACCGTGTTGGTGCCGCTGTTGGCCACGTAGGCAAATGGGTGCGTGACGTCCGCCGCGGCGGGCAGCGCGCCCACGGCGAGCAGACCCATCGACACCAACGGCACGCTCGCGGCCAAGGCCACCCTGCGTCGCCACCCGGGTCTGCGACGTAATTCACGCGACAGTACGGTATTCATTTCTGGATCTACCCTTCTCAAGAAGTCCGCAACAGCCCCGAACCACCCTGCGCGGCATGACAGGACATGCGGACACGACCGCGAAACCGGATAGCCGACACCCGAGCCGCGCATCGCCCACCGATTATTTGCGAACGCGCTGCCCAGGACTTCGTCTGACACCTACTCGTTCACATCGTCGAACGCTCCCGACCGGCCTGGGCGAAGATCGCTCACACAGTGGACAGTTGGCCAATTCGTCCGCCGTCGGACTACATACTCTGCAGCGTCGCAACAAGCGTCAAGCGGATCGGACAAAGCAGACGGGTGATCGAAAGCGGCGAACGAGTGACGATATTACGCAAAAATCGGGTCCGACACAGCGCGTGAGTAGAGCGCCGGGAACACCACTGCGAGAAGATCGCGATTAACGCCTACGACATGCCGAGGAGTGGCCGTGACCACGAGCCGTTGTCATCGTGACGTCGCAGGTCACGACATAGGCCACATCGCGAGAGCGGAGTGGGCGAGGCTCCCGGTGGGACACCAATCGACCAAGACCCGATACCCCCACCCGGGAACCCGCACCGTGCCGTCCCACCCCGCCCGTGCCTGCTGTCCAACCACATCCTCGTCTGCCTGGCGGCCTCATCCGACCACCGTCCGACGGGTCCACAACGGCCCACCGACCGACAACTCCTCCGGCGTGCAGTCGGCCATCGCCGCGAACAGCGTGCGCGGCCGAAGAGGGCCGACCGCGCGGTGCTCGCCGCACTGGTCCGCCGACCCGCCGCTGCCGCACGAACACCGATTCGCGCACCAGCCACAGTCCTTCGACGGCATCGGCGCCTGGTCGCGAAGAAGTGGACCCACCCGAACCGGATCGGGTGCCCACCGATCGACGACACCACCGTGGCGATGATCGAACCCGATTCCTCGTCGGAGACCAAGCCGGCCAGTTCACCGCCTCATTCGACGCAGTCCTCGCCGAGGCAGGCAGCCAGGTCGTGGAGATCCCACCACGGTGCCAACGGGCCAACCGCTACGCCGAGCGGTTCGTCGGCACCATCCGACCCGAAGTCGCCGACCGCCCGCTCATCATCAACGAACACCCCCTGCGAACAGTGCCGACCCGCTACGCGGCCTACGACAACCACCGCCGACCACACCAAGCGCTAAAGCTCCCCCCACGACCTGACCAGCCGATCGCCAAGCCGGGTTACACGTCGATACGCCACCGACCAGCCCTCGGCGGCCTGATCAACGAGTACGAACCCACAGCAGCCCAACCGCGGGTCAAGCCATGCGGCCGACTTCGGCGCCACACACGGCTGGAATAGCCAACTGCGACAAGTCCTTATCGAACCCGGGGCGGTTCACAGGGCGGTTCGCAACGGTCGCTGCACACTCTGCCGCGCACTCGCCTCGTCGCAGGGCAACAGAGCGGGTGGTGGTGATGAGCTGTCCGGGTGCATGCGTACACCGTTCGACGCAGCGGCCTGACACGGCGCGCACGATGCGCGTCCCGTGCAACCCACTCGGTTCTTTTCACGTACGTGTGAACAGAGCAGGCGCTTGACACGCAGAGTCATCACCGTGTCGATGAAAGCGCCGGGTCGTGCCTGGGCGATGGGATCGGTTGCAACCATCGAGTGGTTCTCAGCCTGGTGTGCCGGAAATCGAGGCCGAGGCATTCCAGTGACCCCGTTTCAGGGAATAGCCGCGCCAACGGGAACACAAGGAAACTGGCCGGCGGCGGCAATCCGCACGCCCGATACCTTCGGTTGGAAGGAACACCCGTGAGGTCCCTGACGAGACCCGGCCAGGCCCGCACCAGCATTCGGAGAAGCACCCTGACAGCCGCGGTGATGGTCCTCATCACCGCCTTCGCCCCCGCACTCCCGGCGCACGCCGCGAGCACCTGCACCGTCAACGGGGCCAACAGGAGTGGCACGCTCATCACCGGCACCAGCGGTGATGACACCATCAACTGCAGCGGCAACGTCTTGTCCGACACCACCGTGGACGGGCTGGACGGCAACGACACCATCACCGTCCAGACCAACCTGGGCACGGTCAACGGCGGGATCGGCACCGACAAGATCACCATTTCCGGCTACAACTACGCCACCGCCAACGGCGGGCCCGGCGACGACACGCTCAGCGCCCTGTCCAACGAGACGGCCGGAAACCTGCGGGGCGACACCGGGAACGACACCATCAGCGTCACCACCAGCAGCGGCATCAACAGCGGCGCCATCAACGGCGACGCGGGCAACGACAAACTCAGCGCCCGCACCAACTACGTCTCCACCGGCCAGATCAACGGCGGCCCCGGCCTGGACGAGATCACCGTCACCCGCAACGACGGCGCGATCCACGGCAACGAGGACGCCGACACCGTCACCACCGACCAGCCCACCAACACCAGCGTCAAACCCACCGTCTACGGGGATGCCGGCAACGACACCCTCACCGTGTCCCAGAACCTCAACGGCAACATCGTGCGCGGCGACGACGGCGACGACAAGATCAACGTCGGCACCAACGACTCCGGCGCACAGGTACTCGGCGGCCTGGGCGTGGACACCATCACCGTCACCACCAACCGGGCCACCGTGGACGGCGAAGCGGGCGCGGACGCCATCATCGTCCCCGCCGGGGGGGTGAACACCGGAACCCTGCGCGGCGGCACCGAGAACGACTCGTTCGACATCGCGAACCACGAGTTCGGCGGCAACGTCGAAGGCGCCGGAGGCAGCGACACCATCAAGATCAACCGGCTCCGCGGCCACGTCCACGGCGGCCTCGACGGTGACACCGTCACCGTCACCACCCTCGTCTGGTCCGAACCGACCTACCCACCGGAGAACGTGGCCCACGTCTTCGGCGAAGCCGGCAACGACACCATCACCGTCGACGAATCCATCCGGTACGGCGTCCTCGACGGCGGCGACGGCACCGACTCCTGCACGGTCAAGATCATCCGAGACCCGTCGGGCTTCTACATCCGCAACTGCAACCCCTGAGCGACCGTTTCCGAGCTCGGGCGAGTGACGGCTCTTTAGCTCGGACGGGGGAACTCCTGGTGGATCGGACGTTGTCGAAGCGCCGTTCTGCCAGGAGTTCCATTGTTGTCATTGAGCCGAAAGTGATCACCTCCCTGCAAGTTGATCACTCGCGATCGAGGTTGAGGGTGCACACCGCTTGTCGCCTGCGGAGCAGGAGGTGCTGCGCCTGCGGGTGGTGGCCGCGGCGGAGTCCGGAAAGGTCGAGGGCTATCGGCAGGCCGCAGAGGTGTTCGGGGTCTCCGAACGCTCGGTGGGCACTTGGTGGCGGGCCTATCGGCGGGACGGTCGCGACGGCTTGGCGAACCGCAGAGGGCGTCCGGGCCCGGCCGAACTGATCAACGCGGAGGACCGGGGCCCTACGGCGATCGCCTGTTCCGACGCAGCCACGACTCCCGCACCGCCAACAGTCGGGCGTCTCAGCGGGAGTGTGCAACAACCTGGCCGGGACCACGACAACCCCGGCCCCGGCCCCGGCCCCGGACGAGGTCTCCGACCGCGATGGCGGGACGACGCGACATCGCGGGCACGTTCGTGGGCAAGCATCTGTGGTTCTCCGACGCGGACCTGCGCTCCATCGTCCAACGCGGATCCCAACCCGCCCGCGGGGACCGCACGACCGGGCACGAGACCCGCGACCCGCACCTGCGGCGCGGGGTGGCCTGAACACATTTCGGTTGCTCTCCAACGGATATGGAGCGTCACTGTCCGTCCACTGTCGTCGTCGTGGACGACGGACGGACACACCAGGGAAGAGGAGTGCGTGATGGGTTGGGTGGAGAAACGCGGTGACGGGTTCCGGGTTCGCTACCGGTTGCCGGACGGGTCGTTGTTCACCGAGAACGGGTTCGACACGCGCGAAGAGGCGGAGAACCGGATCCGGGACGTGGAGTCCGACCAGCGACGCGGGAAGTTCGTCGACCCCAGGTTGGCGCAGACCCGGTTCGGCGACTGGGTGCGCGAGTGGGTCCAGGCCCACGACGTCAGCGCGGTCACCTGGGCCACCTACGACTCACACCTACGCAACCACATCCTGCCCCGCTTCGCCGACACCGAACTGGGCGACATGACCCGGATGACCATCAAGGTCTGGGCCAAGCAGCTGCGCCGCAAGCTCAGCGAACGCAGCGTCGGCGACGTGGTCAACCTGCTCTCACGGATCATGGGCGAAGCCGTCGACGAGGAACTGATCGGCGCCAACCCCTGCCGCAAACTCCGCTTGGCCACTGGTGATCAACCCGAACGGCCCCACGCCACCGCCGCCCAGATCACCGGCCTGGCCGCCCGCGTGTCCCCCGACAACGCGGCCCTGATCGTCACCGCCGCCTACACCGGCCTGCGCTGGGGTGAACTGACCGGACTGCAATGGTCACGCGTCGACACGGCCAACGCCGAGATCCGCGTCGACGGCAAGGACGGCGCCCTGCACAAGGTCGGCGGCAAGCTCACCCTCGGACCGCCCAAGACCCCCGCCAGCGTCCGCACCGTGCACCTACCCGAGTTCCTGGTCGACCTGCTCGACCAGCACCACGACCGCCACCCCCACGCCCGCTTCGTGTTCACCGGAACCGACGGCGGCCTCCACCGACGCTCCAACTTCCGCCGCCCCGTCTGGCTACCCGCCCTCCGCGCCGACACCGCCACCGACCGACCGCGCATCAACCCCGACATGCACTTCCACGACCTGCGCCACACCCACAAGACCTGGCTCATCGAACACGGCGTCCCCGAAGTCCTCCAACACAAGCGCATCGGCCACAAGTTCCACGGCGTCATGGGCGTCTACTCCCACGTCACCCAACCCATGATCGACACCATGCTCGCCGCACTCCACCACCGCTGGGAACACACCCGGGAGCAAACCGGGAGCACGAACCCCTGACCACCTTCGCAAATACGAAGGCGGTCAAGATCATCCGCTCCCAATCTGCTCCCCGCAACGATCAACGGCCCGCAGACGAAGATCGTCTACGAGCCGTTGACCAGGTAAAACACACTGTGGGCGATACTGGGATCGAACCAGTGACCTCTTCGGTGTGAACGAAGCGCTCTCCCGCTGAGCTAAACGCCCTTATTCGGTTCTCACTCCCGCTCTCGCGGTGTGGCCATAGCTTACAACATCATCCCCGCGAACCAAAAATCGGGCTCTCCAGCCAGCTCCACTCGAGCCCAAACCAGCCACCGACCAGCGCGAACACGCCCAGCAGCCAGCAGGTCACCAGGACCACGAGGCCGGTGCCCGCCAGCACCAGGCCCTTGACCAAGAGGTTCTGGCGCTTCAGCCACGCGACCCACGCGTCGTAGTAGCGCTTGGCGAACTTCAACACCCGACCGGCCCACTCGAACTCGGTCGCCAGGATCGCCAGGCCGGCGAAGACGACCAGCCAGCCCGGCCCGGGGTACGGGATCATCAGCACGCCGCCGACCAGGACCAGTCCGCCGACCACCCCGACGCCGATGCGGTAGGCGAGGTTCAGCGCGGGGGTGCGGCGGAACCACGGGCGGTCCCCCGCGTCCTTGCCCGTGCCTTCGCGCTGTTCTGTGCTCATAGCCACATCATCGCCCATTTGAGGCACACGCGGGACCGGGGCCGCGCGATGCCGCACGGAGACGCGTGATTCCGAATGTGGTCAAAGCCACAGAGGGCTCGGCGAACGTGCGTGGGGAGCGCTTGACTCGGTTCACGGTGTTCACCCAGTCGAGACGCCACACCCCGAAACCTCTTCGACCGCTGCGGCACTTCGTCTACGCTGTGTCTTCTCGTGACGACGTCTCCGGTTGGACCGGCTGGACAGGTCGGACAGGGTCGACGCTGATCCGCCGGACGAGCGAGTACACCGGCTTCACATACCGGTCGTAGAGTGCACCGAGCGCCGTGCGGTCACGCACCGTCACCCGTGCGGCGAGTTCCACGGACGTGGGACGCCCGGTCGGGACGCGTCACGGCAGTGCCGACCCGGCCACCGGAAGGGACCTCAGTCCAACATTCGCGCAACAGCCGGTACCGGGGTCAGGTCAAAGCCAGCAAGATGGGGTGCAGCCGGACCAGTGGACACGGAACGCATCGAGGTGGTCGCCCAGCGGAGGTACGTAAGCCCGAACGGGTGACAAGCCGTCGGGACTTGAGCGTTCCTCACCACATACACGTCACAAGTAGAGAACTCGGTCGTTCCATGGGCCGGGAAGGGAGAAGAGGGTAACGACGATGCGCAACGACCACGTGACACTTCGCTCCACAGCGGTCTTCGACCTGCTGGCGCCGCGGACCCCGGCCGTCCCGGTGCAGGTGGAACTCCGTTATGACACGAAAGACCCGTACGCGGTAGTCGCCGCGTTCCGCACCGGCCGGGCCGGGTGGGTGGAGTGGGTGTTCGCCCGCGACCTGCTCGCCGACGGCCTCATCGCCGACGCCGGCGACGGCGACGTGCGAATCCGCCCGGCCGCCGACGACCCCGAGGTCGTGGTGATCGAACTCAGCTCCCCCTCCGGCCACGCCATGTTCGAGGCCTCGGCGCAGGAGCTGGCCGACTTCCTCGACCGGACCTACGACGTCGTCGTGCCCGGCAACGAGCACCTGTGGGTCGACGTCGACGAGGCCCTCACCCACCTGATCTCCAACGATCTGACCTGAACGTGCAGGTGGCGGGCCTGCGAGGGGATCAAGCACCCCCCGATTTGATCCCGCTGCGGTGCATGTAATAAAGTTCCTCTCGCACCGGGGAAGACCGGAACGACAAGCCCCAAAAGGGAAACGTTCCGAGAAATCCACGGAGCATGCGGATGTAGCGCAGTTGGTAGCGCATCACCTTGCCAAGGTGAGGGTCGCGAGTTCGAGTCTCGTCATCCGCTCGGCAGAGGGCCCCTTGGGCTCAGGCCTGACTCCCGGGTGCTAGCCTTCGGGAGTCACGGCGGAGTGGCCGAGTGGCTTAGGCAAGGGCCTGCAAAGCCCTGTACACGGGTTCGATTCCCGTCTCCGCCTCGGACGATTAGCTCAGCGGGAGAGCACTACCTTGACACGGTAGGGGTCACTGGTTCAATCCCAGTATCGTCCACCAGAGAAGTGCAGCTCGGAGGGTCTGTCGGCGATCACCGCCGACAGACCCTCCGGCATTTGACCGTCAGCTGACCGTGAAACCCGCCACACCAGCGTGCCGGTGATGGATGCGCTCGAAGGTCGCCAAGGCCGTCACGTCGGAGGCCGCAAGAGCGTGCAGGTACCTCTCGGTCGCGCGGAGGGCGGCGTGGCCGAGGCGCTCGCGGACGGGACGGCCTGGACGTTGAGCACCACCGGCAAGCAGCGACGGGTCATGGGCATGTCGCAGGTCGTGCATCCGCACCCGACGCGTGATCCCAGCCGCGGCCAGGTTCGGTTCCCAAGCCGAGGACGATCCCGGCCCTGCGCCCGTCACAAGGTCCGGTAGCCGGCGTGGACAGGGCGGCACGCCTCGCACCGGCATCCGCACGGAGCAGCGCGACAACGTCCCGCGATCGCCTGGGTCAAGCCGCCGCCGGTCCGGGTCCACGACCGCAGCATGCTCCGGGAAGGAGAAACAGCGGGTCGCCCGGTTCGAGACCTGATCGCTCAACGCAAGCCGCCACCCGGTCGACGAACTCCAGGCTCCCGTCCACGACGGCCATGGCCTCCAGCAGAACCGGTCCGCCCCACCATCCCTTCCGGTCGCGTGCAGGTGACCACGACCACCCGCAGCCCGCTCCTCGCGGATCTGACCTGATCCACCAGTGCGCCCGGGCGTCGGTGCCCACCCAGATCCACTGGTGGTCGAGCGGACATCCCAGCTGGAATCGACACAGCACAGCTGCCGACTCGCCGGAGCCGGACCAGCAGGACGGCACCCCCTGCGGCATGAGAGTGTGATCGGTGACGAGGGTTCGCTCGGTCTGGGGGACGGGATGGTGCGACCAACCCTGTTTCTGGTGGTCGGTCTGCCCGCCTCCGGGAAGACAAGGGCCGCGCGGCGCATAGAGGTCGAGCACAGGGCGCTTCGACTGACGAAGGACGAGTGGGTGAAGGCGCTCTACGGGCACGAGAACCCGCAATCGGTCTCGGACGTGATCGAGGGGCGGCTGGTCGAGATCGGGTTGCGCGTGCTGGAGCTCGGCGGCGACGTGGTCGTCGACTTCGGGCTGTGGAGTCGTGACGAGCGGTCCGCGCTGCGGCGGGCGGCGGCCGACCGCGGTGCCCGCGTGCGGATGCACTACTTCGAGGTGTCCCCGGCCGAGCAGCGCAGACGGCTCGACCGGCGCCAGGCCGACGAGCCGGGCACCACGTGGCCCATGTCCGACGAGGAACTGGCCCGATGGGCCGTCGCCTTCCAGATCCCGACACAAGGCGAACTGGACGGCACCGAACCCGTCGACGACGCACCGCCCGGATTCCCCTCCTGGGACCAGTGGCGCCGACACCGCTGGCCACCCACGGTCACCTGACCGCGCCCGCGCACCGGCGGCAAGGGATGCTCGGCCTACGGCACGTGCGGGTGCGGTGAGTGGCGGTGGGTCGGGTCAGGTCTTCGCACGACGCTCTTCCGGGTGCGACACATCCGCCGGCCGTCGGTGAAGGCGTTCGCCCCGCGGTCCTGTACCGGTACCGCGGTCGCGGGGATCAACGAGCGCGGTACGTCGACGCGACCGGGTCGACGCTGTGTCGGCGATTCGCGGCAATGACCGTGGGCATCACGTCGCGGGCAAGAACCGGCGGCTCCGTGCCGGGGGCGTCGAACTGCGGTCGGAGGTGGTAGTGCACGAACCGCACCGAGCGAAGCCGGGACTCCACCGGCGAGTCGCGGCACGGGCGACCACCCCCTCGACATATGACCAGCCGCGCCCGAGTGTCGCCCCTAGTGGCAGCAACGCAGCGTTACGGTGTTGACACTGTCGTGTGACCGCTCCCACACTAGGTCGAACGCTCGATGTTAGCGCGAACAATGTTCATTCCCGATCGTTCGATCAGGGCCAGCAGCCCTGTTTGTGTGCGATAACACTACCTCGCTCCATACCAGCGAATGGACACCCCATGACACTGACAACGGCGTCCGGTGCTCACCCGTCCAGCCCACGGCGGTCGTTGCGTTGGTTGCTCTCCGTGCTCGCGGTCGGTGCGCTCGCCGCCGCGGCGACCCTCGTCGTCCCCGCCTCGCCGGCCGTGGCCGCCACCAGCCAGTTCCGCGGCATGAACTGGGCCGTGCTCGGTGACAACTTCAGCACCGGCACGCTGGTCGTGCAGGGGCTGAGCCAGTCCGACAGCAACGCGACGGTGCGGGCCAAGGCGAACGCCCTCTACGACGACATGGCCGCCACCATGGACGTCAACACCGTCCGCCTGCCGATCAACACCCACACGGTGGCCAACACGACCTGGTGGAACGCCTACCGCGGGGCGATCGACGCGGCCACCGAGCGCGGGTTCAAGGTGATCCTCGCGTACTGGGAGGACGGCGCGGCCTCCGGCGGCAGGATCACCAACCTGGCCGCGTGGAACGCGATGTGGTCCAGCGTCACCACCACCTACGGCTCGAACCCGAACGTCTACTTCGAGCCGATGAACGAGCCGCACGGCTACAGCTCGGCGGACTGGCGCACCGTCGCGGCGAACTGGCTGAGCCAACACACGTCGGCGGTGCCGAGCCGGGTGCTCATCGGCGGCACCGGGTTCAGCCAGGACCTGCGGGACATCTGCAACGACAGCCGCTTCAACGCGACGCTGCTGTCGTTCCACTACTACGCGTTCTTCTACAGCCCGATGACCTACGACGCCTTCCGCAGCCACATCCAGACCCGCCTGGGCAACTGCGCCTCGCGCGCCGTCGCGACGGAGTTCGGCGCTCCGATGGCCACCGGCCTGGACTACGGCGACGCGAACAGCACCGACAACTTCGTGCGCTACCTCCGCGCCATGGCGCAGGTCATGCGGGACAACCGGATGGGCGGCACGTACTGGCCCGCCCTCGGCGGCAAGGTCACCGCGGGCCTGGGCTACGACCACTACTCGATGTTCGGCCTGAGCGGCGGCGGCACGGACCTGAACCTGGGCATCCGCAACGCCTCCGGGGCCGACCGGGTCCGGTACGCGTGGGGTGACGGCTCCACCACCCCGCCCGCGGGCACGTTCTACCGGCTCGACGTGCGCCACAGCGGGAAGGCGATGGACGTCCAGCAGCCCAACACCGACAACGGCGCGCGCGTCGGGCAGTACGCGTACGGCGGCAACGCGTGGCAGCAGTGGCAGTTCCAGGACGCGGGCGGCGGCTACTGGCGGATCGTCAGCCGGCACAGCGGGAAGTGCCTCGACGTGGTGAGCGCGTCGACCGCCGACGGCGCCGAACTCGTGCAGTACACCTGCGGTACGGGCGCGAACCAGCAGTTCCAGATGGTCGCCAACGGCGGCTACTTCCAGCTGCGGGCGCGGCACAGCGGCAAGTGCGTGGACGTGCCGGCCGCCTCGACCGCCGACGGCGTGGTCCTCAAGCAGTACCCGTGCAACACGGGCGCGAACCAGCAGTGGTCGCGGACGGTCGTCCCGTCCTGACCGGCGCTCCCCCGGTGCCCGGCGCGTGCCGGGCACCGGGGGCCCGGGCTACGGCTTGTCGGCGACCTTGATCTTCCCCTCGACGATCTGGGCCTTGAAGCCCTCGAGGATGCCCTGCAGCTCGGCGTCGATCCTGCCGCCGGACGTGGCGTAGCCGACGCCGTTGACCTTCAGGTCGAAGACCTTCGGCAGGGAGGCCAGGTCGTTGCTCGCGGCGGCCTTGACGAAGTCGTACACGGCCACGTCGACGCGCTTGAGGCTGGAAGCGACGATGACGTCCCTGGTGTCGGCGAGCGCCGGCTGGTTGTACTGGTCGGCGTCGCAGCCGATCGCGAGGATGCCCGCCTGCTTCGCGGCGGAGAAGACGCCGATGCCGGACGCGCCCGCGGCCGGGTAGAGGACGTCGGCGCCCTTGTCGATCAGGCCCTTCGCGGTCTCCAGGCCCTTCGCCGGGTCCTGGAAGCCCGAGAAGTCGGTGGCCGGGGTGATGTACTTCTTCTCCACCACGACGTTCGGCGCGGCGGCCTTGGCGCCCTGGGCGTAGCCCGCCTCGAACTTGTGGATCAGCGGGATGTCCACGCCGCCGACGAAGCCGACGTGGCACTTGCGGCTCTGGTAGGCGGCCACGACGCCGGCCAGGAACGCGCCCTCCTGCTCGGCGAACACCAGCGGGGTGACGTTGGGCGCGTCCGGCACGGCCGCGTCCACCAGTCCGAACCGGACGTCCGGGAACTCCGGGGCGACGACCTTCAGCGACTCGGTGTAGGCGAACCCGACGGCGACGACGGGGTTGAAGCCCTCGCGGGCGAGCTGGCGCAGCCGCGACTGCTTGACCGACTCGTCCTCGCTCGGCGCGGCCGACAGCTCGCGGGTGTTCTCCTTCTTGACCCCCATGTCCTTGATCGCCTGGTCGAACCCGGCGGCGGCGAGGTCGTTGAACGACGCGTCGCCGCGGCCGCCGATGTCGTAGGCCAGCCCGACCTTCAGGGCGCTGCCGTCGACCTTTTTGCCGTCGGCGGGCTTCTCGCCGGCGGCGCTGGAGGTGGCGGGCGCGCTGGGCGGGGTCGCGAACTCGCACGCCGCGCCGCTCGCGGCGGTGGTCGACCCGGCGCCGGTGCCGCCGGAGTCCTTCGCGCAGGCGCTGACCACCATGAGGCTGCTCAACGCGATCGCGGCAACAGCGGTCCCCCGCGTACGACGGCGCACGGCTTCCGTCCCCTCTCTGCTCCGGTGAGCAGACATTCACCCGAAAGTGGTAATCGGCCTGGCGCGAGGGACCGTACCTCCCCGTGGCCACGGTCCGGGACGGCCGCTCACCCAGTGGGAACGACCTCCGTCACAGGGGGAAGGCGTCGAGGGTCGCGCGCAGCCGTGCCAGGACCGGCGCGAGGTCGTCGAACGCGGGCCCGGTCAGGGCGAGGCGCAGCGCGTGCGGCGCGTGCCTGCCGGGCGCGAAGGCGTCCGCGGTGGAGACCAGGACGCCCTCGCGGGCCAGTGCCGCAGCGACCCGGTCGGGGTGCAGGTGCGGGGCCAGGCGCAGCCAGAGGAAGAAGGACGCCGGGTGCGCGGTCGTGTCCAGCCCGGCGAGGGCGGTCCGGGCGACGGCCTGCCGGGCGCGGGCGTCGGCGCGGCGGTGCTCCTCCAGGCGGGTCACGGTGCCGTCGGCGAGCCACCGAGTGGCCAGGGCGGCCACCAGCGCCGGGGTGCCCCAGGTCGAGGACCGCAGGCTCGTCGCGAACGTCGCCGTCAACCGGTCCGGCACGACGGCGAAGCCGAACCGCAGGCCGCCGGCGAGGTTCTTCGACAGGCCGGAGACGTAGCAGGTGCGGTCCGGGGCGAGGGCGTGCACCGGTGGCGGGGCGGACGGGTCGAGGAACGCGTACGTGCCGTCCTCCACGACCAGCAGGTCGTGCTCGTGCGCGAGGTCGGCGAGGCGGTCCCGGGCGCCCTGGTCGAGCACCCAGCCCAGCGGGTTGTGCAGGGTCGGGATGGTGTAGACGGCGCGGACGCGCCGGGTCCGGCACAGGTGGTCGAGGGCGTCGAGGTCCGGGCCGGTCGGGGTGACCGGGACCGGCGCGAGGTCGAGGTGGTGGGCGGCGGCGAGCAGCCGCACGCCGGGGTAGGTCAGGGCGTCGACGGCGAGGACGTCCCCGGGCCGGGTGATCGTGCGCAGCGTCGTGTCGAGCGCGTGCTGCGCGCCGCCGGTGAGCACGACGTTGGCCGGGGCGGTGTCGACGCCCCGGTCGAGCAGGTGCGTGGCGACGACGGCGCGCTCGTGCCGCCGCCCGCCCGGCGGGTGCTGGCGCAGCAGGGAGGCCACGTCGCCGGAGCCGGCCAGCTCGCGCAGGGCGTGGCGCAGCTGGTCGGGCTGCTCGTCGGCCAACGGCTGGGTGAACGACAGGTCCGCGAGCCTGGGCACCGGGAGGGCGCGCGAGGCGTCGAGGCCGGCGAACCCGGACTGGTCGCGGACGAACGTGCCCCGACCCCGTTCGCCGACGACCAGGCCCATGGCGGCCAGCTCGGCGTAGACGCGCGTGGCCGTGGCCAGCGCGACGCGCCGTTCGCGCGCCAGGTCGCGGTGGGTCGGCAGCCGCGTGCCCGGGGCCAGCTCGCCGCGGCGGATGGCGGCGGCGAACTCGTCCACCAGCGGCTTGTAGGAAGGCGGGCGCACGGCGACCCCTGTATCCAGGACAATTGTTGGATTGTGCCAACCTAGGCCGCCTAGCCTCGTCGCGTCCACGAACGGTGACCCATCCGACGAGGTGCGCATGACGGTCCACATCGACCAGCAGGACGACATCGCCACGATCACCATCGACCGCACGGCGAAGCTGAACGCCCTGGACTACGCCACGATCGACGCCCTCGGCGCGGCGCTGGACCGCCTGGAGGTCGCGTCGGGCGTCCGGGCGGTGATCCTCACCGGGGCCGGGACGAGGGCGTTCAGCGCCGGGGCCGACATCCCGGCGCTCGCGGAGAGCATCGCCGGCGGGGTGGAGCGCGCGCTGCGCGAGGTCGTGCGGCGCGGGCAGGGGCTGACCCGGCGGATCGAGGAGTTCCCCAAGCCGGTGATCGCCGCGGTCAACGGCCTCGCCTACGGCGGCGGGTGCGAGGTCGTGGAGGCGGCCGCCCTGGCCGTCGCCGCGGAGCACGCGACGTTCGCCAAGCCCGAGATCGCGCTCGGGTTCCCGCCGCCGTTCGGCGGGTCGCAGCGGTTGCCGCGCCACGTCGGCCGCAAGCGCGGGCTGGAGCTGATCCTGACCGGCGACCCGGTCCCGGCCCGGCGCGCGGAGGCCATCGGGCTGGTCAACGCCGTGGTGCCGGGCGAGGCGGTGCTCGACGCGGCCCACGAGGTGGCCGCGCGCATCGCCCGGCACGCCCCGACCGCCGTCACCGCGTGCCTGCGGGCGGTGAACCGGGGCATCAACCTGCCCATCGACGAGGGACTGGCCGTCGAGGCGTCGTGGTTCGCGGCCTCGGTGCCCACCGACGGCGTCCGCGACGGCCTGCGCCGCTTCCTCGACCGACCCCGGAGCTGACCGGGCCGGGAAGGACCGATACCGGAGGTGGCCACGAGCGTTCAGCGCGGGCCGCGCGCCGGCCAGGGCGCTCCCGTGCCGGCCATGCTGCCGTAGAACGGGTGGCCCTCGGTGATCTCGCCGGCGGTCACCGGGCGGCCCGTGAAGGCGGAGGCGTAGACGGCGGCGACGAACTCCATCGTCTCCCTCGTCGCCGCGGTGTCGACCGGTGGTGGGCGGTGGTCGTCCAGGGCGTCCAGGATGGCGGTGAGCTGGGCCGGGTGACCGCTCGGCACGTCCTCGCCCGTCGCCCAGGCGGTGGTCGGGTCCGGGCGGCCCGGGGCGGCGGTGACGGTCCAGTCCGCGTCGGTGTAGCCGTAGAGGTGCTCCAGCTCGACGGTGGCGTGCTCGAAGTCGAAGCGCAGCCGGCTGGTCTGGCGCGGGGAGACCAGGGAGTTGACCACGGTGGCCACCGCGCCCGACCCGAAGCGCACCAGGGCGGCGGACACGTCCTCGGTGTCGGTCGGGCGGGCCTGGCGCGCGGCCAGGGCGGTGACGGTGGTCCACCGGCCGAGGACCGACAGCAGCAGGTCGAACTGGTGGATGCCGTGGCCCATCGTCGGCCCGCCGCCCTCCAGCTCCCAGCTGCCCCGCCACGGCACGGCGAAGTAGTCGTCGTCGCGGAACCACAGCGTGCTCGCCGACGCCACCAGCGGCCGGCCCAGCACCCCGTCGGCCAGCAGGCGGCGCAGCCGCACGGCACCGGAGCCGAACCGGTGCTGGAACACCGTCGCCACCGGCACGCCGGCCGCCGCCTCGGCCGCCCGCAACCGGTCCAGGTCGGCCAGCGACAGCACGGGCGGCTTCTCCACCACGGGCGACACGCCGGCCGCCAGGCACTCCAGCGCCAGCGGCAGGTGCGAGCCCGGTGGGGTGCACACGTGGACCAGGTCCGGGCGGACCGCGCCGAGCAGGTCGGCCAACGTCGGGTAGGCGGGCACGCCCCACTTCGCCGCGAACGCCGCCGCGCGCCCGGGCTCGACGTCGACCGCGCCGACGAGCCGGGCCCGGCCGGGCAGCGCGGCGATCGCCGCGGCGTGCGCGCCGGCGATGGCGCCCGTGCCGACGATCGCGCAGGTGTAGGTGCGACCGGTCACGGGAAGTGCTCCTCCGGTGCGCGGGTCACGTCCACGGGGCTCAGGTGGCCGCACATGCCGAACACCCGGTCCGGCGCGGGCGCGCGGCGCACGGTCGCGCGCCCCAGGTGCGGCGCCTCGCCGCGGGCCAGCCGGTCGGTCAGCGCGAGCACCGCCTCGGCTTGGGCGAGCGGCCCGTCGCGCACGATCGGCGCCCACGACGCGGCCCGGTCCCGGACCAGCGCGGTGGCGGCGGCGTGGAACTCCCGCAGCGGGGTGTCGTCGCCGGCCCGCAGCGCGTCCCGGATCGGCAGGAAGCCCTCGACGGCCAGGTCGCGGCGGCGGCGCGCGGCGGCGGCGCGTTCGGCCTCCGTCGCGCGGGGCGGCAGGGTCGCGGCGGCGCGGTAGCGGTCGGGGTCGGCGAGGACGTCCGGCGGGAACGTCAGCACGGCGTCGCCCGCCTCGGGCAGCCCCGCGTTGCCCATCAGCACGACCACCCGCAGGCCGCCGCGGTTGACCGCGCGGTGGATGGTGCCCGGGGTGAACCACACCACCTCGCCGGCGCGCAGCGGCACCTCGCGGCAGCCGTCGGGGGTCACCGCGTGCAGCTCGCCCTCCCCGCCCACGACCACGTAGCACTCGGTCGACGCCAGGTGCGCGTGCGGGCTGCCGCCGACGACGCCGTCGGGTGCGGCGTCGTCGTAGACGTCCAGGAACGACAACGACGTGCCGCCGGGGAACGTGCTCACCCCTCCCCCCGCCGCAGCACGTCCCGCACCGCGTCGGCCAGCGGCGCCGCGTCGGCCACGCCGCCGTCGGCCACGGCGGCGCCGTAGCGGAACCGCACGGTGTCGCCGTCGGCCACGACCAGCTCCTCGCTGAAGAAGGGCGCCGGGTTGAGGCAGGCGAACTGCTCGGACCGGGTGAACCATTGCGGTGGGTGGTGCGGGTTGGCCCGGTGGTCGACCACCAGCACCAGGGACTCCGCGTCGTCGCCGTCGTGCCTGCCGGCGAACGCCATCCACTCGGCCCGCGTGCCGCGCACGTCGTCGCCGCCCGTGCCGTCGGGCGTCACGACGACGCCGCCGGTGAACGAGCGCGGGCCGCGCCAGAACAGGCCGCCGTACCCGGCGTTCTCCCGGCCGCGCGTCGTGGGCGAGCCGAACGCGACCTCCCGACCCGAGGTGTTGGTCATCGCGGTGTCGAACGTCAGCGCCCAGGCCGCGTCGGACAGCAGCGTGACGGTGAGGGCGCGGTGCTCGGTGACGACGGTGCGGCCGGACCGCGTGATCCAGTCCAGCTCGTGGGCGAACCGGGCGGTGCCGCCCTCGACGCCGACGTCGACCACCCGCCGGTGCCGCTGCGCGCCGTTGTTGTCCAGCTGCACGTAGGCCCGCCCGCGCACGTACGTCGGCCCGCCCCAGAAGTTCTCGTCGCCCACGTTCGGCAGCGACCAGGCGATGCCCTTGTGCCACACGTGGTCGTGCGGGCGGAACAGGCTCACCACCCGCCCGGCCCGGGTGCGGACGGGGTGCAGGAACGGCTTCGGCGACTCCAGCCGGGGCGTCTCGGGCGCGTAGGTGTACCGCGCCAGCTCCACGACCCCGTCCGACACCGCCACCGCGGTCCCGACGTCGTGCCGCAGGGCCAGGGCGCTCACCGCGCGGACCCCGGCACGTCGACCCGGGCGGTCGTGCCACCGGGCGCGACGACGATCCCGTCCACGCGGACCCCCTCCGTCGGAAAGCGCTTTCCGAGCAGTATTCAAGGCCCACCCCGACCCGTCAAGGTCGCCGGGGTGGTCCGAGGTCCGCGCGGGGGCGCGCCGGTGGCGGAACCTTGCGGTCACCTTGCGATCCGGGCGCGGGCGGCCGCGGTGCGGCAGGATCGCGGTGCCATGGACTTCTCCGTTCTGCTGGTCGAGGACGACGAGCACATCAGGCAGGCCCTCGGGCTGGCCCTCGGCGACGAGGGCTTCGCCGTCACCGACGCGGTGTCGGGCGAGGAGGCCCTGGAGCTGCTCGCCGTCACCGAGCCCGACGTCGTGCTGCTGGACCTGGTGCTGCCCGGCGTGGACGGCCTGGAGGTGTGCCGCACCCTGCGCGCCCGCGGCGACCTGCCGATCATCATCGTGACCGCCCGCGCCGACGCCGCCGACGTGATCGCCGGGCTGGAGGCGGGCGCGGACGACTACGTCACCAAGCCGCTGGTCGCCAGCGTGCTGGCAGCGCGCATCCGGGCGCTGCTGCGGCGGCGCGGCGGCGGGCGGCAGGACGAGGTGATCGGGGTGGGGCCGCTGGAGATCCGCCCGGACGTCGGCACGGTCCACCGCGACGGCGTCGAGGTGCACCTGACCAGGACGGAGTTCCGGCTGCTGGTCGAGCTGGCGGCGGCGGGCGGGCGGATCGTCACCCGCGAGCAGCTGCTGCAGCGCGTGTGGGGCTACGACTACTTCGGCGACACCCGCCTGCTCGACGTGCACATCCGCAGGCTGCGCCGCAAGGTCGAGGCCAACCCCGACGACCCGGCCCTCGTGCTGACCGTGCGCGGCGCGGGGTACCGGCTCGACGCCTGACCACCGGTTCACCCGGTCGGCGACCCCGCGAGCCGCTACCGTCCCGGTGACGTGACCTCCTCGACCGGAACCGGACCCGCCAGGCGCCCCGGCACGCTGATCCGGGCGCGCCCGCTGCCGGCGCGGTTGCGGCCCGACCACGCCGACGCCGCGTACCGGGTCTTCTACCAGGGCGTCGGGCACGACGGCCGGGGCCGCCTCGTCACCGGGTCCGTGTTCCTCCCCGAAGGCGCGCCGCCGCCGGGCGGCTGGCCCGTCCTCGGCTACGCCCACGGCACCACGGGCCTGTCCGACCGCACCGCGCCCTCCCGCACCGGCCTGCTCCGGCTCGAACGGGCGCACGTCGCGAGGTGGCTGCGGGCCGGCTACGCCGTCGCCGCGACGGACTACGAAGGGCTCGCCACGCCCGGACCGCACCCGTACCTCAACGGCGAGGCGGTGTCCGACGACGTGATCGACATCGTCCGGGCCGCGCGGCGGCTGGACCACCCGCTGTCGGACCGCTGGCTCGTCGCGGGCTTCTCGCAGGGCGGCCACGCGGCGCTGTTCACCGCCCTCGTGGCCACGACGTACGCGCCGGAGCTGCGCTTCCTCGGCACAATCGCGCTCGCGCCGCCCGTGCACGTGCTGCGGGTCGTCGCCACCCGCACCGGCGACGCCGCCGCGGCCGTCTGCCCGTTCGTCCCGATCGTCCTGGCCGGCATGCGCGCCCGGTACCCGGGCTTCGCGCACGGCTTCCTCACCGAGCGCGGCACGGCCCTGGTCGACCTGGCCGAACGCGTGTCGCTGGTGGAGATGTTCCGCGCCACCGCCGCCGTCACCAACCACGAGACCGGGCTGACCGACCTGACCCGGCACGACGAGGTGGCCCGGGTGCTGGACGAGTGCCGCGTCCCGGTCGCGCGCCTGGACCGGCCGGTGTTCCTGGCCGCGGCCGGCGCGGACGAGATCGTGCCGCCCGAGGTGGTCCACGACTTCGCCGACGCCCTCGCCGCGCAGGGCAGCGCGGTGCGCCTGACCACGTACCCGGAGGCGGACCACGGCGCGGTCCTGGCCGCCGCCCACCCCGACGCGGTGGCCTGGGCGGCGGAGGTCACCGGCCACTCCCCCGCGCCCGCCGTGCCGGCGCCGCGCCTCGACCTGCTGGACGCGACGGGTGACGGCCGGCTGGGCCGCGACGACTTCGAGGTCTTCGCGCTGCGCCTGGCGCAGTCGTTCGGGCACCCGCCCCGGTCGGCCGCCGCGATGGCGGTCCGCTCGGGCTACCGCGCGCTGTGGCGCGCCCTGGCCGCCGAGTCCGGCACCGACGACGACGGCCGCGTCGGCAAGGCGGAGTTCCTGGCCTGGACGGCCCGCGCGACGCACACCGCGTTCGACCGGACGCTGCGCCCGCTGGCCGAGGCCGTGGTGTCGCTGGTCGACGTGAACGGCACGGGCGTGATCGAGCGGGACGAGCTGCTGACCCTGCTCGCGCGGTGCGGCCAACCGGACGCCGAAGCCCTCTTCGACCGCCTCGACGCCGACGGCCGCGGCACGGTCGAGGTCGCCGAGCTGGTCCGCGCCACCCGCGAGTTCTGCCTCGACCCGAGCCCGGACAAGCCGGGGCGCTGGCTGTTCGGCCGGTTCTGACCGGGCGTCAGGTCTGCGGCCACATCGAGTAGACGAGGTCGTCACCGTCGGAGCACACGACCTGCGGCAGCGCCGGTTCGGGCACCTGGTTGCACGTCAGGCCGGCGACCACCAGCGGCGGCAGCCCGGTGATCGGGTCGCGGCGCTCGGCGTAGTAGTCCACGAGCACGGCCGCGGCCCGGTCGCACGTCAGCCGGCCCGACGGCGTCTCGACCACCACGGCGAGCATCGGCTTGCCCAGCGCGCCGGGGAACGCGTCCTGGCAGAACCGGGCGGGCGCGGACTCGTCGATCGTCGGCAGCGGCAAGGCGGTCGTGGTCGCCTCCCCGGACGTCGTCCCGGAGGGTGTCGCCTCGGAGGGCGTGGTCCCGGAGGGCGTGGTCGCGGGGGTGGTCGCGCGGGTCGGCCCGGAGCCGCTGCCCGACACCGCCGTGGAGCAGCCCGCGACCAGCGCGAGGAGGGCGATCACCGGCAGGAGGATCTTCACGGTCACTGTGACGCGCCGGCCCGCCCCGGAGACGTCACGGCGCGATAACGGTTGGCCGGGTCCGCCCCGGGCCGCGCGGGCCGGTTCGCGGTGCGCTCGGAACACGCAGGTCGCAGTTACCTGAATGGGTGAAAATCACGATCATTTAGGCACAGCCGGAACGCTCGGTTCACGAGATCTGCGAAATTCGCTCTCCCTCGTTAGGCCGTTGTGCCACCATTAACCTGTTCGAGCGGTACGAGGGGTCCGCCGAACTTGACTCAGCGCAATCAGTTGAGTCGCTGCACGGCCACGACAGATCCCAGGGGAGGGAGATCGTTTTGTCGACGCCCACGGAGAACGACTTGCGGGACGAGGGCACCGAGCGCGGTCGGCCGGAGGAGACCGGCACCGCGTCCGGGTCGGACACCGCGCAGGAGCACCGGCACGAGCACCACCACGACCACACGCACGACGACGGCGAGCTGTCGCCGATGTGCGTGGGTGGCGGTTGCGTGACGAAGACGCCGGCCTGACCCGTCACACCGTGAAAACGCCCGCCGACCGGGTCCCCTGGTCGGCGGGCGTTCTCGCGGGGGTGGCCTGTGGTGTCATAGAGGGGTGCCGGTAACCGTCGCCCACGACGAAGCCCTGGTGATCCGCGAAGCACGCGAGCTGCACCGACGCGGCGTGGACGCGTCGTGCTCCGGGCGGCACCACGACGCCGTGCGGATGTTGCGCCGCGGGCAGGACCTCGCGGAACAGGTCGCCCCCGTCGACCCCGAGACCCGCTCGCAGTGGCAGGTGACCCGGGTCCGGCTGGCCTCGACGCTCGCCGCGCTCGCGGCCGAGACCTCCGGGCCCATCGCGGCGCTGGACGGGCTGGCCGAGGTGCGGCGGATGGTCGAGGACCTGGCCGACCCGCTCGTCAAGGAGGAGATGCGGGGCAACGTCGAGCACAACCGCGGGCTGCTCCTGCTGAACGCGGGGTTGATCGAGGACGCCGTGACCGTCTTCGACTCCGCGCTGGAGCACCACGAACGCCGGTTGGCCATCGGCGACCCGACGCCCGCGCTGGTCGAGCCGATGGTCAAGTCGCTGTGGAGCCGGGGCACCGCGCACACCAGGCTCGGGTCGATCGGCCAGGCCCGCCAGGACCTCGCGCGGGCCGTCGCGGTGGCGACCGAGCACGGCCTGTCGGACCGGGCGGCCGACGCGGCCCACGCGCTGGCCGTGCTGGAGCTGCGGCGCGGCGACGTCCCGGCCGCCCTGCGGCGCTTCGAGACCAGCGAGCGGTCGTTCCGCGAGCGGGGCCTGGACATGCCGGTGCTGCTCGGGCTGGACCGGGCGCAGGCGCTCATGGCCGCGGGCCTCGCGGACGAGGCCGGCAGCCAGCTCGACGGCGTGCTGCCCGTGCTGCGCGCCGCGCACGGCGTGACGCGGTACCTGGGCAACGTGGAGCTGTACCGGGCCGCGGCCGCCTACATGACCGGTGACCTCGACCTCGCCCGGACCATGGCCTCGTCGGCGCGGCAGCGGATGCGGCGCTGGGGCTGCGAGACGTGCGTCGCCAACGCCACCCTCATCGGGCTGCGCGTGGACACCGCGAGGGCGCTGCGGTCCGGCCGGGTGCCGCGGTCGGTGCCCAGGCGGGCGCTGGAGTTCGCCGACGCGCTGCCCGCGCCGCGGCTGGCCGAGCAGGCGGCCCTGGCGCGGATGCTCGCGGTGCGGCTGGAGATCCGGCGCGGCGACGTCGACGCGGCCGAGCGCGTGCTCGACCGGGTGCCGCGGCCGGGGAGGCTGACGCCGATCGACCACCGGATGCTGCGCCGGCTGTGCCGGGCCGAGCTGGCCGTGGCCCGCGGCGACCGGACCGCCGCGCTCGCCGAGATCCGGGCCGGCCTGACGGACCTGGACCACGTGCGCGACCGGATGGGCGGGCTGGAGCTGCTGTCCGGCACCGCGCTGCACGGGCGGGAGCTGACGGAGCTGGCCGTCCGGCTCGTGCTGGACGGCGGCGACGCGCGCCGGCTGTTCTCCTGGCTGGAGCGGACCCGGGCGCAGACCTACCGCTACGAGCCGCTGGCCCGGCCCGACCAGCCGGAGCTGGCCGAGCGCATCGCCGAGGTCCGCAGCCTCACGCAGTCGATCCACCAGGCCGAGCACGAGGGGCACCCGACCGCCGCGCTGCGCGCCCGCCACGCGGAGAGCCTGCGCGAGGCGAACCGGCTCGGCTGGCACGCCGGCCGGTGGGGCAGGCCGCGCCCGGTCGCGCGGCTCGCCGAGGTGGCGGCCCGGTTGGGCGAGCGGGCGCTGGTCAGCTTCGCCTCGTCGGAGGACGAGCTGGTCGCGGTCGTCGTGGTGGGCTCGGACGTGCGGCTGGCGCGGCTCGGGTCGGCCGAGCGGGCGGCCGAGAGCGCCCGGATGCTCAACGCAGACCTCAACGCGCTCGCGCCCGACCACCTGCCGGAACCGCTGGCGCGGGTCATGGCGGTGTCGGCGCACAAGCAGGCGGACCGGCTCGACGCGCAGCTGATCCAGCCGCTGACCGGCCTGGTCGGCGACCGGGAGCTGGTGATCGTGCCGACCGGCGCGCTGTACGCGGTGCCGTGGGGCGTGCTGCCGACGCTGCGCGGCCGGCCGACCGCCGTGGCGCCCTCGGCCACCGCGTGGCTGGCGGCGGACCGGGCCGCGAGCCGGGCGCCCGGCCGCACGGTGCTGGCCCGCGGGCCGGGGCTGCCCGCCGCCGTCGGCGAGATCGACGGGCTGGGCGCGCACTACACCACGGCGGCGTTGCTGTCGGACGAGGGCGCTTCGGTCGCCTCGGTGCTGGAGGCCCTGGACGGCGCGGAGGTCGCGCACCTGGCCGCGCACGGCGTGCACGAGCCGGAGAACGCCCTGTTCTCCCGCCTGGAGCTGGCCGACGGCCCGCTCTACGCGCACGAGGTGGCGGGCCTGGCGCACCCGCCCCGGCAGGTCGTGCTGGCCGCGTGCGAGCTGGCGCTGAACCGCATCCGGCCCGGCGACGAGCCGCTGGGGTTCGCGAGCGCCCTGCTGGCCGTCGGCTCGCAGGTGGTGGTCGCGCCGCTGAGCCGGGTGGGCGACCGGGCGTGCGCCGCCGCGATGGACGACTACCACCGCCGCCTGGCCGCCGGCGCGCGACCGGCCGTGGCGCTGGCCGACGCCATCGCGGTCGACCCGCTGCGCCGGCCGTTCGTCTGCCTGGGCAGCGGCTGAGCGGCGTCCCGGCCGGGTCGGCGGTGTCGGCGGCGCGCCGAGCGGGTAATGGTGGGGGACGCGGACCAGCCGGATCGGGGTGAGGGAGCGGCGTGCACGTGGATGTCGAGCAGCCGGCGGTGACGGTGCGGGACGGCGGCGCGGACGGCGTGGTGATCGCCGACGTGCACGGCGACTTCGACGTCGACACGTTCCGCGAGGTGCGGGAAGCGCTGTTCACCTGCCTGAACGGCCGCGCGGCCGCGCTGGTGGTCGACCTCGGCGACGTCGGCTTCTTCGGGTCGATGGGCATCGCGGTCCTGGTGGAGGTGCGGCAGCGCGCCGACGTGGTGGGCGCCGGGTTCGCCGTCGTGGCGGGTCGGCGCACGGTGGCGCGGCCGATCCGGATGACCGACATGGAGGACGTGCTGCGGCTGCACCGCACCACCGAGGAGGCGGTGGCCGCCGTGCGCGCGGGGCGGTACGAGGCACCGGGCGACGGCGGTTTCTCCTGGTGGTCGTCGTGAGCCCGGCAGCGGGCGGACACGCCCGCCGGGCCCGGGCAGGCCGCGTCGGGGGGAGCCGGTCGTGACGGACGAGGAAGTCGTGGTCGAGTTCGCCCTGACCCGGCTGGACAACCCGGGGCTGGACCTGGAGGAGATCGCCGCGCTCGTCGTGCGGCGCGGCGGCCCGGAGCGGGTGCTCGACCTGGCCTCCCGCAACCTCGCCACGCGCGGTGAGCTGCGGGGCGCCGCGTTCCCCTCCGCGGTCGAGCACGTGCTGCGGGTCGTGCTGACCCTGCGCGGGCCCGCCGACTGAGGTCACAGCACCGCGGCGGGCGCGTGGTCGGCGTACTCGACGAGCAGGTCGCCCAGGTGGGCCTCCGCCGGCATGGCGGGCGGCTCGGGGCGGTCGGGCGGGCGGCCGGCGACGAGGTCCGAGACGAACACCGTGACGGCCTCGGGCGGCGGCAGCACCGGCGGGCCCAGGTAGGTCAGCGGGAGCAGGTCCGCGCCCCGGCCCACTTCGATGCCGGCGCACCACCCGGTGTGCTCGTCCCAGAGCAGTGCCAGGTCGTGGTCCGGGTGCCGCGGCACGCGCTGGTCCAGCGCGATGTAGGCGGTGGCGTCGGGGTCGCACTCGTACCAGCACGACTCCAGGTCGACGCCGAGCGTCCTGGCGATCAACCGCAGGTACTGCCGCAGGCCCTGGTCCTGCGGGCCACCCGCCTCGATACCGGCCATGCGACCTCCGCGCGTCTCGACCGGCCCAGTCTGCCGCCGAACGGCCGCGGGAGGCATTAGGCCGTTCGGCTGAGACGACGTGACGCCGGGTGACCGCCGTTCGGCGCAGCCCGGCGCGGTCAGACGCTGCGCAGCACCGACACCACGGTCCCGAGCACCGCGGCCCGGTCGCCGTCGATCACCTCGTAGGCCGGGTTGCGCGGCTCCAGGAACACGTGGCCGTTGCGGCGGCGGTACACCTTGACGGTGGCCTCGCCGTCGATCATCGCGGCGACGATCTGGCCGGAGTGCGCCTCGTGCTGCTGCCGCACGACGACGATGTCGCCGTCGCAGATCGCCGCGTCGACCATCGAGTCCCCGCGCACCCGCAGGCCGAAGAGCGTGCCGCGGCCGGTCAGCTCGCGGGGCAGCGACAGCACGTCGTCCACGTGCTCCTCGGCCGCGATGGGCGCGCCCGCGGCGATGTGGCCGACCACGGGCACGGGCACGGAGTCGCCGGTCGACTCCCGCGCCGGGGTCCCGTGCAGGAACAGCCGCACGTCGATCGGCCGGGACAGGGCGGCGGCGCGGCGCAGGAAGCCCTTCTCCTCCAGGGCCGCCAGGTGCTTGGACACCGACGAGGAGGACCGCAGGCCGACCGCGTCGCCGATCTCGCGCGTGCTCGGGGAGTACCCGTGCCGGACCACCCAGTCCCGGATCACCGCCAGGATGCGCCGCTGGCGCGGCGGCAGGGTGGAGGTGTCCAGGTGCTCGAACGCGTCGAGATCGTCGTAGGCGGTCACCTCCGGGATCATAGAGAAGGGTGGCACCGGCCGGGCCCCGGCACTATGTTACCGATCGGTAGCCACCGTCCGGACCGAAGGAACGCCCATGCCGCAGCTCGACCGCCAGGACGACGTGTTCATCCTCGACCTCGGGGACGCCGAGAACCGGTTCCACCCCGACTGGATCGCCTCGGTCGACGCCGCGCTGGGCGAGGTCGAGCGGGCCGAGGGCGCCCGCGCCCTGGTCACCACCGCCACCGGCAAGTTCTTCTCCAACGGCCTGGACCTGGAGTGGCTGGCCGCCAACGGCGAGCGGTACCGCGAGTACGTCGTCTCCGTGCACGCGCTGCTCGCGCGGCTGCTGGAGCTGCCGGTGATCTCCGTGGCCGCGCTGCAGGGCCACACCTTCGCCGCCGGCGCGATGCTGGCCCTGGCGCACGACTTCCGCGTGATGCGCGCCGACCGCGGCTTCTGGTGCCTGCCGGAGGCCGAGATCGGCATCCCGTTCACGCCCGGCATGTCGTCGCTCATCCAGGCGCGGCTGACCCCGCAGGCGGCGCACGAGGCCATGACGACCGCCCGCCGCTACGGGGGCGAGGACGCCGCCGCCGCGGCCATCGTGGACGTCGCGGTGGCCGAGGACGCCGTCCGGTCGACCGCGGTCGGCATCGCCGCCGCGCACGCGGGCAAGGCGGGCGCCACGCTGGGCACCATCAAGTCCCGGATGTACTCGTCCACAGTGGACCTGCTGCGCGACCCGGAGCGGCTGCTCGGGTGATCCTCCCGCGGAGTGGCCCCCGACCCGGGGGTCGACGTCGGAGGCCACTCCGGGGGGCAGCGCCCGACCGGCGCGGTGCGCGGCGCGGTCGTGCTGCGGCGGGTGACGCGGGGCGCGGTGGGGCCGCCGCGTCACCGTGCGGCGTGCGCGTCCAGGGCGAGCTGCCGGAGTTCGGCGGTGCACATCATGAACCGGTCCGTCGGCAGGTGCTTGAAGTAGTAGCCGACGTCCGCGCCGAGGGCGAACACGTGGACCGGCACGCCGGCCCTGCGCCCCGCCTCGACCGACTGACGAAGCCCGGACATGACCGCCGCGTGCCGCGTCTGGTACGACGAGGCGACGCGGTGGTTGCCCCGGTCCGCGGCCAGGTAGAACTGCGTCAGGTCCTTGGTGCCCATGAAGATCTCGCTGGCGCCCGCCGCCGCGAACTCCTCCACCGAGTGGACCGCGGCCGGCGTCTCGACGAACACCGACAGCGGCACGTCCGCGGACAGCCCGAGGCGCGCCCTCAGCCGCAGGAACTCGTCCTGGTCGTTGATGAACGGCACCGCGAAGCTCACGCGGCCCGCCTCCGGGCCCAGCCGCTCCGCCACGTACGCGCGCAGCGCCTGGAACGCGTGCGGGTAGTACGGCTCGTGCAGCAGCCACCGGGCGCCGTGCAGGCCCAGCTCGGGGTTGGACTCGTGGTCGACGTCCACCTCGTTGGTGATCTGCGCGGCGTCGTCGGACCTGAGGTCGAGCAGCCTCATCACGAGCCGCTGGCCCGGCAGGAGCTCCTTCACGATGGCGCACAGCTCCGCGCCGATCGCCGCGCCGTAGCGCTCGGCCTCCGCCACGCCGGCGCGCAGCGCGTCGAGCGGGCTCAGGCCGGAGGCGAGGCACACGAACTCCTCGCGGATGAAGAACGAGGTGACCTGGTCGACGCGCGGCTGGATCGCGTTCGTCGACTGGATGTCGGTGGCGTCGGCGATGACGACGCAGACCGACCGCAGGTCGTCCGGGGTGACGGTGGGGTATTCCGCGGGCTGCTCCGCGGTGTCGGACTCGCCGAGCGTGACGGACTCGCGATCCGTCCGGACGGTCACGTGGCCGACCAGGCCGGCGAGTTCGGCGTGCGGAATCCGGAGCACCGGAATTCCCCGTGAGCGGCACAGGGATTCCATGTGACCGGTGCGGCCGCCACCGGAACAGACGACCGCGGCGGACTTGACGATGGTGTCGTAGAGTTCCGGGCCGAGTGCCTCGACCACCAACACGGAACCGGGCAGGGGTCTTCCGGTGTGATTGGCGACGCCGCGGACGCTCGTCGACGGCGAACCGACGAGCAGAACCCCTGGGATCTCGCGCGGGCTCACGGCATCCTCCTACCGATTCCATTCGGGGTGCGGACCTGGTGGGCAAGTCGGTCTTGGTGCCGACTCGGGGGGCCGACGTCGTGCGAACCGATGTCGGCCCCGGGTTTGCGTCGAACACGACGGGCCATGGCACGAGCCTCGCAGTCGTCGGAGCGGCCGCGCATCTTCTCGAGTGCGAGGTCGTGGTCCATTCGTGCCACACCCGGCGCGGGTGCGGTTAGCCCGCGTGCCGGCGAAGCGCCGCCGGAGCGCGGGCAACGGCGGAGTAGTCGGTGTCGGAACGCGCCGCGTAGAAATGGTGGAGAGATGAGAGGAGTTCGGTTCAGCCGACCGGCTCGACGGATCCTTCGAGCCCGAGGGCGGTGCGCAGTTCGCGCGGTGTCACGGAGAGGTCGGTCAGCTTCGTGGTGGCGGCCGAGCTGACCGCGAACCGCACGGCCCGGTCGGACGGCGGGGTCGCGGCGCCGCGGGCGAGCAGGTCGCGGACGTGCCCGAGGTCGCCCTCCAGCCGCAGGGCGAGCGACTCGCGCTCGTCGCGGGGCCTGGTGGCCATCCGCCGCACTTCGAGGTCCACCGACCGCGTCGCCGCCTCGCGCAGTTCCGGGTCGGCCGCGCGGGAGAGCGCTTCGGCGACGTCGACGGCCCGTTCGTCGAAACAGGACTCGATCCGGTGCAGCGTCGTCGCCGCGACCTCCACCGAGTGGTTCTTGATGGCGGCGAGGTTGAAGGTGAAGGCGCCCGTCCGGCCGTTCCGGACGATCTCGTCGCCCTCGCGCGGGCTGCCGACGACGGAGATCGGACCGGACGGCGCCCCGTCGGGTCCGAGGAGCCGGCCGCACGGGTCGACTTCGACACCGCGACCGGTGCGCTGGTGCACGACCGCGAGCTTCTTGCGCAGCAGGCTCGTCCAGAGCTTGGAATCGGCGCGCTCGTAATTCGTCTCCCGCCCGAAGTTCGAGACGACCAGGTCGGCCTCGATCGTGCGCGTGGTCGAATCCGGGGTGACGACCGTCAGCACGAGCTTCCCGGAATCGGCGGCCTCGACGTGCCGCACCCGGCCGGTCGTGAGCACCACCTGCCCGTTCTCGCCCCTGGCGGCGTCGACGATGTCCGTGGTGTACGCCATCGCGCTCACCCGCAACACGGCCAGGAGGGTCCCGTAACCGTCGAGCAGCGCGCGCAGTTCGTCGGTGGGAATGCGTTCCAGGATCGCGGGCAGGTAGGGCTCCCACGACTTGGCGACGCGTTCGGTCACCACCACCGGCGACACGTCGGGGTGTTCCCGGGTGAGCAGCGCGCACGCCCGGTCCCATTCCTCGCGGAACCGGCGGATGAATTCCTCGCGGCCCTCGTAGGTGTCGCCGAGCAGTTGTGGCGGCGGCAGTTCGAGCACCTGGTGCCGGTGGTCGGCCGGATAGGTGCGGGGCGTCAGCCCGGAGCCGGAAATCATGTGGATCGCGCCTTCGTGGCCGCGCCGCAGGAGCAGCGTCGCGGAGTCGTAGGCGCTGAGCAACGAGCCGATGATGGCCACGACGCCGTCTCCGCGGACGCCGAGGACCCGTTGGATGCCGCTGGGGGAATAGGGGCTGCGGACGAACGCGGGGTGGTCGAGCACCTCGCTCGCGAACGCCGGGTACTTCGTCTCCAGGCCGGTGGCGAGCACCACGTGGTCGGCCCGCAGCAGCGCCCGCTCGGTCGCCGGCGAACCGGCCGGCATGGCCAGGCCCTCCACCACGACGTGCGCGTGGTCGTCGAACACGTCGACGTCGACCGCCTCGCCGTCGGCCTCGACCAGCGTGACGCCCTCCCCCGCCTCCCGCACCGCCTCGGCGAGGCGGTCCTCCAGGTAGTCGTGGTAGATCCGGCGCGGCGCCGGACCGGACTCGCTGAACTCGTGGTCGCGCCAGTCGGCGGGCCAGTCGGACCGGTCGGCCTCGTGGTTGGCCCACCTGATGAAGTCGTCCACGTCCTCGCGGAAGGCCGACATGCGGCCCGCCTGGATGTTGAACACGTGGTGCCAGTGGTTGCTCTCCCGCTGGTACGCCACGCCGGCGTTCCGGTATTCCGGCCGGCGTTCGAGCAGCACCACCTGCACCGGCTCGCGGGCGAACCGGAGGAGGCGGATGGCGGTCGCGACGCCGGCCAAACCCGCTCCGACGACGACGACCCTGCGTAATTGGTCGAAGCTTTTCACCGTGCCACCTCTGTCCCCTCTGGCGCTACCCGCCGAAGGCGGCCGAACCCCGGCCGAAGCCGTGCCGTGCCGCACGGCGCATTGGGTGATCGGCTCGAAGAATACCTTCGATCGTGCCAGGTGAACACGGTGCGAGGGACGCGTGACCCAATTGTGCTTCGGATTTCACGTACGGCCCGGTGGAGGGCGATCGACGCGTTCGACGGAGCGATCTTCGCAGGTCACAAGGCCGGAACGGGCCGGAACAACCGGATGGCGGCGGATCGCCACGGATTCCCGCACATTCCCGAAGTGACGGTCGGCTAAATGCTTGACAATGTGCCCGGGACCAGTTCCGGCGAAACACCGGGGCACGACGGGACGTCGCCGCGCCGGACAATCCGGCGGAAGTGGCGGAAAATCGTCAGGAAGTGACGGGACGCGGCGCGGCGGCGTCCAGGACGCGCTCGGCCAAACCCCGCGCGCGCCGGGCGGGACCGTCCGGGCCGAACGACTGGCCCGACGCGTGCAGGCCCTCGAAGAGCAGCATCAGGTGGTCGGCCAGCTCGCCCGGGTCGGCGACCCCGAGCTGCCCGGTCAGCTCGGCGATCCGCTCCCGGGTCCACGACTTCGCCGCGAGCGCGTTGCGGTGCGCGGGCAGCGCCGGCTCGGGGAACTCGGCCAGCGACATCAGGAACCGGCAGCCGCGGAAGGCGTCGGCGGCGACCTCCGCGAAGACCAGGTCGAACACGGCGAGGATGCGGTCGCGCGGATCGGGGCCCGCCCCCTCGACGGCGGCGGTGAACCGGCCGCGGAAGTCGAGGTCGGCGGTCTCGACGTAGGCGCCGACCAGGTCGTCCTTCGACGCGAACAGCCGGTACAGCGTGGTGGGCGCGACACCGGCCTCGGCCGCCACGAGGTCGACGCCCGTGGCCCGGATCCCCCTCAGGTAGAACAGGTCCCCGGCCACGCGCAGCACGTGGGACCGGGTCTCAGCAGCGGATCGGTGCACGGTTCCCCTCGCCGTCGCCACGCCAGGGATGGTTCCCCGAAGTCTACTCCCGAGCCGGTGGCCCGACCATCACCGAAGATCGCCACCGGACCCCGCGGCCGGACCCCCGGCGGGCCGGGACCGCCCGCCGGGCAAGGCTTTCAGCCCGCGAGCGGGCCAGCGACCCACGTGGCGCGCCGCGACGCCCGGACCTCGAACGGCAGGCGCACCACCGCGACCGGCCGACCGGCGAGGTCGCCCGCGTCGAGCACCAGCACCTCGTCCCCCGCGACCACCACGACCCAGCCGTCGCCCTCGTCCGCGCCGCGCGGCACGAAGACCGGCTGGCCCGGCGTCACGCCGAGCTCGCGCCGCCAGGTGCAGCCCAGGGCCACGTCGTGGCGGACGACGGAGGTGCCGGCCACGCCGAAGACGAAGCGGTGGCGGCGACCGGTCAGGCGCCCGTCGACCGAGCCGACGTCCATCGCGGGCAGCTCCACCCGGCGCACGCCCCCGGTGGCGAGGTCGAGCGTGTGGCGGCGCAGCACGCCCGGCGCCCACACGGCGTCCACGACCACGCGGCCGAGGTCCTCGTAGGCGTTGACGAGGGAGAGCACCTCGCCCTCGCCGACCTCGAACCAGCGGGGCTCGCCGTAGGCCAGCAGGCCGATGCGGGCGGGGCCCGTGGCCGGGCCGGAGTACGGGTCGCGCAGGCCGACGAGGTCCGCCGCCCGGCTGTAGTAGGGGGCGGAGTCGAAGACGACCACGAACCGGTCCGTCACGCCGGCGGCGCGCATCCGGGGCGCGGCCTCCAGCGGGAACGGCTCGGCGCGCAGCAGCTCGCCCTCCGGGCCGAGGGTGACGTGCTCGGCGTACCCGAGGTCGGGGTGGGACATGGCCGTGTGCCACAGCTTCCCGTCGAACACCGGGCGGGCCATCGTGGCACCGGCGGGCCAGTCGGCCGGCGCCAGGGCGGCCGGCCTGGGACCGCGGTACCAGCGCGCGCCGCCGGGACCGAGGCGGACCCCGGACGCGCCGTACTCGCCGGACCAGACCAGCGCACCGTCCAGCTCGGCGGGCAGCGCACCGCGGACCACCAGCGCTCCCGCGACTTCCCGGACCGACGCGACCACGGCAACCACCCCGTCCACACGTTCCATAACACTGTCTTACTACTATTTATAGCGGCGTTATGGAACCCCGTCAAGGCGATCCGGGCCGCCGGGCCGGATATACCCACCCGGCGTATTGCCCACGCGCTCCCGCACCCCGCCTCGCCCGATCGGACGCCGCGCCGCGCCCCTCCCCTCACCCGGCCGGCGCAGCCCCGGACGCGCGAAGACGACGGCACCCCACCCGAGGGTGAGGTGCCGTCGCCTTCGCGCTGTCGCCTTCGCGCCGCCGTCGCTACAGCGGCACGTTGCCGTGCTTGCGCGCCGGGGTCGGGCGGCGCTTGTTGCGCAGCATGGCCAGTCCCCGGGCCACCGCGGCGCGGGTGTGGGACGGGTCGATCACGTCGTCCACCAGTCCCCTCTCCGCCGCGTAGTACGGGTGCACCAGCTGCTCGGAGTACTCCGCGAGCAGCTCCGCCCGCAGCGCGTCCGGGTCGGCGGCCGCCGCCAGCTCCTTGCGGAAGATCACGTTCACCGCGCCCTCCGCGCCCATCACCGCGATCTCGTTCGTCGGCCAGGCCAGCGACAGGTCCGTGCCGATCGACCGGGAGTCCATCACGATGTACGCGCCGCCGTATGCCTTGCGCACGATGACCTGGATGCGCGGCACCGACGCCTCGCAGTAGGCGTACAGCAGCTTCGCACCGTGCCGGATCACGCCCGCGTGCTCCTGCGCCGTGCCCGGCAGGAACCCCGGCACGTCCACCAGCGACACCAGGGGGATGCCGAACGCGTCGCAGAACCGCACGAACCGCGCCGCCTTCTGGGACGCCTCGATGTCCAGCACGCCCGCGGACACCATCGGCTGGTTGCCCACCAGGCCCACGACGTCGCCGTCGACCCGGCCGAACGCCACCACCACGTTGCGCGCCCAGCCCTCGTGCACTTCGAGGAACTCCCCGTCGTCCACCAGCTCCGCGATCAACGCGCGCATGTCGTAGGGCTTGTTCGGCTCCACGGGCACGATCGAGGCGAACTCCGGCCGCACGTCGTCCACCGCGCCGACCGGTCCGTGCGCGGGCGGCGGTTCCAGGTTGTTCGACGGCAGCAGCGACACCAGGTAGCGGACGTCCTCCAGGCACGACTCCTCGTCGTCGTGCACGAACGACGCCACACCGGACAGCTCGCCGTGCACGCCGGCGCCGCCGAGCTGGTCGTGCGACACCTTCTCCCCCGACACCGCCTGCACCACGTCCGGACCGGTCAGGTACATCTGCGCCGTGCCGCGGACCATGAACGTGAAGTCGGCCAGCGCCGGGGAGTACGCGGCGCCGCCCGCGGACGGCCCGAGCACCACGGCGATCTGCGGGATGACACCGGACGCGGCCACCTGCCGGCGGAAGATGCCGCCGTAGCCGTCCAGCGCCATCACGCCTTCCTGGATGCGCGCGCCGCCGCTGTCGTTGAGCGCGATGATGGGCGAGCCGGTGTCGACGGCCAGGTCCATCACCTTGTGGATCTTCGCCGCGTGCGCCTGGCCGAGCGAGCCGCCGAAGATCGTGAAGTCCTGCGCGTAGACGAACACGCGCCGGCCCTCGATGGTGCCCGAGCCCGCCACCACGCCGTCGGTGTGCGGTCGGTGCTCGGACACCTTCAGCCCGTGCGCCTGGTGCCGCCGGTACAGGTCGACCTCGATGAAGGAGTCCTTGTCCAGCAGCAGTTCCAGGCGCTCGCGCGCGGTCCGCTTGCCCAGGGCGCGCTGCCGCCGCGCCGCGTCGGCGTTGGACACCGCCCGGTCGCGCAGGTCGTCGTTGCGCTCGCGGAGCAGGTCCATCGTGCGCGCCGGCGGCTCCGGCCGGAGCACCGGGGTGGTGTTGACGTGGTCGATCTCGGAAGTGGTCATCGGCGTCCTGCCTGGCGTTCGGTCACCGCTCCGGTGTCGGCGAGCCACCGCACGGTGTCGGTGACCGTGTCGGCGAACGGACGGGGTTTGAGGTCGAGCGTGCTGGCCGCCGGGTCGACGCGGACGGCCGCGCCGACGGTGGCGATG
This sequence comes from Actinosynnema sp. NPDC053489, assembly GCF_044544865.1. Classification (NCBI taxonomy): domain Bacteria; kingdom Bacillati; phylum Actinomycetota; class Actinomycetes; order Pseudonocardiales; family Pseudonocardiaceae; genus Actinosynnema; species Actinosynnema sp. NPDC053489. Next base: position 103,107 of record NZ_JBITXT010000005.1, on the reverse strand, counting down.
GCCTCGTGCTCGGCCGGGAGGTGCCACGGCCACGCGGGCTGCACGAGGTCGACGAACCGGCCGACGGGCGTCATCACCGCCGCGGGCAGGAAGACCGCGGGCAGCGACCGCCCCGTGGCCTCCCTGACCGCGTCGACGTACTCCCGCGTGGTGAGGTAGTGCCCGGGCCCGAAGTGCCGCCCGAGGTTCGACCCTGATGGGTTCGACCCCGGTGCGTTCGGGCCCGCGGTGCCCGGCCGGGCGTCCGGTCCGGCGTCCGGGGACAGCAGCGCCACGTGCAGCGCCGCCGTGTCCCGGACGTCGCCGATCTGGAGCCCGCCCGCGGGCCACATCGGCATGATGCCGCGCACGGTGTTGCGCAGCCGTTGCGTCTGGTCGCCCAGCTTCGGGTCGTGCGGCCCGAGGAGGGCCGGCGGGTAGCTCACGACCACCGGCGCCCCCTCGTCCTGGTGCCGCCTGGCGATGGCCTCCGACGCGGCCTTGGTGGTCGCGTACGGCTCGCGGCTCGTGCCGACGGGCGACCGCTCGTCGATCACCCGCACCCCGGGCCCGAACAGGGCCGCGGTGCTCGACACGTGGACCACGCGGCCCGCGCCGGCCCGGAGGGCGGCGCCGAGCACCACCTCCGTGCCGTGCGCGTTGGTGCGGAGCATCTCCGCCCGCCTGCGCCGGTCGAACGAGTACACCGACGCCGCGTGGAGCACGGCGTCCGCGCCCCGCACCGCCGCGGCGACCGACCGCTCGTCGGTCACGTCGCCGACGACGACGTCCAGCGCGCCCGGCGGCACCTCCAGCGGTCGCGTGGCGGCCTCCACCGCGTCCGCGTCCCGGACCAGCAGGCGGACCCGGTGGCCGGCGCGCACGAGTTCCGCGACCGTGTGCGAGCCGACGAACCCGGTACCACCGGTGACGGTCACCAGCATGTGCACCACCTCCCGAAGCGTGCGGCCGACGTCAGATCCGGTGGAACGCGCTGCTGTAGAACAACAGCGCGGGCGCGTCCGCACCCCGGCTGGCGCTGAGCACCCGGCCGACGAAGATCGTGTGGTCCCCGCCGGCGTAGGACTGCACCAGCTCGCACTCGATCCACGCCAGCGACCCGTTCAGCAGCGGCGCGCCGCTGTGCCGGCCCTCCACCCAGTCCACCGCGTCGAACTGCTCCGCCCCGAGCGGGCGGCGCTTGTCGGCGAAGTACTTCGCGGTGGCCTGCTGGTCGGCGCCCATGATCGACACGCCGAACCGCTTGGTGGTGGCGATCGCCTCGTGCATCACCGCCGAGTGGGCGATGCAGGCGAGCACCAGCGGCGGGTCGAGCGACACCGAGCTGAACGCGTTGGCCGTCATGCCGTGGACGTGCTCGCCGCCGACCGTGAGCACCGTGACCCCGGTGGCGAACAGGGACATCGCGTCCCTCAGCGAGGTCTCCTCCATCGTGGGCGCCGCCTCGTACATGGCCGTCATCCCCCCAGCCCGGCGCGGGCGAGCGCCGGGGCCTCGGCGTAGGGCGCGAGCGCCTTGCGCAGGTCGTCGGGCACCCGGGAGGGCACCGTGTTGGTGTTCGGGCCGCGCATGCACGCGATCCGCTGCCTGCCCTTGGCGACCAGGACCTCCTGGCCCCCGGTGACCTTGACGTAGTCGAAGCTGAACTGGATCTGCGTCTGGGTCAGCTCCTCCAACCGCATCCGCACCGACAGCTCGTCGAACAGGGTGATCTCGGAGAAGAACTCGCACTCCACCTTGAGGGTGAACAGCTTGAGGTCGTCCTGGAGGTCCAGGAGCACGCTGGGCGCGTTCTCCTTGAGGAACATCTCGCGGCACCGGCCCTGCCAGCGCAGGTAGTTCACGTAGTACACGTTGCCGACGAGGTTGGTCTCCTCGAACCCGACCGTGTGGCGGATCTCGTAGTAGTTCGTCACGTCAGTCCTCCTTGCCGACGAGCACCGTGAACACCACCGGCTCGACGCGGTCGTTGAGGGTGGTCACCCAGGTGGCGACCTTGGCGTCACCGGTGGACAGCACGGCCCACCCGTCCGGGTCCACCCGGTCGACGGTCAGCGCCTGCGTGGTGGAACCGGTCTTGCGCAGGCACTCCAGGGCGCCCCACACCCGCGTGGCGGCGACGGAGGCCGTCTCGCGCGCCTCCTTCGCCAGCAGGTCGCGCACGGCGATCAGGTCCTCGCCGAGCAGGCCGACCCAGTCCTCCTCCGACCTGGCCACGGCCTCCTCGACGTCCACGCCGAGCCTGCCGCCCGCGGCGACCGCGGCGAACGTGACGCCCGCGCTGTGCGACGCGGACACCTCCACGCCGTCGACCTCGGGCTTGCCGTCGGGCCGGTAGCGCACCTCGACGGGCCGGTCCAGCGCCCGGCCGATCGCGAGCGCGGTCTGCGCCCGGCGCTCGGGCGTGACGTCGGTCGGGTCGGGCTCGACCACGACCGCGCGGCTGCCGCCCAGCACCCGCTCCAGCGAGCGCTCCAGGTAGGAGCCGAGCATGGTGGGCGTCCACGGCCCCGCGCCGTCCTTTTTGCGCACGGCCCGCAGCACCAGGCCCTCCCACCGCTCGACCAGCCGGCCGTCGGGGTCGCGCACGTCGAGGTCGTAGGTGTAGCTGTCGCCGTCCTGGAACCGCTCGCGGGCGTCCAGCACCACGTACTCGGCGAGCTGGTCGACCTGCGCGGCCAGGTAGAGCCGCTCCACGCTCTGCGGCAGCAGCGTGGCGTCGGGGACGCAGCACTGGATGGCGTGCATCATCACGTCCCGCGTGCCCGGGTCGGCCAGCACCCGGTCCTGCGGCAGGAACGGGGCGAACCAGGAGGCGACGGAGGTCGTGGCGACCTCGGCCACCGCGTGCCGGGCGCTGGCCCGCCGGTAGCCCTGCAACCGCTGGAACCGCTTGCCCTGGAACAGGACGCTGCCGTACAGCTCGGTCACCGGGTCGACCGGCACGAGCGGCAGCACGGGCGCGCCGTCGACCACGTCGCCGGGGATCTCCGGGCGCGGGAACCGCAGCCTGGCCCGGAAGTGGTCGGCGGAGAAGCCGGTGTCCTCGGCGCGGATCGCCACGTCGACGGTCTCGGCGTCGCGGGCGAGCGCGGCGATCCGCACCGTCAGCGAGCCGCCGGGCCGCACGACCACCGGCCGCAGGAACTCGACGCCCTCCAGCAGCGGGGGCGCGTCGTGGCCGGTGAGCGCGGCCGCGACCTGGGTCATGGCCTCCATGCCGATCACGGCCGGGAACAGCAGGTCGCCCTCGAGCAGGTGGTCGCCCAGGTACGGGTCGCTGCCGTCGGACAGGTCGGCCTCGGTGACCAGCTCGACCGACGGGTAGTGGACCAGGACGCGGTCCACGAACCGGGCCAGCGGCAGCTCGGTGCGGGCCAGCTCCAGCGTCGGCAGGCCCGCCGCGCGGCCGGAGACCACCAGCACGGGGCCCACGGTCGGGTCGGCCAGCACCTCGCGGAGCACCGCGATGCCCGCGTCGGTGGAGATCGGCGTGATGCCGTCGCGCATCAGCGCCTCGACCACGCCCAGCCGCTCGCCCATGCCCGCGCCGGACCAGACCGACCACTCCAGGGCCAGGACCCGCGCCCGCGGGTGCTTCACGCCGAAGTCGACGGTCAGCTCGGACATCCAGTCGTTGGCGGTGGAGTAGTGCGCCTCGCCGCGCAGCCCGGCCCGGCCGATGATGCTGCCGAACGTGACCAGGAGCTTGATCCGCTCCGGGTCCACGGCGTCGAGCACCGCGTTCAGGCCCTTGATCTTCGGCGCCAGCGTGGCCCGGAAGTCCTCCTCGGACAGCCCGGTCAGCGCCTTGGGCTCGTTGCGGCCCGCGCCGTGCAGCACGGCGGTCACCTCGCCCAGCTCGGCGCGGAACTTCGCCACCGCGACGGCGATCTGCTCGGCGGAGGTCACGTCGGCCCGCTCGTAGCGGTGCTTGATGCCCGCCGCGGTCATCCGGGCGAGGTTCGCCGCCAGCTCGGGGTCGGCGGCGGGGTCGGCCCGACCGATCAGCGCCAGGGACGCGCCCGAGTCGGTGGCCATCGCGATGGCGCACTCGGCCGTGATGCCCTTGCCGCCGCCGGTGACCAGCAGCACGTCGGTCGAGTCGAGCGGGGTGCCGGCGGGGGTGCCGGGCTCGACCTGTCCGGACACCGCCCGCAGCACCGGCACGGTCCGCACGCCGTCGGCGTCGTAGCGCACCTGCGAGAAGCCGGTGGTGGCCGCGACCTCGGCCGCCACGAGGCGGACCGCCTCGGTGACCTCGGCCGCCCGCTCGGGGGCGAGGTCGACCAGCGTCACGGGGATGTGCGGGGCCTCCAGGTGCAGCGTGCGGGCCAGGCCCGACGCGCCCAGCCTGTGCTGCACGACGGCGAACCGGCGACCGGACGCCAGCACGTCGCGCGCGGCCTCCAGGAACAGGCCCACGTGCTCGTCACCGCCCTCCGGCGGCAGGAGCAGCAGCACGCCGTCGCCCGGCAGGGCGGACCGCAGCGGTTCCGCCAGCGGGTGGCCGTCGGGGGCGTACACGGCCCACTCCCCCGTCGGGCCCGCTTCGGCCGCGAGGAGCTCCCGCTCCACGTGCTCGACCAGGAACGGCCGCACCCACGGTGCGACGCCCGGGACCTCGCCGGTGTCGCGCTCGTCGGCGTGCGCGGTGTCGGCCAGGCTGTCGATCAGCTCGGCCAGCTCGCCCATCCGCACGGTGGCGAAGTTGGTCGTGCCCTCCAGGGCCGGGCGGCCCAGGGTGCGGGTGACCTCGTTGACCAGCTGGCCGACCGTGATCGAGCTGAGGTGCAGGTCGTCCAGCGGGTGGGTGCTCGCGGTGATGGCCTCCAGCGGCAGCTCCACGCGCTGCGCGGCCAGCCGCCGCAGCAGCTCCAGCGTGGACTCGCCGTCCGAGCCCTCGGCCTGCGCCGGGGACTTGGCGAGCGGGGTCGCCGGGGCGTCCTGCCCGGCGAGCAGGCCGGCGTCGAGCGCGGGAGCGGTCTCGCAGGGGCTCGCGAGGAACGTCATCGCGCCGTCCAGCGGCAGCTCGCGGGTGACCCGGCCGGCGAACAGCGCCCCGGTGCGGACCTCCGCGCCCAGCACGTGGGCGGCGGCGACGACGGTGAGCAGCGAGGTCAGCGACGCGCTGTCGGTGTCGACCGAGAGCACGGGCTTGTCGGGCGCGATCTCCTCCAGCAGGCCGGTGAGGACGCGGCCGGGGCCGACCTCGACGACCAGGTCGGTGACGGCGGCGGCCTTGGCGGCGGCCTCGTGGAACCGGACCGGGAGGGTGATCTGGTCGCGCAGCAGCGAGCGCAGGTCGGTGCCGGCCTCCAGCACCCCGCCGGTGACGGTGGAGTGCACCGGGCGGATCAGCCTGCCGAAGTCGAAGTCGACCAGCCGCTCCCGCATGGCCTCCGCCGCCGGGGACACCAGCGGCGAGTGGAACGCGTGCGAGACGTTGATGCGGGTCGCCTGCACGCCGGCGGCGCGGGCCACCGCGCACACCCGGTCCACGGCCTCGGCCGGGCCGGACAGCACGGTCTGCGCCGGGCCGTTGTAGCCGGCGATCACCACGTCCTCGTCGGCCGCCAGCTCCAGCGCCCGCTCCGGCGTGGTGGCCAGGCCGGCCATCGCGCCGCCGCCCTGGCTCGCGCTCGCCATGACGCGACCGCGCTCGGCGGCCAGCGACAGCACCCGGTCGGCGTTGAGCGCGCCGCCCCAGTGCACCGCGGTCAGCTCGCCGAGGCTGTGCCCGACGGCGGTGTTGGCGTCGATGCCCAGCTCGCGCAGCACCTTCAGCGCGGCCAGCGAACCGGCCACGATGCGCGGCTGCGCGACCTCCGTGGCGACCTGGTCGCCGTCGGTCGGCAGGTTCGCCGACCGGAAGACCTCCTCGGCCGCGGGGAAGCGGCGGCGGATCGCGCCGACCGCGCCCCGGCCCGAGCCCTGGCCCGGGAACAGGAACGCCAGGCGCGGCGGCGTGTTCCGCTCGTCCAGGAACACCCCGTCGGCGGCGTCGAACAGGGCACCGCCCTCGCTCACCGCCACCATCAGCTTCGCGACCTTGCGCTCGGCCTCCTCGGGCGTGCGGGCCACGACGGCGCCGCGCAGCGGGGCGCCGGTGAGCCGCGCCGCCAGGGCCGAGGCCAGGTCGCCCAGCTCCGCGAGGGCGAGCTTCGGCAGCAGCGCCGCCACCTCGGCCACGCGGTCCTTGAGCGCCGTGCGGTCCGGCGCGTCGAACAGCAGCACCTCGGCGTCCTGGCGACCGGCGACCAGCTCCCTGGTCCGGACGTCGAGCCGCTCGCGGCGGGTCGCGTCGGGCGCGGCCTCCAGCGCGATGTGGGTGTTGATGCCGCCGAAGCCCATGGCGGACACGCCGGCGCGCACCGGGCGGTCCTCCGGCCACAGCTCGGCCTCCGAGGGCACGTACATGACGGCGTTGTCGGCGGTCAGCTTCGGGTGCGGGTCGTAGTGCCCGGTACCCGGCGGGATGACCTGGTGGTGCACGGCGAGGGCCGCCTTGATCAACCCGGCGACCCCCGCCGCGGCCTTGGTGTGCCCGAAGTTCCCCTTGACGGTGCTCAGCGCGGCGGGCCGGGCCTGCGGGTCCGCGGCGCGGCGAGCCGAGGACAGCGCCTCGATCTCCGTCTCGTCGCCCAGCGCGGTGCCGGTGCCGTGGCCCTCGAAGTAGGAGACGGTCTCCAGGCCGTAGCCCGCGCGGCCGTAGGCGCGGTGCAGGGCCAGGCGGTGGCCGTCGGCCTCCGGGCGGGTGATGCCGCCCTTGCCGTCGGAGGAGACGCCCCAGCCGGCGATCGTGGCGTAGATGCGCAGGTCCTTCGCCAGGGCGTCCTCCTCGCGCATCAGCACCAGGGAGCCCGCGCCCTCGCCCGGCCAGAAGCCGTTGGAGTTCTTGTCGTAGACCTTCATCACGTCCTTGGCCAGCGCGCCGGTCTTGGCGAAGCCGATGACCTCGAACGGGTCGATGGACAGGTCCACGCCGCCCGCGATGGCCACGTCCATGTCGCCCTCGACGAGCGACTTGGCGGCCGTGGCGACCGACAGCAGCGACGACGAGCACGCGCCGTCGACGGTGTAGCCGCCGCCGCGCAGGTCGAAGTAGTTGCAGATCCGGCCGGCGATGGTGTTGGCGAGGCCGCCCGCCAGGGTGTCCTCGTTGATCTCCGGGAACGGCGCCTTGTACTGGACCTCCAGCTCGCGCAGGAAGCCCGCGACCTCGTCCTCGGGCCAGCCCTTCCCGGTCAGCGCGGCGGCGACCGTGCGCCGCACGTACGGCCAGCGCAGCCGCATCACGTTCGCGCGGGAGAACTCGCCGGTGAGGCTGTTGCCCAGCACGACGCCGGTGGTCTGCTTGGGCAGGCCCTCGCCGTCGGGGAAACCCGCGTCGGCCAGCGCCTGGGCGGTCACGTCGAGCGCCAGCCAGTGCGTCATGTCCGTGGAGCGGAACGTGCTGCCGGCCACGCGGTAGCGAACCCGGTCGAACTCGAAGTCGCGCAGCACCGCCGCCTTCGTGGAGTAGAAGCGGTCCGGTGCTTCGGGGTCGGGGCTGTAGTAGTCCGCCTGGTTCATCCGCTCGTCGGGCAGCCTGCGGAAGGCCCGACGACCGGCCAGGACGTTTTCCCACAGTTCCCCGGTGGAACCGGCATCGGGGTAGCGCAGGCCGATGCCGACGATTGCGATCCGCTCACTGCTCATGCTTTCACCGTCTTTGAGGACATCGGGGGTTCTGGATGGACCGAAAAATCACCGCGCGTGAAAAACGACAAACACACGGCACTTCGAAAAAGTCTGCTTCGCAAGCCTGCACGACCGCCCGAGCGCGTTGCTTCTCCACTCTTGCCCTGCTGACCTGCGCTTTTTCCATAACAGCGTGATTCGAATTTCGCGCGACACGGCCTCCGCCGCGGGCACGGTCCGCCACCTGCGCGTGCCCCGACCGGCCGCGGACCGCCCGCTGGCGGCCTCGCCCGGGTGAGTGACCGCGATGCCACGTGACGTGGACCGTTCGGCCCAGCAGGTGCGCACGGCCGAATAAGCCGTTTTGACATCACACTGGGATGCTTTGCGGACCCCGATTCGACGCCGAAGACGCTCCACGTCGGCCGAACCAGCACTGCTCCGGAGAGGGATCACATGGCGCGCACCGGAACCAACCAGCTCGTCCAACGGGAGCCCCGCACGGCGGCCGCAGCCACGTCGTCGTTCGTCAACGGCCACTTCCCCCGCAGGCGGGGGCTCGTCCTCGCGCTCGCCTCGCTCGGCGGCTTCCTGCTCACCGTCGTGTGGTCGGCGCAGTTCGTCGACTCGACCATCGGCGACAACGTGGCCAACACCCTGCTCGGCCACGACGCCAAGGAGACGCCCATCCAGGGCATCGCGGCGGGCATCGCGTTCGCGTTCGTCAGCGGCATCGCCGGCACCTTCACCGCGTGCAACATCGCCGCGTTCGGCGCCGTCGCGCCGATGCTCGGCCACACCGGGTCGCGCTGGTCGAAGCTCGCCGCCACGCTGAAGCCGATCGGGTGGCTCGCGGTCGGCATGATCCCGGTGTCCGCGCTGTACGGCGTGCTGGTCGGCGTCGTCGGCACGCGGATGCCGCAGTTCTCCACCGCGGCGACCGCCCCGGGCACGCTGAACGGACGCAGCGTCCAGTCGCTGATCGTGTTCGGCGTCATCGGGCTCGTGATGTTCTACCTGGGGCTCGCCGCGCTGGGCTACGTCCGCGACCCCTTCCGGGGGATCGCCCGCCGGTTCCCCAACGCCCCGATGGTGTTCATGGGCGTGCTGATCGGCGGTTTCCTCATCGGCCGCCCGTTCGCCCTGTTCCGGCAGATGTTCCGGGACGCGGCGGAGAGCCACAACCCCCTCTACGGCGCCGTGGCGTTCACCCTCCAGTCGGTAGGCAACATCGTCATCATGGCCTTACTCTTCCTCGCGCTGGCGTACTTCACCGGCGGCCGTCTGCAGCGGTGGCTCTCGGCCAAACCGAGCAGGATCGCCGTGGTCACGGCGGTCGCGCTGATCGTCGCCGGTGTCTTCACCTTCATGTACTGGGACATCAGGTTGCTGGCCCGTCGGGAGATCATCCCGTGGTACCCGACGGCACCGTGGGCCTGATCGCGTCGAGGGGAACCACATCACATGGGCATTCCGACCGAGCCGATCGGCAGCGTCCCGCGTCCCGCGGAGCTCCTGCAGGGCTTCCAGGACCACGCGGGGGGCCTGATCGACGACGCCGCCCTGCGCGCCCTGACCGACCAGGCGTTAGCCGACACGGTCAGCCGGTTCGAGGCCACCGGCTCACCGGTCGTCACCGACGGTGAGCAGGACAAGCCGAGCTTCGTCACCTACCCGGTGGCGGGCATCCCGGACCTGGCGGCGGGCGGCGCGGTCGTGCCGTTCGCCGACGGCCACACCCGTCAGCTCCCCGTGCTGACGAGCGGGCCGTTCCGCTACACCGCGCACGCAGTGGACCTGCTGCGGGCCACGCAGCGGCTCACGTCGCTGCCGGTGAAGCAGCCGGTGATCGCGCCGTCGGCGCTGAGCCTGCTGTACCCGGCCGACGGGATCGACGGCTACTCCCGCGAGGAGTTCGTCGCCGACCTGGTCAACGAGACCGAGGCCGACATCCGGGCCTGCCTGGACGCCGGCGCGGCCGTGGTGCAGCTGGACTTCACCGAGGGCAGGCTGTCGCTCAAGCTCGACCCCTCCGGAGGGCTGCTGCGCGACTTCGTGGCGCTCAACAACGCGGTGCTGGAGCGGTTCTCCGCGGAGGACCGGGCCCGGATCGGCCTGCACACCTGCCCGGGCGGCGACCAGGACTCCACGCACAGCGCCGACGTCGACTACGCCGCGCTGCTGCCGGACCTGTTCAAGATCAAGGCGGGTCGGTTCTACGTCCAGCTGGCCAGCGAGCCGGACCGGGTCCGGGTGCTGGAGATCATCGCCCGGCACCTGCCCGCGGACGCGCTGGTCTTCATCGGCGTGACCGACCCGATCGACCCGCGGGTGGAGACGGCCGAGGAGGTGCGCGACCGCGTGCTGGAGGCGGCGCAGTTCATCCCGCTCGACCGGCTGGGCACGTGCGACGACTGCGGTTTCGCCCCGTTCGCCGACGACACGTCCACCTCGCGCGACACCGCGTTCGCCAAGGTCGCGGCCCGGGTCGAGGGCACGAGGCTCGCCTCGGAGGCGCTCGGGCTCTGATCGACGAGCGCCACCGCGACGCCGGTGCGGCCATTCGGCCCTGCCGGCGTCGTCGCGTTTCCGGGGTGTTTTCCCGGGCGCCCCCCGGACGACCGTCCACACCGGACCGAGTGGAAGAGCAACCCGCGAGAAGAGGGCACCCTACCCGTAACGGTGTAATGCCTCAGGTGGTGATCCCTCCCGAAAGGCGGCCCCCGCGATGGCGTTCCGGTCGAAATCGGCCCCTTTCCCCGCCGGACCACTCCCGCGGGGCACGGGAGGAGTAGTCGGCGCGCCACCGGCGTCGACACGATCGGGCGGGGCGGCGGCGTGCCGCCCCGCCGCGTCGCACGACAGGGGGCGAAGATGAGCGAGACCACCGGCCGCCTGGTGCGGCTGCCCGGGCTGGTGCTGCGCTGCGCGTGGGTCGGCCTGATCGTGCTCGGCTACGGGCTGCTCATCGCGGGCTCGGCGGTCGGCGCCCGCCTGCGGCGCGCCCCGGGTGGGCGCGGCCTGCGCGACGGCGACCGCTGGGTGCGGATGCTGACCCGGCTCGGGCCGTCCTACATCAAGATCGGCCAGTTGCTGAGCACGCGGCGGGACCTGCTGCCCGAGGAGGTCACCACCCCGCTCGGCCGGCTCACCGACGGCGCCGCGCCGCCCGGCAGGCGGCGGATCGAGCGGGCCGTGCGCGAGGCCTACCGCGACCGGCCGTGGCCGTTCCGCGAGTTCGACTGGACGCCCGTCGCCTCCGGCAGCATCGCCACCGTCCACGAGGCGGTGACCACCGACGGCCGCCACGTGGCGGTCAAGGTGCGCCGACCCGGCATCGAGCGGGTGATGTGGCAGGACTTCACGCTGACCGCCTCCGCGATGAGCCTCATGGGCATGCTGCCCAAGCTGCGCAAGATGCCGTTCAAGCTCATGCACGGCCAGGTGGGCGGCGCGATCCTGCGGCAGCTCGACTTCGAGGCCGAGGCCGCGTCGCTGACCGCGTTGCGCGCCAACCTGGTCCGCTCCGGCAACGTCACGATCCCCGCGCCGCTGCCGGAGCTGTGCACCCGCGAGACCGTGGTGATGGAGTTCGTCAGCGACCTGCGGCGCTTCGAGCCCGGCGAGCTGGACCTCGAGACCCGCCGCTCGGTGCAGCGCGCCGTGCTGGGCACGGTCTACGAGATGCTGTTCATCGACGGCCTCGTGCACTGCGACCTGCACCCCGGCAACCTGTACTTCGACCTCAACGCCGACCTGGTGATGCTGGACGCGGGCTTCGTGATCCAGCTCCCCGACGCGGTGCGCCGGTCGTTCGCGGACTTCTTCATCAACATGGCGATGGGCGACGGCTGGATGTGCGCCCAGATCGTCATCGAGAGCGCCGCCGAGATCGCCGAGGACTGCGACCTGGAGGGCTTCCGCACCGCGCTCGGCGAGCTGGTGGCGGAGACCTCGGGCGCGAAGTCCGGCGAGTTCGACCTCGCGCGGTTCGCCGGCCGGCTGTTCGACCTGCAACGCCGGTTCGGCCTGTTCCCCGCCCCGGAGTTCGCCTTCCCCCTGCTCTCGCTGCTGGTCATCGAGGGCATGATCAAGGGCTTCGACTCCGACCTCGACTTCCAGGCCGAGGCCATCCCGGTCCTGCGTCGACGCAACATCCCCCGTGACGCCCAACCCGCAGTTGAAAGGTGAGTCGAGCATGGACGCAACCACCCACGTCCGGGTTCCGCTGGTCGAGGAGGGTCAGGCCGAGGGCCGCCTCGCCGAGCTGTACGCCGACATCAAGAGCAACACCAACCTGCCGTTCGTGCCGGACATGTTCCGCCTGCTGTCCACGCGGCCGGACCTGCTCGAAGGCGTCGTGGCGGGCTACAAGGGCATGTTCATCACCGGCATCATGCCGCGGGCGACGCGCGAGCTGATCGCCGCGTGGACGTCCAAGGTGAACCAGTGCCCGTACTGCGTCGGCACGCACAACTTCTTCTTCCAGGCGTTCGGCGGCCCCCAGGAGACGGCCAAGGCCGTCGAGACCGCCGAGTCCGTCGAGGACCTGCCGGTCGACGAGCGGACCAAGGTCCTGCTGCGCCTGCTGACCAAGCTCAGCAAGGAGGCGTACAAGATCACCGACGTCGACTGGAAGGTCGCCACGGACGCCGGCTGGACGTCCGAGGAGCTGCTGGAGGGCTTCTTCATCGCGGGCATGTTCAACTTCATCACCCGCATGGTGGACGGCCTGGGCCTGGGCTTCTCCGTGGCCGCGAGCCGGGTGTCGCAGCAGGAGGTCCCGACGGGAGGTGAGGCGTGACCGGTTCGCGCGCGGTCCTGATCACCGGCGTCAACTCCTCCGGCGGGCTGTCCTCGGGCACAGGCCGGGCGACCGCGCTGCGCCTGCACCGCGCCGGCTGGCCGGTGTACGCCACCGGCCGCAGCGTGGACGGGTTGAAGGACCTGGCCGAAGAGGGCATCACCACGTTGCGGGTCGACGTCACCGACGAGGAGTCGATGGTCGCCGCGGTGGACCGGATCACCGAGGACCACGGCGCGGTCGGGGTCCTGGTGAACAACGCCGCCTACAGCCTCAACGGCACGATCGGCGAGACGCCGATGGAGCAGGTGCGCCGGCAGTTCGAGACGAACTTCTTCGGCCTGTCCCGGATGACGCAGCTGGTGCTGCCCGGCATGCGCGAGCAGCGCTCCGGGCGGATCATCATGATGTCGTCGATCTTCGGCCTGTTCGCCACCCCGGGTCGCGGCTACTACCAGGCCACCAAGCACGCCCTGGAGGCCATCAGCGACTCGCTGCGGCTCGAGGTGAAGCCGTGGGACATCAAGGTGTCCATCATCGAGCCCTCGCCCATCCTCGGCTCGTTCGTCCCGACCACGGTCGGCGACCTGGAGCTGAGCACCGACAGCGACCTGTACGCCGACTTCTGGGAGCGCTTCGTCGTCTGGCACGGCGCCTACCGGGAGGTCGACAAGCCCAAGGGCCGGGGCCGCACGGCCGTGCGCTCGGGCAAGGTCGCCGAGACCATCGAGAGGGCCATCACGGACCCGAACCCGCGGATCCGGTACCGGCTCGGCCTGCCGACCCACCTGCTGAAGCCGCAGCGCGCGATCTTCGGCGACCGGGCCTGGGAGGTCTTCGTGACGAAGTTCTTCCCCCAGCCCTGATCCCCGCCACCGAAACGGAGCGGCTCCGGACCCTCTCGGTCCGGAGCCGCTCCGTCGTGGTCGGTCCTCAGCCCTCGCGCAGCCAGGCCGCCATCCGCTCCCCGATCATGATCGAGGTGAGGTTGGTGTTGGCGCGCACCGTGCTCGGCATGATGGACGAGTCGGCGACGTAGAGGGACTCGGTGCCGTACACCGCGCCCCGCTCGTCCACGACCGCGTCCGGGTCCGAGGCCGGTCCCATCCGGACCGTGCCGACCGGGTGGTAGGCGCTGTCCAGGCTGGTCTTCACGTACTGCCGCACCATGTCGTCGTTGTCGATCATGGCGTCGCGCAGCACCACGAAACCCTGGCCCAGCTTGAGGATGTCGGGGTGGTGCGCCAGCTTCCACGCCGTGCGGACGCCGTCGACGAGGATGTCCATCTCGCGGGGGTCGTCGAGGAAGTTCAGCACGATGTTCGGCTGCGCCGACGGGTCGGTGGAGGGCAGCGTGATCCGGCCGCGGGAGCCGGGGCGCTGCGACACCACCATCACGCCGAGGATCTCGGTGGCGCCCGCCAGCATCTGCAGCTCCGGGAAGTGCGACAGCGAGAAGTGGTTGACCATGTAGTACTGCAGGTCGTTGAACTCGCCGCTGATCGGGGAGGTGGTGCGCAGGATCTGCTGGAGGAACGCCTCGGTCGGGTCGATCACCCCCGGCTGCGGCACGAGGAACGCGCCGGTGCGCTGGTGGTCGACCAGGTTGCCGCCGACGCCGGGCAGGTCCGACCGGACGTCGACGCCGAGCCGGCGCAGGTCCTCGGCCGGGCCGATGCCCGAGCGCAGCAGGATCATCGGCGAGGCGACCGCACCGGTCGCCAGGATGATCCGGCGGCCCTCGACCAGCTCGTAGGAGCCGCCCTCCGCCGCCGCCAGCACGCCGACCGCCCTGGCGCCGTCGAACACGACCCGGTCTACCGTGGTCCGGCTCCGGATCTCCAGGTTGGGCCGGTTGCGGATCAGCCGCAGGTAGGTCGTGCCGGTCGTGGCCCGGTGCACCTGGTCGTGCCGGGTGGACGGGATCGAGCCGACACCGGTCGCCTCGGGGTGGTTGTGGTCCTTCACCTCGGGGAAGCCGGCCTCCAGGCACGCCTCGACGAACGCCGTCTGACCGGGCGACAGCTCCTCGGGGCTCCAGCGGCGGATCGGCATCGGGCCACCGCCGCCGTGGTACTCGCTGTCGCCGAAGTCGTAGTCGTTCTCCAGCTTGCGGAAGTAGGGCAGCACCTCCTCGTAGGACCACCCCGGGTTGCCGGCCGCGGCCCAGTCGTCGTAGTCCTCCGCCACCCCGCGCAGGCCGACCGTCGCGCCGACCGCCGACGAGCCGCCGGCGAGCTTGCCCCGGGGGAAGCGGATCCGGCGGCCGTCGTGGACGTCCGCGCGGAAGGTCCAGTCATTGCCCTCGAACGACATCGCGCGGCCGTAGAAGATCTCCTCCGGCAGCTGCTCCGGCTCGGCGTAGTCCGGGCCGCCTTCCAGGAGCAGCACGCGCCGCGCGGGATCCTCGGTCAGCCGGGCCGCGAGCGCCGCACCGGCCGACCCGGCGCCGACGATGATGTCGTCATATTGAGCCGTCATAAGCAGTCCTCGAAGAAGATTGGGCGCTTCGGGCACAGGGTTCTGCGACCCGCCAGCCGAGCGTGGCACCGGCCGCGATGACCTTGCTACTCGCGCGTTGCCCGGCCGGAACGACCGGAGGTCGCCTCGGTTTTCCACCCGACGGGCACCGGCGGATTCCACCCGTCGCGGCGAATAACGCGGCTCACGGCGTCGCGGCGGCCTTCTCCGTTCATGCCGACTTGCCCGTCGGCGGTGCCCACGTGGCACTTCGGTGGGCACGCTGGGAGTAGGCGCCCGATCGCGGTCGCACCGACCATTTCAGTCGAGTCCAATCGCTGCGGCCACCCGTAGCGGGACGAGGGGAGCGAACAATGTCCAGCCTGTGGGGTGCGCTCAGACGTCGCATCCTGACTCCCGACATTTCCGCGACGAAACTGTCGGTGCGCGGTTTCCACTACAAGGACGAGACCGCCCGGGAACTGCTCGAAACCGTCGGCCGGTCCTTCCTGGAGGGTTACGGCTACGCGGCCGAGTCGCGCGTGCCCCTCGACGCCGAGCGCAAGCTCGAGGAGATGCCCTACAAGTTCCGCGGGTTCGCCTACGAGGGTGCCGGGATGGGCTTCGCCGTGCGCGACGCGCTCCCGTTCGGCCGGGGCGGGCGGACCGGGCGGTTCCTGGAGGGCAAGGCCCGGGCGCACGACTACATGGTCATCGTGGGCGTGGGCTGGGCCATGGCCCGGGTGCCGCGATCGCGCTGGTCCAAGCTCGGGCTCGACGACCCGCTGCTGCGCTGGCTCGCGCTGGACGGCTACGGGTTCCACCAGGCGTTCTTCCACACCGAGAAGTACGTGAAGCAGCAGTACCGCGAGCCCTCCTTCCCGTGGCCGACCGACGGCTACGCCTGGTACTCGCCCCGCGGGATCGACCAGGGCATCGGCCGGGCGCTGTGGTTCGTCGGCGGCGCGGACCCGAAGGTCGTGGTGGACCTGATCGAGTCGTTCGACGAGGAGCGCCACGCCGACCTGTACGCGGGCTCGGGGCTGGCCGCGACCTACGCGGGCGGCCTGCCCCCCGGCGAGCTGGAGTGGTACGCCGAGCGCGTCGGCCGCTACCTGCCCAACGTCGCGCAGGGCAGCGCGTTCGCCGCCACCGCGCGCGTGGACCAGGGCCTGGTCGTGGACCACACCGGCGTGGCGACGCGGATCTTCTGCGACATGACGCCCGAGCAGGCCGCGCGGCTGTGCCACGACACGCGCCCGCCCGCCGTCGCCGAGCTGCCCGAGCACCCCGGCGTCCCGTCGTTCGAGATCTGGCGGCAGCGCATCACGGCGGCGTTCCGGACCGACGCGCTGACCACGGACGCGGACGTGACGGCATGACCGCGATCGACACGCCACCCGCGCGGCGGGCCGTCCCCGGCCCGCCGCGCAGCGAGACGCTGAGCCTGCTGGCCAGGATGGCCCGCGACCGGCTCTCCGTCATGACGTCGGTGTCGCGGCAGTACGGCGACGCCGTGCGGCTGCGCCTGGGCCCGAAGTCGATGTACTTCTTCAACCACCCCGACCACGCCAAGTACGTGCTGGCCGACAACCCCGGCAACTTCGTCAAGGGCATCGGCCTGGTGCACGCCCGCCGCGCGCTCGGCGACGGCCTGCTGACCAGCGAGGGCGAGCTGTGGAAGGCGCAGCGCAAGACGATCCAGCCGGTGTTCCAGGCCAAGCGGATCGCCGGCAAGGCCGACGTGATCGCGCAGGAGGCCGCGGGCATGGTCGCCAAGCTGCGCGCGCACCGCGACGGCGGCCCGATCGACATCAGCGAGGAGATGACCGGGCTGACGCTCGGCGTGCTCGGCCGCGCCCTGCTCGACGCCGACCTCGGCGCGTTCGAGTCCATCGGGCACTCGTTCGAGGCGGTCCAGAACCAGGCGATGTTCGAGATGATGTCGCTGAGCACGGTGCCGCACTGGGTGCCGCTGCCCATCCAGCGGCGCTTCCACCGCGCCCGGGCCGACCTGGACCGCATCGTCGCCCAGCTGGCCGAGGAGCGCCGCGCCAACCCGACCGAGGACGGTGACGACATCCTGTCCCGGCTGGTCGAGGCGACCAGGAACGAGCCGGACCCGGCGGTCGCGCACCAGCGGATGCGCGACGAGATGGTGACGCTGCTGCTGGCCGGGCACGAGACGACGGCGAGCACGCTCAGCTGGACGTTCCACCTGGCCGACAAGCACCCCGAGGTGTGGGAGCGGATGCACGCCGAGGCCGTCGAGGTGCTCGGCGACCGATTACCGACCTTCCAGGACATCCCGCGCCTGCGCTACACGACGCAGGTGATCCAGGAGGTCATGCGGCTGTACCCGCCGGTGTGGATCCTGCCGCGGATCACCCGCGAGGAGGACGAGATCGGCGGCTACCACGTGCCGGCCGGCGCCGACGTGCTCATCTGCCCGTACACCCTGCACCGGCACCCCGACTTCTGGGAGGAGCCGGACGCGTTCGACCCCGACCGGTTCTCGCCCGGCCGCTCGTCGGGCCGCTCCCGCTACGCCTACATCCCGTTCGGCGCCGGTCCGCGCGTGTGCGTGGGCAGCGGCCTGGGGATGATGGAGGCGACCATCGTGGCGGCCAGCGTCGTGCGCGAACTGCGGCTGTCCACTGTGGCCGGTTACGAGGTGCGCGGTGAGCCGATGCTGACGCTGCGGGTGCGCGGCGGCCTGCCGATGACGGTGCGGTCGGTCGCGTGAGGACCGGGCGGGCGACCGCACCGCCCGCGGGGGGCGGCGCCGCGCTCACGGGCGCCGCGCCCACCGCGGGCCGCGGCGTCCGTCCGACGTCGACCTGAACGGCGCAGGGAACGGGATCAGCGACCGGTGGTGCCGGGCTGCGCGGCCCGGCCGCCGCGGGAACGGCCGGACGGCCCAACCGGGTCGCGGAGCCTTACGGACCCGTCATGTCGGCCATTACGCTGTGATTCTTCATTCTTCCCGATCCCTGAGGCGCCGGCGGAGGAACCGATTTCGATGCGAGCGACACTGGTACGAGCCGGTTTGCGCGGGCTCTCCACCGCGCAGGTCCGGCAGGTCCGCGCCGTGCGGTACGGCGCGGCGGACGACGTGGTGGCCCGGGTGTACCGGGAACTGGAGCGGGACTTCGGCGTGCTCGCGCCGCCGATCGCCCTGCACGCGCCCTCGCCGGACGTGCTGGCGGGTGCGTGGTTGATGCTGCGCGAGACGCTGCTCGTGCCCGGCGCGGTGCCGCGGGCGCAGAAGGAGGCCGTCTCCACGGCGGTCTCGGAGACGAACAACTGCCCGTTCTGCATCTCCATGCACTCCTCGATGCTGATCGATCTCGTGGGCTACCGCGACGGCGCGAACCCGGAGCCGCGGTCGCGGGCCGTGGGCGACTGGGCGACCGCGAACGCCACGCCGGACGGCGCGGCGGGCCACCCGGTGCCGTTCCCGGCCGAGCAGGCCCCGGAGATGATCGGCACGGCGGTGATACTGCAGTACCTCAACCGGATGGTGAACATCTTCCTGGGCGAGCTGCCGCTGCCGCCGGGCGCGCCCGCCTCGTCGATGACCGTGGTGCGCCGGGTGCTGGTGTGGCTGATCAAGTCCGCGGAGCGGAGCGGACCGCGCGCGGGCACCTCACTGGACCTGCTGCCCGAGGCCCCGCTGCCCGACGACCTGAAGTGGGCCGAGGGGCACGCCGCCATCGCGGGCGCGTACGCGCGGGCCGCCGCGGCGATCGACGGGGCCGGTCGCCGTTCGGTGCCCGACGAGGTGCGCGCGCTCGTCCACGAGCGCCTGGCGCGGTGGGACGGCAGGCCGGTGGGCGTGAGCCGCGCGTGGGTCGAGGAGGCGATCGCCGGGCTGCCCGCGGACCAGCGGGACGCCGGGCGGCTCGCGCTGCTGACGGCGCTGGCGTCCTACCAGATCGACCAGTCCGTGCTGGACCGCTTCCGGGCCGGCAACCCGTCCGACGCGGCGCTGATCGACCTGACGTCGTGGTCGAGCCTGGCCGCGGCGCGGCGCGTGGGGAGCTGGATGCGGTTCCGCGCGGAGGAGCCCGACGTCCGGCCGCCCGCCGCGCGGTCCGCGCAGGACTGACACCGCCGCGCCGGCAGCCCGCCCGGGTTGCCGGCGCGGTCGCGGTGGACTCACCGACGGCGGTCGCGGGACGACCCCGAGACCACCCGGTCCACGGCGGCCACCAGGAGCACGGCGGCCAGCAGCCCCGCCCCCGCCCCGACCGCGCCGCCCACCGGGCCGCCCACCCGGCCGCCGACGACGGCACCCGCCACCGCGAGCACCAGCACGGCGGCCGCCACCGCGGGTTGGCGCAACCACTTCCACGAGCGGGTGCGGCGCACGGGCCCACCTTCCTGTCCGGACGCCGCACGGCCCCGCGGTGCGGCGCACCCCGGGGCTCGGCGCCACTCAGCGGGGAGACGGCAGGGCCAGCTCGACGCCGGCCGACCGGCGGGTGTCCAGCTCGGGCAGCGCCAGCAGGATCGGCAGGTCCAAGGTGCACACCGACCTGGTCTCCAGGTCCGCCTCCGCGGCGGCGCCCGACCGGACCGTGACCGCCTCGGCGCCGCCGACGAACAGCGGCCGCCGCTTCGACGGGTTGGGGTCCAGGTCGTCGACCGCGACCACGGCGGCCCGCAGGTGGAACTGCCCCTCGGGCATGGCCTCCAACCGGTACGGCCCCGCGCCGTCGCGGATGTCGCACGCGACCGGCATGCCCTGCGCGATCGGGTCCTTGAACGCGCCCACGTAGACGCGCACCGGCGTCCCGGTCTCCGGCACGCCGACCCACCCGGACACCGAACCGGCCTGCGCGCCCCGCGCGGGACCGGAGAACGACGACGGCGACAGCACGCCGCCGTGCGACAGCGCGCGGTACCGCGCGGGCGGCACGCCGACGCTGCGGGTGAAGCGGCTGGTGAAGGTGCCGAGGCTGTTGTAGCCCACCATGTAGGAGATCTCGGTGACGCTCAACGACGTCTCCAGCAGCAGCTGCTTGGCCTTGGTGAGCCGGATGGCGGTGAGGAACCGGCCCGGCGAGGTGCCGGTCAGCGTCCGGAAGACCCGCGAGAAGTAGAACTTGCTCAATATCGCGGTGTCCGCCATGTCGGCCAGTGAGAGCGGCTCGTGGTACCGGCTCCACATCGTGTTGATCGCCCGTTCTACCGCGGTCTGCACAACAGTCCCTCCATTCCACTCGTCGAAGCGGTCACGACCCCCGGTTCCCGGCGACGCCACCGCAGGCGTCGACCGGCCGTCAGAGCCACCCCAACCCGCGGGACCCGTCCGCGCGCCCGGCACCGCACCGGGGTGGGCGGGCAGGTCGCCGTCGACCGGACCGCTCCGCCGGTGCCGGCTGCCGACCGCCACCGCCACCGGCGCACCGCGGAGCACCGGGCCCGCCGGCTGCCCGTGCGGCACGGCGGGGCCGACCCGGACCGCCTCCCCCCGCGCCGACCGGTGCGTGCCGTCCACGGCGGTTCCCCCTTCGACGTCCGGCCGCCGCGGTGGCGGTTCGTCCGAGCGTGCGCCGCGGGCCGCGGGCCGCACTACTCCACGCTTGCGGTGCGGACGGGACCTAGCGCCGGCCCGTGCCGACCGCGACGGGCGCCTGGGCGCGGTCGCGCATCCGGACGCTCACCCGCAGGTGCTCGCCCGCGCCGACCGGGATGGCGTGGCTCGACCCGGCGGCGAGCCCCAGCCCGGCGCGCGGTTCGCCGCCGCGCAGGGCGACCGCGACGCAGCGGGTGGCCGTGGCGCCGACGAGGAGCTCGTGGTCGAGCGGGCCCTCGAAGAGCGCGCTGGGCGCCGGGGCGCTGCACGGGATCAGGTCGTCGATGAGCCCCACCGTGACCACGGAGGCCTCGGGCAGCGCCGGGACCTCCAGCGTGCCGACGACCGAGCCGCTGCCGCCGAACCGGGGCGCGGGCATCGCGTCGAACACGGGCGCGCCGGTTTCCAGCGGGTTGTCGAAGTCGGGCAGCGCGACGGCCGCCAGCAGCCCGCTGACCCGGGGGTTGCGGTACTGCGTCGGCGAGAGGCCGACCGCGCGGGTGAACCTGGTGGTGAACGTTCCGACGCTGCTGTACCCGATCGTGGCGACGATGTCCGCGACGTTCATCCACGTGGTCAGCAGCAAGCGTTTCGCCTCGAATAATCGGACCGCCGTGAGGTACCGACCGGGCGGCACGCCGACGGCCGCGTGGAACAGCCGGGAGAAGTGGAACGGGCTGACCAGCGCGGCGCCCGCGACATCGCGCAACGTGAGTGGTTCGTAGTAGTTGGTGCGCATCAGCTTGATGGCACGCTGGACAGCGTCATGCACGGTGTTTCCCTTTCGGCCTGAATAGCGCTCGGACGGATCGCGGTACGACGCCACCGCTGCCGGACGGAGGACGAACCCGCAGGTCGGAGTCCTGGAGAGAGCCGCAGCGGTGCGGCGCGAAACTACCCGATCGCATTTTCGTGAATACGGCGGTTCCTGCTCTGGTGCCGATCTCCACCACCCCAGATGGCCTTTGTGCGGAGCCCCCATAACGCCGCACCGCGAGGAACGCTAGCAGGGCGGCGAGCCGCTCGTAATTACCCGGGAACCAGTACCGCAATCTCCGAGACGGCCCTGAACCGTTGCGGGTAACCGGTACGACCGCACAGCGCAGCGCGGCGGCACCCGACCGCCGAGGTGGCCCAACGCCGGTCACTCAGCGCGATCGGCGGACCACGGCTCCCGCGGCGGCGCCCCGAGCTCCACCGGGAGCACGGCGACGGCCGGCCGGGGGCCGACCCCGACGGGCGCCCGAGCGGAGCGCGCAGGTCGCAGGGGGTGAAGCCGCCGCCGGGGATCTCCGTACCCACTGGGACGGCCAGCTACACACCCGACCGGCGATCACGGCGGAACGAGCCACCAGGCGGGACGACCATCGCTATGCGTAACACTGTAATGCAACACGCGGGGCAACCATTTCGGGAACCGATCGGTTCCGCCGGATCACCCGTGTCGCCGATTCCCCCTGGGCCGGGAATGACGGACCGTGGCCAATTCCCGGCAATTCCACCCGACGTGTTCCAGGATCACCCCACCGGCCGCACCAATGCCCTGACCGGCCCCGCCGGAAACCCCGAAGAAACCCGCATCGGACTCCCGCAGCGACGACGATCCGCACCGCCCACGCCGCGCCCGCGACACCCGACCGGCCGATCAGCGCCGACGGCGATTACACCCGGCAATACCGAGCCGATCGGCGTGGAATTCCCCCGTTCACCGGTGAAGCCCCCTATCCGCAACGAACCCTTGCTGCATCGATCCGCCTGCATTAGTGTTGGCCGGGCAATGCTAGGGATGGTTCCCTTACAGTCCCGGTCCCCTCGCAGTCGGCGCGGCACTCCCCCGCGGCCGCCAGGGCGACCGGCGGACCCAGGCCCACCCGCCGACCGGCACCCCAGACCGGTCCCCGGTGGCGCCCGCGGTGGTGGAGGAGAAGCCGGCGAACCGAGTCGTCCGCTCCACCACGGGCGGGGCAGCGGCACCCCCCAACCGCTGTCCCGCCCCACCACCCATCACGGGTCCGATGTGGACGGTCGGTTGCGCTCCCTTCGGTGTTGCAAGGCTTCCTGCCCGAGAGGTTCGGCATGCCGAACGTCCGGCGATCACGACCCCGGGCCGGGCGCACGAAGTCGACGGCGACGACCGGGCAGCCGGCGAAGGACCGCGCGGCCGGGCCGCAGGCGCGCCTGAGCGCGAAGGAGGTCGGCGGGAACGCGTGCGGGGACCCCGCCCCCGGCCGACGGCCGCGGTGGCGTCCCAGGCGACCTGGAGGCGGATCCGGAAACGGCGAAAAGGCGCGACAGGGCGACCAACGACCCCGATGGGGCGGAAATGTCACACGAATGCCGCAACGTAGCATAACAACGTTACACAAAGAATAACGGCGTTGTGCAACACTGTCAAGGTGAGTCCACGAAAGCTGGATCCCGAGACCCGTGCCGCGCTCGTCGACATCGCCGCGAGGCTCCTGGCCGAACACGGCGCGGAGGCCCTGTCGACCCGGAAGATCGCCGCCGAGGCCGGCACGTCGACGATGGCCGTCTACACCCACTTCGGCAGCATGAGCGGCCTGGTGCGGGAGATGGTGCACGAGGGCTTCGCCCGGCTGGAGCGCCAGTTCGCCCAGGTGCGCAGGACCGACGACCCGGTGGCCGACATGGCCGTGCTGGGCTACGCCTACCGGCAGAACGCGAAGGCGAACTCCCACCTGTACGCGGTCATGTTCGGCGGGCAGTCGCTCGCCGGCTTCTCGCTCACCGAGGAGGACCGCCAGTACGGTCGGTACACGCTGCTGACGGTGGTCGACTGCGCCACGCGCTGCATCGAGGAGGGCCGGTTCCGCCGCGACGACCCGATCCTCATCGCGCACGAGATGTGGATCGCGACGCACGGCCTGGTCAACCTGGAGCTGGGCGGCTACCTGATCGACCCGGTCGACGCCGACCGCTGCTACGACACGATCCTCAACAGCCTGATGCTGGGCGTCGGCGACTCGCCGACCGCGGTGGCGGCGTCGATGGCGGCCTCGAAGAGGCGTCGGCCGACCGAGGTCGAGGCGGACCCGGAGCCGGCGGTCGCCACCCGACCCTGACCCACCCGGCACTCACCCACCGGGCTCTCACCCACCGGCCCCTGACCCACCGGCCCCTGACCCACCGGTCCCTGACCCACCGGTCCCTGACCCACCGGTCCCTCACCATTGATCCCTCACCCGCCGAGCCCTCACCACCCGCCCTTCATCCACCGGGCCCTGACCACCGGGCCCTGACCACCGCCCTCCCCCGCCGGTCCGCCCACCGCCGGTCCGCCCACCGCCGGTCCGCCCACCGCCCTCCCCCGCAGATCAGCCCACCGCGTGGCAACGGCATGCCGCAGCGCGGCGGGACGGCCCGGGTGCGGCAGCGTCGTTGGCCTCGGCGCGGAGCGGGGTTCCGCCCGGGCGAACGCACGTCCCGGACCGGCCGATCCCCCTCCCCCGGCACGACTCCCGGCACGACTCCCCGGCGCGACCCGCCCCACGCACGGGACGAGCGCGGGGCACGGGCCGTGGCCGGTGCTCCCGCGCTCGCGAGAGGTCGATCGGAACGGTGGCTACGCCTTCTGGTAGCGCGTGCCGTTCCACCAGTTGTCGCCGGGACCGTGCGAGTCCTCGGCGTCGTAGGTGTCCTTGAACCGCCACCAGTCCCACGGGTGCTCGAGCTGGTCCTCCTGCCGACCCAGGTGGGTGATGTCCAGGTAGTTGTAGAAGCTCTTGAAGATGTCCCCGCCGCGGTCGAAGATCGAGTAGGTGAAGAAGACGTCGTCGCCCTCGCGGTAGAACGCGCTGACGCCCGGCGACTCGCCCTGCTCGGTCGAGACCTCGTAGTCGTAGTTGAAGTCGCTGCCGTACGATGAGTACCAGGGGATGTTCCAGCCCATGCGCTGCTTGAACGGCTCGAAGTCGGCCACCGGCGCGCGGGAGATCATGACGAACGTCGTGTCGCGCGCCCACATGTGCGCCAGCTCGCCGACGCTGTCGGCCTGCATGGAGCAGCCGATGCAGCCCTCCTTCGCGCCCGGGCTGAACATGTAGTGCCGGACGATGAGCTGGCGGCGCCCCTCGAACAGGTCCAGCAGCGACAGCCTGCTGCCGTTGGGCCCCTCGAAGGTGTACTCCTTCTCCACCTTGACCATCGGCAGCTTGCGGCGCTCCTCCGCGATCATGTCGCGGGCGCGCGTGACTTCCTTCTCCTTCTCCAGGAGGGCCTTGCGAGCCTCCAACCACTCTGCTCGGGAGACAACTTTCGGCTGGGTCATCAGATCTCCTCAGGACTGTCGGGGGAACGACTCCACCGAGACCCGACACGGCGGATGACGAGTGGTGCCACCCGGTTCCGGCCCGGGAACCATCCCCCACCAGGCTAGGCAGGCTCCCGCCGGCGGGACTTCTTCCAGATTGACGACTTGGCACCGCCGCCGAACGGGCGGCGGGGTCGTCCAGCATGGGGGCCGGCCGCACCTCGCGCATCCGGATTCTTGCTCATCTGAAGCAAGCCGGAAGAATCGTCCGGCCGACTCGGTCGCGGACAATGCTCCGATCCTCGCGGCACGCGCATTCGATCGTCGCGAGTGCGACCGACGACCTCCTAGGCGAGCCCCGGGTAAATACGACGAGTGCGACCGCACCGCACCCGAGGCCGTCACCGGTAAGTCGGTAGCTAAATACAACCACCAAGGTGGGCGAAGTGCGACGCCATCACCGCAAAAGGCGGTCACACCCCCTCTGAGCTGCAAGGACACCTCATCCGACACGGGTTCACCACACCTGTCGATGATCCCTCGACCGCACCTGCAAATGCTCGTGCACGGCTCCGTCCGGTGAGCAAGCCTGAAGTAGCAGCGCTCACGAAGCCTCTGCAAGTCTTTTCAACGTTCGCTTGTCCGGTGACGGTCACCCGAGCTTGGGGGGACGAGAGCTTGAGCGCAGTTCGCGCCTCACGGCGCAAATTACCGGAGATCGCACGGCGGCGGTTCCACCGCACACCCGCCTTTGCGATCGCGCCCGAACCCGCCGGAATGGCATTCGTCACCGGTCGCGGCGGGCGGGCGGCCCGGTTCCCGAACGAGGACCGGACCGCGCGTCACGGCACAACGCAGCACGACGGCATCGGGTGGGCGATGGCCCGCATGCCGTGGCACGGACGGGGACGACCGGAGCAGCTCCGCCTCGTCCCGGACCACCAGGACATCGGCCGTGCCACGTGGTTCGTCGGCAGGTCCGACGCCCAGCGCGTCGCCGACACGATCGGGAAGGTCCCGGCGCGCCCGGGCCGGGCGCCGCACACCGGTGCGGCGCCGGCCGGGTCACCGGGTGAGGCCGCCCCGCGCTCGCGGACGTGGCGGCGACGCATCGCCGAGGAATTCGTCCACCAGGAAGGAGTCAGCTTGTGACCTCCACAGCCAGTTGGCTGCGCAGGCAACTACCGGGCGTCATGGCACTCGTGCTCGTCGCGGCCACGTTCTTGGTGGCCCGACTGCCGTCGGTGTCGGCCGAGCAGAGGCAGGAAGTCGCGGCTCAATTCGGTTTCACGCCGGAGTCGATCGCCCTGCCGGGCGGCTACACCCAGCAGACCATTCGCCAGGTGAACCAGCGCTACCAGCACATCAACGCCTGGATCTCCTCGGTCGGCTCGGCGGTCGCGTTGAACGACCTCGACGGCGACGGGCTGTCCAACGACCTCTGCTTCGTCGACGTGCGCATCGACCAGGTGATCATCTCGCCGGCGCCGGAGTCGGGCAAGAAGCCGCGCTACGAGCCGTTCGCGCTGTCCCCGGGCTCGCTGCCCATGAACGACGTGATGGCCCCGATGGGCTGCGTGCCCGGTGACTACAACGAGGACGGCAGGATCGACCTGCTGGTCTACATGTGGGGTCGCACGCCGATCCTGCACCTGGCCAAGGCCGACGCCACGGGCATGTCCGCCGCCGCCTACCAGGCCACCGAGCTGGTGCCCGGCAAGTCGTCCGGCACCTACGACGGCCCGCAGTGGAACTCCAACTCCGCGACCGTCGCGGACTTCGACGGCGACGGCCACGACGACGTCTTCATCGGCAACTACTTCCCGCACGGCCCGGTCCTGGACCCGTCCAAGAACAGCGGCGTGTGGATGAACCACTCCATGTCGGCCGGTTTCAACGGTGGCGAGGACTACATCTTCCTCTCGAAGGGCACCTCGAACGGCACGCCCAAGTGGGAGATGTCGGACCCGTTCCCGCTGGAGGTCTCGCGGGGTTGGGCGCTGGCGTCCAGCTCCAACGACGTCAACGGCGACATGCTGCCCGAGCTGTACGTCGGCAACGACTTCGGCCCGGACCGCCTGCTGTTCAACGAGTCCACGCCCGGCCACCTGAAGTTCAAGCTCGTCGAGGGCTCGCGCGGCCCGATGGAGCCGAAGTCCAAGAACGTCGGCATCGACTCGTTCAAGGGCATGGGCGTCGACTTCGGCGACCTGAACGGCGACCAGGTGTACGACATGTACGTCAGCAACATCACGACGTCGTTCGGCATCGAGGAGTCGCACTTCGCCTTCCTGAGCCAGGAGACCAACATGAACCGGGTCACCTCGGCGCTGGAGGACGGTGACGCGATCTGGGAGGACAAGAGCGCGCCGCTGCAGCTGGCCTGGTCCGGTTGGGGCTGGGACGTGAAGATCTCCGACCTCGACAACAACGCCGACCCGGAGGTCCTCCAGGCGACCGGGTTCGTCAAGGGCGACGTCAACCGCTGGCCCCAGCTCCAGGAGCTGGCCACGGCGAACGACTCCCTGCTGGACAACCCGATGTGGTGGCCGATCGTGGGTCCCGGCGACGACGTGGGCGGCAACCAGCACTTCCACTTCTTCGCCAAGAACCAGAAGAACTTCTACAGCGACCTGTCCGGCGACCTGGGCATGGCCGCCCAGATCCCGACCCGCGGCATCGCCACCGGCGACATCGACGGTGACGGCAAGCTCGACATGGCGCTGTCCCGCCAGTGGTCGGACCCCGTGCTGTACCGCAACAACAGCGGCGCGGGCAACAACTTCCTCGGCCTGCGCCTGACCTACGACGACAAGCCGTCCGAGGGCTCCTTCCGCGGCGCGGGCTCGCCGGTGATCGGCGCGCAGGTCACGATCACCTCGGCGTCGGGCAAGAAGCAGATCGGCCGCGTCGACGGTGGCAGCGGCCACTCCGGCAAGCGGAGCCACGAGGTCCACTTCGGACTCGGCTCGGAGGACGGACCCGTGCAGGCGCACATCAAGTGGCGCGACCGCGGCGGCGAGATCCACGAGCAGGACATGACACTGAACCCGGGTTGGCACGACGTCCAGCTCGGCGACCAGGCCAAGGAGAA
This sequence comes from Actinosynnema sp. NPDC053489, assembly GCF_044544865.1. NCBI lineage: Bacteria > Bacillati > Actinomycetota > Actinomycetes > Pseudonocardiales > Pseudonocardiaceae > Actinosynnema > Actinosynnema sp. NPDC053489. The sequence continues at coordinate 75,212 of NZ_JBITXT010000005.1, read as the reverse complement.
GTGACGGACATGGCCGAGACCACGACGGCGCCCAGCCCGCCGCGGCATGACCCCAAGGTCACCAAGGCACTCAGGAACTTCGCGATCTCCATCAGCGTCTTCAACATCTTCGGCTACACGATCCTCGGGTTCGAGCAGGCGTGGCTGTGGCCGTTCATCGCCCTGGCCACCGCCTACACCGTCGAGCTCGGCCTGGAGCGGATCGGCTCGCGGATCGAGGGTCGGGCGCCCCGCTACCAGGGCAACGGGCTGAAGGGCCTGGTGGAGTTCCTCTACCCCTCGCACATCACCGCACTGGCGGTGAACATGCTGACCTACGTCAACGACCAGATCTGGGTGATGATCTTCGGTGTGGTCGTGGCGGTCGGCGCGAAGTGGGTCCTGCGGGCCCCGGTGAAGGGCCGCCTGCGGCACTACATGAACCCGTCCAACTTCGGCATCGCGGTCGTCCTGCTGGTGTTCCCGTGGGCGTCGGTCGCACCGCCGTACCACTTCAGCGAGCACGTCGGGACGTTCTGGGACCTGCTGATCCCGGGCATCATCCTGACGGCGGGCACGATGCTGAACGGCATGCTCACCGGTCGGCTGTGGCTGATCATGGGCTGGCTCGTCGGCTTCGCCCTCCAGGCGATCATCCGCGGCATGGTGCTGGACGTGTCGATCCCCGCGGGCCTGGGCATGATGACGGGCATCGCGTTCGTGCTCTACACCAACTACATGGTGACCGACCCGGGCACCTCGCCCTCCAAGCCGGGGGCGCAGATCGCGTTCGGCGCGGGCGTGGCGGCGGTGTACGGCGTCCTGATGGGCATGAGCATCGCCTACGGCCTGTTCTTCGCCACGGCGATCGTCTGCGCGATCCGCGGCGGCTTCCACTGGGCGCTGCACTTCATCGAGAAGAACCGGGTCGAGCAGGAGCGGCTGAAGCGGCTGGCGGCGGAGAAGGCCCTGCCGGTGGAACCGCCGGTCGCGGACCCGGCCCTGAACGGCGCGCCCAAGCACACCGCGGTCGTCCCGACCTGATCGCGGTCCGCGCGCACCGACGCGCAAGGTGAGATCGGCCGGCAGCCCGTCACCCAGGTGGTGGCGGGCTGCCGGCCTGTTCGGGTGATGGCAGCCGGAGGGCCGCATGCCGGACGGGCGTACCGGGAAGCGTTGCGCCGCTTCGCATCCGGCGTCGGGAGGCTCCCGGCCGCGGGTCCGTTCCGCCACGTCACACGATCCCGTCGCGCTCGGTGACCGCCGGGGTTCGTGGCGCGCCTGTGGGTGAGTACGGTGTGCCGAAGCGGGGTTGGGCCGTTCGCGTGCCCGGGCGGGGACGGTCACGACGGCCGAAGCGGTATTCGAACGCCACCGGACAATGAGCCGGGATTGTTTTCCCCGCACAGCGGAAGACCCGCCGTCCGGCCGGGACGGCGGGTCTTCCGGGTGTTGTCGCCGGTGTCAGCTCGCCGCGCCGGCGTCCAGCGCCACGGTGCGGATGTAGGGCAGGGCGAGCAGGACGGGCGGGTCAAGCGTGCCGATCGGGCGCAGGCTCAGGTCGACGTCCTTGACCTGGGCCCCCGCCCGCACGGGCACCGGACCGTGCGACGCCACGTTGAGCGCCTGGTCCTGGCCGAACGGCATCCCGCCGAGCACCGACTCCCGCCCCAGTGCCACGGAGTGGGCCAGCAGGTGCCAGGTGCCGGGCGGCACGTTGGTGAGCACGTACGGTCCCGGCCGGTGGAGCATGGTGCAGCGGACCGGCTTGCCCTGCGGGATCCGGTCCGGGAACAGGCCCAGGAAGATGATTCCCGGCGCACCCCCCAGAGGTGCGTGGACCTCGCCCTGCACGGTGGACGTGCGGGCGTCGGAACTGCGTCGCGCCATGGGGATCGGCGGGGTCAGTCCGCCCAGTTGGCGATAGGTCGTCGGGGAGACGCCGACGCTGTTGCGGAACCTCGAGCTGAACGTCCCCACGCTCGTGTAGCCCACCCGATGGCTGATGTCGGTGACCGCCAACGTGGTGCACACGAGCAGCCGTTTGGCCTCCTGCAGCCGGATCGCGGCGAGGAAGCGACCGGGCGAGACACCGGTGACCCGCTGGAATGCCCGGGAGAAGTGGAACTTGCTGTACATGGCGGTACGGGCCATGTCATCGATCGTGAACTGCTCACCCAGATTTTCGTGCATGAAGTCGATGACACGGCCAACCGCTCGTTCTATTACGTCCTCCACTACGACCCCCATTCGCAGATGTAATGAAAGCTGAATCCCGTCGTCCCGACCCGACGATCGACCCTTCGAGCGGTGTTGATCCGGCGCAACGCCGCGCCGCGGCCCTCAGTGAAACCCCCCGGTAACCCCAGTACCCCCGATTTTTGAAAGCTACCAGGGGCGCAACAACCTGCGCAAGGAGCGCAGACGGCGTTGACGAGCACGACTCGTGATCGTGACCCGCCCCGTTCCGATGATCTTGTGAACGTTCCTCGACCTTATTTCCGGCGACCATGGAACACATATTCGGTCATGAGCCGAAGATATTGATGCGCCTTTCGGGTGATGCCGGCGACCCGACCTCCCGGGCGGGGTCGGCGCAGGTGGTCGGGGGTCGGCGGTCGCCCCCGGTCCGTTTTCGGCCGGTTCACGGCAATCTCGGAGATGCGCCGCCCGGGGCGCCGGGCGGACACTGGACCGACGCCGGCTCGCACCGACGACGGCCATTCCGGGCGCCCCTCCCCCGGTGCCCGAACCGCCCCGGTCATTCGCGCGAACAATGGGCGGCGCTGACGCGCGCCCGGACGGGGCGGGTGAGACCACCCCAGACGGCCGCAAGGTCCGCGCCACCCCGTGGAGCGGCAGGGCGGGGGCACCCGGCACGGGCGGTGGCGCGCGGAACCGGACGCACCGTCCGTTGTGGACCGCACAGCGGCGCACGCCCGGGCGTGACAAGACGTGCGGCAGCGGCGGGACGTGGTGCGGCTCGACGTGCGATGTGGCCGGACGTGCGCACGTGGCGGCACGCACGGGTGTGGCGGGAGGTGCTCCCGTGACCGGTCGTGCGGGTGCGACGAGGCGGGCGCACGGGACCGGAAGTGCAGGCGTGGCAAGGCGTGCCGATGTGGCGGGACGCGCGGGGGTGCCCGCGCGAGAACGCGACCGGTCGCCCACGGGCCGCGCGGATGGGCCGGTACCAGCCCACCCGCGCGGGGAGGCGGTCGCTCAGTCCCGGTAGGACGCGCGGACCGCCGGCGCGCTCCGCTCCGGCGGGCTGGGGGTCCCGCCGTGGAGTCGGGGCGCGGCACGGGCACGGAGTCCGCCGCCCGCGGCGGGTGGCGGCACGGCCTGGCGGCTCGCGGTCACCGGCACCCCCCGCACCTCGGTCCGCGTCGGACGTCGTGGACCCCACAACCTATCGATGTTGGTCCTAAAAAGCAACCAACCGGTGTGACTCCCGTACCGGGCGGACTAGACTGCTCGGCCGTGGCGACCAGGCGCAGGTACGACGACGGGTGCTCGACGGCGTACGCGCTCGACCTCGTCGGCGAGCGGTGGGCGCTGCTGGTCGTGCGCGAGCTGCTGTTCGGGCCCAAGCGGTTCACCGACCTGCGCACCGGGCTGCCCGGCGCGAGCCCCAACGTGCTGTCGCAGCGCCTGCGCGAGCTGGACGAGTCGGGCGTCCTGGTCCGCCGCCGGCTCCCGCCGCCCGCCGCCTCGTGGGTGTACGAGCTGACGCCGTGGGGCCGGCAGCTGGAGCACGTCGTGGCCGCCCTGGGCAGGTGGGGGGCGCAGGCGCCGGGTGAGCGCGGCGACGGCCCGATCAGCGTCGACTCGATGATGCTCGCGCTGCGCTCGCTCTACGACCCCGCGCTGGCCGACGGGCTCGTCGCCGACGTGCTGGTGAGCGTGGGCGACGACGGGTTCCGCGCCACCACGACGCCCGAGGGCCTGCGGTTGGCGCGCGAGCCGGTCGACCGGCCCGACGCGGTGATCCGCACGGACACCGTGACGCTCAAGGACGTGGTGTGCGGTCGGCGCACGCCGGCGGAGGCCGTCGCGGCCGGGAGCCTGGCGGTGTCGGGCGACCGGGCCGTGGCGATGCGGTTCCTGGCCTCGTTCCCCTCCCCGGGCCCGGCCGCGTAGGGCGCCGACCCCAGCACGGTGAGCGTCCCTCACGTATACGGGACCCCGCTGTGGTCGAAATCGTTGTCATTCCACCCCGCGCGACCCGGAAAGTCAGGATCCGGACAAATCGTCGCGGTTCCCAGCACACCGGGACCGCATTCGCTTCTTCCAGGTTGCTCTTTTTCCCGATGACGCGGCGCCGCGCGTTGTGAACGCACCACCGCAAGCCGGAAGAGGAAGACCCCATAGGAACGCTATACAGTCGACGCGCGGGTTCGCGCGGTTCCTGGAGGACGACCACCGTACCGACGCGTGGACCAGTGGACTTCTCCATGATTGCGTTTCCGCACCGAAGCGTTCTTGCGCCGCTTGAAACCAGATATCGTCGCTGGTCACGGGGAATCGACCCGATCGAGGCCGGCCCAGCAGGAGGATTCCATGGTCGACACTCAGGTCCACACCCATTCCGTGGGCGGGCCGCTCAACACCACGCGCCACCGGGCGGCGCTTTACGTCTTCACGGCGATCGTGCTGGGCCACTGGGCCGAGCACATCGCCCAGGCCATCCAGATCTACGCGCTCGGCTGGCCCGTGCCCAAGGCCAAGGGCGTGCTCGGCCTGTGGTTCCCGTGGCTGGTCACGTCCGAGGTCATGCACTACGGCTACGCGCTGGTCATGCTCGTGTTCCTCTTCGCGCTGCGCAAGGGGTTCGTCGGCCGCTCGAAGAAGTGGTGGACGCTCGCGCTGGGCCTGCAGTTCTGGCACCACATCGAGCACCTGCTGCTGATCATCCAGGCCTCGACCGGGACGAACCTGCTGGGCAGGCCGGCGCCGACGAGCATCATCCAGCTGCTCGTCCCGCGGGTGGAGCTGCACCTGTTCTACAACACGGTGGTGTTCATCCCGATGGTCGTCGCGATGGTGCTGCACATGCGGCCGTCGCGGGAGGAGCGCGCGCAGATGCAGTGCTCGTGCGCGCTGCCGGTCGGCGCGGCGGCCTGACCGCGTGCACAACCACGGCGCCGTCGGCCTGCCGCTCGGCTTCACCCTCCTCCGGCTGATCCTGCTCGGCGCCGTGACCGCGGTCGCGGGCTGGGCCCTGGTCCGGCCGTTCGCACCCGCCGCGTCGGGCACGCTGACGCGGCGGGTGGTCACGGGGTTCTCCGGCATCGGCGGTGTCGTGGTGCTGCTCATCGCGGAGGCGACGTGGATGCCGCCGCCCGCCGCGGTGGCGTTCATCGGCCTGCTGGCCGCCCCGGTGGCGCTGCGCCGCCCGCGGCCGGTCCTCGCCCGGCTCGTGGTCGCGGCCGTCGTCCTGGTGACGGCGGCCGCGGGCGCGTGGTTCACCGGGCCGCCGTCGTCGTCCGCCTACATCACGCTGATGGGCGCGTTCGCCTGCGTGTCCTGGCTGGCGCTGTGCCCGCCGACCGCGTCGGTGCGGGTCGTCGGCGCGGCGCTGGGCGTGACCCTGCTGGCGGGCCTGGGCCAGGTCACCATCGCCGGGCAGCTCGGCACACCGGCGCCGGGCGACCCGCTGCTCACCCGCGTCGCGCTCGGCGGGAGCCCGGTAGACCTGCTGGTCGTGCCGCAGATGCCGGGCTGGAACCTCGTGCACACCACCGACACGCCGCTGGCGGTGGGCAACGCGCCGAACGCCCTCGTGCCCGCCGAACCGCGCGACGGCGCGACGGGCCGGTGGGCGCTGGTGTGGCTGCCCGAGGGCCGCAGCGACCTGTGGCTGGACCGGGAGGGCACGCGCACCACCGTCCCCGTCGACACCGGCCGGGTGGCGTGGAGCGGCCCCGACATCCGCGGGCCAGAAGGCCCCGACTACGCCTCCGCCGTCCTGGCGGCGAAGCTGACCGGCAAGCGCGGCGACCTGCCGTGGCCGAGGTTGACCGACGCCGACGCGGCGGCGCTGCGCACGCGGGTCGCCTCGATCGGCGGGCCGTTCCGCCTCGTCGCGGACGCCTCGCAGCGCGCGACCGAGGCCGCGGCGATCGCGCGGGAGGAAGCGGCACGGCTCGGCCTGCCCATCACGCCCGACGCGCCGGACGCCCTGGTCCTCGGCGGCGCACCTCCCCCGGACGCGCGGCCGCACCTCGCGCCGTGGCTCGACCCGCCCGACCTCACGACCCCCGAGGCGCGCCGGTACGCGCGGACCCTGGCCGCCGCCTTCCCCGGCGCCACGCCGTCCCGCTCCGGTCTCGCGGCCTGGGCCGGCTAGGCCGCGTGGTTCGGTCGGCCGCACGGGGGTACTCCAACCGGGTCCCGATCCCGAGGAGTGCGGAGGAGGACCGTTCATGCACCGCGAGAGCGACAAGCACGGCCCGATCACGGACGACGAGCTCAAGCACGAGCTGGAGGGCACGCTGCGCGGCAACCGGCCGAGCCGGGCCGAGGAGTGGCGCGACCCCGAGCCGCCCGCGGACGACGACGTGACCGTGCCGGGCATCGACGAGCCCCGCTGAGGCCGGCGGCCGGCGGTCGCCCCCGCCGCCGCCGGCCGCCCGATCCACCGCCGCCCGATCCACCGCCGCCCGATCCACTTCGGACGGTTGTTCGATGTTGCTGAAGTGGCACGGGGAGCAGCGGCGGCGTTGACCGTCCCGAGTGGCGTCACTAGCGTCGATCGCGTGACTGCTGAACGCATCGCCCCCGTTGTCCCGACAGACGACCTCGCCGGCGCGGTCGAGCGGTGGTCGGCGTTGCTCGGCGTCGCGCCGACCTTCGTCGACGGCGACCGCTGGGCCCAGTTCGACGTCGCGGGCGGGCGGCTGGCCCTGTCCGGGGCGGACCGCGTGCACGACGGCCCGGCCGTGCTGGTGAAGGTGCCCGACGTCGAGGAGGCCCGGACCAGGGCGCAGGCCCTCGGCTTCCGGGTCGGCGAGATCACCACCGGACCGCACGAGCGGCGGTGCGTCGCCGTGGGCCCTGACGGCTACGCGGCGATCCTGCACAGCCCGCTCGGCTGACCCGCCCCGCGGGTCCGGCGGAGGGCCGGCCCCGGCCCGCGCGCACGCCGGCACGCGCGGGCCGGAGACCGGGGTCAGGCGACGAACCCCACCGTCAGCAGCAGGTTCGCGTAGAGCCTCCCGTCGCCGGTGGCGACGCACACCGCCAGCTCCGGCGCGCGGCAGGCCGCGTAGAACTCCTGGCGCGGCAACGGCCGCAGCGGCAGGTCCGGCCCGAGCAGGCGGGCGTAGTCGGCCCACACCCCGGGGGTGCTCGAGTCGTCCGGCCGCATGGTGTGCACGGCCTCCACGGGGATCGCCGACAGCACCGGTTCCAGCACCTCGTCCACCGACACGAGGCCGGGGCGCAGGTTGAGGTGGATGACCTCGGCGCGGTGGTGGACGTTGGTCCGGTGCGCGTAGTTGGCGTCGGCGAGCAGGACCTTCGACCCGTGGCCCGCCGTGGCCAGGGCGTTGAGCAGCGGCGGGTGGAGCAGGGGGTAGCGCAGCACTGGGGTCACTCCAGGATGAACGTGGCGTCGGCGCGTGCGACGGCGTCGGGCGTGGTGGTCAGGTTGACGGTCGTGCCGTTGTGGCGGAGGTACCGGCCGGGGAAGTTCTGGGCCTCGAAGGACACCGCCGAGCCGTCGGCCAGGCCGGCGCGGCGGAAGAAGGACGCGTCGGCGCGGAAGGCGGCGGTGCCGTCGGCGCGCTCGACCCAGAACTCGTAGTTGCGGTGCCGCAGGTAGTAGCCGGGGAAGTTCGTGGACTCCAGCGACACCGTGCCCGAACCGCTCAGGCCCGTGACGACCCGGAACTGCGAGTCGGCCAGCGGGGTGGGGTTCGCCTCGACCCGGGCCCGGTAGTCCCAGTGGCGGACGAACCGGTCGGGGTAGTTGAAGGACTTGAGCCGCACGGGCGTCGCGCCGTCGGCCACGGGGATGCCGAGGTTCGGCGTGCCGTCGGCGTTCCAGTAGACCTTCTGCACGCGGGTGCGCCGGTTGGGGTCGTTGAGGGGGTCGCCGGAGATGTCGCGGTAGTTGCGGTCGTGGTAGACCAGGACGTCGCTCTGGCCGTCCTCGGACACCGTGAACGAGTTGTGCCCCGGGCCGTACTGCCCGGTGGCGGCGTTGGTGGCGAACACCGGGTCGGCGCTCTTGGTCCAGGACGCCGGGTTGAGCAGGTCGGCCGACGCGGACGCGGTCAGCATGCCCAGGCAGTAGTTGGCGTCGGTGGCGCTGGCGGAGTAGGTGAGGAAGACCCGGCCGTTGCGCTGGATGGCGGTGGGCCCCTCGGCGACCTTGTACCCGCGCGTCTCCCAGGCCAGCGTCGGCACGGTCAACCGGGCCACCGCGCCGGTGATCGTCCACGGGTTCGCGCCCATGCGGGCCAGGTAGAGGTTCGAGTTCGTGGCGATACCCGGCTCGGCCTGCGCCCAGGTCAGGTAGCGCACGCCGTTGACGACGAAGGTCGACATGTCCAGCGAGAACGTGTCCCAGGGGACGTTGACCCGCCCCCGCTCGGTCCAGGTGCCGGTCAGCGGGTTGGCGCTCGCGTTCTCCAGCACGTACGGGCGGATGCGCCAGACGTCGTCCGCGCGGCCGGCGGCGAAGTAGACGTACCACTTGCCGTTGACGAAGTGGATCTCCGGCGCCCAGATGTGCGCGCCCATGTCACCCGACGAGTGCTTGCGCCAGATCACCGACTCGGCCGCGGTGGCCAGGCCCTGGATCGTGGTGGCCCGGCGCAGGACGATCCGGTCGTACTCCGGCACGGTCGCGGTGAAGTAGTAGTAGCCGTCGGTGTGCTTGAAGATGTGCGGGTCGGCCCGCTGGTTCGCCAGCGGGTTCGCGTACTGCGCGGCGGGTGACGCCTGCGCGGCGGGGGCCACCGCCAAGCCCGCCAGCGCGGTGAGGGCCGCCACCGCGACCACCGCCAACCTGCGGGCTGTCCACCGGGGAACGGCACTGTCCATCGGTTCCACTCCATCGTGGCGCGTCGGGATGCGGCTGTTAACGCTAACAGCGCAGGTCGGCGTGCCTCAATACCCAGTTGTGCGGCCGATGCATGCCCCGCCGAGGGCATGAGACACCCGAGGCTCACCGAGCTGAGCAAACGCGCTGGTGGCGGGCGAGATGAGTCGGCAGGTCTGGTGTTAGCGATAACAATGCGCTAGTTTCCCGGAACACCCACGACCCGCCGGGTGGGCGGACCTGACTCTCCCCTCGTCCGCCCGCCCGGTTCCACCGGTCGGGTCAGGCGCCGGACTCGCGCCGTTCCGCCATCGTGTCGGGCGCGGACTCGGGCACCTCGGTCCGCACGTCGGAGTCGCGCAACACCTCCCGGGCCTGCGCCTCGGGGTCGGCGCTGCCGGTGTTCCGCTCCTCCGGCAGGAGCGCGGCCCTGGTCCGCGCGCGGCGGTCGACGTCGTTGCGCCGGTCGAACACCTCCGGCCGGTCGAGGTCGTGCTCGCGCCTGGTGGCCTCTTCCTCGTCGGGCGACAGCTCGGTCACGCCGAGGTCCAGCGGTTCCTGATCGGTCATGCGGTTGCCATACCCACTCCGCCGCCGCTTGACGCCACCGCCGGCCCTTGCCCACCCCCGAGCCTTGCCCACCCCCGAGCCTTGCCCACCTCCGACCCCTGCCCGTCCCGACCTTTGCCCGACCCGACCCTTGCTCGCCCCGACCCTTGCTCGCCCCGACCCTCGCTCGCCCCGACCCTCGCTCGCCCCGACCCTCGCTCGCCCCGATCGGCCCGCGCTACCGTGCCGTGAACCGCTCCGGGGCCCGGCCGACCCGCGCCGCAGTCCACTGAGGACATTCCACCGGTCGCACCGGGAGCGCCCGCCTCGTTCGACCCGGACCCGCCCGCCTTCACCCCCGTGAGGTGGCCCGAAGTCCGATGAGCACACCACCCGGCCCTCCCCGCAGCGCGGCCCGACGCCCGCACGGCCGCCGAAGTGGCCATTGACGTGGGCGCAACCTGCTCGTAACCTCCCGGAAAGCGCTTTCCTCGTCCGGGGTGTCACGCGGGGCGGCGGCCGAGACCGGAGGGTCCGAATCATGGGTGCACTGAAACGGTTCAGATTACTGGCGGCGGCGTCGGTCGTCGCGCTGCTGGCCGCGTGCGGCAGCAGCGGCGACAGCGGCGACCAGGACCAGGCCGGTCCCGCCACGCTGCGCTTCTCGTGGTGGGGCAACGCCGAGCGCGCCGAGCTGATGCAGAGGGCCGTCGACCTCTTCCAGAGCCGCAACCCCGACATCAAGGTCACCCCCAGCTTCCAGGAGTTCGAGGCGTACTGGCAGAAGATGGCGACCGAGACCGCCGGCGGCAACGCGCCCGACGTGCTCCAGACGGACTTCGCCTACCTGCGCGAGTACTCCGACCGCAACGCCCTCTACGACCTGAAGGAGCAGGAGGGCGGGAACCTCGAACTGGCGGACCTGCTGCCCGGCCTTCGGGGGGCGGGCGAGATCGGCGGCAAGCTGTACGGCGTGCCCGCCGGCGGCAACACCTGGGGCTACGTCTATAACCCCGCGCTGTTCGCGCAGGCCGGCGTCGAGGAGCCGAAGGACGGCTGGACCTGGGACGACTACCGCCGGGCCATGACCACGATCACGCGGAAGACCGGCGTGCACGGCGGTGGCGCGTACATCGGCAGCTACTACAACCTCGAACTGCAACTGCGCCAGGAGGGCAGGCTCCTCTACACCGAGGACGGCAAGATCGGCTTCGACGAGGCGCGCCTGGCGGAGTTCTTCGAGGAGGGCGCGGCGCTGGCCCGGGACGGCGTGACGCTGCCGATCGAGAAGAGCGTGCAGATCAAGCCGGCGCACCCGCTGGAGCAGGACCTGGTTGCCGGCGACCTCGCGTGGGACAACTTCCTGGCCCGCTACGACAAGGGCGCCAGGGCGGAGTTGCGGCTCGGCCCCGTGCCGACCGACCACCGGGGCACCGAGGGGCAGTACCTCAAGCCGTCGATGCTGCTGAGCGTGTCGCGGAGGACCAAGCACCCGGCCGCGGCGGCGAAGCTGGTCTCGTTCCTGGTCAACGACCCCGAGGTGGGCAGGATCTTCGGCGCGAACCGCGGCCTGCCGCCGACCAACGCCCAGCGCGCCGCCGCGCGGTTGGAAGGCCCGCTGGCCGCCGTGGCCGCGTACGAGGACCGGTTGAAGGACCGGTTCGGCAGGACCCCGCCCGCGCCGCCGAAGGGCGCCGGCGCGCTGGAGCAGTCCTTCACCCGGATCTGCGAGGAGCTGCAGTACGGCCGCGTGTCCGTGGACGACGCCGTCGACCAGTTCTTCACCGAGGTCGAAGAGACCCTCGGGTCGTGAGCCGGGCGACGATGGCGCCGGACCGCGCCGGGGTCGCCGCGGCGGGTCCGGGCGGGCGGACCCGCCTGCCCGGCGACGGCCTGGCCGGCTACCTGTTCCTGTCGCCGTGGCTCCTCGGCGTCCTGCTGCTGACCCTCGGCCCCATGGTGACCTCGCTGTACCTGTCGTTCACCGACTACGACCTGTTCAACGCGCCCACCTGGGTCGGGTTGGAGAACTACGAGCGGATGTTCTCCGACGCGCGCTGGCTGCGGTCGGTCGGCGTGACCGCGCTGTACGTGGCGCTGGCCGTGCCGGTCAAGCTGGCCGCCGCGCTCGGGATCGCGCTGCTGCTGAACACCGAGCGCGCGGGTCGGGGCTTCTACCGGGCCGCGTTCTACGGGCCGTCGCTGATCGGCGGCAGCGTCGGCGTGGCGATCGTGTGGAAGACGATGTTCGGCGACGACTCGGTGGTCGACCAGCTGCTGCGGCGGTTCGGCGTCGACACCGGCGGCTGGGCGGGCAACCCCGACTTCTCGCTGCTCATGCTGGTGCTGCTGGCGACGTGGCAGCTCGGCGCGCCGATGGTGATCTTCCTGGCGGGGCTCAAGCAGGTGCCGCGGGAGCTGTACGAGGCCGCCGAGGTCGACGGCGCGGGGCGGGCCCGGCGGTTCCGGTCGATCACGCTGCCGATGATCTCGCCGGTGCTGTTCTTCAACCTGCTGCTGGAGACGATCAACGCGTTCCAGGTGTTCACGTCGGCGTACGTGGTGGGCGGGCCGAACGGCCAGCCGGCCGGCAGCACGCTGTTCTACACGATCTACCTGTTCGACCGGGGCTTCGGCGACTACCGCATGGGTTACGCGTCGGCGATGGCGTGGGTGCTGCTGCTCGGCGTCGGCCTGGTCACCGCGTTCCTGTTCCGCACCGCGCGGGGGTGGGTCTTCTACTCCGGGGACCCGGGGGACGGGCGGTGAAGCCGGGAGGGGCGCTGCGCCGGGTGGCGTGGCACGTCGGCGCGCTGCTGCTGCTCGCCGTCGTGCTGTACCCGATCGTGTGGGTGGCGGCGGCGACGTTCAAGCCGTCGGGCGACATCGTCGGCAGCCTGCGCCTGCTGCCGACCGAACCGACCACCGCGAACTACGAGCGCGTGTTCGGCGGGGTCTTCGGGATCGGCCTCGGCCGGTTCTTCTGGAACTCGGCGGTGCTGGCGGTGCTGTCGGTCGTCGGCACGGTCGTGTCGTCGGCGCCGACGGCCTACGCGTTCGCCCGCCTGCGGTTCCGGGGGCGGTCGACCCTGTTCGCGGTCATGATCGCCACGCTGCTGCTGCCGTTCCACGTGTTGGTCGTCCCGCAGTACGTGGTGTTCCAGAACCTCGACCTGATCGACACCTACGTGCCGTTGCTGGCGGGCAGGTTCCTGGCGACCGAGGCGTTCTTCGTGTTCCTGGTCGTGCAGTTCATCCGGCAGCTGCCGCGCGAGCTGGACGAGTCGGCGAAGCTGGACGGCGCCAACCACTGGGGCGTGTTCTGGCACGTCGTCCTGCCGCTGTGCCGGCCCGCGCTGATCACGACGGCCATCTTCACGTTCATCTGGAGCTGGAACGACTTCTTCGGGCCGCTGATCTACCTGAGCACCCCGGAGAAGTACCCGCTGCCGCTGGCGTTGCAGCTGTTCATCGACGAGGCCGCCGGGTCGGACTTCGGCGCGTTGATGGCGATGTCGGTGCTCGCGCTGGTGCCGGTGGTCCTGTTCTTCCTGTTCTTCCAGCGGTTCCTGGTGGAGGGCGTGTCGACGTCCGGGCTGAAGGGGTGAGGCGGTGAAGGGGTTCTCGCTGTTCGCCGAGTGCCTGACCGCGGGGGTGCTGGTGCTGCTCGCCGCCGTGCCGGTGGTGACGTTGCTGCCGGCGGTGGCGGCGGGGTGCGCGCACATCAAGGCGCACGTCGACGGCGAGGCGACTTCGTTGCGGGCGTTCTTCGGGCGGGTGCGGGCCGGGTTGCCGGGCGGGTGGGTGGCGTCGGTGGGGGTGGTGGTCGGGTTCGCCGTGCTCGTGGTGGACGTGGTGGTGCTGCGGGAGCGGGTGGCGGGGGGCGGGTTCGTGGCCGTCGTGTGCGGGGTGGTGGCGGTGGGGCTGGCCGTGGTGGTGCTGCGGGCGGCGGCGGCGTGGGCTCCGGGTGCGGGGTGGGCGGCCGTGCTGCGCGAGGGCGGGCGTCGGTCGGTGGCGGACTTCGGGGGGTCGCTGCTGTTGGTGGTGGCGCTGGCCGTGCTGGTGGTGGTCACCTGGCAACTGCCGCCGTTGGTGGTGCCGATGGTCGGGTGCGTGGTGATGGCGGCGGTGGCGGTGGATCGTCGGGAGCGGTCGGTCGCGCGGGGTGCCGCTTCCCGGTAGGGTGCGGCTGAGCAGGGGTTTTCCGGGTTCGCTGGTTGCTCGAACGGGTGAACTTGGATCGGGGTTGGAACGGTAACGCCGTTATCTAGCCGCTCGGACGTCGGTTGGAACAACGAGGCCGGCAACCAACCCGTGCCCTCGCCCGGCCGGCCGCAGCCCCGTTCGGCCTCGCCCGGCAGGCGGCGGGGAACGTGCCCGCCGGGGCGGGTCGGGGCGCGGCGAGTGGCGAAGCGCGGGCGGGCCGAGGCGGGGCGGGACAGGCGGGCCGAGGCAGGCCGAGTCCGGCCGAGCTGAGGCAGGCTGAGCTGAGGCAGGGTGGGCCGAGTCAGGCCGAGCCGAGGCGGGGCGGGCCAAGGCGGAGCGGGACAGACGGGCGGGATAGGCGGGGCGGGGCGCGTCCGTGGCTGTGGCCGTGGCCGTGGCTGTGGCCGGACGAGGGGTGCGTGCGGTGGTGGGTGGTCAGGTGCTGGCGCGGTGGATCAGGGTGGACGGGTAGAACGTCACAGGCGGGTGGGGGTGGCGGTCCAGCAGGGTGGTGGCGGCGGCTGTGGCGATGGCTTCCACCGGGTGGGTGGTGGTGGTCAGGGCGGGGTGGGTCAGGCTGGTGACGGGGAGGTCGTCGAAGCCCGCGACGGCGACGTCGCCCGGGACGTCGATCCCCTTGCGGCGCAGGGCGTCCAGCGCGCCCAGGGCCGACAGGTCGCCCAGGGCGAAGATGGCGTCCGTGTCCGGCCAGCGCGCCATCACCTCGGTCGCCGCGCGGTCGCCGCGCGCCGCCGTGAAGTCGCCCTCGACCACGCGCGGCGGGGTGGAGGCGGCCTCCGCGGCACGGCGGTAGGCGGTCAGGGCGCGGTGCGTGCACGGGAGCCACGAGGGGCCGGCGATCATCGCTATCCGCCGCCGCCCCGTGGCCAGCAGGTGCTCCACGACGTTCGTCGCGCCCCCGGCGTTGTCCACGTCGAACGACGGCACGTCGCGCGACCCCACGCCGATCGCCGCCACCCGGCCGCGCGCCGTGCGCGGGACCGCGGCCAGCGCCGCGGGGGTCGGGTTGACCACGACGACACCGCCCACGTCACGGCTCTCGGCCAGCCGCACCAACTCCGCCGGGTCGTGCAGCGGCAGCCAGTGCAGTGACACGCCCACCGACCGCGCCGCGGCGGTCACGGCGGTCGCGGCGGTCACCCGCGCCACGTACGGGTCGTTGACCACGTGCGCGGTGTGGCCGCCGACGGCGATGGCGATCCGCGTGCCGCCGCCGCGCGTCGCCAGGGCCCGGGCCACCGGGTCGGGCGTGTAGCCCAGTTCCCGCGCCGCCGCGGCCACCCGGTCCCGGGCGGACGGGGAGGCGTGACCCCGGCTGCTCAGGGCGCGGGACGCGGTCGCCGCCGAGACCCCCGCCCGCCGGGCCACGTCGGCCAACGTCGCCTTCCGCCGCTGTCCCGCCACGACGGCCAGTGTGCCGGCTGCCGCGCCTTGTGGTGGAAGCGCTTCCACGTGTGGGGTCGACGTACTCGACACCGGAAGAGGGGGAATCGCATGACGACCGGGGTCCGCGCGGCCGGTGTGGCCGTCGCCTTCGGGCTGAACGGGGTCGCCGTGGCGTCCTGGTTCGCCCGCGTCCCCGCCGCGCGGGACGCGTTGGGCCTCGGTCCGGCCGAGCTGGGCGTGCTCCTGCTCGCCATGTCGACCGGCGCGACCCTGGCGATGCTCACGGCCGGCGAGGTGACCCACCGGCTCGGCCCGCGGCGCGCCCTGCGCGCGTCCGTGGTCGGCGTCTCGAGTGGACTGGTCGTCGCGGGCGCGGGGATCGGGGTGTGGCCGTCGGCGGTGACGACCGGGATCGGGCTGTTTCTGCTCGGCTGCGGCTCCGGCACCGGCAACGTCGCCATGAACGTCGAGGCGGCCGAGGTGGAGCGGCTCGTCGGGCGGACCGTCATGCCCCGGTTCCACGCGGTGTGGAGCTCGGGGACGGTGGTGGCCGCCGGGTCGGCGTCGGCGGCGGCGTGGGCCGGGGTGCCGGTGGCGGCGCACCTGGCGGGCGTGGCGGCCGTCACCCTGGTCGGCACGCTGGTCGCCACGCGGTCCTTCGGAGACGGCGGCGGCCAGGGGTCCGGCGCGCGCAGCGGTGTCCTGGCGGCCTGGTCGGAACCGCGCACGCTGCTGATCGGGTTGCTGGTGCTGGTGCTGGCGTTCACCGAGGGCACCGCGAACGACTGGGTGGCGGTGGCGTTCGTGGACGGGCACGCGTTCGCGCCGGCGGCGGGCGCGGTGGTGTTCGGCGTGTTCGTCGCGACCATGACGGCCGGCCGGGTGGTGGGCACGGTCGCTCTCGACCGCTGGGGGCGGGTGGCGGTGCTGGCGGTGACGATGCCGCTGGCGGCCGCGGGTGTCGTGGCGGCGGTGTTCGGCGGTCACCCGGCGGTGGCGGTGGGCGGGGTGGCGTTGTGGGGCCTGGGCACGTCGCTGGGGTTCCCGGTCGGCATGAGCGCGGCGGCCGACGAGCCGGACCGGGCGGCGGCGCGGGTCGGCGTGGTCGCGGTCATCGGGTACACCGCGTTCCTGGCCGGGCCGCCGGTGGTCGGCCTGCTCGGCGACGACGTGGGCGCCCTGCGGGCGCTGCTGGTCGTGCCGCTGCTGCTGGTCCCCGCGCTCGCCCTGGTCCCGGTCCTGCGCCCTACTCCGTCCGCAACGCGGTCGCCGTCGACGTCCGCGCCGCCCAGGTAGCGGCCGGCAGCGCCCCGAGGACGGCGATCAGCAGGCCGCCGACGCCGAGCAGCAGCAGCTCGACCGGCGAGTGGACGGCGAAGGCCGACGCGGGCAGGCCGATCCCGGCCCGCTCCCCCATCGCCGGCAGCACGGCGGCGTGCAGCGCGACGCCGGCGGGCACGCCGACCGCGCCGCCGACCGCCCCGACGAGCACGACGGAGGCGACGACCATCGCGGTGACCTGCCGGGGTGTCATGCCGAGTGCTTTGTGGACACCGAGGTCGCGGACGCGCTCGCGGGTGTCGAGGACGACGGCGTTGAGCACGCCCAGGGCGGCGACGGCGACGAGCACCAGGGTGAGCGTCGCGGTGAGGGCGTCGATCAGCACGATGGTGTCGCCGGCCTGCCCGGACCCGCCGGGGCGCGCGGTCGCGCCGAGGGGGCGCAGGGCGGTGTTCAGGTCGGCGAGGTAGGCGGTGACGTCGGTGCCGGGCCGCACCGCGACGTGGTGGCCGGTCTCCTCCGCCCCGGCGGGGAAGGTGGCGGCGTCGGTGAGCACGACCATGCCGTCGTTGCCCATCTCGAACACGTCGCCGACGATCCGGACGGTGACGTGGCGGTCGCCGTCGTCGAGGGTGACGGTGTCGCCGACCCGGGTGCCGGTGGCGGTGAGGAACGGCGTGGGCGCGACCGCCTCGCCGGGCCGCTCGAACCACCGCCCGGAGACCATGCGGTAGCCGTCCCAGGTGGCGTCGCCGGTGAAGGAGACGACCGTCGTGGTGCCGGGGACCCCGGCGACGGTGACCGGGGTGCTGCCGGTGCGGTAGTGCGCCCGCGTCCCCGGTTGGGCGTCGACGACCGCGGACACCGCGGCCGGGTCCGCGTCACCGCCGCGGTGGTGGGAACCGGGGCCGGGGCCGGGGCCGGGGCCGCCGATCGTCACGTCGGCCGAGTCGTGGTCGCGGGCGGCCTGCACCTCGGCGAGCGAGGACGCGAGGCCGACGGCGAAGGTGACCGCGGTCGCGCCGAAGAGGACGGCCGCGACCATCGCCGCGGCACGGGCGGGTCGCGCGAACGGGCGGGCCAGGCCGAGGCCGGCCGGTCGGGGCACGGGCAGGCGGGCGGCCAGGCGCGCGGCCCACCGGCCGCGGCCGGGGCGCGGGGTGCGGCCGACCGCGATCGCGTCGACCGTGCGCAGTCGCCCGGCTCGCAGCGCGCTGAGCCACGCCGTCAGCGCGACGAGCCCGAGCGCGCACGCGACCACCACGACGTTCACCCGGGGGGACACGGTCAGGTTCACCGCGCCGTAGACGTCCTCGGTCTCGGCGAGCACCGGAACGGCCAGGAGGTTGCCGGCCACGACGCCGGCCGCGGTGCCGATCGCGGCAGGCACCAGGGCTTGGGCCAGGTAGGCCCACACCACCTGGGCCGGGGTGAAGCCGAGGGCCTTGAGCACGCCGATCCGCCGCGTGCCCGCGCCGACCGCGCCCGCGACCACGTTGCCGACCACGAGCAGCGACATGACCAGGCCCAGCACGCCGAACGCGACGAGGAACGGCACGAACACGGCCACGGCGCGGTCGGCGGCCTTCTTGAGCACCAGCCACGACTGGGAGCCGGCCAGCGCGTCCGGTGGCGTCGCCGCCGCCACCGCGGCACGGGCCGCGTCGACCTGCTCGGTGGTGTCGGCGGACGTGAAGCGGTACAGCACCTGGTAGCCCTCGGGCGCGGTGATCCAGGACGGGGGCGCCCAGGCGTCGGCGGTGCGGCCGGCCGACCGCGCCAGGCCGACGACGGTGAGCGCGGAGCCGTCGGCGAGGGTGAGGCGGCGGCCGAGGCCGGAGCCGGTCGGCGAGTGCGCGTACGGGCTGTCGGCGGACAGCACGACCTCGCCGGGCGCGTCGGCCCACGTGCCCCCGGTCAGGGTCACGGCGTCCACCGCGTCGCCGCCGGGGTCGGTCCGGCCCACGACCGTGAGCGGTGACGACCCGCCCGGCCCGCCTTCCGGGGTGACGGTCACGACCGGGAACGGCCCGACCGACGCCGTGACGCCCGCGACCGGGTTCAGGAGCTGCGCCGCGGTCGTTCTGGCCGCGTCGAACCGGACGGACAGGTGCGGGCCGCGCTGCTCGGCGAACGCCCGGTCGAACGGCGCGGCGGACGCCACCAGCAGCGACCCGCCGAGCACCGACGACGTGACCGCCATGCCGGTGGCCAGGCCGATCACGGCCGTCTGCACCCGGCGGCGGGCCACGCCCGAGCGCACGACACGGCCCAGGGCGCTCATCGGGCCCCCTCCGCGGTCTCGTCGCCCGCGATCCGGCCGTCGACCAGCCGCACGGTGCGGCGCGTGCAGGACCGCGCCAGGGCGAGGTCGTGCGTGACGACGACGAGGGTCTGGCCGGCGGCGTTCAGCTCGGTGAGCAGCGCCCCGACGTCCTGCCCGGAGGCGGTGTCGAGGGCTCCGGTGGGCTCGTCGGCGAGCAGCAGAGCCGGCCGGTTCACCAGCGCCCTGGCCACGGCGACGCGTTGCCGCTCGCCGCCGGACAGCCGGCCGGGGTAGGCGTCGGCGTGGCGGGCGACGCCGAGCCGGTCGAGCAGTTCCGCCGCGCGTTCGGCCGCCGCGCGGCGGTTGGTGCCGGCCAGCCGGGCGGGCAGCACGACGTTGTCGGTGACGGTGAGGTCGTCGAGCAGGTTGAAGAACTGGAAGACCAGGCCGACGCGGGCCCGCCGGTGCCGGGCGGAGGCGGCTTCGCCGAGCGCGTCGACCCGCACCCCGTCCACGGTGACCGTGCCGCGGTCGGGTCGGTCCAGCCCGGCGATCAGGTTGAGCAGCGTGGACTTGCCGCTGCCGGACGGGCCGAGGACCGCGACGGCCTCCCCCTCCCGCACGGTGAGCGTCACGTCGCGCAACGCCGGTGGCCCGTCGTCGTACCCGCGGCTCACGTCGCGCAGCTCGATCACCGGCGTCGTCATGGTGGTGCTCCCTGGTTCGTCCCGGATTCGGCGCGGTGGACGCTAGGAGCGCGGTGGTCGGCGGCGCGTCGGTCCGGCGGGGCATTTCCGGTAGCCCGCCGGGACGACGCGGCGGCGGTGTCATCCTCGGGAGGTAGTCCGGCGGTGCGGGCGGAGGGGTCGTGCGGGTGGATGTCCGGCCGCCGGGTGGTCGGTGAGAATGGCCGGGTGACGATCACGCCGGTGGTGCGGCGGCTGCGGTCCTGGGCCGCCCTGGCGGTGGTGCCGACGGGTCCGCCGCCCCGGCCGACCGCGCGCAACCTCGTGTTCGACGCGGTGCTGGCGCTGGTCATCGGCATCGTGTCGGTGCGGTACGGGATGGACTCCCAGGACGTGCCGCAGCGGGTGGTGATCGGCGGCCTGATCACGCCCGTGCCTCCCCCGCCACCGCCGCCGTCGGAGGAGGACGCGTTCGGCGTGGCGCTGGTCGCCGTCGTGGCCGCGGTGCCGTTGGCGTTGCGCCGCCGCTACCCGCTGGCGGTGCTGTGGGTGGTGCTGTACGCGACCCTGGTGACGCCGCTGGACACGCCGAGGCCGACGTTCTGCGCGTGCGTCGTCGCCGCGTACTCCGCCGCCGCGTACAGCCCGTACCGGCCGCCCGCGTTCGCGGGCCTGGCGGCGCTGGTCCTGGCGGTGGGCGTGGTCCGGGACTCCGAGCTGCCCGTGGTGCCCGACGAGTACGTGCCGCTGCTGGTGCTGGTGCCGCTGATCGTGGCGGCGAACGGCCTGCGCACGTGGAAGATCCGCACGGACCGGGGTCGGGCGCAGGTCACCGCGCTGGAGCGGGAGCAGGCGGAGGCGCTGCGGCGGGCGGTCGAGCACGAGCGGGCGCGCATCGCCCGCGAGCTGCACGACGTGGTGACCCACCACGTCAGCGTGATGACGATCCAGGCGGGCGCGGCGCGCAAGGTGATGGCGTCCGCGCCGGAGCAGGCGCGGGAGGCGCTGCTGGCGGTCGAGGCGGGCGGCCGGGCGGCGATGACGGAGTTGCGGCACGTCATGGGGCTGCTGACGGTGGACGGCACGACCGCCGCCGACCTCGCGCCGCAGCCGGGCCTGGACCAGGTGGAGGCGTTGGTGGCGCGGGTGCGGGAGACCGGGGTGCGGGTCGGGTCGACGGTGACCGGGGAGCCGCGGCCGCTGCCGCCCGGGGTGGAGCTGGCGGCGTACCGGGTGGTGCAGGAGGCGTTGACGAACGCGGTCAAGCACGCCTCCGGCGGGTCGGTGTCGGTGACCGTGGACCACGGTGACGACCGGTTGCGGGTGGACGTGGTCGACACCGGCGGCACGCCGGGTCCGGGCGCGGCCGGCGGGAACGGGCACGGGCTGATCGGGCTGCGGGAGCGCCTGGCGGTGTACGGCGGCACGCTGGAGGCCCGGCCGCGGCCCGGCGGCGGGTACCAGGTCACCGCGTCGATCCCGGTGGGGGCGCGGTGAGCGGGCCGCTGCGGGTGGTGGTCGCCGACGACCAGGTGCTGGTGCGCACGGGGTTCCGGATGATCCTCACCGCCGACGGCATCGACGTCGTGGGCGAGGCCACGAACGGGCTGGAGGCCGTGGACGCCGTGCGGCGCACGGTGCCCGACGTGGTGCTGATGGACATCCGGATGCCGGAGCTGGACGGCCTGGCGGCCACCCGCCGCATCCTGTCGGGCGCGGGGCCCGGGCCGCGGGTGATCATCCTGACGACGTTCGACCTCGACCACTACGTCTACGCCGCGCTGTCGGCCGGCGCGAGCGGGTTCCTGCTCAAGGACGTGACGCCGGAGCACCTGGTCGCCTCGGTGCGGATGGTGCGCTCGGGCGACGCGCTGCTGGCCCCGGCGATCACCCGCCGCCTGGTGGAGCGCTTCGCCGACCGCGACGAGGGCGCCGCCGCGCCGCACCGGGACCTGGCCGCGCTGACCCCGCGCGAGCTGGAGGTGCTGCGGTTGCTGGCGCGCGGGTTGAGCAACGCCGAGCTGGCCGCGACGCTGCACCTGTCGGAGGCCACGGTGAAGACGCACGTGGCGCGCATCCTGGCCAAGCTGGGGTTGCGCGACCGGGTGCAGGCCGTCGTGGTGGCCTACGAGACCGGGCTGGTCACGCCCGGCGGGCGGGGGTGACGCTCAGCGCCGCCGGTCGAGCGGCGTCCACTGCGGGGCGCCGAGTGCGGCGGCGACCCCCTCGGCCCGGCGGCGGTGCCCGGCGGCGCGGTCGTGGTGCCCGAGGAGGTCGGCCAGGGCGGCGAGGTAGCGGTCGACGGGTCCGAACGCGACCAGGCCGCTGCCGCCGGCCAGCTCGCCGGCGGCCGGCAGGAGCCGGTCGTAGAGGAGGGCCGCGGTCGCCCGGTCGCCCGCCTCGACGGCGAGGACGGCGTGCAGGCACGTCCGCGCTTCGAGCATCAGGTCGTGGGGCGGGTCGGGCACCGCGGCGGGTTCGCCGGGAGCCGGTGCGCCGAGCGGCCGGACCCACGGCGCGTAGGGGCCCGGGTCGCCGTCCCCCGCGTCGCCGAGGCTCAGCAGCGCCAGCGGCAGCAGCCCCCGCTCCACGCCCGGCATGCCCGCACCGGCGAGGCGGGACGCGGCGGCGCGGTAGGCGGCGCGCGCCTCGTCCCGCCGCCCGGTCACGGCCAGGCGCAGGGCGCGGTACCAGGTGGTGAAGACGCCGACCAGCGGCAGGTCGTGGCGCTCGGCGAGGGCGTCGGCCGCGGCGGCGTGGTGGTCGGCGGAGGCGAGGTCGGCCGACGCCGTGCGGGACTGCACCAGGACCAGGTGGCCGAGGACCTCGAACGGCACCAGGCCGTGCCGGGACGCCAGGGCCAGCAGCTCATCGCCGATCAGGGCCCGCCGCGGCGCGAGGCCCGCCCGGTGGCAGGTGTGCAGGAACCGGCCGTTCAGGGCCATGGCGAGCAACGACGGGTCGTCCAGCCGGCGGGCCAGGGCCTCGGCCTCGCGGGCCGCTTCACGGCCGCGCCCGCCCCGGTCGCCGCGCCGTTCCACCGCGATCGTGACCAGCAGCCGCGCGCGTTCGGCGTCGTGACCGGGCGGCAGGGCGGCCAGGGCGCGCTCGGCGGCCTCGGCGAGCCGGGCGGACAGGGCCTCGTCGTCGTTGGTGGTCCAGATCGCGGGCACGTCGAACGCGCCGACCGTGCGGGCGACCAGCACCGGGTCACCGCCCGCCCCGGTGACCGCCTCGGCCCGGTACCGGCGAGCCTGTTCCAGGTCCCCGGTCACGGCCAGCGCCCGCACCAGGCCCGTCAGCGCCGCCAACCGGTCGGTCCCGGGTCGGGCCAGGGTCTCGCGCCACAGCGCGGCGGCCTGGTGCGGCGCGAACCGGCGTTCGGCCCGCTCGGCGGCGGCCCTCGTCCAGCGGGCGGTGCGGGCGGGGTCGACCCGGTCCCCGGCCCGCAGCAGGTGGTGGGCGACGGCTTCCACGTCGTCGGGGCGCACGCGTTCGACGAGGTCGGCGGCGGTGGCGTGCCACCGGGTGCGGCGGGCGCGCGGGAGGTCGCCGTACAGCGCCTCGTGCACGAGCGCGTGGTCGAACCGGAGCCGGTCGGCGCCCTGCTCGACCAGGAAGCCGGCGAGCAGCGCCGACTCGACCGAGTCGAGCACCGCGTCCTCGTCGCCCGCGAGGGGCACCAGCACGTCGAGGTCGAACTCCAGGCCCAGCACCGACGCCTGGCGCAGGTGCGTGCGGGTGGTCGGGGTGAGCCGGGCGAGGCGGTGACGGATGACGTCGCGGACGCCGGCGGGGACGGTGCTCAGCGCCGGGTCGGTCTCCCACAGGCGGGCCAGCTCGCGGACCAGGAACGGGTTGCCCGCGCTGCGGGCGTGGAGGGCGAGGACGTCGGCGTCGGTCGGCTCGCGGCCGGTGAGGGCCTCGACCAGCTCGCGCACCCGCGGCGCGGTCAGCCCGCCCAGGTGCACGCGGGTCGGCTCGGCGCGGGCCGCCCGGCCCAGCGCGGCGGTCAGGGCGGGCGGCACCTCGGTGGCGCGGTAGGTCGCCACGACCAGCACGCGACCGGCGTCGGGGTCGGTCGCCAGCGACGTCACCAGCGCGAGGGTGTCCTCGTCGGCCCGGTGCACGTCGTCGAACACCAGCAGGACCGGGCGCCGCAGCCCGGCCAGGGCGGCGGCGACGGCGCGGTGCCGCTCGAACCTCGTCGCGGCGACGACGTCGGGGAGCCCGAGGGCGTCGGCGATCCGCGTCCACGGCCAGGCGGTCGGGGCGTCCTCGGCGCACTCGCCCCACGCGGTCCTCCAGCCCTCGGCGGCGAGCCGGTCCGCCAGCCGCCGCGCCAACGCCGTCTTGCCCGCGCCCGCCGTGCCGGAAACGAGCGCCAACCGGCCGCCCGTGCGCGCGGCCCGGTCCAGCTCGGCCAGCTCCTCCGCCCGACCGACGAACGGGTGCGGCGGGGTGGCTGCCGAGGGGGTGACTGCCGACGGGGTGACGGCCTGCGGGGTCAGGTTCGGCGCCTGCGCGAGGATGTCGGTCTCCAGCGACCGCAGGGCGTGGCCGGGGTCGACGCCCAGCTCCTCCCGCAGCACCTCGCGGGACTCGCGCAGCGCGGCCAGCGCCTCGCCCTGCCGCCCGGTGCGGTAGAGGGCCAGCGCGAGCAGCCGGCGGCCGTCCTCCCGCAACGGGTGCGCGGCGACGTGCGCCCGCAGCTCCGGCACCGCCTCCGCGGCCCGCCCGAGCGCCAGCGCCGCCTCGGCCCGCCGTTCCACGGCCAGCAGCCGCGACTCGTCCAGCCGGACCGCCTCGGCGCGGGCCCACGGCAGGTCGGCGAACTCGGCGTAGGCCGGACCGCGCCACAGGGCGAGCGCGTCGTCCAGCAGCGCGTGGGCGTCCTGTGGGGACAGTCGCGCGGCCTCGGCGACGGCGGCCTCGAACCGGCGCGCGTCCACCTCGCCGGACCGCAGCGCGTAACCCGGCGGCACGGTCACCAGCAACCGGGACGGCGTCCGGGGTGGACGGTCCGGTTCGAGGGACTTCCGCAGCGCGCCCACGAACGTCTGCACCGCGCCCAACGCGCCCTCCGGCGCGTCACCGCCCCAGAGGTCGTCGATCAGGCGGGTGACCGGCACCACCCGGCCGCCCGCCACGAGCAGGCGGGCCAGCACGGCGCGGTGGCGCGGGCCCCTCAGGTCCACCGGCCCGCGCTCGTCGACGGCCTCCAGCGGCCCCAGCACCCGAAAAAGCACCATCGCCGACAACGTAGCCGACCGCGTGCTGACCGAACGCTGATCGGGCTCGCCCACAGTGGTGCCGACGACCCGATCGAGACCCCGGAGCGGACATGACCACCTCTTTCAGCAAGCAGCGCGTCACCGTCGCCGACGGCGTGGCGCTCACCGCCGCCGTCGGCGGCTCGGGCAGCCCCGTCGTGCTGCTGCACGGCTTCCCGCAGACCCACCTGATGTGGCGGCACGTCGCCGCCGACCTGGCCGCCGACCACACCGTCATCTGCCCCGACCTGCGCGGCTACGGCGACAGCGACAAGCCGGCCGACGACGGGCGCACGTACGCCAAGCGCACCATGGCCGCCGACGTCGTCGCGCTGGCCCGGGCGCTCGGGCACGAGCGGTTCGCGTTGGCGGGCCACGACCGGGGCGCGCTGGTCGCCATCCGCGCCGGCCTCGACCACCCGGACGCGGTCACCCACCTGGCGTCGCTGGACGTGCTGCCGACCCTGGACACTTGGGAGGTGATGCGCGGCACGAGCGCCGCCGTCGGCTTCCACCTGTACCTGATGGCGCAGCCGCCCGGCCTGCCGGAGACCATGATCGCCGCCTCGGCGGACGCGTTCTTCGGCCACTTCCTCGACCTCTGGGCCACCGACCCCGCCGCGATCCCCGCCGACGTGCGCGCGGCCTACCTGAAGGCGTCCCGCGAGGCGGTCCCGTCGATCGTCGCCGACTACCGGGCGTCGGCGACCGCGGACGTCGAGGACGACCTGGCGGACCGCGCGGCGGGCAACCGGCTGCGGATGCCGGTGACCGTGCTGCAGCAGGACTGGGGCGCGGCGCTCGGCTTCGACGCCGCCGCCCGGTGGCGGGAGTGGGCGCCCGACCTGGAGCACCGGACCGTCTCGTGCGGCCACTTCATGGCCGAGGAAGCGCCCGGCGAGGTTGTCAAGGCCCTGCGGTCCCTGCTGGCCCGTCCCGCTCCGGCCGCCCGGGGCGCCGCGACTGCTCCGGGCGACGCGCCCGCAGCGAGCCGGGGCGGGCCTTCAGCGACGGGTCGCGCCGCGTCTTGACCAGGCTGGCCACCGTGACCACCGCCAGCACCACCAGGATGACGGCGAGGCTCAGCAGCGTGGGCACCTCCGGCACGCGCGGGTCCACGTCCTCGTGCGCCCAGTGCAGCACCAGCTTCACGCCGATGAACGCCAGGATCAGCGACAGGCCCGTCGACAGGTACACCAACCGGTCCAGCAGGCCCTTCACCAGGAAGAACAGCGCCCGCAGGCCGAGCAGCGCGAACGCGTTGGCGGCGAAGACGACGTACGGCTCGGACGTGATGCCGAAGACCGCGGGGATGGAGTCCAGCGCGAACAGCACGTCGATGCTGCCGATGGCCAGCAGCACCACGAACAGCGGCGTGGCCTCGCGCCGGTCGTTGGCGTGGGTGAACAGCTTGCCGCCGTCGTAGTCGTCCGCGATCGGCAGGACCCGGCGCGCGGTCTTGACCACGAGGTTGTCCTCGACGTCCGGGTCCTCGTCGCGGTGGCGGAACAGCTGCACGGCCGTGTAGAGCAGGAGCAGGCCGAAGATCAGGAACACGAAGGAGAACAGGGACAGCAGGGTCGCCCCGAGCGCGATGAAGACGGCGCGCAGGGCGAGGGCCAGCGCGATGCCGAAGGTCAGCACCTTGTGCTGGTGCTCCTCGGGCACGGCGAACGTCGACATGATGATCACGAAGACGAACAGGTTGTCGACCGACAGGCTCTTCTCGACCAGGTAGCCGACGAAGTACTCGGTGCCCGCCTCGCCGCCGTGCGCCCAGGTGAACCACACGCCGAACAGCAGGGCCAGGAGCACGTAGCAGACCGACCAGGCGGTGGCCTCGCGGATCTTGACCTGGTGGGGCCGGACGACGGCGAGCACGAGGTCGACCGCGAGCAGCACGAGGACGATCCCGATCGTCACCGCCCAGGTGAGCCCTCCGATGTGGGACACGGTCACCGACCCCGGGATCGGGTCGGGTCGCCCGGCTGCGCGGTCACGCGTTCCCCCTCCTGGCGGCCGGGGTGCGGACGCCCGGCTCGAACCGGCGGAGGAGTACCCGCGCCCGTCGGGCGGCTAACCGGGGCGACCTCCCCCGACCGTGTGAAACCCGATCACGCGCCCCGCGGCGGATCGGACCCCCGTATTCCGCCGGCCCGGGTTCCGTGGGATCGCCATACCACGGTCAATGCTGTCGGAAAATCTCCCACTTGGCCGCTGTGCGGTAACACGGTGGCTCCTAAGCTGCACTTCCGACGACCCCTGCCGCACCCCCGCGCCGACCCGCGCTCCGCCGGGTCTGCGGGGGCTGCCCGTCGAAAGGACGTTCCCCCATGACCACCGGTCGATTCCGCACCGCCGTCGTGGCCGCCGCCGCCGCCCTGCTCACCGTCACCGGGTTCGCCACCGGGCTCACCGCCACGGCCGTCGCGGCTCCCGCGCAGGCCGTCGAGGACACCGCCTTCTCCCCCGCCGCCGACACCCCGGTCACCGCGCTGGTCACCAAGCTGACCCACTCCCAGGCCGCCTCCCGCTTCCGCACCGCGGGCATCACGTGGTCCTCCAGCGGCGGGTGCAGCGACCGCAACAACTCCACCTGCACGTCGTTCGAGCAGATCAACCTCACCACGGTCCAGGGCGCCGAGACGCTCAAGCGGGCCACCGGCTGCGCGCTCAACATCACCGGCGGCACCGAGACCGGCCACGCCAGCGGCACCTACAGCCACTGGAACGGCTACAAGCTCGACTTCAGCCTCTCCACCTGCCTGACGAACTACATCCGCGGCACCTTCACCTCCATCGGCGGCAGCAAGTGGCAGTCCGCCTCCGGGAACGTCTACTACCTGGAGAGCAACCACTGGGACGTCACTTACTACAACTGCGGCGGCTGCTGACACCGTCGCGCGAGGAGGGGGACCGGCCGCGCCCGCGACCGGTCCCCCGCGACGTCACCCGAACCCCGCGGCCCGGAACCGAACCGGTCCCGGGCCGCGGTGGTTCACACCCGGGCCGGCACCTTGTCCGTTGTGGACTCCGTCGCACGAGCCGGGTCCTCGTAGGCGGTCGTGCCGCGGAAGCCGCGCAGCCGCAGGCTGTTCGACACCACGAACACCGACGAGAACGCCATCGCCGCGCCCGCGATCATCGGGTTGAGCAACCCGGCCGCCGCCAGCGGCAGCGCGGCGACGTTGTAGGCGAACGCCCAGAACAGGTTGCCCTTGATCGTGGCCAGCGTCCGCCGGGACAGCCGGATCGCGTCCACCGCCGCGCGCAGGTCGCCCCGCACCAGCGTCAGGTCGCTCGCCTCGATCGCCGCGTCCGTGCCGGTGCCCATGGCCAGCCCGAGGTCCGCCCTGGCCAGCGCGGCGGCGTCGTTCACGCCGTCACCGACCATCGCCACGACCTTGCCCTCGCCCTGCAACCGGCTGATCACGTCGACCTTGTCCTTCGGCAGCACCTCGGCGATGACGTCGGTGATGCCGACCTCCGCCGCGACCGCCCGCGCCGCCGCCTCGTTGTCACCGGTCAGCAGCACCGGCGTGAGGCCCAGCCCGCGCAGCCGCCGGACCGCCTCGGCCGACGTCGGCTTCACGGTGTCCGCGACGACCAGCACCGCCCGCGCCTCGCCGTCCCACGCGACCAGCACCGCGGTGCGCCCCTTCTCCTCCGCCGCGCGCTTGGCCGACGCCAGCGGTTCGTCCAGCCGCACGCCCCACTCGGCCAGCAGCCGCTCCCGGCCGACGATCACGGCGTGCCCGTCGACGACGCCCTGCACGCCCAGCCCTTCGAGGTTCTGGAACCCCTCCACGGCGGGCAGGTCGCCGACCCGCTCCACCGCGCCGGCCGCGACGGCCCTGGCGATCGGGTGCTCCGAGGCGTGCTCCAGCGCACCCGCCAGCCGCAGCACCTCGTCCTCCGCCACCCCGGCCGCCACGTGCGCGGACACGAGGCTCATCCGCCCGGTGGTCACGGTGCCGGTCTTGTCCAGCACCACCGTGTCCACCCGCCGGGTCGACTCCAGCACCTCCGGCCCCTTGATCAGGATGCCGAGCTGCGCGCCGCGCCCGGTGCCGACCAGCAGCGCGGTCGGCGTGGCCAGGCCCAGGGCGCACGGGCACGCGATGATCAGCACCGCGACCGCCGCCGTGAACGCCGCCGACGCGCCGCCGCCCGCGCCGAGCCAGAACGCCAGCGTGCCCACGGCCAGGGCGATCACGACCGGCACGAACACCGCCGAGATCCGGTCGGCGAGCCGCTGCGCCTCGGCCTTGCCGTTCTGCGCGTCCTCGACCAGCCTGGCCATCTGGGCGAGCTGCGTGTCACCGCCGACCCGCGTCGCGCGGACCACCAGCCGGCCGCCCGCGTTGACCGTCGCACCGACCACGGCGTCGCCGGGACCGACCTCGACGGGCACGGACTCGCCGGTCAGCATGCTCGCGTCGACCGCCGAGCTGCCCTCCACGACGACGCCGTCCGCGGCGATCTTCTCCCCCGGCCGCACCACGAACGAGTCGCCCGCGGCCAGGTCGCCGACCGGGACCCGCACCTCGCGGCCGTCCCGCAGCACGGCGACGTCCTTGGCGCCCAGTTCCAGCAACGCCCGCAGCGCCGCGCCCGCCCGCCGCTTGGACCGCGCCTCGAAGTAGCGGCCCGCCAGGATGAACGTCGTCACCCCGGCCGCCACCTCCAGGTAGATCGCGCCGGCGCCGTCGGAGCGCGAGATGGTCAGCTCGAACGGGTGCGTCATGCCGGGCGTGCCCGCGGTGCCGAAGAGCAGCGCGTACAGCGACCAGGCGAACGCCGCCACCGTGCCCATCGAGATCAGCGTGTCCATCGTGGCCGCGCCGTGGCGCAGGTTCGCCCACGTCGCCCGGTGGAACGGCCACGCGCCCCACACCAGCACCGGCGCCGCCAGCGCCAGCGAGATCCACTGCCAGTGGGTGAACTGCAGCGCCGGCACCATGGCGAGCAGCACCACCGGCACGGACAGCGCGGCGGACACGACCAGCCGCTGCCGCAGCGCCGCCGTCGGGTCCTCCTCCGCGACCGACTCCTCCGGCTCGGCCGCGGGCAGGGCGGCCTGGTAGCCGGCCGCCTCCACCTGCTCCACGAGCGAGCGCGGGTCGAGGTCGTCCGGGAAGGTGACGCGCGCCTTCTCCGTGGCGTAGTTCACCGTCGCGGTCACGCCGTCGAGCTTGTTCAGCCTGCGTTCGATCCGGGCCGCGCACGAGGCGCAGGTCATGCCGGTGATCGCCAGTTCCACCTGCGTGTCAGCCATGGCCGTGCTCCTTCTCCCCCTCGTCGTGCGCACCCGCCGTCGCCACGGTGAACTCGGCGGTGCGCACCACCCCGTCGTGCCGGAAGTCCAGGAACAGCCGGTAGCGGCCGGCGGACGGCACCTCCGCGACGAACCCGATCTCCGGGCCGGCGGACGTCCTGCCGTCGCCGGGCGCGCCCTCGGGGTGCACGTGCAGGTAGGCCAGGTCGCCCTCGCGCAACGCCACCAGGTGACCGTACGCCGCCAGGTAGGGTTCGAGGTCGGTGACCGGGGTGCCGCCCCGGCTGACGGTCAGCCGCACCGGGGACGCGCGGCCGGGCACGAGGTCGCCGTCCAGGCGCACCTCGTAACCGTCCACCCGGGCCACCCGGGACGGCGTGTAGGAGCGCGGTTCGAACGCGCCCGGCACGTTCACGTCGACACCGAGCGTGAGCGCCTCGCCCCCGGTCGGCGTGAAGTCGGCGAAGACGCGGTACGTGCCCCCGTCGGTCAGCGCGAGCGGCACGGTCCACGTGCCGTCGGGCGCCATCGCGGGGTGCACGTGCCGGTAGCCGGACGTGTCGCGCCGGATCGCGATGAGGTGCATCCGCTGGTCGTGCTCGACGTCGAAGGCGGTGACCGCCGCGCCGTCGGGTCCGACGACCCGGAAGGAGAAGGTTCCCGCGGTCGGCGTCGGGTCGGTGGGCGTGAGGGTGTACCCGCCCCTGGACGACGCCAGCCCGGCGGGCTGGTCCTGCGCGGTCTCCGCGACGGTGCCGCCGTGGTCGTCCCCGTGCCCGGCGTCCTCGCCGCCGGACGTGCCGTCGTGGCCGCCCGGGGCGGCGTCGACGGCGAGGGGACCGACAGCGCCACCGGCCGCCCAGGCGCCACCGGCGACCAGGGCGAGCACCGCACCGTAGGCGGAGAGCTTCGCTGCTGTGTTCATTTCGGTCAGTCCTCGAGACTGGTGGAGCCCGCCACGACGGGCGGGCTCCGGATCGGCCGTTGTGCCGTTGGTTCTTCTTCTCCCGCCGCCCACCGGGGGCGGCGGGGTCACCGGGTCAGCCGGCGAGGGCGTACCCCGCCTCCTCGACCGCCGCGCGCACGTCCGCCTCGGCGACGGGGGCGGCGCTGGTGACCTTGACCGCGCCGGTCGGCAGGTCGACGTCCACGCCGGTCACGCCGTCGATCTTGGTGACCTCCTCGGTCACGGACGCCACGCAGTGGCTGCAGGTCATGCCGGTGACGGTGAAGGTGGACTCGGCCATCTGGTGCTCCTGGGTTTTCGTCGGTTCGGTTCGGTCGGGGCCGCTCGGCTAGGAGCGCACCAGGCGGGCGATCGCCTCGCTCGCCTCGCGGACCTTCGCGTCGGCCCCGTCCCCGCCTGCGGCGAGGGCGTCGGCCACGCAGTGCTTCAGGTGCCCGTCGAGCAGGCCGAGGGAGACCGCCTGGAGGGCCTTGGTCGCCGCCGCGATCTGGGTCAGGACGTCGATGCAGTACTCGTCGTCCTCCACCATCCGGTGCAACCCGCGGACCTGGCCCTCGACCCGGCGCAGGCGCTTGAGGACTTCTTCCTTGTCGGAGGTGTAGCCCCGCATGTCCCGCTCCCTTCGACACTGGTGCGTGCCCGTCAGGGACATTCATACCCCTGGGGGGTACCTGAGTCAACTCGGACGTCAAGCCCGGTGACGGCGGTCACCCACCGTCGGGGCACGAGCGCACCCTACCCCCGTACTGTATCGACGGCCGGGCGGGCGACGGCTCCGGGAGGTTCGGGTCGGCACCGGCGCAACCTTGCGATCGCCTTGCGATCGCTGCGGGCCGGCGCGCCGTCGGGCAGTCTGGTGGCCGATGGAACCGGTCGAGGACGAGTGGGTGCCCGCGGTGCGCCGGTGGGGTCGCTGATGCCCCGGTTCTCCCTGCGGTGGCGGGTCGCGCTGGTGATGGGGCTGGGCTCGGTGCTGCTGACCAGCGCCACCGCGGTGGCGGTGTGGAACCTGACCTCCGGGTACATGCTGCGGCAGCGCGAGCAGAGCGCCGTGCGGCAGGCCGAGGTCAACGTGCGGCTGGTCGACGCGGCCCTGAGCACCGGGTCCGACGGGCTCACCGGGCTGCTGACCGGGTTGACCACCGGTCCGGACTCGACCGTCCTGCTGTTCCACGGCGGTCAGGTGCTGACCAGCGGCAGGCAGGTG
This sequence comes from Actinosynnema sp. NPDC053489, assembly GCF_044544865.1. NCBI lineage: Bacteria > Bacillati > Actinomycetota > Actinomycetes > Pseudonocardiales > Pseudonocardiaceae > Actinosynnema > Actinosynnema sp. NPDC053489. The sequence goes on along the minus strand of NZ_JBITXT010000005.1, from coordinate 43,061 downwards.
GACGCGCGGGTGCTGCCGCGGCGGTTGGTCGACCTGGGCCGGCGGGGCACGCCCGCCGCGCAGCGGCTCCTCGTGGAGGGCATCCCGGTGCTGGCCGTGACGCTGCCCATCGAGTCGACCGACGGCGCGTACGTCGAGCTGGCGCCGCTGGTGCAGCTCGACCGCACGTTCCGGTTCCTCAGCGCCCTGCTGGTGGCCGTCACGGTGGCCGGCGGCCTGCTGGGCGTGGCGCTGGGGTCGTGGGCGGCCCGGCGGGCGCTGCGGCCGTTGACGGAGCTGACCCGGGCGGCCTCGCGGATCGCGGGCGGCGACCTGGGTGCCAGGCTGCCGACCCAGACCGACCCCGACCTGACCTCGCTGGCCACCACGTTCAACGCGACCGCGGCGGCGCTGGAGCAGCGGGTGCGGCGCGACGCCCGGTTCGCGGGCGACGTCAGCCACGAGCTGCGGTCGCCGTTGACGACCATGGTGAACGCAGCCGAGGTGCTGCGCCGCCGCCGCGTCGAGGTGCCCGGCACGGCGGGCAAGGCGCTGGACCTGCTCACGTCCGAAGTGGACCGGTTCGCCCGGATGGTGGTGGACCTGCTGGAGATCTCCCGCGCCGACCAGCAGGCCGAGGACCCGACGCTGGAGACGATCGACCTGGTCTCGCTGGTGGGCAACGTCGTCGCGGCCCGTCCGGGTGGTCCGGTCGCGGTGGACGCCGGGTCGCCGCCGCCGCAGGTGCTCGGCGACCGCCGCCGGCTCGACCGGGTGGTGGACAACCTGCTGGACAACGCCGAACGGCACGCCGGCGGGGTGGTGCGGGTGGGCGTGTTCTCCCGGGACGGCAAGGCGCGGATCGAGGTCGACGACGCCGGGCCGGGCGTGCCGCCGGAGCTGCGGGACCGGATCTTCGACCGCTTCGACCGGGGCGCGCGGGCCGGGCGGCGCGGCGCGGACACCGGCAGCGGCCTGGGGTTGGCGCTGGTCGCCCAGCACGTGCAGCGGCACGGCGGCGCGGTGCGCGTGGAGGACCGGCCGGGCGGCGGGGCCCGGTTCGTGGTGGAGCTGCCGGAGGCGGAGCGATGAGGACCGCGGTCGTGCTGCTGCTGTTCTGCCCCGGGCTGCTGCTGTGCTCCGGGCTGCTGGCGGCGTGCGGGGTGACCACCCAGGACGAGCCGCAGCCGCTGGTCACGTCGACCGCGAACCCGGTGCCGACGCCCACGCTGACCCGGCACCCCGACCCGACGACGACCTCGACCACCATCACGACCACCGCCACGACGAGCTGAGAGGTGCGCCGACACGTGTTGTGGGTCCTCGCCGCGGTGGTCGCCCTGGTGGCCGCGGTGCTCGGCGGCGCGTTCGCGTTCCAGCGCCGGCTCGTGTTCCTGCCGGGTGGCGGGCCGCTGCCCGCCGCGGGCGAGGTGCTGCCCGGCGGGAGGGACGTCGCGCTGACCACCGCCGACGGCCTGCGGTTGGCCGCCTGGTACTTCCCGGTGGCCGACGCGCGGGCGACCGTGCTGGTCGCGCCGGGCAACGCGGGCCACCGCGGGCTGCGCGCCCCGCTGGCCCGGGCGTTGACCGCGCGCGGCCTGGCGGTGCTGCTGGTCGACTACCGCGGGTTCGGCGGCAACCCCGGCGCCCCGACCGAGGCCGGGCTCGCGCTGGACGTGCGCGCGGCCCGGGAGTTCCTGGTCGGCGCGGTCGGGGTGCCGCCCGAACGGCTGCTGTACCTCGGCGAGAGCCTGGGCGCGGCGGTGGCGGCGGAACTGGCGGTCGAGCACCCGCCCGCCGGGCTGGTGCTGCGGTCGCCCTTCACGGACCTCGCGTCGGTCGGCGCGCGGCACTACCCGTTCCTGCCGGTGCGGTGGCTGCTGCGCGACGAGTTCGCCACCGCGCGGCACGTGGCCCGGGTCGCCGCCCCGGTCACCGTCGTCCACGGCACGGCCGACTCGGTCGTGCCGCCGGAGCAGAGCCGCGCGGTCGCCGCCGCCGGACGCGCGCGGACCGTCGAGGTGCCCGGGGCCGACCACAACGACCCCGTGCTGCTCGACGGCCCGCGGCTGGTCGACGCGATCGCCGACCTCGCGCCCTGAGCTACCAGGGTTCCACGACGTCCTCGGGCAGCGGCACGTCCCGGTGCTGGTCGGCCACGTCCGCCGGGTCGGCCTCGGGCACGTCCGGCGGCTCCGGGGCGTCCTGCGCCCGACCCACGGCGGCCTCCTCGTCGACGACCCCGGCGTCGGGCTCGGGGTCGACGGCCAGCGACTGGTCGGCCACGTCGTTCCACGGCTTCTCCAGGCTCATCGCGGTGATCCTCCACATCGGCACGGGGACGCGACGTCCGGGAGTGGGTTCACACGCCACCGGGGGGCTCAAACCCCCCGCGGCGGTCGATCGGGTCACCCGACGGTGGCACCCCCTCCGGTCCGGTCGGGACCGCCCGCCGACGCGTCCGGCCCGGTCACCCACCCCTCCGGCAGGCCGGACACCACGACCTCCTCCCCCTTCGCGGTGAGGTGCGCGGTGTCCTGACCGAGCCTCAGGTCGCTCAGGGTCAGCTCGCCCCACCGGGCCGGCAGGTGCGGCCGGGTCGTCAGCGTCCGCCGCGGCACGTGGGGTTCCAGGCCCAGGCACGCGCGGACCAGCAGCAGCGGCGAGGCGCTGGCCCACGCCTGCGGCGAGCACGACGTCGGGTACGGCACCGGCGGGCTGAAGTCGTCGCGGGAGAAGCCGCAGTACAGCTCCGGCAGCCGGCCCCCGAACGCGGCGGCGGCGTCGAGCAGGCCGTCGGCGAGGCGGTGCGCCAGCTCCACCGCGCCGGGCAGGTGGGCGTAGCGCAGCAGCCCGGCCACCGCGATGGCGGTGTCGTGCGGCCACACGGACCCGTTGTGGTAGCTCATCGGGTTGTACGCGCCCATCGAGGACGCGAGCGTGCGCAGGCCGTAGCCGGTGTCCATGTTCGGCTCGGCCAGCCGCCGGATCACCGCCGCCGCGTGCTCGTCAGTCGCGATCCCGGTCCACAGGCAGTGGGCGACGTTGCTGGTCAGGGCGTCGACCGGGGTCTTGTTCCCGTCCAGCGCGACGGCGTACCAGCCGCGCTCGGGCAGCCAGAACGCCTCGGCGAACCGCCGCCGCAGCTCCTCGGCGCGGGCCCGCAGCCGGGCGGCGGCGACCTCGTCGCCGAACCCCTCGGCCAGCTCCGCCCGCGCCAGGAACGCCGCGTGGACGTAGCCCTGCACCTCGCACAGCGCGATCGGCGCCAGGGCGGACCGGCCGGAGGCGTCGTTGACGCCGTCGAAGCTGTCCTTCCAGCCCTGGTTGGCCAGGCCGCGGTCGGTCGCGCGGCGGTACTCCACGAACCCGTCGCCGTCGCGGTCGCCGTACCGGTCGACCCACGCCAGCGCGGCGTCGGCGGCGGGCAGCAGGGAGCGCACCACCTCGGGGTCCGCGCCCCACCGCCAGCACTCGGCCAGCAGCATCACGAACAGCGGCGTGGCGTCGACCGTGCCGTAGTAGTGGTTGCCGCCCAGCACGGCCGTGCTGTCCGGGCCGAGCCGCAGCTCGTGCAGCACCCGGCCGGGCTCCTCCTCGGTCAGCGGGTCGACCACCCTGCCCTGCGTCTCGGCGAGGGTCTGCAACGTGCCCAGCGCCAGCCCGACGTCCAGCGGCAGCGCCATCCACGCGGTCAGCAGGCTGTCGCGGCCGAACAGGGTCATGAACCACGGCGCGCCCGCGGCGACGAACGGCCGCCCGTCCCGCGCCGGGTCGTGGATCTGCAACGCGCCCAGGTCGCTCTCCGTGCGGCGCAGCACCCCGGTCAGCACGGGGTCGGTCGCGGTCACGACCGTGCTGGCCGCGCGCCACGCCCGGATCTTGCGCGCGGGCCCGCTGGCCTCGATCCGCTCGCCGCGGTGGAACTGCGGCTGCACCGGCCGGCCCGACACGGTCGGCTGCACGACCACCTCGGTGGACCACCGCCCGCCCGCCGGCACGACGACCTGCCAGCTCAACGCGCCCGGCACCACGACGGGTTCGGCGGTGGCCGTGAACGACACGCCCCGCGAACCGTCCTTGCGGTCGCGCAGCACCAGCTCCGGCCCGGCGACCGCGGCGTCGGACCCGCCGTGCGCGGTCCGGCCCTCCTTGACCGCGAACAGGTCGGCGAAGTCGGCGTCCACGTGCAGCTCCAGCCGCACGGCGGTGGCCTCGCGGCCGAGGTTGTCGACCGTGATCGTCTCCCGCATGCCGTCGCCGACGAGCCGTTCCCGCACCAGCAGCAGCGTGCTGTCGGCCACGCCCGGCGCCGGCGGCCGGCGCAGCACGAACCGCGCGGCGAACGCCTCCGGGTGCGCGACCGACAGCGGGTGCGGCGTGCGGCCGTCCAGCCGGAGCTGCCACCGCGACACCACGCGCGCGTCGCGGAAGAACAGCCCGTGCGGCGTGCCGGGCTCGATGTCGCCGGTGCCGGTGGACAGGCAGAACGTGCTGCCCTCGACCAGGGTCGTGGTGCCGCCGACGTCACCGGTGAACGCCGGCTCGCCCGCGTTGAGCGGGTCCGGTGGCAGGTCGGCGGTCACGTGCGGTCCCCGGAGGCGTGCAGGGCCGGGCCGCCGTCGGCGTTGCGCTCGTAGACCCGGTCGAGCGCGGAGTCCAGGGCGGCGTAGTCGCGGCGCAGGGCGGTGAGCGAGCCGTCGGGTTCGAGGGCGCCGCGGTAGGCGGCCTCGTAGCCCGCGCCCAGGCCGTCGACGTCGAAGTGCGCGGCCACGTGCGCCCGGCAGGCGGCCGGGTCCAGCGCCCGCACGTCGTGCAGCGCGGCCGCCAGCTCCGCGGGGTCGTCCCGGACCAGCCCGGTCACGCCGTCCACCACCACCTCGGGCACCGCGCCCGCCCGCAGCGCCACCACCGGCGTGCCGCAGGCCATCGCCTCGATCATCACCATGCCGAAGGGCTCCTCCCAGCGGATCGGGAACAGCAGGCACCGCGCGGCGGCGAGGAGCTTGCGCTTCTCGGTCGCGTCGGCGACGCCGAAGACGTGGTCGCGGTCGGTCAGCCGCGGCCGGACCTCGGCCTCGAAGTACTCCTTCTCTACCGGCTCGGCGCACTTGCCCGCCAGCACGAGCGGGACGCCGGCGGCGTGCGCGGCCTCCAGCGCCAGGTGCGGCGCCTTGTCGGGGTGGAAGCGGCCCAGGAACAGCGCGTAGTCGTCCTTGCGCGCGCGGAACGGCCAGTCGGCCAGGCGCAGCGCGTTGTGCACGGTGCCGACCCAGTTCAGCTCGGGCGCGAGCTCGCGCTGCCGGTCGCTGATGGCGACGAGGCCGACGTCCCGGCCCAGTTCCCGGTAGTAGCGGCGCATGTCCGTGTCGACGGGCCCGTGCACGGTGGCCACGGTCGGCAGGCCCATCGCGGCGAACGCGGGCGCGTTCAGCGGGCCGGCGAGGGTGTGGTCGTGCACCACGTCCAGGCCCTCGGTCGCGGCCAGCCGCTCGACCTCGCGGCGCACCGCGGCGGCGTGCACGACTTCGGGGAACGGCTCGCCGAGGCGCTCGGGCACCGTGCGGTCCCACACGGGCACGAACCGCGCCCCGGTGCCGGGTTCCCCCGCGCCGAGCAGCGTCACCGAGTGGCCGCGGGCGACCAGCGAGTCGGCGAGGTCGGCGACGACGGCCTCCACGCCGCCGTACGCCTTGGGTGGCACGTCGAAGTACGGCGGAGCCACGAGCGCGACGCGCAGCCGGTCGCCGGCGGCTTGGCGGGGGCGCGGTGCGGTGGAAGGCGGGCTGCTCAAGTCGACCTCCGATCCGAGCGGACGGGCATTGGCACTCCTCGGTGGAGAGTGCTAACAAAGATCGTGGGCGGTGCGCAACATCCGGCCCGGCTTCGTCGATCACACCCACGAGGGCCGGTGTGGTCGAGGGTGATGACGAAAGGTGCTGCGGTGATGGCGGTGGACGGGGACCTGGTGCCGTTGCGGGCGGACTTCGACGTGGTGTGGCGCGGCTACGACCGCGGCCAGGTGCGGCGGTACGTCGAGGCGGCCGAGGCCGAGCTCCGGGTGCTCGCCGTGGACCGCGACGCGGCCGAGGAGCGGGCCGACGACCTCGCCCGTCAGCTGGAGACCGCCCGGGCCGAGATCCGGGTGCTGCGCGAGCACGTCGACCGGATCAGCCGCACCCCGATCGACCCCACCGCGCTCACCGAGCGGTTGCGGCGGATGGCCGAGCTGGCGCACCGGGAGGCCGACGAGCTGACCGGGCGGGCGCGGGCCGTCGCCGAGCGGCACTGGGCCACCGCCGAACGGGCCGCCGCGCGGGTGCGGGAGCGCTCGGAGCGGCTCGTCGCCGAACTCGACGCCCAACGGCGCGCGGCCGAGGCCGAGCACCGGGAGCTCATGCGCGAGGCGGCCGAGCGGGTGCTGGCCGACACGCGGCGGGCCGAGCAGCGGCGGCGCGAGCTGGACGAGCGGGCGGCGGCGCTGCGCGAGGAGGTCCGGGTCGACTTCGAGCTGGCGATGGCCGCGCGGCGGGCCGAGTCGCTGGAGGCACTGGCCGCGGAGGAGGCCGCGGCGCGGGCGCGGGCGGACCGGCTGGTCCGCGAGGCGGAGGAGCACGCGCGGCGCGTCGTGGCCGAGGCGCGGGCGCGGGTGGACGAGCTGCGCACGCGCCGGGACCGGATCGCCGCGGGGCTGCGCGGTGCGCGGGAACTGCTGGCCGAGGCGAACCCGCTGCTTCAGGTGCCCCTGGAGGAGATCCCGGCGCAGCGGGCGAGTTCGGAGGTCGCCGCGGAAGCCGTGTAGCGCCGCCCCCGCGGGCGGGTCCGGACGCGCCGCCCACCCGCCGGGCTACGCGGGCCGGTCCGGGTGGGTCGCCTCACCCGGCACGAGACCGGCGCGCCGGGCCGCCTCCCCGATCAGGTCGGCGGTCAGCCGACCCCGGCGGAACTGGAACACGTGCGCGCCCGGCACGACGACCTGCCGCGCGTCCGGCGCGGCGGCGGCCAGCCGGTCCAGCCAGGACCGCGGCGCGAACGCGTCCCGCTCCCCCCGCACCAGCAGCGTCGGGCAGCGGACGTCCCGGATCACCTGCTCCGGCTCGTCGCGCTGCGCGGAGCGGACGAACCGGGACAGCCCGCGCACCCCGCCGCGCGCGTAGTACGGGGCCGCCACGGGCAGCAGCACCGGCGGTTCGTGGCACAGGTCCGCCAGGCAGCCGCGCACCAGGCCGGGCAGCCGCCGCTGCTCCGGCGGGAACGTCGGCCCCATCAGCACCAGCGCGCCCACCCGGTCGGGTCGCCGCGCCGCCACGCGCAGGGCGGCCTGCGCGCCGGTCGAGTGGCCGGCCAGGACCACCCGCTCGTCACCGAGGACCAGGTCCAGCCACCCCTCGACGGCGTCGGCCACCGCCCCGACCTCGGGCGCGCACGGCCGCGGCGGGCGGTGCCCGAACCCCGGCACGTCCAGCAGGAACGACCTGGCCCGGTCACCGCTCGCGACCAGGGTGTCGACCAGGTGCCCCAGCACCCCGAGACCGGGCACGACGACCACCGGCGACCCGGCGCGGTCCACCCCCGCCTCCAGGCTGCGGACACCGCCGTCGCGGCGGACCCGGTACGGCACCGCGGCCTCCCTTCGTCGGTGGTGGGCTACCGCCCCGGACGATCACGGAAACGGGCCCGGCCGCTGTTGTTCAAGGTTGTGCCGTTCGGGCTACTCCCCCGCCATGGACCACAGCAGAGCTCCGGTGCTCGAAGCACTACAGGCGTTCCACGACCGCGGTTACGTCTCCTTCACCCCGCCGGGCCACCGGCAGGGCCGCGGCGTCGACCCGCGGGTCCTCGACGTGGTCGGCGAGGCGGTGTTCGCCTCCGACGTCATCTCGCTCAACGGCCTGGACGACCGCCGGATGAGCCAGGGCGTGATCGAGCACGCCCAGGAGCTGATGGCCGACGCGGTGCACGCCGAGCACGCGTTCTTCTCCACCTGCGGCAGCTCGCTGTCGGTCAAGAGCGCCATGCTGTCGGTCGCCGGGCCGCACGAGAAGCTGATCGTGCCGCGCCACGCGCACAAGTCGGTCGTCTCGGGGCTGGTGCTCAGCGGCGTCGAGCCGGTGTGGCTCTCGCCGCACTGGGACGCCGAGCGGCACCTGTCGCACCCGCCCGGCCCGGACCAGGTGCGCGAGCTGTTCGAGGCGGAGCCCGAGGCCAGGGGCGTGCTGCTGGTCACGCCGACCGACTACGGCACGGGCGGCGACATCCGGGCGATCGCCGACGTGTGCCACTCGTTCGGCAAGCCGCTCATCGTGGACGAGGCGTGGGGCGCGCACCTGCCGTTCCACGCCGACCTGCCGCCGTGGGGCATGGACGCCGGCGCGGACGTGGTGGTGACCAGCGTGCACAAGTCCGGCTCGGCGGTGGAGCAGAGCTCCGTGTTCCACCTCCAGGGCGACCTGGTCGACCCGAAGGTGCTCAAGGGGCGCGAGGACCTGCTCGGCACCACCAGCCCCACCTCCCTGGTGTACGCGACGCTGGACGGCTGGCGCAGGCAGATGGTCGAGCAGGGCGAGGAGCTGCTCACGGCCGCGCTGGCGCTGGCCCGGTCCACCCGCGCGGACGTCGACGGGCTGCCCGGCCTGGCGGTCATGGGCGAGGCCGAGTTCACCGGGCCGGGCCTGGCGCGGTCGTTCGACCCGCTCAAGATCGTGATCGACGTGTCGGGCCTGGACATCAGCGGCTACCAGGCGGCCGACTGGCTGCGCGAGCACCAGCGCGTGGCCGTGGGCCTGTCCGACCACCGCCGGATCGTCGCCCACTTCACCTACGCCGACGACGAGCACAGCGCCAAGGTGCTGCTCGACGCGCTGCGGGCGCTGGTCCGCGCGGCCGACGGGCTGCCGACGCCGAAGCCGGTCGACCTGCCCGGCCCCGACGAGCTGCAGCTGGAGATGGCGATGCTGCCGCGCGACGCGTTCTTCGCCGAGGTCGAGCAGGTCGACCCGGAGCGGGCGGTCGGCCGGGTCGCGGCCGAGATGATCACGCCGTACCCGCCGGGCGCACCCGCCGTGCTGCCGGGCGAGGTGATCACGAAGGAGGTCGTGGACTACGTGCGGTCCGGCCTGGCCGCCGGCATGCAGCTGCCCGACCCGTCGGACCCGGAGCTGGACTCGTTCCGCGTCGTCGCCCGCAAGTCGGGCTGAACGCCGCTGCCGCCTCCCGCCGCGCCGCCTCCCGCCGCGCCGCCTCCCGCCGCGCCGCCTCCCGCCGCGCCGCCTCCCGCCGCGCCGACCCGACCGCGTGCCGCGCCCGCCCCGCCGATGGGGAACGATGACCGGTGGTTCGCGGGTGGCGCGGGCACGACCTGGAAGCGGGTGAACGGCTGGTGATCTTCCTGTCCGAGGAGGAGACCCGCGCGCTGGTGACCCGGGAACTGGCCTACGAGGCCGCCCGGGCGGCGCTGCTGGAGGCGGCGGAGGGCGGCGTGCTGTTCCCCGCCGTGGTGGGGCACGGGTCGTCGACGGCCAACCGGTTCACGGTCAAGTCGGCCGCCGCGCCGGCCGCGGCCGGGGTGAAGATCGGCAGCTACTGGCCGGGCAACACCGAGCGCGGGCTGCCGCGGCACAACTCGGTGGTGCTGCTGTTCGACCAGGCCGTCGGCCGGGTCGCGGCGGTGGTCGAGGCCGGGTACGCCAACGCCTTCCGCACCGCCGCGGCCGACGCGGTCGCCGCCGACGTGCTGGCCCGGCCCGACGCGCGCTCGCTGGCCGTGTTCGGCACGGGACCGCAGGCGTGGCACGAGTGCCTGGCGCTGGCCCGGGTGCGCGAGCTGTCGGCGGTGCACGTGGTGGCGCGGGACCCCGCGCGGGGCGCGCGGTTCGCGGCGGACCTGGCGGCCGAGGGGCTGCCGGCGGTGGCCCGCGGGGCGGAGGAGGCGTGCCGGTCGGCGGACGTCATCGTCACCGCGACCACGGCGCGCGCGCCGTTGTTCGAGGCGGGGTGGGTGCGCCCGGGCACGCACGTGGCGAGCATGGGTTCCGACGCCAGGGGCAAGCAGGAGCTGCCGGTGGCGCTGCTGGCGGCCGGCCGCCTGTTCTGCGACTGGCCGGAGCAGTCCGCGGTGATCGGCGAGTTCCAGCACCTGCCCCAGGCCCGGCCGACCGCGTTGGGCGACGTGCTGGCGGGTCGTGCGCCGGGCCGCACGTCGCCCGACGAGGTGACGGTGTTCGACAGCTCGGGCATCGCGTTGCAGGACCTGCACCTCGCGGTGGCGCTGTTGCGCGCCGCCGGCTTCACGCCACCCCCGGTCGGGTAACGGGCAGGTTTCGAATCGGTGACCGCACGCGCGGTCGGGGGTTGTGATCCAGCTCATGACGACGCATGCTTGCGCCCGGTTGGGAGCGCTCCCAGGCAGCGTTCCGTGAGGAGCAGTCGAGTGAGCAACGGACTGGGACGGCGGCGCGTCGGGCTGACGCTGGCGGCGACCGCGGTGTGCGCGTTGATCGGCGCGGGTGGCGCCGGGGCGGAGGCGACCGTGACGGCATCGGGACCTCCCCACCTGCCCAAGGGGACGTCGTTCTACGTCGAACCGGACGGCAACGCCGCCCGGCAGGCGCGGGAGTGGCGGGCCGAGGGCCGGGTGGCGGACGCCGAGCTGATGGAGGCGGTGGCCGCGCAGCCGACCGCCATCTGGTTCACCACGGCGGGCGCGGACGAGGTGCGGCGGAACGTGCGCGAGGTCGTGCGCGCCGCGCGGGCCAAGCACCAGGTGCCGGTGCTGGTGGCGTACTTCGTCCCCTACCGCGACTGCTCGCAGTGGTCGGCGGGCGGCGCGCGCACCGAGCAGGAGTACCGGGAGTGGATCGACGCCTTCGCCGAGGGCATCGGTGACGACAAGGCCGTGGTGGTCGTCGAGCCGGACGGCCTGGCGCTGCTGACCAGCGAGCCGTGGTGCGCGATCGGACCGGACGAGGAGCTGGTGCCGCAGCGGTTCCGCGAGATCAACCACGCCGTCGACGCGCTCAAGCGCGGCAGGCACACCCGCGTCTACCTCGACGCCGGGCACTCGGCGTGGCAGGCGCTCAACGACTACGACGCGGGCTACGGCGAGCCCCGGCAGCAGCTCGGCATCGTCAACCGCCTGATCAAGGGCGGCGTCGAGCGGGCCGACGGGTTCGCGCTCAACACCTCGAACTACCGCTTCACCGAGGACCTGGTCCGCTACGGCACGCGCGTGTCCAAGTGCGTCTACCTGCGCACCGAGCGCGGCGCGACCACCTGCCCCTCCGACGAGGAGCTGGACGCGATGCCGGTGAACAAGGCGAAGATGACGCACTTCGTGCTGGACACCAGCCGCAACGGGCGCGGCCACTACACGCCGGGCGAGGGCGAGACCGACTGGTGCAACCCGCCCGGCCGCGGCCTGGGCGAGCGGCCCACCGCCGACACCGGCATCCCGCTGGTCGACGCGTTCCTGTGGGTCAAGCGGCCCGGCGAGTCCGACGGTGAGTGCCAGGGCGGCCCGGCCGCCGGCCGCTGGTGGCCGGAGCAGGCGCTGGAACTGGCGGAGCTGGCCTCCCCGCCGCTGCGCTGACGCGGCGTCGGGGCAGCCGGCGGCGACCCCCGGGTCGCCGCCGGCTGCCGGTAGCCTGTCCCGGTACGGCGGCCGAGGCGGATCGGGGTGGGGCGTGTTCAGCGTGCCGGAGGCGCGGGAGGAGCTGGCCGGGTTGCTGCCGGTGCTCACCGAGATCGTCGCGGTCCGGGCCGACGCCGCCGAGCTGGCCGCCTCCCTCGACGGCGGCACGCCGACGGGCCTCGGCGGCCTGCCCGAGCTGAAGGCGGCGCAGGCCCGGCTGGACGACCTCATGACCCGGGTGCAGGAGACGGGCGCCGAGCTGAAGGGCTTCGCGCCCCTGCTGGTCGACTTCCCCGCCGAGCTGGACGGCGTACCCGTGCTGCTGTGCTGGCTGGAGGGCGACGACGGCCTGCACTGGTACCACCGGGCGGACATCGGCTTCGCCGGGCGACGCCCCCTCCCCTGACCGGACGCCACCGGCCCGCCCCCTCGACCAGGCCGGTCACCACGATCGGCAGGCCCGCGGGGCGCGAGACCGCCGGCGGGACCGCGCTGCCGACCGCCATCACCGCAGCCCGGGCGGTCGGCGTCGTGCGGTGGCGGACCACCTCCGACGCGCACGGGTGACCACTCGCGCTCGCGCCGGCCGCGTCGGCCCGGTCGCCGGGGAACAACCCGCCAACCGGCGGCGGGTCAGGACGGGAACGAGATCGACCAGGCGTCGATGCGACCGGTGTCGTAGGTGTAGACGTCCTGGACCCGCAGCTTCCAGGTGCCGTTCTTCGCCTCCTTGGACGTGTCGACCTTGAAGGTCTCGTGCACGCCGTCCGCCGAGGTCGTGCCGCCCGCCTTGCGCAGCGGGAACACCGCGCCGCTCGGCCCGACCAGGTCCACGGCCAGGTCGGCGGTGTACGGGTGCACGATGTCCACCTTCACCGCGGTGTCCGCGACGCCCTGGCCCGCGCAGTCGGCGACCACCACGTCGGAGGTCACGGCCTCGCCCGCGTCGGGGATGTCGACGTCCTTGGTGTTCGAGCCGCCCGCGCAGGCCGGCCGGTTCGGGTCCCGCGCGCCGATGAACCCGGTGTAGAGCAGCTTGTTCGGCGACCCGGCGCCCGGGTTCTCGACCACGTCGGGGGTGGCGTTGTCGACCAGGGCCTTGGCCACGTCCGCCGGGGTGGCGGCGGCGTTCGCGGGCCTGGCGCCCAGGAACAGCGCCGCCGCGCCGGCCACGTGCGGCGCGGCCATCGACGTGCCGCTGATCGTGCGCTCGCCGTTGTCGTTCCAGGTGGAGGTGATGTTCGCGCCGGGGGCGAAGAGGTCGGTGCAGCGGCCGAAGTTGGAGAACGTCGCCTTGTCGTCGTTGACGTCGGTCGCGTTGACCGTGATCGCCTCCGGGGTGCGCGCGGGCGAGGTGCCGCAGGCGTCGCGGTTGTCGTTGCCCGAGGCCACGGCGACCGTCACACCGGTGGCGACCAGCTTCCTGACGGCCTCGTCCACCGACGTGTTGACCGAGCCGCCCAGGCTCATGTTGGCCACGGCCGGCTTGGCCGCGTGCCGGGCGACCCAGTCCAGCCCGCCGACGATCTGGGACCACTGGCCGGAGCCCTGGCAGTTGAGCACCCGCACGCCGACCAGCTTCACGGCCTTCGCCAGCCCGTAGGTGGTCGAGCCGATGGTGCCGGCCACGTGCGTGCCGTGGCCGTGGCAGTCCTGCGCCACGTCGTCGTTGTCGATGAAGTCGTGCCCGTCGGCGGCCCGGCCGCCGAAGTCGGGGTGCGCCTTGTGGATGCCGGTGTCGACGACGTAGGCGGTCACGCCCGCGCCGGTGCTGTGGTAGGTGTACTTCTTGTCCAGCGGCAACGCCTTCTGGTCCACCCGGTCCAGGCCCCAGGTCGGGTTCTCCTGCGTGTCGGTGGCCTGCGCCAGGCCGTCCTGCTCGACGTAGGCGACCGTCGGGTCGGCGGCCACCCGGCGGGCCTGCGCCTCGCTCATGGCGGCCGAGAACCCGCGCAGGGCGACGGTGTAGGTCAGCCTGACCTCGCCGCCGTACTCGTGGACCAGCGACTCGGCGACGGCCGGGGTCTGCTCCAGGCTGACCGAGTCCTCCCGCAGGGCGACGATGTAGCTGCCCTCCACCGCACCGGGCAGGCCGACGCCGAGGACGTCCCCCTCGGCCTGCCGCGCGGCGTGGCCCCGGGCGATGCCCGCCGCCGGCAGGGACGCCACCAGCAGGGACGCCGTCGCGAGGCAGGCGGTGACGACCCGTCGGGGGGTCGAGTGGTGGTGTCGCATCGGTCGCTCTCCGTTCCACTGGCCGCCCAGCAGGGTGAGGTGCGGACAGGCGGCCAGGTGGAACCACCCTCCGGTGCCGGCGGGTGGGCGACGACCCGGGCGGGCCCCGCGCGAGGTCGAGCCCCCGGGTGTCGACACGACCGCCACATCGTCCGACTACCCGGCGTAGCGCCCGCTCATGCGTCCGGAGCAGTCACCGGATCGGGCGATCGGCCGCGTCGGCTGCCCCGGTAGGCCCTCTCCCGGGCACGGGCGAGGAACGCCGGCGCCAGGTCGACGTCCGGCGGCCGGTTCCGCACCGGGTCCAGCGCCGGCAGGTCCCGGTCGACGTCCAGCGGGCGGGCGACGAGCCTGCCGACGGGCCGCCACGACGGGCCGACCTCCAGCGTGAAGCCCAGTTCGGCGGGCAGGTCGGCCAACGCCGCCGACCGGACGCGGCTCGACCGGTCGGGGACGGCGGCCAGCCAGACCAGCCGGCCGCCGTGGCGGAACGGGGTGACGCTGCCGTACCGGGCGCTGGTCCACGTGCGGGCGGGCCGGGGCAGCACCACGGCGGCGCAGGTGGACAGCAGCACGTCCCACGGACCCGGCAGCCGGAACGCCAACCCGAGCACGTCGGGCAGCCCGCCCGGCGTGCCGACGCCCTTGGACAGCCGGCCGCACACCTCCACCTCGCCCACCGGCAGCGGCAGCGCGGGGTCGAACGTCGTGGTCAGCGTGCCCTCGAACCACCGGCCGCGCGGGTGGAACGCCTTGGCGTCGCGCGCGTCGGCCAGCGCGCGGAAGGCGTTCTCAAGGAGGTCAGGCGCTGCGCGCATTGGGGTTGCCCTTCAGCGCGAGGCCCAGCGCCACCATGCCGAGGCCGAGCCCCAGGTGCAGCCAGTCGTCGGCGTCGTTGAGGGGGACGAAGTTGGCGCTGCTCGCCTTGTCCACGACCAGCCCGTACAGCCAGAGCACGAGGTACACCGCGCCGCCGCCGACGAGGTAGGCGCGGGCGGAGGAGGCGCCGCGGGCCATCGCCAGCCCCACCGCGCCGAACAGCAGGTGGACCAGGTTGTGCAGGACGGACACGTGGAACACGCCGAGCAGGTGCGCCCCGGACCCGGGACCGGCGAAGGTGATCTCGTCGAGGTGGGTGGTGAGGCCGGGCACGAAGCCGAGCACGCCGACCAGGAGGAACGCGACCGCGACGGCCATGGCCGCCCCGCGCAGGGGGTGCGGCAGCCGTGCGTCGGCAGTCATCGCGGATCACCTCGTCGTTACCGGGGGCTGCCGCACGACTACCCCGCGACCACCGCCCGAAACGGCCGTGATCCACGGTCACCCGCTCTCACCGGCACCCCACTCCCCCGGCACCCGCTGCCACCTGCACCCCACTCTCACCGGCACCCGCTCCCACCAGGACCCACTCCCCCGGCACCCGCGATCACCGGCACCCGCTCCCACGGGGACCCGCGATCACCGGGACCCGACCGGCCCCTCGTCCTCCGACCGGGCCACCCCGCGGCCACCGGACCGCCCGCCGCCCGCCGACCCGTCACCGCTCCGCGCCACCCGCCCACCGGTCACCGGCCCGGCGCCGTCGACCGCGGGCCCGTCGGCGCTCCGCGGGAACCGCTCGGCACCCGCCGCGCGCCCGTCGTCACCGCCGACCGCCCGACCACCACCGCGCGACCCACCACCGCGCGACACCACCCGCCCGCGCCCCACCGCGGCACGCCCCGACGCCACCGGTCCCGGTGCCACCGCGCCACCCGCCGCGGCTCGCGCCCCGGCCTGCTCCCCGCTCGCCACGGCACGCCCGGTCGCCGCCGAGGTCACGTCCGGGTAGCGCGGGAACAGCCGGTCGAGGTCCGTGCGCTCGAACACGCGCCGCACGTGCGGCGGGACGGCGGCCAGCCTCAGCCACCCGCCCGCCCGCTGCGCCCGCGCCCTGGTGCGCACCAGCGCGCTCATCGCCTGGGCACCGCAGAACGCGACCCCGGACATGTCGAGCACGATCCGGTCACGCCCCTCGCTCACCAGGCGGTCCATCCGGTCCAGCACCCGGCGCGCTCCCGCCAGGTCCAACTCCCCGGTCGCCACGACCACCGCGCACCCCGTCCGGTGGGCCTCGACCGACAGCGCCAGCATCCCGACCCCTTCACGCCACCCGGTAGGACTCGTCGTCATCACCCGTGCCCAGCAGGGAGAGCAGCAACCCCTCCCTGGTCGACCACGGGCAGATCCGCACCTCTTCGTGCCCGGTGGCCACCATCAGCGCCTCCGCCACCAGCGCGCCCGCCAACGACTGCTCGGCCCGGTGCCGCGAGATGCCGGGCAGCCGGGCCCGCTTGGGCGCGGGCATCCGGGCCAGCTTCGGTATCCAGCCCCGCAGGTCCGACCGCCGCAACGTGCGCGGCACGAACGGCCCGTCGTGCTGCGGGCGCGCCCCGGCCAGCCGCGCCAACTGCTGGAACACCTTCGAGCACCCCACCGCCTGGTGCCCGGCGACGGACGTCCCGTCCAGCGCGGCCAGCACCATGTCGTGCACGGCCACCTGCTCGCGGGCCAGGTCGCGGGGGTCGAGGTGCCCGCCGTGCCGCAACCCCAGCCGTCGGGTCAGCGACCGCGCGCCCAGGGGCAGCGACCGGGCCAGGGACGGCTCCGCGTCCTGGCTGGCGGCGAGCTCCACCGTGCCGCCGCCGACGTCGAGCACGAGCAGCGGACCGACGTGCCAGCCGAACCACTGCCGCGCGGCCTGGTAGGCCAACCGCGCCTCCTCCTGCCCCGGCAGCACGCGCAGCAGCGTGCCGGTGCGGCGGGCGACCTCGGCGATGACCTGGTCGGCGTTGCGCGCGTCGCGGATCACGGACGTCGCGAACGGCACGACGTGCGGGACGCCGGCGCGCTCGGCGACCCGGCGGGCGGTGCGAACGGCGGTCACGATCTGTTCCACGCCCTCCGGGCGCAGTCGGTTGTCCCGGCCGAGGGCCCGGTCGAGCCGCAGCCGGGTCTTGTGCGAGACGACCTGGTGCAGCGGTGAGCCCGACACGACGACGAGGTGGGCGCTGAAGCTGCCGACGTCGAGCACACCCACCTGACCGGGCCGCGCGGACATACGTCACCACCATTCGCGAGTTGAGGTACCGGGAGGGGTGCCCGGGAACGCATCGGGTGAAACCGGATTGGGTGATCCGGCTCCGGGTAGTTCACGGCCATGACTGCTTCGCAGAGGCCACTGGCGGTGGTGACCGGCGCGTCCAGCGGGATCGGGCTCGAACTGGCGAGGGTGTTCGTCGAGAACGGGTTCGACCTCGTGGTGGCGGCGGAGAACGACGCGGTGCACGAGGTCGCGCGCGAGTTGGCGGCGGGAGGGGCGCGGGTCGACCCGGTGCGGGCGGACCTGGCCACGTTCGAGGGCAACGAGGACCTGGTGGCGGTGGTCGAGGGCACCGGGCGGCCGGTGGACGCCCTGGCGGTCAACGCGGGCATCGGCATCGGCGGCGACTTCGTCGACGACAGCGACCTGCGCTCGCACCTGCGCGTGGTGGACCTCAACATCTCCTCGGCGGTGCACCTGGCGAAGCGGCTGCTGCCCGCGATGGTGGACCGCGGCGCCGGCCGGGTGCTGTTCACCTCGTCGGTGGCCGCGACCGCGCCCGGGCCGTTCCACTCCGTGTACGCGGCGTCGAAGGCGTTCCTGGCGTCGTTCTCGCAGGCGTTGCGGGAGGAGCTGCGCGACAGCGGGGTGACCGTCACCGCGCTGATGCCGGGCCCGACGGACACCGACTTCTTCCGCCGCGCCGGGATGACGGACACCAAGATCGCGACCGGTCCGAAGGACGACCCGGCCGACGTGGCGCGGGCGGGCTTCAAGGCCCTGATGGACGGCGAGGACCACGTGTTCGCCGCGTCGCTGCGCACCAAGGCGCAGGCGGTCGCCGGCCGTGTCCTGCCGGACCCGGCGAAGGCCCGCGCGATGCGCACGATGACCGAACCGGGCTCGGGCGACTAGGCCCGCGCGACGGGGCTGCCAGGCGGGCGGAACCGCCTGGCAGCCCAAGAGCCACGAGCACCGGGTCTACGGCACCGGGTCTACGGCACCGGGTCTACGGCACCGGGTCTACGGCACCGGGTCTACGGCACCGGGTCTACGGCACCGGGGTCTACGGCACCGGCTCTACCGCACCGGGTCGCCCTCGTCGGGCTCCGGCGTCTCGTCGCCGATCAGCGCGCGGTACTCGTCGACTTCCTGCGGGGTCGGGTCGATCGGCGCCTCTTCGGCCACCTCGTCCGGGTCGACCGGCTCGTCCACCGGTCCGTCTGCTGCGGTCATGGGCGCTGGTTACCCCGTGTGCGGCTCCTCGAACGGGGTAACCGTGAGGCCGTGACCATCCACGCGAGACGAGACGTGCCCGCCCTGCCCGACCTGGTCTTCAACGCCGCCGCCGACCCCGTGCGGCTGGCTTCGTGGCTGCCCGGGCCCTACGAGGTGGTCGGCCGCTCGGACGACGTGCTGATCCTGCGCGCCCACGACGGGCCGCGCCAGGTCAGCCTGGCCGCCGACTACGACCGGCTGCTCCTGACCTGGGAACCGCTGGCCGGTGCCGGCTGCCGGGGCGAGCTGCGGGTGTCCCTGGCCGGGGTCGCGGGCAGCGTCGCCGAACTCGCCGTGGACGGCTGCCCGGACGAGCAGTTGCCGGCCCGCCTGCTGGAGGCCCTCGCGAACGAGGTTGAGCAGAACCTCACCGCCGGCTGACCATGCGCGGGTGGACCTGCGCCCCGCCCGACCCGACGAACTGCCGCTGCTGCCCCCGATCGAGCGGGCCTCCGGCGAGCCCTTCCGCGACCACGGCATGCCGGAGATCGCCGACGACGAGCCGATGCCGTTGAGCACCCTCGCCCGCCTGCACGTGTGGGTGGCCGCCGACCCGCGCCCGGTGGCGTGGATCGCGGTCGAGCCGGTCGACGGCGCGGCGCACGTGGAGCAGGTCTGCGTCCACCCCGACCACGCCCGCCGCGGCATCGGTGCGGCGCTGCTGGACCACGTCGGCCGCTGGGCCGCGGCCCGCGGGCTCACCGCGTTGACCCTGACGACCTTCCGGGACATCCCGTGGAACGGGCCCTACTACCGGCGGCTCGGGTTCCACGAGGTGGTGGACCCGTCGCCGGGCCTGGCGGCCGTGGTCGCGGCCGAAGCCGCCCGCGGCCTGGACCCGGCGACCCGCGTCTGCCTGCGCAGGCCGCTGCCCCGACCCGACCACCCGAGGTGGCCGGTCGACACGTCCCAGTGATCCACCTCAACCCGCGAACGGCTTCGCCGCACCCCCGCGGAC
Source organism: Actinosynnema sp. NPDC053489 (assembly GCF_044544865.1). Taxonomy (NCBI): domain Bacteria; kingdom Bacillati; phylum Actinomycetota; class Actinomycetes; order Pseudonocardiales; family Pseudonocardiaceae; genus Actinosynnema; species Actinosynnema sp. NPDC053489. The sequence continues at coordinate 23,900 of NZ_JBITXT010000005.1, read as the reverse complement.
CGGCAGAATCGGGCACGTGACTCCCGCACTTCTGCTCGCCCACGGGGCCGGTGGCACGGTCCGCGCGAACTTCAGCCCGCTGATCCCGCGGCTGTCGCGCAAGCGCAAGGTGCACGCGGTGGACTTCCCCGGCTCCGGGACCACCCCGCGCGCGACCGGGCCGCTGGAGCTGGACGACCTCGCCGACCTGCTGGTGGCCGCGGCGGAGGGCGAGGACCGGTTCGCGGTCGTCGGCTACTCGATGGGCTGCGCGGTCGCGGTGCGGGCGGCCCGGCGCCACCCGGAGCGGGTGACGGCGCTGGTGCTGACCGCCGGGTTCGCCCGCATCGACGACGAGACCCGGGAGCGGATGCGGCAGTGGCGCCGGCTCGTGGACGGCGACCGCGCCGAGCTGGCCCGCTTCCTGCTGTCCATCGCGCTGGGCGAGCCGTTCCGGCGGCGGTTGACCGCCGAGCAGACCGAGGGCTTCCTGGAGCTGATCGCGATCACCGTCCCGCCGGGCACGCCCGAGCACGTCGACCTGGTGCAGCGGATCGACCTGCGCGAGGAGCTGCCGGCGCTGTCCGTGCCGACGCTGGTCATCGGCGCGAAGCACGACCGGCTGATCGCACCGGGGACGACGCGGGAGCTGGCCGACCTGATCCCGGGCGCGCGGTGGGCGGAGCTGGACAGCGGCCACTCGCCCGCCGTGGAGGCGCCCGCCGAGTGGGCGCGGCTCATCGAGGAGTTCCTGGACACCGTCCCCGCCCGCTGAGCAGGGCCGCCGTCCCGGTTTGCCGGTCGCCGGGTCCGGTTAACCAGGCCGCATGACCAACACGCTCGTCCTCGACGTCGACGGCACGCTGGTGGACACCAACTACCACCACGCCGTCGCCTGGTTCCGCGCCTTCCGCCGCTTCGACCTCACCATCCCGACCTGGCGGCTGCACCGCGCCATCGGGATGGGCGGTGACAAGCTCGTGGCCGCGGTCGCGGGCGAGCACGTGGAACGCGCGCACGGCGACGAGCTGCGCGAGGCGTGGGAGGAGGAGTTCGCGCCCATGCTGGCCGAGGTCAGGCCGCTGGAGGGCGCGCACCGCCTGATCGCCGCCGCGCTGGAGCAGGACCTCACGGTCGTGCTGGCCAGCTCGGGCAAGCGCCACCACGTCGACCACTACGTCAAGCTCATCGACGCCTCCGGCATCACCTCGACCTCGTCGGACGACGTGGAGGACAGCAAGCCCGCGCCGGACCTGATCGAGGTGGCGCTGCGGCGGGTCGACCACAGCGGGCGCGCCGTGGTCGTCGGCGACTCGGTGTGGGACTGCGGTGCCGCGAAGCGCGCCGGGCTGCCCGTCGTGTGCCTTCGCACGGGTGGTTTCGGCGAGGCCGAGTTGCGGGAGGCCGGCGCGTCGGCAGTCTACGAGGAACTCGACCAGTTGCGGGCGGACCTCACCGACCTGCCGATGGCGTAGGAGGAATCGTGCGGATCGGGTACACCCTCATGACCGAGCAGGCGGGGCCACGCGAGCTGGTCGAGCACGCGGGCCTGGCCGAGCAGGCGGGGTTCGACTTCGAGGTCATGAGCGACCACTACTCGCCGTGGCTGGACGAGCAGGGGCACGCGCCCTACGCCTGGAGCGTGCTCGGCGCGGTCACCCAGGCCACCGAGCGGGTCGAGCTGATGACGTACGTGACCTGCCCGACCGTGCGCTACCACCCCGCGGTCGTCGCCCAGAAGGCCGCGACCGTGCAGCTGCTGTCGGGCAACCGGTTCACCCTGGGCATCGGCGCGGGCGAGAACCTCAACGAGCACGTGGTCGGCCGCGGCTGGCCGCCGGTCAACGTGCGGCACGAGCTGCTGCGCGAGGCCGTGGAGATCATCTCCCAGCTGTTCGACGGCGGGTACGTGAACTACTCCGGCCAGCACTTCCGGGTCGACTCGGCGAAGCTGTGGGACCTGCCCGAGCAGCGCGTGCCGATCGCCGTCGCGGTGTCGGGCACGCAGTCGGTGCGCACGTTCGCGCCGCTGGCCGACGCGATGGTGGCGACCGAGCCGGACCCGTCGCTGAGCCAGGAGTGGGACGTCTTCCAGGGCGGCCGGTCGCGCAAGATCGGCCAGCTGCCGATCTGCTGGGACCCGGACCGGGACGCGGCGGTCCAGCGGGCGCACGAGCAGTTCCGCTGGTTCGCGGGCGGGTGGAAGGTCAACTCCGAGCTGCCCGGCACGGCCGGGTTCGCCGGCGCGACGCAGTTCGTGCGGCCCGAGGACGTGGCCGCGCAGATCCCGTGCGGCCCGGACGTCGGCCCCGTGGTGGAGGCGGTGGGCAAGTTCCGCGAGGCGGGCTTCACCGACCTGGCGCTGGTGCAGATCGGCGGCGACCACCAGCGGGAGTTCCTCGACTTCGCCAAGGGCGAGCTGCTGCCCGCCCTGCGCTGACGGGCGGGTTCAGCCCCGGCCTGCCTCGCGCTGCCGGGACGGCGGCCCGGTCATCGTGGGCCGGCCGTTGTCTGGCTTGATCACGACCGGCGCGTTCGTCGGCACCTCGATCGGGTTCTGCGGCTGGACCCTGGTGGTGGTCGTCGGGACCACCACCTCGGGATTCGGCGAGGTCGGCTCCGGCGTGCCCCGGTCGGTGCCGTCGGTGCCCACGTCGTCCACGACCGTCTGCGGCGGCGCGCCCTCCACCACGGTCACCGTGGACGGGCTGCCCGGCACGGGCTGCTCCACGCCCGTGGCCCGCTCGGCGACCGGCTCGGCGGTGGTCGTCGCCGTGGGCCCACCCACGTGCTCACCGGTCTCCGGGGCGGTCGGGTCGCCCAGCACCAGGACGCCGAGGACGGCCAGCACCGCGGCGGCGGCGCCCGCGCCCACCAGCAGCGGCCGCCGGTCCGACTTCGGCCCCGGCTCGGCCTCGACGACCTCGGCCCGGTCCACCACCGCCACCTCGACCAGCGGCGGAAGGCCCGCGCTCGCCCGCCGCGCCTGCCCCAGCAGCCGCTCGCACTCGGCCGCCGACGGCCGCTTGGCCGGGTCGGAGGCGGTCATCGCGGTCAGCACGCCGGCCCACGGGTCGGGCAGATCCGCCGGGACGCGCGGGGAGCGGTGCAGCCGCGCCAGGGCCGCCTCCGTGTCGCCGCCGGGGTACTCCGGCCGCCCGGTGAGGCACTCCAGCAGCACCAGGCCGAGCGCGTAGACGTCGGCGGCCGGCTCCACGTCACCGCCGCGCACCTGCTCGGGCGCGAGGTAGCCCGCCGTGCCGACGAGCACGCCGGACCTGGTCACCCGGGTCACCTGCGCCTGGAGCGCCAGCCCGAAGTCGGTCAGGTACGCGCGCCGCCCGGTCGGGTCGAGCAGGATGTTGGACGGCTTCACGTCCCGGTGCACCACGCCGTTGGCGTGCACGTGGGCCAGCACGCCCGCCACCTGCGCCCCGATCGCGGCCACCGCCTCGGGCGGCATCGCGCCGCGCATCCGGCGGCGCAGCGTGCCGCCCTCGACCGGCTGCATCACGAAGTACGGGCGGCCCCGGAAGCTGCCGGTGCCGTACACCTCGACCAGGCCGGGGCACCTGAGCGAACCGAGCACCTCGGCCTCGCGGTCGAGCCGGATGCGGTCCTCGCCGGACGCCTCGCCCAGGAAGAACTTGATCGCCACGGTCCGGTCGAGGCGGGTGTCCACCGCCCGGTACACCTCGGCCATGCCGCCCGACCCGAACAGGCTGCCGAGCACGTACCGGTCGTCGACCACCTCGTCGGTCAGGTCACCGTCCCACATCCCGGATGAACCTCCGCTGCGTCGACGACGTCGGCCCGGACGCCGGAAGCTACCGGTCGCGCGGCGGGTGGAGCCACCCGGTCGGCCGTCGTGGGGGCGCGTACCCGCAACACCCCGCCACAAACATCGATCTTCTTCGGTCCTCCGAAGCGAACACCGGCCCCGGCGGCGCAGGAGTCCCCGGCCGGGCGGCGGCGGGCAGCCGACCGGCCGGGCGCCGAAGACCACCCCCGCGGGTGACCCCCGGCGCCCGGGTCGCGGTCAGGGCGCGGCGGTCGCGCAGGTCGCCGTCGGCGGGGCGGTGGTGGTGCCGGAGGTCCCCGTCGTGACCGGCGGGCCCGACGACGCGGGCCGGGTGCCGCTGCACAGGGTGGACTCGACCTTGCCGTCGGACGAGTCGCCGTGGGCGAACACGAGGTACTCGACGCCCGTGGTGAGCCTGATGCCGCACATGCTGCCGATGGTGGAGGTCACCACCTCCACCCGGCGCGGCACGTCGCCCTTGTACTCCTTCCGGACGATGACGGTGTAGCGGTAGACGTCGTCGTAGCCCTGCGCCGGGTCGCCGGCGTCGAGCGTCTCGCGCAGCACGGTCCCGGCGAACACGAAGGCCGCCCGCTGGTAGCGGTCGCCCTCCGTGCCGGGCTGGCAGCTGCACGCGCTGGCGGGAGTGGCGACGACGGCGGTGAGCAGGGCGGCGGTGATGGTGAGGACACCGGCCGCGTGCGCGAGGAAGCGGGAACGCGCCAAGGGAACCCCCTCTGTGGTCGTGGTCTTGGGTGGCGGTGTGCGGCCGAACGGACGCGGGGTCGCCCTGGCGGGGGCGACCCGGGTCCGTCCGGTGTCACGGCGTGGCAGCGGCGCAGGGCGTCGTGGGCGGCGCGGTCGTCGTGGTGGTGACCGCGGGGCTCGTGGTGGTCGGCGGGCCGCCGGAGGCGAGCCGGATGCCGCTGCACTGGTCGGTCTCCACCCGGCGGTCGGCCGCGTCGCCCTTGGCGAACACCAGGTACGCCTGGCCGACCTCCAGCGTGAGACCGCAGGAGTTGTTGCGCTGGGTCAGCACGTGCACCCGGCGCGGCACGTCGCCCTTGTACTCGGTGTCGACGGCGACCGTGTACCGGTACGCGGTCTCCTCGACCTTCTCGTGCAGGACGACGCCGGAGAAGACGTAGGTGGCCTGCTGGTACCGCCACGCCTCGTTGGCGGGGCCGCAGGTGCAGGCGCTGGCCGGACCGGTGAACAGGGAAGCGAGCAGGAGCGCGGTGGCCGTGCAGACGCCGGCCACGTGGGCTGGTAATCGGGAGCGCGCCAAGAGGTCCCCCTCGGGCGAAGGAGTGGTCGGCGGCCACGCCCAGCGTACGGTCAGGCGTGCAGCGCCAGCCAGAGTTCGGCGCGCACACCCGCGGGTTCCAGCGAACGGCCCAGCAGCCGCTCGACCCGCTGGACCCGGTTGCGCACGGTGTGCCGGTGCACGCCCAACCGCGCGGCGGCGGGCTCGGCCTGGCCGTGGCACGCCAGCCACACCCGCAGCGTCTCGCGCAGCACGTCGTCCAGCGGCGCGAGCAGGGTGGCGGCGAACCCGGCCGCGTCCGCCGCCAGCAGGCCGGACCCGGCGACCTCCTCGAACGTGGCCACCCCCGCCTCCAGCGCCCGCAGCGCCTCCCGGTAGCCGCGCGCCACCTCGGTCGCGCCCACCGGACCCGAGGCGGCGGCCGGCACGTCCACGGCGTGCGCCAGCACGACCACCCGCCCGTCGACCTCCGCCCAGAACCCGTTCGGCTCGGCAGGCTCCCGCAGCACGAACACCCGGAACGGCGCCTCGGGCAGCCCCGCCACCGGCACACCCGCCAGCGCCAGCCGGAACCGGGCCGCGCGCAGCTCCCGCCGCACCGCCTCCACCTCGTCGGACCGGGCCAGGGCCACGGTGAGCAGCGACGCGGCGGCGTTGACCACCCCCGCGTCCAGCGGCCGGCCCGCCGCCACGGCCAGGTACCCGCGCCGCCCCAGCACCTGCACGGCGACGTGCCGCTCCCCCGCCTGCCAGGACGCGCCCGCTGGCCCGCCCGCCGCCGCGAGCCGCCGCACGGTCCCGGCCAGGTCCGGCAGCACGCCCACCGCGTGCACCGGCGCGCCGCCCGGGTCGAGCACCGCCGCCGCGCCGTCGAGGAGCCGGGCCAGCCGCCGCACCACGCCCGGCGGCCCGTCGGCCACCGCGGCCCGGGTCAACGCCCGCTGCGCCGCGCCGGCCCGCCGCAGCGCGGCGTACTCGTCGGCCGCGACGGCCCGCGACACCGCCTTGGTGATCGCGATGAACGGCGTCGCCCGCGGCACCTCCAGCAACGCCAGACCCGCCTCCCGCGCGGCCCGGACCAGGTCACCGGGCACGTGCTCGTGGCTCAACCCGGTGCCGAACCCGAGGCCCACCGCCCCGGCCGCGACCAGCCGCCGCACGTACTCACCCGGCGGCCCGAGCGCGATCCCGGTGGTGAGCAGCAGTTCGCCACCCTCCAGGAACGGCGTCGGGTCGGCCAGCTCGGTGCTGTGCACCCAGGCCACCACCCGGTCCAGCCCCGCGGCCACGCGCACCACGAGCCCGACCTCCCGCGCGAGCGCGCCGACCGTCAACGCCATGGACAGTGTGTACAACCACAGACGGTCCCTTCGCCACAGTGGACACTGTTGGCCGGCGGCCGGCGGGTCGATGCTGGAGCCATGGCCCGACTGCGCACCGAGGTACCCGGCCCCCGCTCCCGCGAGCTGGCGCAGCGGCGCGAAGGCGCGGTCGCCGCCGGCGTCGGCACGGTGCTGCCCGCGTTCGTCGACCACGCCGAGCCGGGGCTGCTCGTCGACGTCGACGGCAACCGGTTGATCGACCTGGGCTCCGGCATCGCGGTGACCGGCGTCGGCAACCCCGCGCCCCGGGTGGCGGCGGCCGTGCACGAGCAGATCGACCGGTTCAGCCACACCTGCTTCATGGTCACGCCCTACGAGGGCTACCTGGAGGTCTGCGAGCAGTTGGCCGAGCTGACGCCCGGCGGGCACGAGAAGCGCTCGGTGCTGCTGAACTCCGGCGCGGAGGCGGTGGAGAACGCGGTGAAGATCGCCCGCCACGCCACCGGGCGGCCGGGTGTCGTCGTGCTGGACCACGCCTACCACGGCCGCACGAACCTCACCATGGCGATGACCGCCAAGGACATGCCCTACAAGCACGGCTTCGGCCCGTTCACGCCCGGGGTCCGGCGCGTTCCCGGCTCCTACCCGCTGCACGACGGCCTGTCCGGCGCGGAGGCGGCCCGGCGCGCCGTCGCCGCCGTCGACCGGCCCGACGAGGTGGCGTGCGTGGTGGTCGAGCCGATCCAGGGCGAAGGCGGGTTCGTCGTGCCCGCGCCGGGGTTCCTGCCCGCGCTGGCCGACTGGTGCCGGTCGCACGGGGTGCTGCTGGTCGCCGACGAGGTGCAGACCGGCTTCTGCCGCACGGGCGACTGGTTCGCGTGCGAGCACGAGGACGTCGTGCCGGACCTGGTCGCCACCGCGAAAGGCATCGCGGGCGGCCTGCCGCTGGGCGCGGTCACCGGGCGGGCCGACGTCATGGACGCCGTGCACGTCGGCGGGCTCGGCGGCACGTACGGCGGCAACCCGGTCGCCTGCGCCGCCGCCGTCGCCGCGATCGACACCCTGCGCGACCTCGACCTGAACGCCGCCGCCCGCCGCATCGGGGCCACCGTGCTGCCCCGCCTGCGCGCCCTGGCCTCCGACGCGGTCGTGGAGGTGCGCGGCCGGGGCGCGATGCTGGCCGTGGAACTGGCCACCGCCGAGGACGCGGCACGCGTCGCGGCCACCTGCCACGCGGCCGGGGTGGTCGTGCTGACCTGCGGCACCCGTGGGAACGTGATCCGCCTGCTGCCACCGCTCGTCATCCCCGGCGAGCTGCTGGCCGAGGGCCTGGACGTGCTTGAAGGAGCCATTCAGTGACGACGACGCCGTACTGGGTCGCGGGCCGGCCCGCGACGAGCGACGACCCGGTCGAGGTCCGCACCCCGCACGACGGCGCGGTGGCCGGCGTGACCTCGCACGCGAGCGCCGGGGACGTGGAACGCGCGGTGGCCGCCGCGCACGCCGTCGCCGGGGAGTTCGCCGACCTGCCCGCCCACGCCAGGGCCGCGGCGCTGGACCACGTGTCCCGCCGGCTCGCCGAGCGCGCCGACGAGGTGGCGGCGCTGATCACCGCCGAGTCGGGCAAGCCGGTGAAGTGGTCGCGGGTCGAGGTGACCCGCGCGGTGTCGACGTTCCGCTGGGCCGCCGAGGAGGCGCGCCGCTTCTCCGGCGAGTTGCAGCGGCTGGACACCGACCCGGCGGCGAACGGGAGGCTGGCGCTGGTGCGGCGGGCACCGCGCGGGCCCGTGCTGGGCATCGCGCCGTTCAACTTCCCGCTGAACCTGGTGGCGCACAAGGTCGCGCCCGCGCTGGCGGTGGGCGCGCCGATCGTGGTCAAGCCCGCGCCGACCACGCCGCTGGTCGCCCTGCTGCTGGGCGGGCTGCTCGCGGAGACCGACCTGCCCGCCGGGTCGTGGTCGGTGCTGCCGGTGCCCAACGACGTCGCCGGCGCCCTCGCCGAGGACCCGCGGCTGCCGGTGGTGTCGTTCACCGGGTCCGGCCCGGTGGGCCACTCGATCCTGGACCGGGTGCCGCGCAAGCACGTCGTGCTGGAACTGGGCGGCAACGCGGCGGCCGTCGTGTGCCCGGACTGGGAGGACCTCGACTGGGCGGCGCAGCGGATCGCCACGTTCGCGATGTACCAGGGCGGCCAGTCGTGCATCTCCGTGCAGCGCGTGTACGCGCACGACGACGTGTACCCGGCGTTGGCCGACGCCGTGGTGTCGCACGTGCGCGAGCTCGGCACGGGCGACCCGACCGACCCGGCCACCGACGTCGGCCCGCTGATCAACGAGGCCGCCGCCCGCCGGGTGGAGGCGTGGGTGGACGAGGCCGCGGCGGCGGGCGCGCGGGTGCTGACCGGCGGTCGGCGCTCGGGCGCGACCTACGAGCCCACGGTGCTGGCCGACGTGCCGCCGGGCTGCAAGGTGGTGGACGAGGAGGTGTTCGGCCCGGTCGTGGTGCTGGACCGGGTGCCGTCGGTGGACGAGGCGTTCGACCGGGTGAACGCCTCGCGGTTCGGGTTGCAGGCGGGGCTGTTCACGCACGACGTGCGGCTGGCGTTCCGCGCCGCCAAGCGGCTGGCCGTGGGCGGCGTGGTCGTGGGCGACGTGCCGAGCTTCCGCGCCGACCAGATGCCGTACGGCGGGGTGAAGGAGTCGGGGACGGGGCGCGAGGGGGTGCGCGCGGCCATGGAGGACCTGACCGAGCAGCGGGTCCTCGTGCTGACCGGCCTGGAGCTGTGAGGCGGGCCGCGGCGGTCGGCGCGCGCGGGTGTCCACTTCGGATTCACCGCCGCACCGGCCTCCCCGGTGCCCGCCCGGTACCGCGCCCGGACGCGCCGAGGACGCGGTTGCCGCGGGTACCGTCGCCGGTCGTGGACAGGGTTCGGGTCACGTCGAGGGCCGCGTTGGGCCGCGCCGGGTTGCCGGTCGGGCGACCGGTGCTGGTGGTGGTCGGCGGGGCGGACGGGATGGCGGCGGGCGACGTGCGGGCGGTGGCGGAGGTGCTGCGCGACCTCGTGCCCCTGCTGGACGAGTGCGGGGCGGTGGTGGTCGACGGCGGCACGGACGCCGGCGTGGTGCGGGCCGTCGGCCTGGCGCGCGCGGCGGCCGGCGGCGCGTTCCCGTTGATCGGCGTGGCCGCGCAGGTGGCCGTGGAGCTGGACGCGTTCGAGCCGAACCACACCCTCCTCGTCCTCGTGCCCGGTGACGCGTGGGGTGACGAGGTGCCGTGGGTGGCCGACGTGGCGGGCCTGGTCGCGGGCTCGCGGCCGTCGCTGACCGTGGTCGTCAACGGCGGGCGGATCACGTTCGACGACGCCGAGCAGAGCCTGGCCCGGCGCCGACCGCTGGCCGTGCTGCGCGGCACGGGGCGCACGGCGGACGCCATCGCCGCGCGCGCCGACGAGCGCTCGACCGCGATCGCCGCCTCACCGCTGACGACCGTCCTGGACCCCGGCGAGCTGCGCGCCCACGTCGAGCGCGCGTTCCGCGGCTGACCCCGGCAGCCGGATCGTGGCGAGGAGACCGCCGGAGGGGCGCGGGGTGAGGGTGAGCGTCCCGTCGTGCGCGCGGACGATGCTGTTCACGATGGCCAGTCCGAGGCCGACGCCGGCGTGGCCCTCGGCGCGGGTCCGGTCGGTGCCCCGCTGGAACGGCTCGGTGAGCGTCGGCACCAGTTCCGGCGGGAGCGGGTCACCGGTGTTCTTCACCCGCAGCACGCTCACGTCGTCGCGCGATTCGGTGTGGACCGTGACCGTGCCGCCGGTGGGGAGGTTGTGGACGATGGCGTTCTGGACGAGGTTCGTGACCACCCGCAGGAGCAGGGCCGCGTTGCCGGTGGTCCGCGCCGTCCCGCCGGTGACGTCGAGCGTGATCCCGCGCCGCTCGGCGAACGGCAGCAGGGTCTCGGCGGCTTCCTCGGCGACCAGGGAGAGGTCGACCCGCTCGCGGGTGAAGTTCCGGCGGTCGCCGCGGCTGAGCAGCAGGAGCGCCTCGGTGAGGTCGATCGCGCGCTTGTTGACGGTTCGGAGGCGGTCGATCAGCTCGACCGGGTCGCGCCCCGGGTCGGTGCGGGCGACGTCGAGGAGGGTCTGCGTGATCGCCAGCGGGGTGCGCAGCTCGTGGGAGGCGTTCGCGGCGAACCGGCGCTGTTCGGCGACGTGGGACTCGAGTTGTTCGAGCATGGTGTCGAACACGTCGGCGAGTTCGCGGAACTCGTCCCGCGGGCCCTCCAGGCGGACCCGGTGGGAGAGCGAGCCCCGGGCGGCGAGCCGGGCCGCGTCACCGATCCGGTTGAGCGGCGCGAGCATCCGGCCCGCCAGCACCCAGCCGCCCACCAGGCCGAAGACCAGCAAGAACGCCAGCGCCAGCAGCGCGCGGGGGAAGAAGATGCGCACGAGGAGGTAGCGGTTCGGCGCGATGCCCAGGAGGCCCTTGTCGATGTCCGGGACGTAGCGCAGCAGGTACACCCACACCAGTGCCAGCAGCAGCGTGCCGGTGATGAAGAGGAACCCCGCGTAGCTGATGGCGAGCTTCGTCCGGGCGCTGAGCCCCGTGCCCCGGTTCACCGGGGGTCCCCGGTGTCGATCCGGTAGCCGACGCCGGGGACGGTCGCGATGAGCCAGGGTTCGCCCAACCGCTTGCGCAGGGCGGAGACGGTGATGCGGACGGCGTTGGTGAACGGGTCGGCGTTCTCGTCCCACGCCCGCTCCAGCAGCTCCTCCGCGCTGACGACACCACCTTCGGCCGCGACGAGGACTTCGAGCACGGCGAACTGCTTGCGGGTCAGGGCGACGTAGCGGCCGTCGCGGAAGACCTCCCGGCGGAACGGGTCCAGCCGCAGGCCCGCCAGCTCCCGCACGGGCGGGCGGGCGTACGCGCGCCTGCGGTCCAGCGCCCGCAGCCGCAGGACGAGCTCCCGCAGCTCGAACGGCTTGGTGAGGTAGTCGTCCGCACCCAGTTCGAACCCGGAGGCCTTGTCGTCGATCCGGTCGGCGGCGGTGAGCATGAGGATCGGCGTGCCGCTGCCGGAGGCGACGATGCGCCGGGCCACCTCGTCCCCGGACGGTTCCGGGATGTCCCGGTCGAGGACCGCGAGGTCGTAGGAGTTGACCCGGAGCAGTTCGAGGGCGGTGTCCCCGTCGCCGGCGACGTCCGCGGCGATCGCCTCCAGCCGCAGCCCGTCGCGGACGGCCTCGGCCAGGTAGGGCTCGTCCTCCACGATCAGCACGCGCATGCCCGCAGGCTAGGCGCGAGGGCATATCGCCCCCGTATGCGGGCCGCCCCGTCCGTACCATCGCAGTCACTCGATCGGGGAATCGGGCCGAAGCGACAACGGCCGGCGGATGAGCAACTCTCATGCGCGGGTGAATCGACGCGGCTGTCCGACGCCGTCGATCGGTCGCCCCCGCTCCAGTGCGCTGCGGGCGCGTGAACGCCGCGTTGGCGTCGTGCCGCCGAACCGAGGCAGAGGGAATCGTCGGGCTGGTCACCGAGCGGGTGGCCGGGCCCCATCGGGTAGGACAGCATCGAGCCGGCCGGGCAGCGGCATGTGAGGAGCCACGTCGAGTGCGGAACACAAGACGGACCCCTGTCGGGGACGAGGGGTCTCGCCCCCCACCTCCGCTCTTTCCGCGACCGATCGTCGGACAGTGCTAACGCTCACTCCGAGCAGCGGCGCGGGCCGCGGCTTTCTTGCGCCGGACGTACCCGACGGGATCCGCGTCGTAGCTGCGACAGTCGTCCTGCCAGGCCGTGAGCGCCTGCCGGACATCACCCGCCGAGTGCACGTAAACCTCGGAACCCCCGTGCCGAACGGTGGTCCGCGCCACGTCCGTCCACACCAGGTCGAACCCGTGCAACCGCTGCAACGCCGACAACACCATCCGATCGAGGTCCTCCGCGTCTTCGGCCTCGATCCAACGAGCCGCCCAACGGTGGGCCTCGTCCCTGCTGAGGGTGCCGTCGACCACGGCCTGCCACACCTCGCCGACCGTCGCCCTGGTCGCCTGCTGGGGCAAGGTCATTCCCACCACCCACGATCGATGCGGCTCTGCAACTGGCTCTCGGTCAGCGCGTCGAGCACGGTGGTCGGCGCGCCGGACGGGTTGGACATGTCCCTGACGACGACCGAGTAGGTCTTGCCGTCGCCGTTGGGGAGGACCTTGACGATCTGCCCGTCGCCCTGAATGTACATTTCGCCGTTCTGCCACACGTGATCCACGTCTACCTCGCGCTGGCCCGTGCGCATCCGGCCGTGCACGTCGCGGTCGGAGGTCACGCCCGTGGGTCTGGCCTCCTGCTCCAGGCCGCGCGCAGCTCGCTGGGCGCTGGTCAGGCCTGCGCCCGCGTCGACGGACCCTTGCTGCTGCGACGGTCTGCCCGGTTTCCGAGGCCCGCCGGGAGGAGGGCCGGGTCTGGGTGGCTTCTTGTGCAGCGCGAACCGCACGAGCGACAACAGGAGCAGCAGTGTGCGCATGGCCGCCTACCCGTTCAAGAGCTTCGTCAGGTTGGTCAGGCTGTTGATTAGCGCCATCGTGTAGGTGAGGATGCGGCCTGCCCACTTGACCACGGCCGCGACGATCTGCGAGGCGATGACCGGGATCGTCACGACGAAGATCGCCTCGACCGCCCACACGATCACCCTGGACACCAGGTCGGCGATCAGGTCTCGGACGATCTCGCGGGTCATCTCCACCAGGTTGCCCGCACCCTCGGTGGCCACGGCCATCGCCGCGGAGATCGCTCCCAGCGCGCCGATGGCCTCGACGTTCTTCGCCATCTTGGCCTGGTAGGCGTCCGCCGCCGCGCCGTGCCAGCCAGGGATGTCCGCCTCGACGCACGACTTGAGGTCCTCGGACATGCTGTAGAGCTCTTTGGCCATGTTCTCCCAGGTCGTCGCGTGCGACCTGACGATGTCCGGCTTGCCGGTGAGCTCGTCGAGCATTTCCCGCAACGGCTCGAAGTACTCGATCGCCCAGCCGAGCCCGTTGGACAGCAAGCCGTTGATCGGGTCGAGCGCGAAGGCGACGACCTCCACGGCCGCACCCGTCCCGGCCAGCAGGTCGTCGACCCAGCCGTCCGCCTTGATGGCATCCACGAGCCCTTCGATGCTGTCGGCGACACCAGAGCCGGTCCACACCTCGCGGGACGACCCGACAGGAGCCACCAGATCGGTCATGAGGGCCCTCCCCCGCCCGCCGCCGCGCGCACGAGTCCCGCGTTGTCCGCGTCGACGGTCTCGTAGTCGTCCGAGCTGACCAGCAGCGTCTTCACGACGATGTCGAGCGTCTCCTCCTGGTAGGCGATCAGCTCGTCCTGCTCCGCGTGCCTGCCTTCCAGCACCCCGGAGATCCACTCGCACAACACCCCGTAAGCCTGGCCATCCTGCGTGATGTGCGCGCTCGCGGCTTTCACCGCGGCGAACCGCGCCTGGATCTTGGCGACGTTCGCCGCGTGGGCGCGCAACTGCTCGACATCGACCTGGAACGTCATGGTCACCGCCCCCTGAGGTAGGTGCGCGAGTCGTTGCCGTCGTCTTCATCTTGTGGGGCCACGCGGGCACTTCCACTGCCGCGCAGCTGGTTGCCGACCCGCTCGGCGATGGCCCGCGCTGCCGGCGAGTCGCCCACCGTGTTCGCGATGATCTCCCGCGACCGGTCGGCCAGCTCGCCCCGCGCCTGACTCAGCGTCGCCAGGATTGCCCGCGCCACCTCGCCCGGAGGGACCCGGTGGATCCGGTCGGTGAGTCGCAGGTCCACCATCACACCGGTCGAGTCGACCGTCACTTGAGCGAGCCCGTTCTGATCGTTCACGGTGACCCGCACGTTCTGGAAACGCTCGCTCATCACCTGCGTGTCGGCGGCGAGTTTGTCGATGCGCCCCTTCCATGCCTCGAGACGGTCGCGTGCGCCGTCCGGATCGAGGATGCCTCCCGCCACGTCGCTCTCCTGTCTCGTGTCGCGTCAGCCGGACCGAGGGTAGGAGCGGGACTGGCCGCGGTCGTGGGGAACGTGGACATTCACCTGAAACGGGTATCCGCTCCCTCCGCCGCCTGCCGTTCCCACCTCGCCTGTGTCCCGGTCCCCAGTGGCGCGTCCCGGAGGGTTGGCCCGGTAGTCGATCGGTTGGGCTGATCGGCGAGGCTGGTTCCGTGCGCCGGGTGCGCGAGGTGGTCGTGGCTCGTCGTCCGAGCGTGTTCGCGAGGCCGTTATCGATGGAGGAAGGTCGGAAGGTCCAGCGGATCGCCAGGACCTCGAAGGACCGGGTGCGGTCGAGGCGGGCGATCGTGGTCCTGATGTCGGATCAGGGCCAGGCCGTCTGGGTCATCACCTCGTTGACGCGGGTGAGCGAGGAGTACGTGCGGGTGTGCCCCACGGACCCACGCGTTCAACGGGCGGGGTTCGCGGCGCTGGACCCGCGGTGGAGCGGCGGGCGGAGTCGGACGATCGGTGAATCCGCGACCGGGCCGCCGACCACGACACCGAGCCGGTGTTCCTGCCGACCCGCTCCAGCCGGCTGAACCGGACCGCGGCCGAGTTCGCAGCCCTGCGCCACTTCGCCCTCAACGGCACCGACCACCGCGGCCACGCCGCGCAGAACGCCGCCATCGCCTCGTCCATCCGCTGGCGCAACGCCCGAGCCCGACCCAAGACCGGCTTTCGCCACCGACTCACCCATCCGCACCTGGACCCATTACCCGACCGAGGCCGCGTGACGAGCCACTGGGTGCGAACCCCGCAAGGTCCACCCGAACAGGACAGCCGTACAGGGCAGGACCGGCGCGGGTGTTGTCACAGGCCGGTCACACAGAGTATGGTCTAGACCTGCCGCCGCGTTTGGGTGAACGCTCCACCCGGCGCACTCGGGTTGGCGTTCGCCACAAGCGTTTCCGCCCATCCGATCAGAGGAGTCCACATGTCACTCCGCCGAAGGATCGCCGCGGTGGCGGCCGGCGTGCTCGCCGCACCGCTCGTGACGGTCGCCCTGCCTTCGGTGCCCGCGTTCGCGCACGGGTACATCTCGTCACCGCCCAGCCGTCAGGCGCAGTGCGCCCGCGGCTTGGTGCCGTGCGGTGACATCAAGTACGAGCCGCAGAGCGTCGAGGGCCCGAAGGGGCTGCGCAGCTGCAACGGCGGCGTCGCGCGGTTCGCCGAGCTGAACGACGACAACAAGGGCTGGAAGGTCGCGAGCACCGGCCAGACGGTGACGTTCAACTGGACGTTCACCGCGCGGCACGCCACCGCCAGCTACGAGTACTACGTCGGCGGCAGGCGGGTCGGCTACTTCGCCGGCAACAACCAGCAGCCGCCGTCCACCCTGTCGCACACCGTGAACCTGGGCGCGTCCGGCCGCCAGACCGTGCTCGCCATCTGGAACATCAGCGACACCTCAAACGCCTTCTACGCCTGCGTCGACGTGAACGCCGGCTAACTCGAGAGTCCTACCTCCAGCACGCGAGAGTCCTACGTCCACGACGCGAGAGTCCTACGTTCACGCACCCCGAGTTCAACGCTCAGGCCCGCCTGCCCGCGTGCCGAGCGTTGAACTCGGGTGTCCTGGACGTAGGACTCTCGCCGTCTGGAGGTAGGACTCTCGCGGAGGCGGGTCAGGCGGTGAAGCCGCCGTCGGCGTGCAACTGGGCCCCCGTCACGTAGCGGGCCTCGTCGGACGCCAGGAACGCCACCGCCGCCGCGATCTCCGCCGGCTCCGCGTAACGCCCCAGCGCCGTGAAGCCGCGCACGACGTCCGCGCCCTCGCCGTCGGCCGGGTTCGAGTCGGTCGCCGTCGCACCGGGGTGCACGAGGTTCACCGTGATCCCCCGCGGCCCCAGCTCCCGCGCCAACGCCTTCGTCAACCCGACCAGCGCCGCCTTCGACGCCGAGTACAGCGAGAACCCGGGGAACACCGCCCGCTCGGCCACGTTGCTGCCGATGCCGATCACCCGCCCGCCGGGTCCGAGGTGCGGCAGCGCCGCCTTCACCGCCAGGAACGCCGCCCGCACGTTCACGTCGAAGGTCCGGTCGAACTCCGCCGCGCCCAGCTCCTCCACCGGCCCCACGATGAACTCGCCCGCGTTGTTCACCAGCACGTCCAACCGCCCGAGCGCGGCCACGACCTCCTCCACCGCCGCGGTCACCGCCTCCGCGTCACCGCTGTCCGCCCGCACGGCCACGACCCGCCGCCCCAGCGCCTCCACCCGGTCCACCACGTCACCCGCGCCGTTGCGGTGGGTGATCGCCACGTCCGCGCCCAGCTCCGCCAACCGCACCGCGATCGCCGCGCCGATGCCCCTGCTGCCGCCCGTGACCAGGGCGACCTTGCCGTCGAATGCCATGCCGCGAGCCTGCCGCCCCGGCGGATTCCGGTCCGGCGGGAATCGGACGGCTGCCTCTCGCACGCCGGGTTGTGACCAGCGTCACTCCCCTGCCGCGCACCCCGGCCATGGCGTAAATCGCGTTGCGAGGGGAGGTCGGCCTCGCATAGGTTCGTGGTACACGAGGAAGGAGGTGGTCCGAAGTTGAACGGCTGTAGGACTCTGCGTGAGGTGGCTGTCCGCTAGGACCGGCCTTTCCAGGTGGTCTGGGCGAATCCCAGGCAGCCACCCGGCCCCCGTGACCCCGAGCCCAGTCCAGCTCGGCCCGCACCCCGTGCGGGAAGCGGTCAGGGGGCCGTTCTACGTTCCGGGGAAGGTCGGCCCAGGTGGGCGCGCACGGCCTTCAGATCGGCCAGGAAACCCCGGTATGCCTCGTCGCGGTCGGGAGCGCGCAGCACCGCCGAGGGGTGCACGGTCGCGATGACGTCGTAGTCCTCGCCGCGCTCGACCTGGCCGCGGCGTTCGGTGACCTTGAACCCGGTGCCCAGCACGGCCTTCGCGGCCGTCGCGCCCAGGCACACCACCAGGTCGGGGCGCACCCGCCCGAGTTCCGCCCGCAGCCACGGCAGGCAGGCCACGACCTCGCCGCGCGCCGGCGTCTTGTGGATGCGCCGCTTGCCGCGCTCGGCGGGGACGAACTTGAAGTGCTTGACCGCGTTGGTCAGGTAGACGCCCTCACGGGCCAGGTCGGCCTCGTCCAGCGCCTTGTCCAGCAGCCGGCCGGCGGGCCCGACGAACGGCTCGCCCTGCCGGTCCTCCACGTCGCCGGGCTGCTCGCCGACGAGCACCACCCTGGCGTCCTCCGGCCCCGTGCCGAACACGGTCTGCGTGGCCGGTTCGTACAGGTGGCAGCCGCGGCACCCCGCGGCCGCACGGCGAAGCGCCGCCAAGTCCGCACCCTCGGGCACGAACTCGGCGGCGCTGGTCTTGTCAGTGGTCGTCGCCACGGAAGGCGTCCTTGACCTTCTCCCCCGCCTGCTTCAACGACCCCTTCGCCTGCTCGGCGCGGCCCTCGGCCTGCCACTGCTCGTTGTCGGTGGCGTCACCGACGGCGGCCTTCGCCTTGCCCTTGAGCTCCTCGGCCTTGTTGTTGAGCTTGTCGTCAGTCCCCATGACCGTTCCTCTCGTAGGGCGCTTCTCCGTCACCCATCAGGTACCCGTGGGGCATACGGCGGAAACACCGCGCACCCGTCCGCGCGGCCGGGCGGGTCGGTCCGCCGGCGGTGCGCGGCCGCGGCGGGCGACGAGTTCTGGCTGCTCGCGCCACGCGGAAGCACCCTCCAGTTGCACCGGAGGACCCGTCCTCTACTACGGTGATCGTCTACGCGGTTGAAAAGCCAGCCGCAAGCCACCCGGCACCCGCAAGGGCACCAGGGTCAGCGAGAGCTGTGGGCTTGCCGGTGCTGGCACCCGCGTGTCCTGACGCTCTCGCACTGCTGGCCTGGCTGACCGGTACCGACGTGCGAGAGAGGAGCCCGACCGTGGTCGGGGACAACGGGCACGATTCGCTGACCGCGCGGATCGCCAGCCTTGAGGCCGAGATCGTGGGACTGCGCAAGGCGGTGCAGACGCGCACCGTGATCGGGCAGGCCACCGGCCTGATATCCGCCGTGCAGGGCTGCACGCCCCAGGAGGGCTTCCAGCTGCTCGTCCGGATGTCGCAGCACCACAACGTGAAGCTGCACACGATCGCGTTGAAGCTGCTCGACCTCTCCACCGAGCTGGGGCCGCGGCAGGCCGTGCGCGCCGTCCACACCTCCTCCGAACCACTCGACGACCCGATGCCCGTCGCCGAGTGGCCGGGGGTGGAGGTGGTCAACGCGGCGCGCGGGCTGGTCGCCGCCTACGACGCCGCGAGGTACTCCGACGACGACCGGCCGGAGGTGCGAAGGCAGCTCGCCGACCAGGTGGAGCTGGCCGGCCGGATGCTCGCCGAGAAGCTCACCGAGGTCGGGTGGCTCACGCCGGACGAGCGGGCGTGACCGCCGCGCGGTCGACGATCGCGAAGGTGTCGGCGGGCAGGTGCACCGCCTGCCCGTCCACCTTCACGTCCGGGGAAGCGAGCAGCACCTCGCCGACCTCGACGTCCAGCCGCACCTCGGCGTCCTCCCCGAGGTTGCACACCACCCGCAGGTCGCCCCGGTGCAGCACGAGCACCCGGCCCTCCTCGCGCACGACGAACCGGTCCAGCCGCGGGTCCGCGAGCTCCGGCCGCGACCGGCGCAGCGCGATCAACGCCCGGTAGACGTCCAGCAGCTCCCGGTGACCGGGCTCGGTCACCTCGTCCCAGCGCAGCGTCGACCGCCGCACCGTCTCCGGGTCGATCGGGTCGGGCACCTCCGACTCGCCCCACCCGTGCCGGCCGAACTCCCGCCGCCTGCCCGTGCGCACCGCCTCGGCCAGTTCCGGGTCCGGGAACGACGCGAAGAACTGCCACGGCGTGCTCGCCGCCCACTCCTCGCCCATGAAGACCATCGGCGTGTACGGGGAGCTGAGCACGATCGCCGCGCCCACCGCCTGCCGCTGCCACGGCACCGTCGCGGTCAGCCGGTCGCCGGTCGCGCGGTTGCCGACCTGGTCGTGGTTCTGCAGGTAGGCGAGGAACCGGTAGCCGGGCAGCCGGTCGCGGTCCACCGGCCGGCCGTGGCTGCGGCCCCGGAACGACGACCAGGTGCCCGCGTGGAAGAACACCTCGCGCAGGGTCCGGCCCAGCGCGCCCTCGAAGTCCGGGTAGTAGCCGAACGTCTCCCCGCTCAACGCCACGTGCAGCGCGTGGTGCAGGTCGTCGTCCCACTGGGCGTGCAGGCCGTAGCCGCCACCCTCCCGGGCGGTGACCAGGCGGGCGTCGTTGAGGTCCGACTCGGCGATCAGCGTCAGCGGCCGGCCCACGGCCGCCGACAACGCGTCCACCTCGACCGCGAGCTGCTCCAGCACGTGCAGCGCGCTGCGGTCCACGAGGGCGTGCACGGCGTCGAGCCGCAGGCCGTCGACGTGGAAGTCGCGCAGCCAGCCCAGGGCGTTGTCGATGACGTACCGGCGCACCTCGTCGGCGCCCTCGCCGTCCAGGTTGAGGCCCGGGCCCCAGTCGTTGCTGCCCGCGAAGTACGGCCCGAACCGGTCGAGGTACGCCCCGGAGGGCCCGAGGTGGTTGTAGACCACGTCCAGCACCACGGCCAGCCCGCGCGCGTGGCAGGCGTCCACGAACCGCTTGAACCCGTCGGGCCCGCCGTACGGCTCGTGCACCGCGCCCCACAGCACGCCGTCGTAGCCCCAGCCCGCGGTGCCGTCGAACGAGTTCACCGGCAGCACCTCGACGTGCGTGACGCCGAGGTCCACCAGGTGGTCCAGCCGCTCCACCGCGCCGTCGAACGTGCCCGCGGGCGTGAACGTGCCGACGTGCAGCTCGTAGAGCACCGCGCCGGGCAGGGCGCGTCCGGTCCACGCCCGGTCGGTCCACTCGAACGCCGAGTGGTCGTACGCGCGGGACTCCGCGTGCACGCCGTTCGGCTGCCACCGCGACCGCGGGTCGGGCAGCACCTCGTCGGAGTCGCCGAGCAGGAACCCGTAGTCGGTCCCCGTGGCGCCGGAGTGCCACCACCCGTCGGCGCCGGCCGTCATCTCGTGGTCGCGGCCGTCGACCCGCACCCGGACGCGCTCGTGCGCCGGTGCCCACACCGAGAAGCTCACGACTCCCCCACGTCCGATCGCCGGCTCCGCCGGGCGTCGACCAGCAGTGCCACCGGGTAGCGGGACAGCATGGCGTCCAGCCGCCCGTCCGCGGGTCGGGACGTGAGCACGTCGGTCCACTCCCCCGGCGGCAGCGGCAGCACCGTGTCACCCCAGCCGCCCGCGTCGGCCAGGCCCACCGGCAGCCGGGTCGCCACCGCGACCAGGCCGTCGCGCTCGAACGCGACCACGTGCCGTGCCGCCCGCCCGGACGCCTCCAGCGGCCGGTAGCCGCGGAACAGCTCGGGCCGTTCCCGGCGCAGCCGCAGCGCGCGCTGCACGACGAGCAGCTTGGCCGCGCCCGAGTCGTCCACGTCGGGCAGCCAGCCGTCCTCGATCCGCGCCAGCAGCCGCCGCCGCACGTCGTAGTCGACCGGTCGCCGGTTGTCCGGGTCGACCAGCGAGAGGTCCCACAGCTCGGTGCCCTGGTACACGTCCGGCACGCCGGGCGCGGTGAGCTGCACGAGCTTCTGGCCGAGGGCGTTGGACCAGCCCGCCGCGACGATCCGCTCCACGAACGACGCCACCTCGGCCGCCACGGGACCGGACAGCACCTGCTCCGGCCACGCCGCCACGGCCGCCTCGAACGCCTCGTCGTGGTCGGTCCACGTGGTGCGGACCTTCGACTCCTTGGCCGCCTTGTCCAGGTAGTCGCGCATCCGCTCGGGCGTGATCGGCCACGCGCCGACCAGGGACTGCCACGCGAGCAGGTTCAGCGACGGCTCGTCGATGGGGTGCGCGGCGGTCCACCGGCGCACCGCCTCGGCGAACTCCTCGGGCACCTCGGCGAGCACCGCCAGCCGGGCCCGCACGTCCTCGGACCGCTTGGTGTCGTGCGTCGACAACGTGGTCATCGCCGCCGGCGAGCCCGCCTCGCGGGCCGCCGCGCGCCCGTGGAACTCCTCGGGCGGCACGCCGAACCGGTCCGGTGCCCCGCCGACCTCGTTGAGCGCCACGAACCGGGTGTACCGGTAGAACGCGGTGTCCTCGGTGCCCTTGGCGACGACCATGCCCGACGTCTGCTGGATGCGGGTGGCCAGCTCGCCCTCGGGCTCGGCCCGCACCTGCCGGTCCAGCGCCGCGGCCGCGGGCGAGGTGGCCGCCGTCACCGCGGCCTCCCACGCGTCGAGGCCCTCGGGCAGGTAGGAGCGGTAGACCGGGAAGTTCACCATGACCTCGGCGACGGCCCGCTCGGCCTCGTCGGGGTCGGCGTCGCGGACCAGGGCCGCGATCCGGCGCACCTCGGCGCGCAGCAGCGACCGGGTCACCAGCTCGCGGGACTCGTGCTCCACGGCGGCGAAGTCGGTGGGCGCGCCCAGCTCGCCGGCCAGCGCGGTGAACGCCGCCTCGCCCGCCGGGTCCACGAACAGCCCGCACACCTCGCGCAACGCGTCGTAGCCCGTGGTGCCGTCGACGGGCCAGCTCGCGGGCAGCCGCTCGTCCGCGCCCAGGATCTTCTCCACGACCAGCCACACGCCGGAGCGCTCGCGCAGCCGCCGGACGTAGCCGCCGGGGTCGGCCAGGCCGTCGGGGTGGTCGACCCGCAGCCCGGTGACCTCGCCCGCGGCGACCCAGCGCAGCACCTCGTCGTGGGTGGCGTCGAACACCTCCGGGTCCTCGACGCGCACCGCGGCCAGCGTGGTGATGTCGAAGAACCGCCGGTAGTTCAGCTCGGTGTTGCCGCGCCGCCAGAACGCCAGCCGGTAGTGCTCGTGCTCCTCCTCGGAGTCCTCTTCGCCCGCGAACGGCAGCAGCAGCGGTCCGGAGTCCCAGTCGATGTCGAAGTAGTCGGCGTACCGCGACGCGCGCCCGTGCCGGAGCACGTCCCACCACCACTTGTTGACGTCGTCGGGTCCGACGGCCATGTGGTTGGGCACGATGTCGAGCACGAAGCCGAGTCCCGCGGTGCGGAGCGCCTTGTGCAGCGCCACCCGGCCGGCCTCTCCGCCCAGCTCCTCCCGGGCGCGGGTCGGGTCGACCACGTCGTAGCCGTGGGTGGAGCCGGGCACCGCCTCCAGCACCGGCGAGGCGTAGAGCGCGCCGACGCCCAGCGCGTCGAGGTAGTCGACCGCGGCCTCGGCGTCGGCGAAGGTGAACCCGGGCGTGAACTGGATGCGGTAGGTGGACGAGGGCGGTCCGCCGGGCGTGCCGGTCACTCCTGCTCCAATCGCTGCAGCACCACGAGGGAACGCGCGACCAGCGTCAGCTTGCCGCCCGCGGGAACCACTTCACCCTGATCGGGTGATTTCACTTCACCCGTCGCGGTGTCGATCACGACCGTCCACTGCGGACCGTAACCCTCTTCGGGGAGGGTGACCTCGATGTCCTCGTGGTGGGCGTTGAACGCGAGCAGGAACGAGTCGTCCAGCACCCGCATGCCGCGCTGGTCCAGGTCCGGGATGCCCTCGCCGTTGAGGAACACCACGACGCAGCGGCCGAAGTCGTCGCCCCAGTTCTGCTCCGTCATCTCTTCGCCCGACGGGGTGAACCAGGCGATGTCCCGGAGCTCGTCGCCCTTGCGGATCGGCTTGCCCTGGAAGAACCGGCGCCGCCGCAGCACGGGGTGCCGCCTGCGGAAGTCCGTCAGCGCCGCGGTGAACTCCAGCAGGTCGCGGTTCTTCTCCAGCAACGTCCAGTCGACCCAGGACAGCGCGTTGTCCTGGCAGTAGGCGTTGTTGTTGCCCTCCTGCGAGCGGCCCAGCTCGTCGCCGTGCAGCAACATGGGGACGCCCTGCGACAGCAGCAGCGTGGCCAGCAGGTTGCGCCGCTGGCGGGCGCGCAGGTCGTTGACCTCGGGGTCGTCGGTCGGGCCCTCGACGCCGCAGTTCCACGACCGGTTGTCGTCCGCGCCGTCGCGGCCGTCCTCGCCGTTGGCCAGGTTGTGCTTGTCGTTGAACGACACCAGGTCGTTGAGCGTGAACCCGTCGTGCGCGGTGACGAAGTTGACCGACGCGTACGGGCGGCGGCCGTCGTCCTGGTACAGGTCGGAGGAGCCGGTGATGCGGGAGGCGAACTCGCCCAGCGTGGCGGGCTCGCCGCGCCAGAAGTCGCGGACCGTGTCGCGGTACTTGCCGTTCCACTCGGTCCACAACGGCGGGAAGTTGCCGACCTGGTAACCACCCGGGCCGACGTCCCACGGCTCGGCGATCAGCTTGACCTGGCTGACCACCGGGTCCTGCTGCACCAGGTCGAAGAACGTCGACAGCCGGTCCACGTCGTAGAACTCGCGCGCCAGCGTCGCGGCCAGGTCGAACCGGAACCCGTCGACCCGCATCTCGGTCACCCAGTATCGCAACGAGTCCATGATCAGCTGCAACGTGTGCGGGCTGCGCACGTTCAACGAGTTCCCGGTACCGGTGTAGTCCATGTAGAACTGCGGGTCGTC